>PARE01000079.1 GCA_002709525.1 Magnetovibrio sp. | reverse complement strand
GGGATTGGCGGTGACGACGGCGAACAACTAGTCTTCGCTCAGGCCTTTAGTTGGGGTTACCAGATCAGAAATCCTCCTTTGGTGACTTGGCTGCTGATCGCCGTTCAGGTCGGTCTGGGACCAACGGTTGCGTCCATCGTTGTGCTACGCGGATTGGTATTGGGCTGCATATTCCTTCTTACATATCTCATTACCGATCAACTTTGTCGCGATCGGCGGCTAGCCGCTTTGGCGACGGGATCGCTTCTGATCATTTTTTATCTTGGCTGGAAGGTCATTCACGGTTTTACGCACACGGCCGCAGTTACAGCGTTTTATCTACTCGCCCTTTATTTGACGCTGCGCATTTGGGAAGCGCCATCTCGTCCGCTCCTAACCGCGCTGGGGTTTACGTTGGGTCTCGGATTATTGGCGAAATACATTTTTCTTCTATTCGCGATCGCGCTGATTTTAGCCGCTCTGAGCATACCGTCACTCCGCGTTCGCATAATTTCGCCCTGGTTATTCGTTGGCTTTGCCATCAGTCTTCTATTCGTAATCCCGCAGGGCCAGTGGCTAATGGCCCACGTGCCGGACAATCACCTAGTGCGCGGCGAGGGCAATCTTAGTTTATTGGAGAACCTTAGTCGCACGGGCAACAGCATATTTCGTCTACTGATTGGAGTTATCGGGTTCCTTTTGCCCTTGTGGTTTTTCATCGCCGTTATTTTTTGGCCTGCTCTTAGAGATCCACCTGCCTTGGACGAGTCCGCCGCGGAGCGTATTCGGCTATTCTCCCGTCTGTACGCCGTGCTTGTCGCTCTTGCGGTGATAACCATAATCATCGTCCAGTCGGATCGCCCTCGATCGCACTATATGTTCATTCTTGTTCCCTTGGTGCCAATCTTTTTTTTCCGCTATGGGCTGGCCTTCCAAACCAATCAAATCCAGAGGTACGCTGCAGTTATCTCAACCGCCAGCGTTGTGCTGATCGGGTCTCTCATCGGAAAGTTTTTCATCGAACCTTTGGTTTGTCATCACTGCGAGGATCACATTCCCTACGATGACTTTGCGCGACAACTTCGCGAAACCGGATTCAAGGGCGGAACAATTTTCGCCTACTTTCAATACGACCCTTTAGCCGGCAACTTGAAGGTCAGGTTTCCCGACTCGCGAGTAGTTAGTGCCAAACATCCAAATGTGATCGCCCCACTTAAACCCCCGCCGGCACAATGTCTCTTGATTTGGCCCCTCGTCGGAGTTCCGGAGCCAAATACCGCAACAATTCGAACCGGCAATGAAAGCCCTTTAAAGCTCGGGTTACCGCAGAGTACTCCATGGCGCCGGCTCACCAGCAGCCTTTTACCTTACCGAGACCGCCGACACGAATTGGGATATATCTTACTGGAGAACGGCGCCGGCGAGTGTCGCTAGACCGGGGTTCTTATTGGAGCTCTTGCTGCTCAGTTTCCTCTTGAAGAACGGATCGTTCACTATTCGTCTTGCCTATAATGCCAAAGACGTTGCGGAGAAAGCCAGGTGCTAATGCGGACAGTGGGTTAACGGAAACCACTGGCTCTTCGATTGGGCCGGTCATAGTGTAGGCCGCAGCAAAGATACCGCCGCCTTCCTCACCGCCAGTGAACAAATCACCTAACAAAGGGATGCGTCCAAAGGCTGAATTCAAGGCATAGGCAGGGATCACCGTACCCTCCAGGTCCACGACGTCAGCGTGTCGAAAAATCTTGCCGTTGGCCGTAAAACCCAGAGCCGTGCCACTGGCTCGGGCTTCCTCGAACTCAAAGGTGCCCTGCCGAAGCACAAAAGGTGCGGACAAGTCACTGAAAGCCAAACCATCACCCTCAAGAGCGTCCAAAATACCTGTGAGCGCCATTATACTCAGTAAGCGCGCTAATACGGGCGCATTGACTACACGGTAATCGCGCACCGCAATTCTCCCCTTCAGCGGCTGTCCCGGGGTCCTATCATCGAAGGTGCCAGTAACCGATAACTCACCGCCGAGCATATTCTCATAGTAGTCGAAAAATTTTAGAACCTTCCCGGCATTGTTTGAGCTCATCATCAAACGTCGATTACCATCAGGTCCGGGACGAATGGCCAGCTCGAGATCCGCATTATTCGAAATGCGACTTTTCAAGAGCACCGTGCGCCAAATTTCACCTTCGCGTGCAAAGGTCCCGGAAACGTCATATAGGGCCATGTGATCCTCTAACCAGACCTTTTTAAGCTCGACCGCCAGGGTCAGTCGATCCAAAAAAGTCTCGCCGGACTCATCACCGCTGGAGAGCTGAGAAAGCACGTCTTTCCATTGGGGCGAGAAGTCAAAGCTGTCGCCCTGGAAACCTGCTTCCCAGGTTCCATCTGAGCGGGGGATTAAGGAGCCCGACATGTTCGTTCGGCCATACGCGACTTTTTTAAAATCAATGCGCTCGAGCCCGCTCCCATCCAACGCATACTTTGCAGCACCCACAACCGATAGATCGCCAGCACCCACCGAGAATTTTCGCACACCAATAACCAAGTCTTTAGCAAAGTTTATGGTGAAATTGGCCTGTCCCTTTGCACCTTTGGCCTTGGTCCAACCTAATGCAGGTATCGATATTTTAGCTTGTGTCAGATCGGCCTGAATACGCAAACGTCGGTCAACCTTGTCGAAGATAGTGAAGTTCAGTTTGGTATCAAGGGCGCCATGAATGAAATCATTTGAAAATGGTTCCATTTTCAATCCGAACTCACGGATATTAGCGATATCGTCAATCCGCGCATCAACAAGATATTGACTTCGAAATTCACGTGTATCGGTGAAATTCTCCCGCCATACGAAGGATGCGGGAATTCCATCGAAAGTCGCTTGGCCGGCGACGTCCAAGCCACGTTTATCAACACGCAGATCGAGTTGCCCGTTGTCAATTCCGCGACCCATAAAAACGCGGGGCATGGCCACGTCGCGCAGCCGAGATTGAGCCCAGACCTGTATCTCGTCCCATCCAAGCGTCTTCTCTAGGATAAAAAATAGCTTCAACTGGGTCGAAGCCTGCCCTTTCGCCTGAGCTGGCCTAATCCCTAATCTCGAAGCAAACTCCAGCGGCTGCTGATTAACATAATCCAATTGTGATGCCACTGCTCCATCGATCTTAAGATCAATATCTGCGAACTGGTCATACTGATCCAGGCCGGTCAAGGCGATCGTTCCACCACGGACGGTCAAGCCATGAGCATTAGCCTTATCCAACTGAATCATGTACGTGGACTCATCAAAAACCATGTGGGCACGATCAACCGTCACCGGTGGTAAGGGTGGAAGATAGTCGACGACCACATTCTCTGCTTTCATCGTTCCACCAAGATCATCAACGACCAACGCGCCCGAAGTTTCTAATCGAAATCGGCCTTTGAAATTAAGTTGCGGAACCTCACCACCAGTTATATGTGAGAATACCCAAGCGCGGGGGTCACTGCCCAGGGTCTCCGGCCAAACGTGCGGAAACTGTTCAACGGTCAGATTGGTGACTCCAGCCGCTAAATCTAACGCAATCGGCATATCAGCTTGACCAATGCCAGTGACGGTGCCTGACGCCGTGATTTTTGGACCATTCAGATCAGCATAAAACTCTCTAAGCTCCCAATTGGCGCCGTCGTTCTCAAATGACCCTTTGAAATTGAAAGCACGCAAGGGTAGTTCGTGGGAGATTGGGGCCGGCAAGGCAAGCGCCCTTCCCGGTGCCACTTGCACCTCCAATTTTTCAATCTGCCCGTTCTTTGAATGGCCGTCATAACTAGCCTCTAATTCAATGGCCTCAACATCAATCGGCCGCTCAAACGGTTTTGGCAGGTATATCTTCCCAGCGCCACCGCTCAGATTGACACCAAGTCGATCGATTTTGCCATCGATGGGCATACCGAAGGAGATGCGGCCGCTGAGAGGCATATGGAGGCTTCTCAACGGCGCCAACACGCTGGGCATATCGGCAAACAAGACGGGCGATACCTGATCAAATTTCACATCGAGCTCAAGACGTTTCGATTGAGTGAGGTATTCGGCCCAAACTTCAACGGCAGTTTGGCGTTGATCGCTGTTTAGAACTAGTGACATTTCGCCCTTCAACCGGTCAATGAATCGACTAATCCGCATATCCGTTGCTAGCACGTGCCAAGACTTACCAATGACCTGATCAGTAAAGGTAATGTCCGCACCTGTAACGGTGACTCGGGCGAGGTAGCTCAACAAATCACTTTGGTGACTCGGATCCAGCAGCATATCAATCAGACCGAACGCAACCGCACCTGAAGAAGGCCCTTGGGCACCAAAGCCAACATCAATGTTGCCGTCGCTATCGCGACGAAACCGCAGGTTAGGACCAAATAGATCAATGCTTCTGGGTGCGAGTTTGCCTTGGATCAATGCATCACCGCTGATCGAGAATGCCACCTCGGGAATGGCCCCAATAGTCGCGCCTTTCCGATTGACCACCTGCACATTCAAAACTCGGATATCAAGCGCACGTTCCCAGCCGGCCCAAGTCAATATTGTTTCGCCCATACGAAGGGAAATATCACGATACCCTTGATTGACTGCGGCCTCGATGTATGGACTGAGAAAACCGATGGGAATGGGACCTTGGGAAAATTGCCAAGCAATAAAAATTAACACCAGCGCGACGCCGGCCCCAAGCCCGCCCAGAAAATGGACAAATCTCCGGAAAGTTCGTTTAATTACTGCCAAGCTTACCTGCCTAAGATGCATCCCGGCGCCCCACTTGACCGGGCACGGCACTTACCGCAGTGTGCCGACCATTGGGGCACACGATTATGACTCATTTCCGCCTTTTTGACATGCTTTCTGAGATTCCCCGGCCTCATGACATGAGTGCCGTCCGCTCCGGCTTCTCTAATTGGCGCACCGCAGTGGCGGAACTAGCCGGCAATACACAGTCGCAACAACGACTTTCCGATATTGCGAAATCCATCGAAAGTGACCCTAGCTCTAAGGCATTATTGGAGGCGATCTTTGGCAATAGCTTCTTTCTCTCGCAATGCGTGAACCGTGATCCTGAATTCTTTTGCAATCTAATATGCGACGGTGCGGACGACAGCGCAGACGCCATCCTTAAAGATATATCAAACAAGGGCAAATATTCACTTAATGATACTCGGTTAATGGAGGCAATGCGTGTCGCGAAACGCCGTATGGCGCTTACAATCGCAATTGCCGATTTGGGTAATATCTGGAATTTAAACAAAATCACGAGGAAGCTGAGTGAAACCGCCGACGCTACCTTGTCCACGGCGACAGCCCATCTCATACAAGAGTCTGCCAAAATAGGCACCTTTGAGATTGCAGACCGCCAAAACCCACAAAACAAATCCGGATTTATCGTTATCGGCATGGGCAAATTGGGCGCCCTTGAGCTCAATTATTCCAGTGATGTCGATTTAATCATCCTGTATGACGCAGAACGTGTTTCCACGATCAACCCCGACGAATTACAAAATCGCATGGTGCGCATGGCTCGCGGCTTGGTTCGATTTATGGGCGAACGAACCGTCGATGGATATGTGTTCCGGATGGACTTGCGTCTCCGTCCCGATCCGGGCGCTACGCCACTCGCCTTATCGGTGAACGCCGCGGAGACATATTATGAAAGCCTCGGCCAGAATTGGGAGCGTGCCGCAATGATCAAGGCTCGGCCGGTGGCTGGGGACCTTGAAGCCGGCGCCGCGTTCCTCAAGCATCTGTCACCCTTCGTCTGGCGCAAAAGTCTTGATTTCGCTGGCATCCAAGATATTCATTCCATAAAACGACAAATTAATGCGCATCGGGGTGGCCTCGCTGCCGGTGCAGATGGACACAATATCAAATTGGGTGCTGGCGGTATCCGCGAGATAGAATTCTTCGCCCAGACCCAACAACTCATCTGGGGCGGGCGCGAGCCGGCGCTTCGATCGCCATACACAGTCCAAGCCCTTCAAGACTTGGCCGCCTTTGGCCTGTGTGATCAAGATGCCGCCGATGACTTAGTCGCTTCTTATCGCTTCTTACGTCGGGTCGAGCATCGTCTTCAGATGATCAATGATGAACAAACTCAGACTTTACCCGAAGGCCGAGAGTTTGATCGCCTGGCAACATTTCTGGGTTACACTTCAGCCCACGAATTTCGTGATCACATTCAATATCATCTCAATCGTACTCAGAAACACTATTCAAAGCTATTTGCCGACTCGCCTTCGCTTACCGCCAAAAGCCATGGAAACCTGGCGTTTACGGGCGCCGACTCCGACCCCGATACGCTGCAAACGATCCGCTCTATGGGTTTCGACAATCCAACCCGCGTCGACGCGGTGATCCGCGGCTGGCATCACGGTCGCTATCGCGCCGTACGCAACACGCGGGCGCGGGAAATTCTAACAGAACTGCTTCCCAGCCTTCTTGATGCCATAAGCGCCACCCCGGATCCGGATACCGCTTTGTTGAAGTTCGACGAATTTCTTCAGGGCTTACCAGCTGGCGTACAGTTATTCTCCATGATCAAGACTAACCCGCAGTTGATGAAACTCCTGGCTGAAATTATGGGAATAGCACCTCGCCTTGCTGACCATCTGAGCAGCCGGCCGGCGGTGTTGGATAGCGTGCTTACCCCGGACTTCTTCGACTCGCTACCCTCAATCTGCGAGATGAAAGAGGAACTGGATTGCTACCTAGCCCGCGCCGAATATATCGAGGATACTCTCAACTACGGTCGAAGATGGGCGCATGACCGCCGGTTTCAGGTTGGCGTTCAACAGTTACGCGGACTGATTCTCCCGGCTGAGGCGGCAACTGCCCACAGCAATATTGCTGAGACCGCAGTGGACTGCTTATTCAAACCAATTCAATTAAAATTTAACGAAACCCATGGCGTCATCAAGAGCAGTGATGTCGCAGTCTTAGCGTTGGGCAAACTTGGAAGCCGGGAAATGACGGCCAGCTCCGATCTTGATCTTGTGATCATTTACAAGGCGCCGATAAACTCAGCTGGTTCTAATGGCACAAAACCGCTTTCGGTCAGCCAGTACTTCGCACGCTTATCGCAGCGCCTGATCAACGCATTAACCGCATTGACGTCGGAAGGTGCTATGTTCAAGGTTGATATGCGTCTACGACCATCAGGTAATGCTGGTCCCATCGCCACAACCATCGAGGCCTTTAAATCCTATCACGCCGACGGGGCATGGACTTGGGAGCACATGGCATTGACGCGCGCTAGGGTCATCTCCGCGACCAGTGACAAAATGCGGAGTGCTGTGGAGGGTGCCATCCATAGTATTCTCACCAAGCCACGTGCGCCTGTACCGTTATTACGCGATGTCGCCAACATGCGTGCCCGGCTGGCACGGGAAAAACCGGCGAACTGTCTTTGGTCACTGAAACAATTGCGCGGCGGCATGGTCGATATCGAATTCATTGCCCAATATCTAGCTTTGCGCCATGCTTCAGAAAATCCGGATATTCTGAACTGCGGAACCATGACCCTAATACAAAACCTGACACGGGCCGGTTATTTAGACAGATCAAGCGGTACTCTCCTTAGCGAAACTCTCAGGATGTTTCAAGCGCTGCAAAGTACGCTCAGCCTGTCCATCGAAGATGAAATCACCTCGCAGCACATTAATGAGTTTTCAGATACGCTCAAGGCTCGGTTGGCAGATGTTGAGAAATGCTCAGATTTCAGTGCACTGGAATTGAAAGTGGCAGGCGCGGCGTCGGGGGTCCTCACTTTATTTCAAGAGATCATTGAAACCCCAGCGAAACAGCTTTCTCGACCTTAACCAGAGGCTTACGCCCACGAAGCCAATACCATGAAGAGTTCAGCCAGGGCTAACAGTTTTGGCGTTGGTATAAGATCAACAGCCCAGCTGTTTAAGGACTTAGGGCTTTTGGAACGCCACAATAACGCCATCAGGCAAGGCTTGATTTTATCCCTCATGGAGACAATTTTGTGCTTAATTATCTCGTAACAAGGATGACCTCATGACTGTTAATATTGGAGACAAAGCGCCTGATTTTGACCTCCCTACGTACTCTGCCACCCATTTGTCTCTGAAGAACCTTCGGGGCAAAAACGTAGTGCTGTATTTTTATCCGAAGGATATGACCCCCGGCTGCACAACAGAGGCAACGGATTTTCGCGATCTCGCCGATGCCTTTGCCAAGGCGAACACCTTAATCGTTGGCGCTTCACGGGACAGTTCCGCACGCCATGACAAGTTTAAGGCTAAGCATAAACTCAATTTTGATCTCCTTTCAGATGAAGACGGCAAACTGTGCCAAGCCTACGGCGTGTGGCAACTTAAGAAATTCATGGGCCGAGAGTTTATGGGTATTGTCCGCACCACCTTCCTAATAGACTCATTGGGCGTCATTCGGGAAATTTGGCCAAAGGTCAAAGTTAGGGCTCATGCCGAAGCAGTCCTCGAAGCTGCAAAGGCACTTTAGAACTGTCGCGCTATCCGGCCACGCTTCGCGATGCCGCCTGTGCAGTGCTCCGCGACCCAGACCCGCAGGGAAAAGTAAACCGAACTCGCGAAAATGCTCGCGCTTGGCAAGCTGGCAAGCTCTCCGTCTTAGGTCACTCGCGTCCACCGAACAGGCCGGCGCGACCGGCTCGGCCGAAATTGAAGGCCCCTCGCGATATGCCCCGCCGGCGCAAAGGCGGAATAGCCGGACGTCGGGCGTTCGTGCATGCCATCGCGCACATTGAACTCAACGCGATAGACTTAGCTTGGGATATGGTGGCGCGCTTTGATAATCCAAAATTACCACGCGCCTTCTATGATGATTGGGTGAGAGTTGCCAAAGACGAAGCGGAGCACTTTGCTCTGCTGAGCCAACGCCTAGTCGAAATGGATGTTTCCTATGGTGATCTGCCAGCCCATAACGGACTATGGGAGGCTGCAAACAATACACGTCATGACTTATTGGCGCGCCTGGCCCTAGTACCCATGATCCTGGAGGCGCGCGGCCTGGATTCCACACCCGTGGCGGCAGCTCATCTCGAAGCCAATGGCGATTCTGATACCGCGGCCGTTCTGGAAAAGATTGGTCAAGAGGAAATATCGCACGTAGCAGCCGGCGTACGTTGGTTCGAATTTGTTGCAGCGGACCGAGGCCTGGACCCTGTTGCCACTTTCCATGAACTAGCAGCAACACTGTTCACTGGCTCCATTAAACCCCCATTCAATGCCCAGGCTCGGGAGGCCGCCGGCATGTCAGAAGCGTATTACCGACCTTACGAAAGACATAAATTCAATGAAGATTAGTTGTCAGCAACCACCATAAAATAGAGCACTAAATGTGGGGTTATGACGGATGGTAGCGGCATCCAATAACAATAATCACTCTTTCGCCACAGCTGTTAGAGCGACGTCACAGATAGCTAACGCTTCCTCAATGTCCTCGATCGTATGAGCAGTAGACACGTAGAACTTGTTATCTCCCTTCAACAGGCCTCCCAGCAACACCTGTTCATTGAACACCTTCAGCATTGCGCTATCGCTCTGTGCTGCGCTGCGGTAGTCTTTAACATCCGCATCCGTGAATAATATGTCGAACATGGGCGGCACCCCTCGGACCTGGCCTTTTACCCCATGTTTTGCGATCAAGGCCGTTAGGCCGTCCATTAACCTTTGCCCCGTGGAAAACAAATTCTCAAAGGTACCAGGCGTTTGGAGAATTTCGAGGGTCGCCAATCCCGCAGCCGCGGCAACCGGATTGCCGCTCAGGGTACCGATCTGTTTCACTGCGTTCTCCACGCCGACCTCACGGGCGTCAAAATACTTCATACACTCCTCTCTGCCCGCCACAGCAGACAACGGGTAACCGCCACCGATCACCTTCCCCAGCGCGCACAAGTCCGGCGTCACCCCGTAGAGTTCCTGAGCACCACCATAAGCAAAGCGAAATCCAGTCACTACCTCATCAAAGATCAATGCCAGGCCAAATTCCCGAGTAACGTCACGAAGCGACTCCAGAAAACCAGGCTCCGGCGGGATCATGCGTTGCAACGGCTCGACGATTACCCCTGCCAGTTCGTCTTGGTGTTCACGAATCAGAGAGACAGCTGTGTCGATATCGTTGAAAGGCGCGATCAAAATTTCATCGCTGACGGTGTCGGGAATGCCGGCTGTGTCGGCGGTCGCCTGCGGGAAATTACCTGGCCGTACCGGAGCCATACTCATCAGCGCATAATCGCTCATGCCATGGAAACCGCCCTCAAACTTCAATATCTTGCTTCGCTGACGCCAGGCTCGGGCCACCCGCATAGCATAAAACGTGGCCTCAGAACCCGATGACAGAAAGCGAACCTTTTCGGCACAGGCCACGGCGTCAACAATTGCTTCTGCAAGCTGAACGCCTGCTTCGTTGTTGGCGAAAAAGGTCGAGCCCTTGGCCACCTGCTCCTGAACCGCAGCGGTAACATGCGGATGCGCATGGCCAACTAACATCGGCCCGGACCCAAGAAGGAAGTCCAAGTACTCGTTGCCACTTTCATCCCAGACGCGGCCGCCACGGCCCTCGCGAATGACAACGTCAAAGGAAACGTTTCCAAACCCGCCGGCGGGCAGAACTTTACGCGCCCGCTCAGCGATCGCTGCTTCCATATCATTTATAGCCCGTTGGGTCATCGTTGGCGTTCCCATGTTAAGTGATATGAAGATTGTTGAAGAAGGTAATTATGCCGTCAACTAATTGTGTGGAAATTAAATTATATTTGTATGGCATTTACTTAGTTGGGAAGAGTTTTTACTTATATTTTTTGTCTGTATTTTAAGATCTAACGAAAATTTTGATATCCCCGACAAGCAATGACATCATCATTGCAACAGTCTCGCTCACTAGCGCATTTAACCATGAATTTGGCTTGAGCCTTGTCCTTCAAAATAACCCCGATCAGGTCAAGATTATCCAAGAAACCGGGAAAAGGCTCTCCTTTGATAGCCATATAAAAACACACAAACCCAGCCTCCTACACACGGGCGTTATTTTCTTTACAGGTGCATCAGCCATCGGATTGCAGATCGCAAAGTAGACGATAGATGCCAATTGAGCATGAAGCGTTCGCCAGATTTTTTTGCGCCTGGTTGACAATTTCCCACGCAGCACCATCACGCAAGGTCTCTGTCAACAGGCAAGTCACAATCCTATCATCCTCCACCCCCCGTAAGATTTCCTCTCGACTAGTCGAGTCTTTGGATGGTTCCACCGCTTTCCAGATCTCAGCTCGGGCAACTTCTGGCCGGTCAGCCAATCCATCAACAAAAAGCCAAACCGAACCGTCGAGTTCCTGATCGCTCAATTTGACGGTGACGGCGTGACTTCCATACATCGTCCCGTGGCGTCGAACCACTTTGCAGACCGTGCGGCTCATATTACGAAAAATTTCACGCATAATCCGTTCGGTCTCAGGGCTTGGGTGATCTAATAGTTGCCGATACGCCAGCGTGAACAGGACGTCGGGAGCGGTAGTTTCGTAGTAGGTGAAGTATTCAGGGCCATCCGCGAGGCTCTGCATACGCCGTCCGCGCAAAAACCCAGGGACGTCAAGCCGCTCGGCGAGATGCTCTCCTTGGTACCAAGCTTCATAGGCATCTTCCCGACCAGCCTCGCAATCGTTCCAAAGCGCCAAGATACCACTGCTAGTCGTCACTCATCGATCTCCCAAGGCACACCGCCAGCATAATTGCGATACAACGTCGCCGCCTCCCAGCCCGCATCGACGGGGATCATGGTTCCACTTATCGCGGCCGCCTTATCGGAACACAGGAACGCCGCCGCATCGGCAATGTTTTCAGGATATAAGAACATATCGATGGCGCCAGCGCCACGGATCATATCGGCATCGCGATCGCCAGACTCGATGCGCGCCTGTAAGGCTGGTGTCAGCACATAGCCCGGAGCCACACCGTTGACCCGAATACCGAACCGACCCAATTCCACGGCCAGGATTTGAGTCAGTCTGAGAATCGCCGTCTTGCTCGGACAATAAGCTGGCAACGGCAAAGCCCCATAGCTGTTGATCGACCCAATAGTGACGATCGCTCCCAGCCGACGGTCCGTCATGGCAGGAGCAAACGCCCTAACGGTATAGACCGTGCCATGGTAATTAACGTCCCAGACCCGCGCGTATTCGTCCAAATCCATACCGAGAACTGTCGAAGCGTTTTGAAGAATTCCAGCGGAGGGCACCAGGGTTTTCACCGGACCAACCTCTCTCTCGATGTGTGCAGCTAACGTCAACATTGCATCCGAACTTGCAACATCACAAACAAACGTTACCACCGAGCCACCGACTTCACCAATTTCCGCGGCAGCAGTCGCCAATCCGTCCTCATTTAAGTCAATCAAAACAACACGATCGTGTGCAACCGCCATTGCCTTCGCGCAGGCTAGGCCGATTCCACTAGCTCCGCCTGTCACCACCAAAACGCCACCCGACATTAATATCCTCCCCTTTTACAACAAAGGGGCATAGTTTCAGCGTTAGGCGCATGCGAATCAATTATCATCGACACGGCTGCCCACGACCAGCGCACCCCGATTTGGCACAAAGATAGTTACAGCCCCCTCATTTTAGTCAAGCGCCGCTATGACATCGTGCCACATGTATAGCTTAACGATGTCGCAATAAGAATGTTGAAACGCAGGTCGTCTCGCGGCCTTTTGCGCGGGTCATACATCTGGCGGCATCAGTAATGGCGCCAGCGTAATTTCAACTTTCAAATATATCAGGAATATCTGGCGGTAAATCCAAAAAATATAGCAAACCTTTTTGGAGTTCTAGCACTCACCCCACCTAAACTACCCGTCGGCTAGGTCTTCGCCTCGGACTCTTTGGGCCAATGCAGCGGCCATAAATTCGTCGAGATCGCCGTCTAAAACACCTTGCGTGTTGGAAGTCTCCACTTCTGTGCGGAGATCTTTCACCATCTGGTAGGGCTGCAGTACGTAGGAACGGATTTGGTGCCCCCAACCAATATCAGTTTTCGCTTCGTGCTCGGCCCGAGCTTCAGCCTCGCGGCGCTGCAATTCCGCCTCGTAAAGACGCGCCTTCAGCATGCTCCATGCCGCTGCTCGGTTTTTGTGCTGGGATCGGTCGCTCTGGCACTGGACCACAATGCCGGTGGGTTCATGAGTCAGACGGACCGCAGAGTCCGTTTTATTGACGTGCTGACCGCCGGCGCCGGACGCACGATAAGTATCCACGCGGACGTCGTTTTCTTCGATTGCCACTTCGATATCGTCATCGATAACCGGATAGACCCAGGCGGATGCGAAGCTAGTATGGCGGCGGGCAGACGAATCATAAGGTGAAATCCGAACCAGGCGATGGACACCAGACTCCGTTTTTAGCCATCCGTAGGCATTATGGCCTTTGACCTTCACAGTCATAGACTTGATGCCGGCCTCCTCGCCCGCACTCTCGGCCAGAGATTCCACTTTGTAACCCTTGGAGTCGCACCAGCGTACATACATTCGAACTAGCATTTCAGCCCAATCTTGGGCCTCCGTCCCGCCGGCGCCGGCATTGATCTCTAGATAGCAGTCGTTGGAGTCGGCCTCTCCGGACAGGAGTGTCTGAAGTTCCGCCTGCTGCGCCTTGCCGTGCAACACCTCAATGGCAGCCTCGGCATCGGCAACCACGTCGCCGTCATCCTCCATGTCTCCTAATTTGATGAGTTCGATGCTGTCCGCGAGGTCGCTCTCCATCTCGTCGATGGCCTTCAGGCCTGCATCGAGATGCGTCCGCTCGCGCATGACCTTTTGGGCCTTCCCCGGGTTTTCCCAGAGGGCCGGGTCTTCGGCCAAAGCGTTTAGTTCCTCGAGGCGAAGTATGGCTTGATCGTAGTCAAAGATGCCTCCTCAGCAGTTCGACAGACTGCTTTATCTCAGAAGCCAGTGTTTCAATTTCAGCGCGCATGTCTTGTGGCAAAATCGTCAGGTTGATCATGAATGAGACGCCCAATTAAAACGGCAGAAAATTCCAGAATGCAAGTCCCTACGTTTGGAATGGGTCTTTAATACACTATTGCACAAATTATCCAGAATGATCGTGATGACGAGACTATTAAGCGACCTTGGCCCAGCTATTTTGTGAGAAGACCGCCGATACAAATAGGACACTGAATAGGTCATTTCGTCGGCAGCGCCAACGACCAAAGTGGTTCAGGCAGTCAGAATCACCCGCATCATGATAGCTATTACCGGTTACTGCTCCGCGCGGACCCACTGATCACGCTGATCCCCTCCAGGTCTCGATTGGGCGCCACCTTGAATAAAAAACGGCTGATCCATAATGTGATCCGCCTAAGTGGTGTGGGCAGTTCAAGAAGAGAATGGAATCCCCCGTGCGACTTGAGCTGAGTGACGAGATTATTGTGAGTTCGAGGTCCCTGGCGTCGCATAAGGGCCATTTCGTCCAACACTATCACTGCGGTTTTGATTTTAATCTCGACGATTTCACGGAATCGGATAGCAACGCTATTTAACCCGCAAAGCATGAAAATCGGTCAGTAAAGGCCGCCAGTCCCACTTAAGGCCCCACTGCCTGCGCCGTGGCCCGCTGTCCAACTTTGACCCTCTAGGACCTGTGAGGCTCCTGTCGGCACCGTGCCGGGCTTAAACGCCTCGAGAATGACATTTCGTTCGCCAGTCTGCGCTAGTTGTCCCGTTCGGGCGTTAACACGGACTAGGCGGATATTGGGCGGAATTCGGAAAGGAATGGCTGGCTTATCCTTCAAAGCCCCGTCCATGAAATCGCGAAATATCGGAGCAGCCACAGATGAGCCAGTTTCTCGGCGCCCAAGCGGAATCGGTCTATCGAAGCCAACAAATACACCAACAGCGAGATCCGGAGAAAAACCAATAAACCAGGTATCGCGTTCTCGGTTGGTAGTGCCCGTTTTCCCGGCCAATGGCTTGCCGATCTTGGCAATCCGCCGGCCTGTTCCGCGATCAACTACGCCTTTCAACATGGCCACCACCTGATAGGCGCTCCCGGCATCGGTGACTTGCTTACGCGTGTCTGGAATACGCGGCGGCAACTCGCCAGCCCAAGCCTTCTGTCGACAGCCCGTGCAGATTCGCCGGTCATGGCTGAATACCGTCCGGCCATGGCGGTCTTGAATTCGGTCTAGCAGAGTCGGAGCGATTCGCCTGCCACCGTTCACCAACATTGCGTAGGCTGTCGTCAGACGGATGAGTGTCGTTTCACCAGCACCTAGAGACATAGCAAGAGTTTGTTGCAGGTTGTTGGTAATACCGAACCGGTTGGCGTAGTTTGCAACCCGTTCCATACCTATGGTTTGCGCTAGACGGACCGTCATCAGATTTCGCGATTTCTCGATCCCAAGGCGCATCGTGCTTGGGCCATAGAATTTCTTCGTGTAATTGGCTGGGCGCCATTTAGGTCGGCCTGGCCCCTGGTCTATGACGAACGGCGCATCCAGAATTAGGGTGGATGGAGTGTATCCGGTATCGATGGCCGCTAGATAGACAAAAGGCTTGAAAGCTGACCCAGGCTGCCGCCGCGCCTGCGTAACCCGGTTGAACTGGCTAAGCTCGAAGGAATAGCCACCGCTCATGGCGAGAACTCGACCAGTGTGCGGGTCCATAGCAACAATAGCGCCATTGATTTCCGGGATTTGGCGAAGCCCGAAAGTATCGTCAGGATAGTTGAGGCCTTCAGGATTCGTATACACGCGCTCCACGGCTATCACGTCGCCCCGCTGCAAAACGTCTTGAGCATGGAGCACCTTAGCTCCTCGCTTCTGTCCTTCCAACCATGGGCGGGCCCAGCGCAATTCCGGCAATGGGATTCGTCCTTTGGTGCCGCCCTCCACGCCAATTTGAACCGCCTGATTTTCGGTTTCCAATACGACAGCCAGTGACCAATCATACAAGCCCTTGGGGCGCTCGAGGTTGGCCAAAGCGTTTCGCCAGTCCGACGACCGCTCTAAACGAACGTTGTTGTTTATACGAAGAAGAGGTCCACGCCAGCCGTGGCGGCGGTCATAGGATATCAGTCCTTTTCGCAGCGCCCAATCGGCTATTTC
>PARE01000078.1 GCA_002709525.1 Magnetovibrio sp. | reverse complement strand
TAGCGGTGATGGAGATGATGGCCATGGTGCAATGGCCATTCGTTTGCTCTTACACTTATGTGATGACAAGAGGGAACGCCAAGACGAAGCTAAAAATATCGCGTTAAACTCGCTTGAGGCTCGCGAGAGACTGTGGGACAAAGTTTACGCGGCGTTGAACTCCAGTGAGCTATTGGCGGAGTGTGCTTGAACCAGACAATAGCCCTGAGATGGCCTGAGTGGCTCACACAGATTTATCCAGATTACACATACCCCTTTTCAGTGAATTAGAGGATTCTAAAGTTGCGGTAGTAGGCGGTCTCATGTTGCGCCGATGCTCAATACCCACATGTAAACCTGGGTGACATGATGGCCCGTTGGACGAATAGCCGCTATCTTTCGACACTGCCCAGGGTCGTAAATGTCTCGGGCAAAAAAACGTTATTCCCTGCCGTTTTTCTATCTTGGGGGTCCGGATCTCGAGATCAATTGCGTTCCGACTGGTCTCGATAAAGGTGGATCACCGCAGTATCTGCCAGCGACTGCCGAACAACACTATGAGGAAATGTATGATGCAGCCTATTCGGCCGCAGTCGTATCGATTTAATCAACCTAGCAGAGGGAGAGGTGTCCCACAGAACGATAAACCTGCTTGGTCTAACAAGACATCATCACCCCCGGTTGCCCAGTATTCCGGCATACTTCGCTTATCGAACACCGGTCAGTGAAAATACCAAGCCCATAAGATAGGCTGTCGGCTCACCGATAAGCCACTGGAAGATATTCAAATCAAACCCGATCTTACCACTTATCCAGGGGAGGAGGAACAAAGCCGTAAGAATAATGATCATGCCGGCCCGCTCAATCCGCACCAGCTGCCGCGCGAGATTTGGCGGTAAAAGACCGACAGCGATTCTGCCGCCGTCCAGTGGCGGTAGTGGTAACATATTGAAAACGGCGAGCAGTAAATTGATCCAGACCGAATTTACCAAATTATGCAGAATCCAGCGCTCTATATCGGTATCGAACAAGACGGAAACATGGATTAGCAGAGCAGAGATTACAGCTAATAGAATGTTGCTACCGGGGCCAGCAGCAGCGACCAGCACCATGTCTCGGCGAGGTTTGCGGAGGCGTGAGAAGTCTACTGGAACTGGCTTGGCAAAACCGAACATCATGCGGCCACCCGACCCGAACAGCAGAACTGCTGGAATTAATACAGTGCCCACGGGGTCGATGTGACGCAATGGGTTGATAGATATCCGACCCAGTACGCGGGCGGTGTCGTCGCCAAGACGCCATGCGACCCAACCGTGCGCCGCCTCGTGCAACGTGATCGCGAACAACACCGGTAATACCCAGATCGAGGCAGTGAGTGCAATCGCGTTCCAATCGAAGCCTGTAATACTCATGATGCTTCAACCAGCGCGGCCCGCTCACTGAGGGCCGTTACCACCAACCTTTGAAGTTCTTTCATAAGCCTACCCCGATAAATCCCTGACCAGCTTATCGCTGGCTTAATTCACCCGCAATCTGGAGATAAAATTTGATCACGGCACACATTGTTCTGCATAAAACGGTGTTGCCTTCAAACCGGTACCCGTGAGAACGACAACGGTTTCGTCACTCGGATCAATTTGATTGTCGGATGATAGCTGGGCGAATGCGGCTGCTGCGTGAGCACAGGTAGGCTCGACGTAGATGCCGTTGGCAGCGAGCTCTAGGCTAGCATCAACGATCTCTTCTTCGCTGATGGCCACTGTGCCGCCATCACTGTTTCGAAGGGCTTCAAGCATCTCTGTTAATCGAATCGGGCGCTTAATCGCTGTCCCCTCGGCAATAGTCGGCCTGAACTCTGTCTCGACATAATGCGATGCGCCGGCTTGGAAACTTGCATGAAGCGGTGCGCAGTTGGCAGGCTGTGACACGAACAGCCGTGGCAACCGGTCGATTTCGCCGGAGGTTATCAACTCCTTGAACGCTATATAACATCCAAGGAGATTGCTGCCCGCTGACGCCGGGATGATGATGTTGTCCGGTGCATTGTAACCAAGGTCCTCCCAGATTTCGTATCCAAGCGTTTTCGTGCCTTGCAAAAAGAAGGGGTGCCAGTTGTGGCTAGCATAGAAAATTTCTGAAGCCTGCTCCATGGCGGCAGCTTCAGTGGCTTCCCTTGGCCCAGGAATTAGCTCTATCTCGGCGCCGTAGGCCCGTGTTTGGATTATTTTCGCTGGCGAGGTAGTGGCGGGAACGAGAACTTTGACGGCCATTCCGGCGGCAGCGCCATACCCGGCGATCGCCGCGCCACCATTTCCCGAACTGTCTTCAAGGATGCGGTCGATGCCTTGTTGCTTTAGACAAGATATCAGCACGGATGCTCCACGGTCTTTGAAAGACCCGGTTGGTGAGAACCATTCCAATTTGAAGCTACATTCTTTGCCGTCGAAGCTGCCACGGTGCAGAGGCGTACATCCTTCCCCCATACTTACAGGATCCGTGATTTTTATTGGCAACGCTGCTTGGTAACGCCAAATGGAACGCGTGCCTCTGTCAATATCCTGCCGCCGAATGCCTGGCAATTCCGTCATCATTAGCGGACCGCCCTCAGGCGATTGCCAAATTGGCGGGTCGAGTGGATACCTAGTCTGAGAAACGGGATCCAAGTAGGCCACGTCGATTGATGATTGCATATGGTGCCTCGCTGTTTGGTGAAATACTAAAATATCTCAAGCTAACTCAAGCTACCTTGGCTTGCCATTAACCCATTCATGTTGGCGTTCCGTTTTGAATGGGCAGACCGCCCTTTGTACTGTTATTGGGTACCTATGAGGGGTAATTGAGTGGGCTCTAGAGTTGTCTTGAGTGGACCAAAGTGACTGTTAATCAAACTGTAGGCCAAACATGCCGTTTTTTTCTGGCCAACCCCAGGGGGATGGGGGAGGCCTTTGACAATGGAGAGATGGGGTTTAGAGCTCTCTGCAACAAATTATCTTTTTGACCGCTTTCGGAAGTGAAGCCAAGTTTCATTTGCCTGGCAGCTGTTGTCGGCTAATGACCTTAACCGGTCTTCAGTCCCTTTGAGTTTTATTCTTCCGCTTGCGATCGGTTAACGATGCGTTTGGCCATATTTACAGTTTTTCAATTTGCATCTTCAACCGATTGAGGGCCAATGAGAGAACCGAACGAGGGCAGGCCAGGTTAATGCGCTCAAAGCCAAAACCTTCCTTGCCAAAAATGTGCCCCTCATCAAACAAGACTTTTGCATCTAACTGGGTCATCTTTTCCAGTGCTGCCTGATTGAGGCCAAGCTCTCTGAAATCAATCCAAGCCAGGTAGGTTCCCTGCAATTCTGAAGCGCATAATTGCGGAAGGTTTTCGGCCAAATACTCTCGCATTATTAAATAGTTGTCATGGATGTATTTCATCACCTGTGTGAGCCATTCTTCTCCATGGAGGTAGGCGGCTTCCGTGGCAACCAGAGCCAGCGGATTAAGCCCGCCGGCAACGCCGGTTTCGAACATGTAGGCATCATAGGCCTGTTTGAGATCAGGGTTGGGGATCACCAAGTTCGATAGGTGCATGCCAGCCAGATTGAAGGTTTTGGAGGGTGCCGTACAAACAATCCCATTGTTCGCGAACTCGCGGCCGAGCATAGCATAAGGCTGAAACGTGAAGCCGGGCATCATCAAATCAGCATGGATTTCATCGGCAATTACGATTACACCGTGGTGATTACATATTTCTCCATACTGACGGAGTTCGTCAACGGTCCATACACGGCCTACCGGATTATGGGGGCTACACAACAAGGATATTTTGACCTTCGGGTCAGAAGCCCGTTTCTCAAGGTCTTCAAAATCCATCTGATAATAACCGTCTTCCTCAGTCAGGTTGCTGGATACAATTTCGCATCCGCCATTTGTGATTGCTCTAAAAAAAGGGTAGTAAACAGGCCTCTGAATCAGCACCTTGTCTCCAGGCTGACACCAGGTTTTTACGGCAAAATGCAGCGCTGGAACCACGCCTGGGGTCGAAGTGATCCATTTTTTCGAGACGTCCCAGCCGTGCCGTTTTTTAAACCAGCCAGTAACAGCGTCATAGTAGCCGTCGGAGGCACTTGTATAGCCAAAGATGCCATGACGGACTCGTTCCGACAGGGCGTCCAGAACGGGCTTAGGGCAAGCGAAATCCATATCTGCGACCCACATTGGAATAGGGTCATCACTTGCCAGACTGGTATCAACCGGAGTTATCGGGCCAGCGTTACTGCCGCCCCTGTACATTTCCCATTTAACCGAACCTGTTCCTTCACGGTCAATGATACGGTCTAGATCATACTTCATCTACTTGGCCCTAATCATTTGGTTAATTGAGATTTCCAGTTCTCAAGGTTCGTAGCTTGTACAAATGTCCTTAGAATTTGAAAAGTTCAGGACATCCTATGATGCAAGCGGCACCATTTGCACTTGTTAACTGCCTCCCGCTTGCACGTACGTCATCATAGCAAAGATCATCGCCAACCCGAGAGTTCACAACGTATCGGATCTCAAGAAATCCAGATAACGACGTTCAACGTATTAGCCCCCAGAAAGGATGTTTGAGATGAAGTTGCATCATGTTGCTCTTTGCGTGCCCGAAATCGCGCCAGCGGTGGAATGGTACTCAGACAGGTTGAAGGCGTCGGTCTCATATCAAGACCAATCTTGGGCGCTGCTAGATATAGAAAACACATCCATTGCCCTCGTGCTCCCGTCGCAACACCCGCCGCACCTAGCGTTTGAATCGCTAGAGGCCGAGAAATACGGTGAACTCACTTCTCACCGCGATGGCACGGAGAGCGTTTATATCCGGGATCCGTTTGGAAACACCGTGGAGTTTATTAAACCTGCTCTGGAGGAAACAATATTATGAGCAGAGTTCTGGTGATGGGTGGATCAAGCGGGATCGGCCTCGAGACCGTAAAGGCACTTCTTGATCGAGACCATGACGTCATTGCGTTTTCGCGAACTGCGAAAAATCTACGATTAGATCACCCGAGATTAATCCGAATCTCAGGAGATGCGACAGTTACGGCAGAAGTTCGCAACGCTGTTCATGATGCCGATGTAGTGATTCAAGCTCTGGGTGTACCGGTGGGTCTAAAACTCCTCACAGGGCCGATCGATCTCTTTTCATCGGCAACTAGAACGCTGATCCCGATCATGGAGGAGATGGACATCAAGAGATTGATCTCGGTTACAGGTTTCGGCGCTGGCAATAGCAACGAGGCGATTAATTGCATCCAGCGTATTCCCTTCAATTTTATTTTTGGGCACGCCTATAGAGATAAGTCAGCTCAGGAAACACTAATCAAGGAGTCGACATTAAACTGGACAATCGTTAGGCCCGGCGTCCTGACGAACCAAAGTTTGGGACGGTCATATAATGTTAGATTGAAACGCTCTGAGTGGCGAAATGGGATCATATCGCGTGCTGCCGTTGCCGACTATATTGCGGCCGCTATTGACGACGACGCCACGATCGGTGAAGAGCCGGTGCTCGCCAGCTGATATTCTGTTTAGTAACGGTGTCATTTTATCTCCTCCTAATTGCGGAGCGCACATCAGATTAAGTTGCAAATAGGTTCACATGATCAACATAGAGCGGGTCAGCCAACGAAGATTAAGAACTGGAAATCCAGAGAAATGCATAGCGTCATTGAACTGAGAGATTTGAAGCTGGAGGCCGTTATTGGATCCTTCCAGCCAGACGATGTGGTACCGGAACATCATCTCCTCGATCTCACACTTTCGATTGATCCTTCACACGTGTTAATTGCTCGAGATGGTATGGATGTTGTCTTTGACTATGATCCATTGGTCGCGGAGATAGAACGCATAACCGCTGAAATTCAATATGAAACCCAGGAATGGCTGGTGTCGCGGATCGTATCAGTATGTGCGGATTTCCCTGAGATCTCCGCCATCGATATCCTTCTCCGCAAGTCGCCTGTCATCGCTTCGACGGGTAGCCTTGGTGTTCGGCTTGTACTTCATGCCGAGGATATGCAGCGCCTGCGTAGCTCGGCTGAACTGAATTAGGGACATGTCGATTGAATCAGCTTTCCTCGCCCGCCAAAGCTGGAACGGGTGGATGGGAAGTCATTATACGTTTTGCCGACACCGACATTGCCCGAACCACTCGCGCGCACTGGATTTTAGAAACGTCACATCCTCCAACTTACTACATTCCCCAATCTGACATCCGAATTGACTTAATCTCGCCGTGGGCAGGGCTCTCGTTGTGCGAGTTCAAGGGTCGGGCCTCATATTGGTCCATAAACATTGGCGGGAACTTGAGCTCCAATGCGGCATGGTCCTGCGCCGACCCAGGGAGAGCCTGTAGTGCGATTGCTGATGACCTGAGTTTCTATGCCCACAAAGTTGATGAATGTCGTGTCGGTGGGATCAACGTCGTGGCACAAGATGGGTCATTCTACGGCGGTTGGATAACGCCAAATCTTATCGGCCCCTTCAAGGGAGAACCGGGCACACTAGAGTGGTAAATCTCCGTCTGACTGGGCCTTCAGCCGTATCTGATTTCCACTCGATTGACCTCTTCCGGCTATCCGTGGACATAGCAAACTAGCAGCATTTTCGACCGCTCTTGAACGTGTAGTCGACATCCCTTGTGTTCAAGTCTGCACCAATCTCGACAGCGGAAGCGTCTCATCATCGGCCCTGACTTTCACAAATAACTCGAAACACAAGAAGGGATGAATTTACCTAACGACGCGGTTTTTCCTATTGAACCAGCAGAATTTCTAACCGAAATGAGTGCCGCAAAAAACAAGAATTGAAACGCTGCGGGCTAGACGCGGCGGGACGCAATCAGGAACCTTCACGACCTTTTACATCGCTCATAAGAATACTCACATGGTTGAATTATCGCCACTTTCGCCGTCCTTTGCTGCCCGCTTAACAGGTGTCGACCTAACGCAGGAAATCGATGACGACACCTGGCACGTGGTCGAAGCGGCACACCATTGCCATCCTGTCCTGGTCCTTCCCGACCAGACGATCAGCGACGACCAGCAGGTCGCGTTTAGCGAACGGTTTGGCCTGCTTGAAACGACAAAGCCCGGCACCGTTGGCTCGGGCAGCAAGGTCGTGGTTCTGACCAATCTTGATCACGCTGGAAATATTGTGGCGACAAGCCATCGGCAGATTCTAAATGGCCGTGCCAACCAGCAATGGCATACGGACAGTTCCTTTAAAGTCATTGCCGCAAAGGCGTCATTGCTGTCGGCCCGAATCGTCCCACAATCTGGTGGTCAAACGGAATTCATCTGCATGCGAACCGTCTACGCGGCGCTTCCGGTGGCACTTCGTCAACAGGTTGAGGGGCAGGTCGCCATTCACGACTATGCTTATGGCCGCGGACAGATCGATCCGAATTTGGTCACCGACGAAGAGCGAGAGGCCTTGCCACCGGTCGAGCAGGCAATGGTGATCAACCATGGCGAGGGTGTGAAATCGCTTTACATCGGAGCTCACTGTAAAGCGATCAAAGGCCTGACGTGGGAACAAAGCCGACAGCTCATCGACAAACTTACCGCCTTTGCGACCCAAGAACAGTTTGTCTACCGACACGACTGGAAGGCCGATGATCTTGTCATCTGGAATAACAGGGCGACTCTTCACCGCGGGGTACCTTTCCGGAGCGCAGAAGCCCGGCGGCTTATGGTTCGGACCACGGTTGCTGGCGACATGTCAACGCTAGCCGCAGCCGGCTGAGTGGACGGGATTGCCGTGAACCAGGAAACTTTCGACTATGTCATTATTGGCGCCGGCTCGGCGGGCTGTGTCCTTGCCAATCGGCTGAGTGTAGAATCACGTTATTCCGTCCTCCTGCTCGAGGCCGGCGGCAGCGAACGACATCCCTTCGTATCAGCGCCGGCCGGGTTCTTGAAAACCTTCGCCAATCCGCAGTTCAATTGGTGCTTCAAGACCGCTGCCTCGCCGAGCACGGGAAACCGGGAAATTCTGTTTCCCCGCGGCCGCGTTCTAGGCGGCTCGAGTTCCATCAACGGCCATCTCTATGTTCGTGGCCAGCGGCAGGATTACGATTCCTGGGCGCAAGCGGGCAATTTGGGCTGGTCATACGACGACGTGTTGCCGTACTTCCGGAAAAGCGAAAACCGCGCTGGCGGCGACCCCGCGTTCCGCGGCGTTGGTGGGCCGGCCCATGTCTCTGACATTCACGAACGTCATCCGCTTTGTGAAGCCTTCGTTGACGGTGTCGAGGCGCTCGGCGTGCCGCGAAACCCCGACTACAATGGTGCTACGCAGGAGGGCGTCGCCTATTACCAGCGCACGATCAGAAACGGCCGCCGCCATGGAGCGGCACATGCCTACCTTCGACCGGCCATGCGCCGGGCCAATCTACAGGTGGCTTCAAACGCTTGTGTTCAGCGCCTGGAGATTATCGAAGGGCGCTGTACAGGCGTTCACTATCGCCGCTACGGACGCCTATTGTTTGCTGCCGCACGCCGTTGCGTCATCTTGAGTGCTGGTGCCATCGGCTCACCGCAGTTGTTACAGGTTTCGGGCATCGGCCCGGGAGCCGTTCTGCAAAACATTGGCGTGCCCCTGGTCCATGATTTACCCGGTGTGGGCGAAAACTTTCGCGACCATTATGCCGTCAGGGTCGCGCACCGTGTAACCAAACCGGTTACGTTGAATGAACGGGCCCGTGGGCTGCGGCTCGGGTGGGAAATCGGAAAATGGCTTTTTTCCGGGCGCGGCTTGTTGGCGTTCAGTCCGGCCCATGTCGCCGTGTTCCTGCGATCGGAGGCGCATCTTGAGACGCCGGACCTGCAGTTTGTCTTTACCCCTGCGAGTTATAGCGATGGGGTGACTGGCAAGCTGCAGCCGTTTCCTGGCATGACGGCGGGGGTTTGGCAGATGCGTCCGGAGAGTCGGGGCTACGTTAGAGCGACGAGCGCGAATCCCGACGTTCCACCAATTATTCAACCGAATTATCTCGACTCCTCCGATGATCAGAGAGCTGTAGTTAGCGGCTTGCGCTGGTGTCGCCGATTCCTACAGACCGCCCCATTGGTGCCTTATCGTGGAGATGAGACTGTACCGGGCATTGAAGTTGCTACGAACGACGCCCTTCTCGATTACGCCCGCGCACGCGGCGCGACTGTCTATCATGCGATGGGCACCTGCCGGATGGGATCAGATACATACGCTGTTGTTGACCGCGAGCTCCGACTGCACGGCATCGACAATCTTCGTGTCGTGGACGCCTCGGTGATGCCGGCAATGCCGTCGGCAAATACAAACGCCGCAACGTTGATGATTGCGGAGAAAGGTGCTGACATGATTCTAAGTGCCCGCTGACAACTGGATCTGAGCGAGTTGGAGAGTTAACAGTGCCCCCTCACGCGAGAGCCCGACAGGGCCTATCAATTGAGCGTCTTAATCCGAAGATTGGAGCCATGATACTTGGGATTGATCTGACCGCGCCTCTCCAGCATGAGGTGCTCGACGCCCTGAACGAGGCTTGGATGGAATATCTTGTGCTGGTCTTTCCGAACCAACGGATTACCGATGAGTAGCATATTGCCTTCGGACGAAACTTTGGTGCGCTTGAGGAACATCCGTCGCATGCCCATCGATCCTCTCGCAATAAAGAGATTTATCGCGTTTCGAATGTCGATGAGACCGGCCAAATCATCCCCTCGAAAGAAACGGCTTGGCAGTACATCAATCTGTCATGGCTATGGCACACGGACAGCTCGTTTCGTGAGGTGCCATCAAAGGGGTCGATCCTCCATGGTATCCAGACCACGCACGAGGGCGGCAATACCCGTTACGCGAACATGTACGCCGCATATGAAGGGTTGGCTGAAGCAACCAAGCAGCGGATCGACGGTCTCTGGGTGATCCACCATCACGATTTCATCATCAAACAATCCGCCGAGCTCTCGGCGAAGCAG
Organism: Magnetovibrio sp.; assembly: GCA_002709525.1. Lineage (GTDB taxonomy): Bacteria > Pseudomonadota > Alphaproteobacteria > Rhodospirillales > Casp-alpha2 > UBA3470. The sequence goes on along the minus strand of PARE01000078.1, from coordinate 8,801 downwards.
GATAAAGGGGATTTCGACGCCCTGCTGCCGGTGCGCCACCCCCTCGTACAGGTTCATCCAGTGACGGGACAGCGGAGCCTGTTTTTATCACCCCACACCATGGTTGGTATCGAAAGTATGTCTGAGGAAGCTGGACGCGCTCTTCTCGACGAACTCATCGCCCACGCAACCCAGTCGGATTATGTCTATACACACGTATGGTCGGATGATGACATTCTCATGTGGGATAATCGCTGCACGATGCATTCGGTAGAACCCTTCGACAATGAGAATATTCCGCGAATCATGCACCGCGTCACGCTGGTCGGCGAGAACCATCCAATTCCGGGATAGAAAACAGCATTTTGAATGACTGTTTCTGGCTATTCCGGAAGAAGTTTCTGTACCCAAAGTTTTGTTGCGCCACCTTATTCAAGAGCGGACGCTTATGGTTCGTTGATTGCTGATCAACAGGGAAACGCCATGGGTGGTTTTCTGGGAGACAAAACTAATTTCTTATATGCCTCACCCACTCGGTTGCAGAATTTTCGAAAACTACCCATATCTTCTGTTGAAACGCCTATCAAGGGTTTCATCTCGAACCGCAGATTGCGGTTAAATTATCGGACTTGGCCATGGTGGCGGGTCCATCACACCCATATAGCTCAAGGAGAATATGGCTATGCGTACTATAGATTTTTCCCCTCTCTTCCGTCACACCATCGGCTTTGACCGCCTGCAGCACGTTGCAGATGCTGCACTCAGAGGCGAACATGGCGATAATGGCTATCCCCCTTACAACATCGAGCAGTTTGGTGACGATGGATATCGGATTACCATGGCAGTCGCCGGTTTTGGTGAAGCTGACCTGGATATTACAGCCAAAGAGAACACTCTCGTTGTTTCCGGCAAATTATCCGAAAGTGAAGAGATTACATACATTCACCGCGGTATTGCGGGGCGCGCATTTGAGCGACGTTTCGAACTCGCTGATCACGTCAAGGTAACCGGCGCCAATCTCGTCAATGGTCTTTTGCAGATCGAGTTAATGCGAGAGGTTCCAGAAGAGAAAAAACCGCGGAAGATCTCAATCAATACGAAGTCCATTCCGCTCCAAAAAGCGGCCTAATCAGCTTCAGTAACGGTACAGCGCGCTTGGCAGCTTGTGTCGAGCGCGCTTTAACGCGGACCCGCTTCGTAATGTTCATTGATTAGCCGCAGGGTGCATCCGAGCAGATAGGTCCAACCTTAATGCCACCACTATCGCTAACTCAAAACACACATAATGTATGCGATACATAATAACTTTTCGACTAGGAATTCAGAAGAATACTCTTATGGTAGATGGCACATATAGCATTGGATATTTAAGCTGATCATTACCGGAGCTGAGGAATAGCCTCAGGTATCGTTGCTAAATCCATCAAACGCTACGAGTGCATGTGAAGCATATACGACTGATGGCCCTCCTCCCATAAGAACGGCAATACCCAATGCCTCCAACACCTCTTCTCGGGTAGCGCAGTTCACGCTTGCCGCTTTTGTATGCGAAGCGATGCAACTGTCACACCTAATAGCTACGCCAATTGCTGTGGAAATCAATTCTTTGGTTTTTGTATCAAGACAACCACCGGCTTTAGCCGCTGACGACATCGCCATATAACCTTCCATTACGTCTGGAATGCCTTTCGTCAATTGAGCCATTGATTCGTTAAGGTCTGCTAAAATACTGTGATAATCGTTTTTCATTTCACCTTCTCCATGGTTTAGTGACGAGTGATAGCCTCACCCTTTCTTTATTTCTGAGAAATAAAAAGGGTTTTGAAATATTATCTTGCATGGATTTATGCTGTAGGTACGCACTATTCGTCCAGTTAGCTTGATTAAAGACAAAGGTTAACTTCAACATTCAGAAGATACGATGAAAAATATTATCTTTTCTTTGCTTATGGGTTTAATACCTTTTCCATCTTTGTGCATAGCCGATCACCTTAGCAATAAGACCGATGCGGAAGTATTAGAATGCACAAATATCGACTCGATATAATGCCAACGAAATTCTAAACATAGATAATTCCTCCTTCACCATTCCCAGGAATTACTGTGCCTAAAACCAACACTTATCCTGCAATCCGTGAGGCTAGCAATAATAGTAATATTTTGATTGTTATGTATTACGATGGGGAATCAATTAGGGCAAATGAGCTAGACCAAAATAATTTACCGCCGGCACAGCGCATGTACAGCATGTCAATTTCTAAAAGTTTTGTCGGTTATCTGGTTGGACATGCTCTTTGTGATGGATTTCTTTTGTCCCTAGACGATCCTATCCATAAATATGTTTCCGAAACAACAGGCACTGTCTACGAGGGTGTGCCGCTGCAGGACATGGTTAACATGTCAGCGGGCGATTCCGAGCTTTTTGGAGGGCGTCAGTCCATCAATGAATACGCAAGACCGATATTGGCTGATCACAGAAGCATAAAAAGTTTCTTATAGGAATCGCGAGGGAAACGAAGAAAAGAAAGGCAAGTTTTCGTTACTCAAACATGATTACTTATCTTGTTGCGAGGGCAATAGACGTTGTCACACCCAAGGGATTTGCAGAATATTTTTTCGAAAAAATTGTCATGAGAGGGAAATTTACGTCGGAAACGATGTATTTTAAAGACAAAATAATTGGGGAATACTCTTTGCATTTCTGTATGCATCAAGGAGCGATTATTTAAGTTTTGGTAAATTGATTGCCAATGATTGGAGTTCCAATAATTGTACTGGTTCTGTATTAAAAACCTTCTATAAAAATCGTGTGTCTACGGAAAAAAACTTACCGGGTCGTCGTATAAGAGCTACGGTGATTTTTTTGGACGGACAAAGAAGATCTTAATTTTCGACACCTATCTATGCTTGGACATGGTGGTCAAAGAGTCATTGTAAACTTGGAGACTGGCTCTGTTCTCACAATGCATTCAATTCGTAATAACTTTTCTACCACAGAAATAGAAGGTATTTTCTTACGGTAGAGACCTATTTTTTCTTTATTTTTAATCATCGGCGAATCTATCCAATTCGACTATCGCGTCAAACCGCAATCGGTCTGGCTTGTATGTTAAAAAGCCTTCTGATGTTCGAGCCAGGTAATATAGAAATTACCCATCTGATCGTATGGACACCCATGCTATGCTGAGGGAGAAACTCAAGGCCAATATCATTATGAAATAGCCCTTAGATGTCCGGAGTGTTCCAGACAGGCTCAGACAGAATCATCTGTACCACTCTGATACTGATTTCCCAAAATAACATTGGTGTGGGATAGTCTTAAAAGTGGACCCTAGAGGTTTTGTATGAGGGGGCTAAAGAGGGCCAAGGAAAGTGTAACAGTAGACCAGACATTCACCTTTACAGTGAACAAGGGAATTTTCGCAATACTGAAGTACTCTCAGTCTTTATTTGATTTGATAGCAATGTGAGGCCATTAACCCGTGTCGGGTGCGCCAATCTTGTTTCATTATAGCATTACCATGATTTAATGAGGAAGTATGCCTCTACACAAGCTCACACTCTCGGTCAATCTTTTGGCAGCGTCACTGATGTTGTCTGTAGCGGCACAGGGCGAAACTTGGTCTTGCTCCTATTTTGATAAGGTGAAGGGGCATCCGATGCCTGTGTCTTTTATCCGTAATGGCGGCAACTTTGATGTCCCCGTGTTTAAGGCCGCATTTCGGATCATCTATGAGAGCGCTACGGTAATTCACCTTCATAAACCCCCTTCAACAAAAAAGGCGCCACTGTATTCGGTTGCTCTATTCAAAGACACTAAACGGTTCGCGATGGCGCACACTAAAGATACAAACCTGGAACCCGAGGTGCGCAGTTGGGTTGGTGGCTGCATCATCGACTAAACAAAACATGACGGAATTCAGGTTAGTTACACACGAACCAAACAGAGGGCTAAGATAGCTGATAATTCTGATCTCCCGATTGTAGGGTGGTAAGGCCAGCGGTGTGCTGGCCCGAGCGGTTTCCGCCAGGAGGATATAATGAGGGTCATACCTTTCGACGCATCGCTGGGAGCAGAGATTGCTGATATAGACTTGGCTTCGGACCTAGATGCAGGAACGATTAAAAAACTAAATGACTATTGGGCAGAACACCTTGTGCTGTGTATTCGTGGCCAAAATCTGTCGCCTCAGGACTTTATCAAAGTCGGTCGCATATTCGGTGATCCGTTCAGGCAAATTTACGGACAATTTAATCACCCAGATTATCCCGAAATTGGTCTATTAACCCACAAAGACAGTGATATTGCAGGCAGTGGAAAACGTAAAATTCGAGGCACTTCATGGCATACTGACGCGTCATATTTTAAAAAACCTCCAGCTGGAACCATGCTTTTTGCAATAACAGTTCCCAATGAGGGTGGCGATACTGAATTTTTATCAATGCGTGCTGCCTACAAAGCCCTTTCAGAGGAACACAAAGTAAAATTGTGCGATTTAAGGTCTATCCACGTCTATGAAAGCAGTAGGTCTCCGCGAAAACTGATTAAACGTTCACCAGGCCAAGTAAAAGAATTTGGTGAACAAGCAAAGCACCCTATCGTGCGCACTCATCCTAAAAATGGCCAAAAATCAATTTATCTTAACCCCATCCGAGTTGAGAAAATTGATGGCCTCTCACGGCAAATTAGCGATGTTGTTCTGGACGACTTGTACGAGCATTTGTTTCAGTCGAAGTTTCAGTATCGTCACAAATGGCGTGTTGGTGATTTCTTAATCTGGGATAATCGAGGCGTTCTGCATCAAGCGAATGATGATTATGATTGGCGTAACGAGCAGAGAGAGCTTTATCGAATAATGGTGAAGGGGGAGCGACCGTTTTAGATTAATCTTCCTCATCTGCCGTGCAAATTGGTTGGTGATTTCCAGTCAGAGAAAAGCATCGGTTTTTTCGCGCACGCTCGAACGCTGCGTTGGCTTTTATCGGATCGCGTATGCCGCCCGGCTGGGGGCATGACAATATGGCCAACATTTAGGCAGATGAACCATGCTCATAGACATTCTTTCTGTCACCTAAACAGGTAGAGAGCGATCTATTTGGGTCTATGATGAAAACTCCGTAAGTAATGGCCTAAGGAGGACGCCTGCAGTAATACTGTTGATACTGTAGATTCCTGCAACCTTAGCCCTCGCTAAACTGATAAATTGATCACGTCATATTAGCTATAATTTATAAATAATATATTATTTCACCAACTTGTGTATTCCCAATCACTGGATACGTGGTTGATCAGTCGCCACAGAGATCCAAGAATCTTGTTTTGATACACACATTTGAGGGCTGAGAAGGTGGGGAAGAAATTTAAGTATATGGCTTAAGGAGACTTTGTAGTTGATCTGGTTTGCGTTTCCGCGATCCTAACCAATCGCTTCAATATCGATTGACCTATGGGGGACAATGCCGTTTGCTTGATGCTCTCCAGGTTATGCAAATCATTACCAACGATAATTAAGCCTAACATCCCCATGTTCGCGTGGGGAGTACAACCATACAAATAAACCCCTGGAGTTCTAAAAACGACTGAGTAGGGCTCGTCCATTTCTGACTTCAGGGGAAGCGAGATTTCAGGGCCTGCAAAAAACTCTACGTTATGACCCTCATTTTTTGGCAACCATTTTATGGTATCCCCAACGCTGATACGCGCCACTTCGATGCTATAAGAATCATTCTTTGTAAATTCGATTTCAAGATCTTTTGCTGATACAAATTGTGGAAGTACCAGCAACGCGATAGACAGAACGAGTACCCAGAGAAAATGCATAGCTTTCTTGTCTCCAAATATTTGAACATAGTCCAACTAAAAGATTAGATAAGAAAATCGTTAGCCGAACCGTTAGATTAATAAAGTTAAATAGAGTAGCTATGAGTGACTCAACCAGCCCCATCTAAACCATTCTATTAGCTTAGACTCAAAACAAAGATGACCCTGTATGGCTCTTAATATGGATTCTAGAGGGTATTTATAGGGGGCAATTGAGTGGGGGCTAAAGTGGTCTTAAGTGGACCAATGTGACTGCAAACCAAACTGTAGACCATATATGCCTCTTCAAAGTGAACTGGGGGTTTCTTAAGTTACTGTAGCAGTTGGTTCATAGTCTGACTTGTTGCCGACGAGAGGCGATTAACCCGAGTCAGGTGCGCCGATAACTTCAATTAAGTAGCCTGTCTCACAAAGATCCTGAACCCAAGATTGTGAGTAAATTAAGCCCGCGGTAAGCTGGATTGAGATTAGGGAGTAGGCGTATGAGATCTCTTCAACCGTTATGGGTAGCCGCCCACTGGTTCGTATTTCTCAACACTGTTTTTGTCTGGATATCCACTCCGTATCAGTTGGCAACCGAAAACCACATAACCTTCGACGGCCTTATTGATTACTTATTTTTCGAAGAACCGACTAGTCATCTATTGCTTTGGGGTGGTCTCGCCATCTTTTGCGTTGTCGACTGGATTATGACCGGTAAATTCACCATCTTCCCCTGGCGCCGTTCACTTCCCAAACAGGAGGAGTGATTCGATGAAGATACAGTTAGCTGCTTTGGAGTTTTTTTGTGATGAGTAATTGTATTGTGATCGTCCAGTTTCCTCTGGCTAAACGCACCGAAGAACAAGCAATCAAGGGAGGAACCGAGACAGCCCCCACCTATCGAGATCTTTCTGGGCGAGGTCTGATTAGAAAGGACTATTTGAATGGTGATAGCGGCACGGGTGGAGTGTATTTGTGGGAGAGCCGTGAGGCGGCTGAAGCTTGGTTTACGGTGGAGCGTGTGGAAATGCTGACTGAAAAATTTGGCGCTAAACCAAGTCTTACTTGGTATGATACTCATGTAACCGTTGACAACTTAAGACAGGAAACCCGGATTAACGGTCTGGCGGCTGAAGATTCGGTGGCCGCTCAATAGTTAATTTGGTAAGCAACGAAAAACGGTCCCATCGGTTGCCCGATAGGACCGCTTCCCTAAAAAAATTCCTAAAAATCTCTTGCGAGATCCCTGGGGGTATTTTTTAGTCCTTGAATGTCCGGGCCACCGAAGAAGCGCTTCAATCCCTGGACAAAACAGAACGTACTTGCCAACAATAAGCACCACAATGGAGCCTTGTTCCACAGTCCTGTGGAACACGGGGAAAACCATCAAGAGGCAAACATGAATACACCTAAGGCAATCTCCCTCGGTATGGTGCTCATCTCGGCAGCTATCTTCTTCAAGGAGACCTCTGTAAAACCGACAGATGCCTATGTAGATAAGCCGGTTACATGCAGCCAAGTGGGTAGCGCCGTATCTAACTTCTGGCGTGGTGCCTAAACTCGAGGAATCGCAATTATTAATCGTCGTTACTGCCAATTAGTTTGTCTACCATGCAGTTTGCATAATGCTTCTCGGACAGCTTGATAAAGCTGTTAATGCGTTGAGGTCGAGAGATGTTTTGGAGAAAACCAAGAGATGTTGAATTCGGGTCGCCTCGACAGAAAGCAGAGATACGGGTTGAAAATACTGATAAAGACAACTCTGGCCAGGGGTTCAGAATCACCCAATCGCTTGCGCTCCAGATTTTAGTCCTTCTAATCCATTGGGCCGTATTTACAGCGTTCGTTCTATTTTGCAGTGCGGTTATTTATTGGTTTCTTACAAGCGAGAACGCGAGCGTTTGGGGGGTGCTTGGCAGAATCTTTGGATCCAAAAGCATGTCAGCTGTATTCATGTTCTGGGGGCTACCTGTTTTTTGCGCCATAGATTGGCTCGCCATTGGTAAATTTACTCTTCGCCCATGGAAGAGATGAATCGAGGGCACAGATTTAGTTAGAGAGCAACCCTTAGCGTTTGTGCCTAGTCAGTCAAATAGCTGTTGGCGTTGTGCTCTATCTCTTAACCAAAGGAGAAGAAAATGAATTACCTCTGAATGTTCGCTGATGAGCAAGGTGAGCCGCATTTTGATAGTGGAGAACTCAGCTCAAACGAGTTGCCTTTCATTCCAAAAGCACCATCCGTACATATTTCTGCGGGATAGCCTGTCGACAACTTGGTTTTTATGCGTGTCCCAACCGGTTGGTCTGACGATGGACACACGGCACCACGGAAGCATTGGGTAATGGTTTTGAGAGGCGAAATAGAATTTGAGACTAGCGACGGTGAAATTCGGAAGCTGACGCCCGGTATGGTTGTTCTGGCCGAAGATACAATCGGCAGAGGTCACAAAGCACGAAGCATTGGTGATGAAGATGCGTTGTTGGGTGTTGTGCAGATTGCAACTTCCTAGAGACTTCGTTGCCTCTCCGCCAGCCCGCATTTGGATTGTAAATTAACTATTCGTAGTGCAAGTGAAAATTGGGCGCTTCCGAGCTTATTAGAATAAATGCTAGCTGGCACGGCTCATTCCCTCGAGCTTCCCAACCGTGCCAAGTTCCTCGCTGAACCATTACATCGCCTGCCTTCATCACAACTTCCTCATCATCATCTAGCTTCATGACGCACTCGCCACTCATCACGATTGCGTAATCAATCGTGTCAGTGCGATGCATGAACGCTGGTTTTCCTGGGGCCAATTGCAAGATCCGGAAGACATGCCCTCCCTCTGGTGGTGCAATTCCCGGTAATTCTCGATAGGCCGGGTCATCGCTCTCATTAAGATCGCCATTTATGTGGGAAGACGCCCGATCTGCAGACCATATCAAAGCTCCTTGATGTCCTGATGGCATTACGAGGACGTTGTCAGCTGGCTCGTCTTTCATAATGACAGCTTTGCCCTCGGAATTGTGCCCGGTTACG
>PARE01000077.1 GCA_002709525.1 Magnetovibrio sp. | reverse complement strand
GCTGTGGTTCGGGCTCAGCTGGGCAATATCCCCATCGCTTTGGTATCGGCGACGCCGTCGTTAGAAACAATAGTCAATGCAGAGCAAGGCCGCTACGAAAGCGTGCATTTGGTCACCCGCCATGCTGGTGCTGTGTTACCCGAAATCGACGCCATCGACTTGTTGAAGACGCCACCCGATCGCGGTAGCTGGCTATCGCCGCCACTCCGCGACGCGATTACGGAAACCCTTGCGGCAAGCGAACAGGCGTTATTGTTTTTAAACCGACGGGGCTATGCACCGCTTACCTTGTGTCGCCGCTGTGGATACCGAGTCCAATGTCCGCGTTGTACCGCATGGCTAGTTGAGCACCGCCTGGCCGAACGATTGCAATGTCATCATTGCGGCTATAGTGCGCCGCTACCCGAACGCTGCCATTCGTGCAACGCAGAGGAGAGCCTGGTGGCATGTGGACCTGGCGTAGAGCGCCTGGCCGAGGAGGTAGCCATGGCCTTTCCTCAAGCCCGGACGATTATTGCCGCATCCGACAACATCTATTCGCCGCGCGCCGCCGCAGAGTTGGTGACTCAAATTGAAACTCATCAAGTAGACATCGTAATCGGTACCCAGATCATCGCCAAGGGTTACCATTTCCCCTTGTTAACCCTAGTGGCCGCCGTGGATGCAGATTTAGGTTTACAGGGGGGCGACCTGCGCGCTGCAGAACGAACCTATCAATTACTTTATCAAGTGGCAGGCCGGGCCGGACGCGAGGAAAAGCCAGGTCGGGTCTTGTTACAGACCTACATGGCACAACACCCCGTCATCGAAGCGCTGACGGCCGGTGACCGTGAGAAGTTTCTAGCCGCCGAAAAAGACGCCCGTCGCGCAATGGACATGCCGCCCTTTGGTCGACTGGTCGCGCTAATCATATCTGGGACAGATGAGGCGGCAGTGGACGAAGGGGCCCGGAACCTAGGCCGAACCGCGCCGAACAATGAGATGATCCGAGTATTGGGCCCAGCGCCAGCGCCCTTTGCACTGTTACGCGGACGTCACCGACGTCGGTTGCTGTTAAAGGCGAAGCGCGAAGTCAACGTCCAGGCAGCAGTGCGGGATTGGCTGGCCCGAGCCCGATGGCCAACAAAAGTACGGGTCCAAGTGGATGTAGATCCCTACAGTTTCTTTTGATCTGCTTAATGCTATTCCGCAGCGGCGGCAGTTAACTAATTCCAACTCTAGCTCACGAGGCAACCGGATTGTGACTGCCACGGCACGTAGCAACCAAAATTGCTAGAACTTCCCGCCAAAGTGGCAGAAATCCGCTTGGGTGCAATGGGCAACCGTGATTATAGCGACAATGATCAGAGTGTCCGCAATTAACCCACCGGCCGAGTTAGTGCACTACATACAATCGATGAGCATCGGCTCAGAAACTTCGCCAGTTGACCTGTTGCCTTCTTTCTGAAGGATACCAATGGCGGCCAAATCCCAGACCCCAAAAAGTTTGGCTGCGTTTCGTTTCAGTGCGTGGTCTCGATATAACCCAATCCGTAATCATCAACGGTCGTGCCGCATTGGAGGGGATGGCCCCGACACGCATGGTTAAAGCAGTTGTATTGGACAACTATCCATATCCAGATACGGTCCTTGTAATGGCCGCCATGATGGGCTTTGCCTCCGAACTCGTGGCTGCCTCAGTCAGCAGAGTGCGAAATCATTTGGATCAATTCATAGGTATGCCGAAAAGCCCCGAAAATCTGCGGTTTTCCTGCCTACAAATCAGGCTGATGAGTCGTATTGCATGCCCCGATTGAGTGTGGTACGACAAGCTCGCTTCGGGCCGGGAAAGGCGTTCGGATGTTGTTTAGGGATGGCTTAAAAGAACCATCAATGAACATCTTCCGATAAGGACAGAACGGACCGCAACACTAGCGATGAGGGGACGTCCCAAGTGTCATCTAATGTCATCGGCGCCACCGGCTTATCGGGCCGCTATGCAACGGCGCTGTTCGAGTTAGCGGATGAAGAAACAGCGCTGGACGACGTGGCTCGCGATCTCGCCTCAGTCGGGGCAATGATCGAGGACAGCGACGATTTACGTCGCCTCATCCGTTCGCCAGTTATTTCGCGGGACAATCAACTAAACGCTATAGATGCCGTCTTAGAAGCCGCCGGCGTCAGCCAGTTGACACGTAATTTCATTGGTGTGGTGACCCGCAACCGACGCCTATTCGCCCTACCCGGAATGATTAAGAATTATCAGTCACTGTTGGCCGCCGCCCGCGGCGAGGCCACGGCGGAGGTCACATCCGCGCAACCACTATCTGACGCGCAAATGAGCGCCGTCGAAAATTCCATCAAACAAGCAATGGGCACCAAGGTGGCAGTCGATGCGAAAGTCGATAAAAGCCTACTCGGAGGTCTGGTCGTAAAGGTTGGCTCGCGCATGGTCGATACTTCACTTAAGACGAAACTGTCACAGCTTCGGCTGGCTATGAAAGGGGTCGGGTAATGGAAATCCGTGCCGCAGAAATTTCCGCAATCCTAAAGAAACAAATCGCCGATTTCGGTTCTGAAGCCGAAGTCGCAGAAGTTGGACAAGTACTTTCCGTCGGCGATGGTATCGCGCGCATCCACGGTTTGGACAAGGTTCAGGCCGGCGAGATGGTCGAATTCCCAGGTGGGATTAAGGGGATGGCTCTAAACCTTGAGACCGACAACGTCGGTGTCGTGATTTTTGGGGATGACCGGAACATCCGTGAAGGCGATACGGTAAAGCGAACGGGCGCCATCGTCGACGTACCAGTAGGCAAAGGGCTGCTCGGCCGCGTCGTCGACGGTCTCGGTAATCCCATCGATGGCAAAGGTCCTATTGAAGACGCCGAGCGGATGCGAGTCGAAGTGAAGGCACCCGGCATCATTCCGCGCAAATCAGTGCACGAGCCCGTGCAAACTGGTCTTAAGGCCATTGACTCCCTGATCCCCGTCGGCCGCGGGCAGCGTGAACTGATCATCGGCGATCGCCAAACGGGCAAGACAGCAGTGATCATTGACACCATCCTTAACCAGAAAGCTGCGAACGAGGGTGATAACGAAGCTGAGAAGCTTTACTGCGTATATGTGGCCGTCGGTCAAAAGCGCTCTACAGTTGCGCAGCTGGTGAAGACGCTTGAGGACAACGATGCGATGAAGTACTCCATCGTCGTTGCCGCCACTGCGTCTGAGCCGGCACCACTGCAGTTCCTAGCACCGTACACGGGCTGCACCATGGGCGAGTACTTCCGCGACAATGGCATGCATGCCTGCATTTTTTATGATGATTTGTCGAAGCAGGCCGTAGCCTATCGCCAGATGTCCTTGCTACTTCGCCGCCCGCCGGGACGCGAAGCTTACCCCGGCGACGTCTTCTATCTGCACTCTCGCCTACTAGAGCGCGCAGCTAAGATGGGCGACGATGCGGGGAACGGGTCCTTGACAGCTCTGCCCGTTATCGAAACCCAAGCTGGTGACGTGTCTGCGTACATTCCGACCAACGTTATTTCTATCACCGACGGCCAAATCTTCCTGGAGACCGAACTCTTTTACAAAGGTATCCGTCCAGCCGTGAACGTGGGCCTATCTGTCAGCCGGGTCGGCTCCGCCGCCCAAGTAAAGGCCATGAAACAAGTTGCTGGATCCATTAAATTGGAATTGGCCCAGTATCGCGAAATGGCAGCGTTCGCCCAGTTTGCTTCAGATCTAGACGCCTCCACACAGAGATTGCTGGCCCGTGGCGCGCGCCTGACCGAGCTTTTGAAGCAACCGCAGTATCAGCCGCTGGCTGTGGAGGAGCAGGTAGCCGTCATCTACGCTGGCGTGAATGGCTACACCGATAGCATAGGGGTCTCTGACGTAACCCGTTTCGAGGCGCAGCTTCTGGCCGTAATTCGCGACAAGGGGACCGATATCTTGAACACTATCCGCGACGAAAAAGCTCTATCGGATAACACCGAAGGCAAGCTAAAAGCCTTCTTGGACGATTTCGTCAAGTCCTTCTCTTAAGGATTGGGTCAACAACTTTTAAGAACCGGAATGCGGCGCCATGCCCAATCTTAAAGACCTTAAAATACGCATCGACAGCGTCAAATCGACGCAGAAGATTACGTCGGCCATGAAAATGGTGGCGGCAGCCAAGCTACGCCGAGCGCAAGAAGCAGCTGAGGCAGCCCGACCTTATGCTGTCCGAATGGAACGTATGCTGGGTTCGCTGGCGCAAAGCGTTGGCGGCACAGATGGGGCACCGAAGCTTCTAGCTGGCACCGGCGCAAACCAAACTCACCTCCTGGTAGCTTTCACGGCGGACCGAGGCCTTTGCGGTGGCTTCAACGGGTCCATCGTACGCCAGGTACGGACCATGATCATGGATCTAAAGGCCACTGGAAAGGCCGTGAAAGTCTTCTGCGTGGGCCGCAAGGGCCACGACGTTTTAAAACGGGAGTTTCCAGACGAGATCATCAAAAACACGGAAGGAATTGGCCGCCGCGGGATCGAGTATCATGAGGCAGCGGGTATCGCCAACACCATCACTAAATTTTTCGAAGCCGGCGAGTTTGACGTCTGCACAATCGTCTTCAACCGATTCCAGTCCGCGATGACGCAGATTGTCACGCCACAACAGCTAATTCCCTTCGAGACCTCCAAGGGCGGTGCCGAAGAGGACAAGGAAATGCTGACGGATGACGATTCAAAAGCGGTTTACATCTTCGAGCCGGAAGAGGACGAAATTCTAGCTGACCTACTACCTCGAAATCTGGCGGTGCAGGTTTTCCAAGCCCTGTTAGAGAGCTCTGCCTCCGAGCACGGTGCGCGGATGACTGCGATGGATAACGCGACCCGCAATGCGGGGGAAATGATCGATGGTCTGACACTGACCTACAACCGAACACGTCAGGCCTTCATCACCAAGGAATTAATCGAGATCATCTCCGGCGCCGAAGCGCTGTAGAACGGGAGTATCCGAGATGGCTAAGAATAATGTTGGAAAAATTTCTCAAGTCACGGGCGCCGTTGTCGACGTCCAGTTCGACGGCGACCTGCCGGAGATCCTGAATGCCCTTCATACGGAGAATGAAGGGAAGACCCTCGTTTTAGAAGTGGCCCAGCATCTGGGTGAGAACGCGGTGCGGACCATCGCTATGGATTCAACAGAGGGCCTAGAGCGCGGCAGCGAAGTAGCCGACACCGGTGAGCCGATTTCGGTTCCCGTCGGTCCGGAAACCCTCGGCCGTATCATGAACGTCATCGGCGAGCCTATCGACGAACGCGGCCCGTTAGAGACAAAATCGACACTGCCAATTCATCGCAGCGCTCCTGAATTCGCCGAACAGGCAACGGAAACGGAAATACTTACCACGGGCATTAAGGTCGTTGACCTCATTTCCCCCTACGCTAAGGGCGGTAAAATCGGTCTTTTCGGAGGCGCAGGCGTGGGCAAGACCGTGCTAATCATGGAACTGATCAATAACGTGGCCAAAGGCCACGGTGGTTACTCCGTGTTCGCCGGCGTCGGAGAGCGAACCCGTGAAGGGAATGACCTCTACCACGAAATGATCGAATCAGGAGTTATCGATCTGGAAGGTAACGAATCAAAGGCTGCCCTAGTCTACGGCCAGATGAACGAACCGCCGGGTGCGCGCGCCCGTGTCGCCCTGAGTGGCCTGACCCAGGCGGAATACTTCCGCGACCAGGAAGGCCAAGACGTGTTGCTTTTTATCGATAATATCTTCCGCTTCACCCAGGCCGGGTCCGAGGTGTCTGCACTTCTGGGTCGTATTCCTTCGGCCGTCGGTTACCAGCCAACGCTAGCCACTGACATGGGAATACTCCAGGAACGAATCACGTCGACTACAAAGGGCTCTATTACGTCCGTACAAGCCATTTATGTCCCAGCCGATGACTTAACCGACCCAGCACCGGCCACGTCTTTCGCGCACTTGGATGCGACCACAGTTTTGAGCCGCCAGATAGCGGAACTAGGTATCTACCCAGCCGTAGACCCGTTGGATTCCACATCGCGTATCCTTGATCCTCGCATCATCGGTGAAGAACACTACGATGTCGCCACCAGCATTCAGCAGATTCTCCAGACCTACAAATCGCTACAGGACATAATCGCCATTCTAGGTATGGACGAACTGTCGGAAGAGGACAAACTGACCGTGGCTCGCGCCCGCAAGATCCAGCGCTTCCTCTCCCAACCGTTTCACGTGGCTGAGGTCTTCACTGGTTCGCCCGGCGTGCTGGTGTCCCTCGAGGACACCATCAAGGGCTTTAAGGGTATCGTAGACGGCGAATACGATCACATTCCGGAGGCCGCGTTCTACATGGTTGGTACAATTGACGAAGCCCTTGAGAAGGCCAAGAAACTTGCCGCCGAAGCCGCCTAAGGCACCTTAAGGCAACAAAGAAGGGACAGCGACATGGCCGATACGAGTGCAGGTACCGTCGAATTTGAGTTAGTCTCTCCAGCCAAGCTTCTTGTGTCGGAACCGGTCGAGATGGTCGTAATTCCTGGTGCTGAGGGCGACATTGGTGTGCTGCCCGGTCACTCTCCGCTGATCGCCACCGTAAGGCCCGGGATTATCGATATCCACGAAGACGGTAAGGTTCGTGACCGTATTTTCGTCGGCGGTGGTTTCGCCGAGGTCTCGCCAAATCGCTGCACCGTGCTCGCAGAGGAAGCCACTCCAGTAGATGAGATTAACCTCGCGACCGCCGAGGCACGGCTGACCGAAGCCAGAGAGAAAGCCGACGTCGCTGACAATGTCGGCGCCGCCGAGGCGGCCCGTCAGGTAGCCATTGCTGAAGAACTAGTTGCCGTCGCTAAACAGGCCAGCGAATAGGCTTCACCTTCACCATGTCTCAATGTAGCCTGGGTTCGTTTTGAGCCCTTTCGCATCCGATCGGGCGTGTTAGGCTCATGGAAGGAGACTTTGATGCATCTCTACCTAGTCCAGCACGGCGACGCGCTGCCAAAGGACGAAGACCCCAACCGTCCCCTAAGTGAAAAGGGCCGCCAGGACGTGGGCCGCATGGCCGCTTTCCTAGCCCGAACCCGCCCGTCGATTAGTCGGGTGGTCCATTCGGGCAAGGGCCGCGCTATACAAACGGCCCTGGCATTCGCCGAAACCATGGGACCAGGCCGCATACTAGAGGAGGCCATTGAGGGCCTGGCGCCAGATGACTCACCCACAATTGTAGCAGACGTAGTAAATGGTTGGACCGAAGACACCATGTTGGTTGGTCATTTGCCCCATCTCTCCGGTTTAGCCGGTTTGCTACTCACAGGCGAGGCCGATGAGACAATCGTCTATTTCCAGCCAGGCACTGTGCTATGCCTAGAGCATGGCGAGAATGGCCATGGTTGGAGCGTCACCTGGGCAGTCCGCCCCGAGCTATTAGGCGGCTGATATTGGTAGGTTCGCCAAGGCCCAGTCCGATTGATTTTGACTCACGCACGGCCAAGTCCATTGACAAGGGATACAGGTCGCCGGAAATAGTCGCGCTGCGCGCACACCTCCGCTCGGCTTTAGCCCTCGGCCGTGGCGAAACGGTCGTGGACGTCGGATGCGGCACCGGCCTCTTATGTGCGGAAATGGCTATTGAAGTGAGCTCTAGTGGACGAGTCATCGGTGTAGACCTGAGCGCACCCATGCTAGCCCTCGCCAAATCCCGATGCGCCGACCATCCCGAGATCGAGTTGCATCACGGTGATATCCATGACCTGCCAGTGGAAGACGCGGCGGCGGATGCCCTAGCGTGCATGCAGGTGCTGTTGTTCGTTACCGATGTAACCCCGACTCTTTTGGAGTTTTACAGGGCACTTGCACCTAATGGCCGGCTCGTTATTGTCGAGACTGATTGGCGGAGCGCCGTCCTCAATACATCTGACAAGGACCTTACCCATCGGCTATTTGAATTCTGGGACACAGTTACCCCCAACCCAACCCTGCCAGTTCGCCTTGGCCCGCTTCTGAGAAGGGCGGGATTTGACGTAACGGCGATTAAGGCTGTGCCGATCCTCAATACGGCGTTTGCGCCCGACGGCTTTTCGCATGACTTCGTCAAAGGCCTGGCTCGTCAGGCAGTGGCTACCGAAGCACTCTCAAAAACTGATGGCGACCACTGGATTGCCGATTTAAAGAAAAAGGATCAAGAAGGCGCTTATTTCTTTTGCGTCAACCGCTTCGTGTTTACGGCCGTGAAAACCTAAAAAGTCTCTGATTTATTGTATACAAGCGAAAGCACGGAGATGTTGCCCGATAAGAAGATGTTCAGCCTCAGGATCAGGATCACAACTATCCCCCTGTTTGCCGCTGCCCTATCTCATTGAATTATCGCGATAACACCAGAGTTGCCCATCCATCGCGGATCAGCGTCCGATTAAGTCGCAACCCCCAGGCCTCATGCGCCGCGGCCACCCACCGGACGTCGCGCGCCAACAATCCCGACAGGATCGCCGTACCACCGCCCTTGCGCGCAGGGCGTAAATGGCGAGCCAGATCACCGGCCATCTTAATTAATGGCCGGGCCAGGATATTGGCGACGATCAGGTCATAGGGTCCGCTTCGCGCCACGGCTCGGGATCGGTATCCGCGACCACAAACGTCGCGAACCAGGGCTCCAACCCCGTTCTGGCGCGCGTTCAGGCGTGTCACCCGCGTCGATTCAGGATCGATATCCGATGCGACAACGGGAACTCGCCAGGTCTTTGCCATAGCCAAGGCCAAGATTCCCGATCCACACCCCATATCCAAGGGACGCTGGAACCGTTTGCTCTTGGCTAAAGTATCTAAAACCATCAAACATCCCGCCGTGGTCGCGTGGTCACCTGACCCAAAGGCCGTGCCCGGGTCCAAATGAAGGCGCACGGCACCTGTGAGATGTGGCGCCTTCACATGGCTACCATGGATGAAATATCTGCCAATATGGAGGGGAGGAAAGGAAGCTAAGTTCTCCGCTAACCAATCACGCGGAGGCACCAATTCAAACTTGAACGCTGCCTCGGGCGTATTCCCGAAGGCCGCAAGCACGCGTGCCAAATCTTTTTGAAAGGCGTCGCGATCCGGTTCGACGCCGATAAACCCCTCCACAGCCCATGTAGCGCCGTTGCCAATCTCCATGGACGAGACTGCCACACAGCGGGTTTCCAACATCTCCTCCACAGCGAGGCGAGCATCCGCCGGCACAGCAGTAGCCGCGCGCCATAAGAACACAGCATCGGTTATATCACAGCGTTTCAAATTACAGGGCCTCAACGAAACTCATCATGACCTTTTTCGTACCGGCTTTCTCAAACGCAATTTCCAATTTCTCACCATCGATGGAGAGAATGCGGCCGTAACCGAACTTCTGATGAAAGATCCTCTCTCCAACATCATAACCACCTTCAGGGATATTCCGCTCATGCGGATATGTATCTGAATCCCGAAGGGTCACAGTACGACCACGCCGCCGCGCCCGCCAGGCACCGGCGTTTGAGAAAAAGGTACCGCCGTCCTCCAGGCCGTCAAAGCACGACGCGCTGCCTTCGTAAAGGCCCTGGGCGCTCTCTAAAACGATATTATCTTTTGGCAGTTCGTCGACGAACCGCGACGGCACTGCGCTTTGCCAATTACCATAGATCCGGCGGTTTGCGGCAAAAGAGACGATCGCACGCTCTCGCGCACGGGTAAGACCAACGTAGGCCAAACGGCGTTCTTCTTCCAATCCACCAGTGCCGCCGTCGTCAAGGGAACGTTGATGAGGGAATAGTCCCTCTTCCCAGCCGGGCAGAAAGACGGTCAGAAACTCTAGCCCCTTAGCGCCATGAAGCGTCATCAAGTTCACCTTGTCCTCAACTAGATTGTCCTCATTCTCCATGACCAGGCTCACATGCTCCAAGAACGCCGCCAAGGAGTCGAAATCCTCCAGCGCCGCCACCAATTCCTTTAAGTTGTCGAGACGTCCCGACGCCTCGGGCGCCTTGGATAGCTTCCACATCTCCGTGTAACCTGATTCGTCTAAAACAGTGCCTGCCAGTTCCGCGTGTGGCGCCATGACCACCAGCCCCCGCCAGCGTTCAAAATCCAAAAGGAGATCAGACAAAGTTTTGCGTGGCTTGGGTTTGATCTCATCGGTCTCGATTAGCTTTGTGACGGCGCGAGTGAGCGAGATGCCCTCTGCCCGGGCTAACATGTGAATGGGTTGTAAGGTTGCCTGACCGATGCCTCGTTTCGGGAGGTTGACGATACGCTCGAACGCTAAGTCATCGTCGGGCTGGGCGATAACCCGCAGGTAGGCAACCGCATCTCGGACTTCCTGGCGTTCATAGAACCGAGGCCCACCAATGACCCGATAGGGCAAGCCGATGGTGATCAGTCGTTCCTCAAACTCGCGGGTTTGAAATCCTGCGCGGACCAGGACAGCAATCTCGTTGAGCTTATGACCATTAGAATGAAGAGCCTCGATTTCTTCACCTACAGCGCGTGCTTCTTCCTCTCCATCCCAGATGCCGCGCACACGCACCGGTTCGCCATCATTCACGTCGGTCCACAGCGTCTTGCCCAGCCGGTCCTCATTGTGCGCGATCAGGCCAGAGGCAGCGGCCAGTATATGCGGCGTGGACCGATAGTTACGCTCCAGGCGCACGGTCTTGGCGCCTGGGAAATCCTCCTCAAAACGCAAGATATTACCAACTTCAGCACCGCGCCAAGAATAGATGGATTGATCATCATCTCCTACGCAGCAGATGTTCTTGTGGCTCTGCGCCAAAAGCCGCAACCAGAGGTATTGGGACACGTTAGTATCCTGATATTCATCCACTAAGATGTAACGGAACTGGCTCTGGTAACGGCCCAGTATTTCTGGTTGGGTCTGAAATAACTCAATGCAGAGCAGCAACAGATCGCCAAAATCGGCGGCATTGACCTGCTGTAAGCGCACTTGGTAATCCCGATATAGATTAAGGATTCGGCCATCGTCCAAATCGGCGCCTTCGTTCATGGTTACCCGGTCAGGCATTAACCCTCGATCTTTCCAACGCTGGATAAAGCCTGCCACGGAACGTGCCGGAAACCGCCTGTCGTCGATCTCATGGATATCCATAAACTGTTTCACTAAGCGCACCTGATCATCCTGATCCAGTATCGTGAAGTTTGGGGTTAGGCCCACTGCCTCAGCATGGTAGCGCAGAAGCCGCGCGCCCAGGTGATGGAAGGTTCCAACCCACCAGCCCTCCACCGGACGGCTGACCAGGGCAGACACTCTTTCGCGCATTTCCCATGCCGCTTTGTTAGTGAACGTAACCGCCAGCATCTGTCCGGGATGCGCCTTGCCCTGCATAAGAATATGGGCGATGCGTGTGGTCAGCACCCGAGTTTTGCCGGTGCCCGCGCCTGCCAGAACCAATAGCGGACCGTCGATACTCTCCACCGCCTCGCGTTGGGTCTCATTCAGGTGCTCCAAATGCGCCAGCGACATTAGTTGCGTGCTCTGCGAGATTTCGGGCACTGTGTCCGAGTCGGTCAGTTCAAAAGAATCTTTCATGTCTTTTATATAGCACGTACCACGGCAATGACACGGAACAGAACAGTGGATATCTCAGGTGATCAGGGGCAGGGTCCGAGGACCTAGGAACGCTCCATTCAATCCCCACCATTGGCGAGCTACAGTGGCATAGAGGGCGCGGAAATCTATGCTGTACGCCATGTTAACCCCTTCCAATCGATCCAGCGATGGCTGTTCACCATAAAAGCCGCCGCGCACGCGCCCGCCCAAGATAAAGTGTGGCGCAGCGGTACCGTGATCGGTGCCGCCACTGGCGTTCTCGCCGGGCCGGCGGCCAAACTCCGCATATGTCATGACCAGAACATCGTCCCACATTCTGGCGCCCTTCATAGCCCGGGCAAAGCTGCTCAAACCTTCTGCAAGCTGAGTTAATAATCGACGGTGGCGGTTTAGTTGGCCGGCGTGGGTATCAAACCCGCCCAGCGCGCATTTGATTACCGGAATCGAGCTACCGCCAACAATTAAGCGCGACGCCGTTTCCATCTGACGGCCAAAATCATGTGTTGGAAAGGTCCCGGCCAAGGAGACGTCCTGCAGATTCTTCGCCACTAGCTGACGTTCCGCCAAGTCCATGCGATTCTGGATGGCAACGACGTGATCAAGAAGCGGATGGGTCTGACCGACAGCAGCATTAAGGCTCCTTCGTTGGCGCTTCCGGAGCGAAGTGAGCTTCTTCAAGAAAATTACCCGCGCATCTTCTCCGGCCAGAGGTCCCGGGTCATTGCGACCCAACACTACGCCCTCGGCCGGCAAGGTAACTGACGGTCGGCTCTCCTTAAACAATCGGACCAGCCAACCATCCTCGCCGTAGGTTTCTGCCAAGGTCGCCGTCTCCCAAATGTCAATTGAGCGGAAATGCGATTGGTTGGGTTGGGGGTAACCAACCCCCAAGGCAATCGCCATGTGTCTGTCAATCCAAAGTGGCATCAGATGTTCCAGGGCCGGGTGTAGGCCCAGACGCTCATCTAATCGCAGTACCTGATCGATAGGCAGCGACAGTTTTGGCCGCATCTGCGTATAGACCGGATCGCGATACGGCACCACAGTATTGAGGCCATCATTGCCACCATTCAATTCCACAAGAACCAGATGTCGGCGCCAGGACGCTGCAACTGGTACCTGCGGCACAAATACCAACGGTGCAGCCATAACCGACCTCAGAATGCCACGTCGAGTCAGTTGCATCTTCAGGCCCTCATTTCATCTGAAAAGCTGGATCTCGGAACAGCGCCGTCAGATACGCCGCTGGCGATAATTTTTCATACAAAATATTTCTCACGGGTGGTATGGCCAGAACGATGGACGCCGTCTCGGCCGGCATCTGGTGAGCCATCTTCATTAGCGTACTCATCTCACCGGCTTTTGCAGCTGCAGTAATTGAATTCATGCCACTCATTCCGCTTCGCGCCGCCGCAGCCCAATGTCGTGTAATGGCGAAGACAAAACTATTTCTCGCCGCCAAAGAGGACGTAGATATCCATGCAGCTCCACCCGGCCAACCCTCAACGTTTGGTGGACGAAATAGCCGCTGGCCCATAGCGTTCATGCGATTGACCAAAATCTTCGTTTTTCCTTGCCAGTTGGTAAAACGGGCTAATCCCATGACCATGTCGACAGGGGACTTGATCTGGTTGCCGCGGGTTTTCAGGTCCCAGAAAGTTGGGCTGTTGAGCAGAGTGCGAAGCAAAGCAGATATGCTATAATCGCTTTGTTGGAAGGCCTTGGCGGCGGCATTTAGGGTTGGCGTATGCCGCATGCCACCGATGAACGCATCATAAAATTTCTCCGCCAGATACCGGGCGGGGCGATTGTGGTCGAGAATTACGTTGACCACCTCCTGGACACCAAAGTCGCCGCGCTGGCCAAGAAACTCCTTCTCTCCCCAGTCGTGATTCCTAGCGCGAAATACGGCCTTGGCAGTAGTCGTATCAACGCTCCAGCCGCTGAGGGCTCGAGCCACCTCGCGAATATCACGTTCCGTATAGCCGTGACCCTCACCCATGGTGAACAATTCCAGCAGTTCACGGGCAAAATTCTCATTCGGTTTCTGCGCCCGGTTCCGGCGTCCATCCAGATAAAACAGCATTGCCGGGTCCATCACTATGGCATTTAGCAGGTCGCGGAAACTCCCCGCCGCGTGACGACGAAACAGAGCGTTTTGAGCATAGAGATAGGGCACCCATTTGACACGGTCGAACGACGAGGTGAAATGATTATGCCAAAAAAGGACCAAGCGTTCGGTCAATGGCGACGAGGTCGCCAGCATTTCTTCTGCCCACCATTTCTGCAATAGCTTCCAGCGTTCGCGATTGGTCTTGTTGAAGGCGCTCTTTTGGGCCCTCGACCAATTTTTTCGCACGTTCCAGTGAGGCATGGGATCACCAACCCAGGCAGGTGGTTGCGTTGTTGGTGTGGGAATTAAGCTGCGGAGGAGATTGTCAACCGCCTGATCACGGCTCATGTGGGCGAGCGCCATAATCTCATAAGACCGAGCTAATCCAAAGCCGGTTCGAGACAGCAGATGCCGTGCCTCGGCCAGAGGCAAGGCGACAGCCGATGGCATGTTCGCGAATAGGCCTATCCCCCATACCAGCAGGATCAGCACCGGGATGATCCGGATCGGCTTGCTCGACGTATTTCGTATATAAAAATAGCGCTTATTCTTGAGCATTTCTATTTCGTTACAAATGATGGTTGGGCTCAAGGCAGGTTACGGACACAATCGATGATAATGGAACCTTTTAGATTTATGAAGAGGGTGCAAACAGTTTTCTTAGTGCTCTTAACCTTTTCATCCATCTTAGCCCCGACCATCGCGGCCGCCACTGAGCGTACCTTCGGGGAAATCGCGGGTGCTATCGTACGGGTAAAAGCGGTGATTAATCCAGGCGCTCGAACAGCGCGGTCGTTAGGCACTGAGCGTAGTGGCAGCGGTGTAGTTATTGGAGAAGACGGACTTATCCTTACTATTGGCTATCTTATTATGGAGTCAGCTACCCTAGAGGTGACATCCCACACTGGGCAGATTGCTCCGGCAGACTTTGTAGCTTATGACCATCAAACTGGGTTTGGTTTGCTTCGGGCCCGCGGGGATTTTGACATTCAGCCTTTGGAATTGGGCGACCCCTCAGACCTCGAGCCAGGTGCGCCTCTTTTTATAATTTCGTCCGGCCAGTCCGGCGGCGTAGCGCCCGTGCGCGCGGTTTCGCGTAGGCCATTCGTCGGTTACTGGGATTACTTATTGGATAGCGCCATTTACACGATGCCGCCGCATCGTGAATTCGCGGGGGCCGCGCTGGTCGACTTGGACGGTCAACTCGTGGGGGTTGGTTCATTGTTTGTTGGTGACGCACTAAGACCAGAGAGCAGATCGCCCGGCAATGTGTTTGTTCCAGTTGATCTATTAACTCCAATCCTCAGCCAGATGATAGATACAGGCCGTTCCGGTCAAAAGCCACGTCCGTGGTTGGGGGTACATGCCACGTCCTCTCAAGGCCGACTGATCATCAACAGCGTCGCACCCGATGGCCCTGGCTCGGAGGCCGGATTGAAAGTCGGTGATATCATTATTGGCGTCCAGGGGCGCCGGGTCTCCAACTTAGAAGATATGTTCCGAAAGGTTTGGTCACAGGGGGATGCTGGCTCCCACGTTTCTCTTGATATTCTGCCTTATAGTTCGGATAGCTTGGACATCAAAAAGGTCGTAATCCGCTCGCGGGACCGCTACGGCTGGCTCCGAATAAATACTAATTGAAATGATCTCACTCCCCGTGCTCTTCGTGACGGGTATCCACGAGAGCTTGGTTGTAAGCCGCCATAAGCTCCTTATGGTGAACACATCCTTGATACTGCATGGTCAGATTGTTATCAACCACAGCCAAATGCTCCTCACCTGTATCCGTCATCATAGTAAGTGCTGTTTCCAAAGTATCGTACATAGTTAGATGCGGTGGATGTAACCGCGCCACGTCGCCTGCGTTGACTAAATCATCAAAGGCAGGATCAAAGGCTGAATCGCTTAAATCCGCTAAAGTCACGGTGCCATGCAGCTCACCGGTTTCTCGGACGATGAATAGCTCGCCAAAGGGGCACTCCTGGAGCAGCTTTCGCACGTCCTGCAGGCCGGCGCCAGGAAATACAATAATCCCATCGTCCGTGAGAACATCATTGATCTTGATCGATCGCATAACCTCGGCTTCGAACCCGCTTTTCACATCAATTCCCCTATTAAGGAGCTGTACGCTAAAGAATGATCGGCCATAGAAATGATGAGTGATCTCGGACGCCACAACCACGGCTACCATCACCGCAAGGGTCAATGCGTAGTTTGATGTCATTTCAAAGATAATCAGCGTAGTCGAAATAGGCGCGCCTAAGACCGCCGCTGCCACCGCGCCCATTCCGACGATGGTGTAAACACTGATATTTGATGCGTAACCAGGAAAGGCGCCGGTAGCGATGATCCCATATGACGCCCCCAGCATAGCGCCGATGACCAAGGCAGGGCTAAACACGCCGCCACCAAACCCAAAACCCACGCAGATCGCCGTTGCCGCCACCTTGGCCGCACAAATCCCAATCAGTACCCACAGTGTGAATTCCATTAATAGGGCAGACTCCATAGCCACATAACCAACCCCCAAGACTTCCGGAACCTGGAGTGCGATGCCCCCAAGGAGCAAGCCACCAAGGGCGGGGCGGGACCAGCGGGGAATGGGGACGGCTCGCGCGACTCGGTTGGCAATACCGATGGACCGCATAAAGACGATAGCCAGAATGCCCGATAAAATCCCTAAAATGACGAAGGCTGGAAACTCCCAAAACGACGCAATGATACCTGTATCAAAGGTAAACGCCGGGAAATCGCCAAACCAGACCCGAGAGATAGCTGTGCCGGCGACGCTGGAGATCACTATGGGCGCGAATGCCTTTAATGCGTAATGGCCAACCACCACTTCGTTAGCAAACAACGCACCAGCAATGGGCGCATTGAACGATGCAGCTACAGCCGATGCAACACCGCAACCCAAAAGGGTCCGCGTCAAGGATCGCGACAGATGTAGGCGGCGCCCGATCCAACTGCTTAGTGACGCGCCAAGATGCACCGCCGGTCCTTCGCGCCCCACCGAGGCGCCAGCGCCAATGGAAAGTCCACTGACCAGAGCTGCCACAAGTCCCACCCGGGGCGACATGCGTCCACCACGCAGCGCGTTGGCCTCTATCACGTCGGGTACGTTGTGGGGCCGGCGACCGGGCAGATAACGATACGTGATGACACCAACCAAGAGTCCACCTAGCATCGGCACGCTGACAACATGCCACCAGGGCAATTCGGCAGCAAAGCTGGATACCCTCTCCACCTCTGCCTGGAAGGTCGTGAACTGAACCAAGGCGATAAACTCACGGAATAGAGCAACAGCGACGCCCGTCAAACAGCCGACAAAAATTGCCAGAACGGACAAGACAAGGTGATCGTTCCGCAGCACTCGCCCGAATTGGGAAACCAAACGGGTATAGTAAATCCGTGACCCGGTCATCTCATCCAGCTTCGAATTAGCGCCCAACCCCCAGAACATAATGAGATTTAATGAACTAAGTGTTACCTCATATACTTTGGCCTGCCAAGGACGTCCGCACACAGCCGAAACCGATGCCCTCGTCCCTGTGGACCTGCAGGCCATTACCCTTTCTAAACTGTTCGGGATTTACAGTGATGGAGAGATAAACCGTGGGGGCATCACCGACCTTAATTTGATCCTAGGCCCCGTCCACGCCGACGAAAATGATACAACACGCAACGACGATCATGACAACTTTCTTGTAAAAAATTTCCTAGAGTCTGTGCAGATTCTCAGTTGTACGCTCTGTCCAATCAGCCTGGGGTCTAGGATAGTTTTTTCCTGTACAAGACCTATAATTTAAGGTTTCACAACTCCGGAACGAGCAACGGCAGAATCTTTACTTTTCAGCTCCCAGGAAACCCCTATTCTCAGCTGTAGAGTATCTAGGGAGGTTTCACACATGCCTACCATTGACGACCCGATCGACTTCGAATTGTTCAAGAATTCCATCTTTTCCATCGCAGATGAAATGGCCTTGACTATCTGCCGAACCACTTATTCCGGCGTGTTGCGCGACAATATGGATTTTTCCACAGCCTTTGCCGACAAAAACGGCAAGCTGGTCGCCCAAGGGCTAACTCTACCCGCGCACCTTGGGTCGATCCCAACAGCCTTGG
The DNA here is from genome assembly GCA_002709525.1 of Magnetovibrio sp. Classification (GTDB taxonomy): domain Bacteria; phylum Pseudomonadota; class Alphaproteobacteria; order Rhodospirillales; family Casp-alpha2; genus UBA3470. Next base: position 110 of record PARE01000077.1, on the reverse strand, counting down.
ACGTGATAGTCGAACGCTTCGGAAGCGCAATGCAACCGGAAGACATGTACATCATGAATGATCCGTTCGACGGTGGAATGCATCTGCCCGACATCTTCATCTTTAAGCCT
>PARE01000076.1 GCA_002709525.1 Magnetovibrio sp. | reverse complement strand
TGGCCGCGCCGGAAACTAGCGCGAGGGAAAGGGCGGATGCCCCTAGGGTGAGTATTTTTGACATCGGAAACTCCCGATTGTGTTGAAATCCAAGTAACTGAGAATAAACTTTATTCACTTGCGAATGCTTCTCATTCTCAATAATATCGAAAATTATTAGCACTCGCAATGATTATGATAGTCATTACCACAAAAATCAATGCACTATCACGCATCATGAAACGATTATTTTTAAGATCGTGGCTAATACCGCACTAGGCAGTCCAGACCCGATATTTTGTCGGCTAAAATATGATCGTATCTCTGGACATTATATTGCCTGAAGTTATCGTGTCTCCTGTTAGAGGGTCTTAGCGGTGGTCAACAATCGTCGATGTAATAAGACCATTCGGAGAACGAGAGCTGTGCCTTCAACTTATGAGACGCAGCCCAAACATAGGCTATCAAGCGGCTGTAAAGCAGCAGCGTTATTCACCCCGAAACTGCAACCGTATAAGAGCTTCTTTATGGGATATTGCTGATGATTGGGGGTTTGCGCATAACCAACCTCTCCCATGCCTTTGGTGACGAAAAGGTGGTCAACGGGGTTTCGGTATTTGTGGCGCCAAGCGAAGTCGTGTGTCTGCTGGGTCCATCCGGCTGCGGGAAAACCACATTGCTGCGGGTCGCGGCCGGGCTAGATCGGTTACAGAAAGGACAGATCCGCATTGGCGAAACCATGGTCGACGACGGGGCCACAGGCCTTAATGTGCCGCCCGACCAACGCGGCATTGGTCTTATGTTCCAGGATTACGCCCTGTTTCCGCATCTTAACGTCTTAGAAAATATTATATTTGGGGTCAAAGCCGACACGCCGGCGCGACGCGAGTGGGCCGAAACAGCGTTGGAGCAGATGGGCCTTAGCGGCCGCGGAGACAACTACCCACACACTCTTTCAGGCGGCCAGCAACAAAGGGTCGCATTGTTGCGGGCCTTGGCAACGGAGCCCTCTGTCTTACTTCTGGATGAGCCATTTTCTGGACTGGACGTGGCTCGTCGTGCCGCCGTCCGTGGCCAATCTCTGGAGATGCTTCGCGATACCGGCGTCGCTACGTTGCTGGTTACCCATGATCCCGAAGAGGCCATGTTCATGGCCGATCGAATCCTGGTCATGAATCACGGCCGCGTTGTCCAGGACGGCTCTCCAGAACAAATATACTTTCAGCCGAATACGGAATTTGTCGCGGATCTTTTCGGCACCGTCAACAGGCTAACAGGCACGGTTACCTCCGGCGCCTTGGCAACAGCCATCGGAATCTTTGATACCAAAGATCTCGAGTATGGAACGATGGCGCAGGTCCTAATCCGGCCCGAAGCCTTCCGCCTCGCCGTTGTTGGCGAGACGCCAGCGCCGCGTCCAGGCGACGCGCCTTTCTTGCCCGCACCATTGGTAGCGACTCCGTCAGACCGGGGGGTCGTCGTTACCGGCGCACGTTCCCTCGGTCGCGCGTCCCTGGTTTCCTTCATCGTACCCTCCGATAACGGCGACGTGGAATTGGAAGCACGCGTTCCTGGCGTTTTTCTGCCCGAACCAGGAACCCGGGTCACCGTGACTGTCAACACCAAGCAGGCACACGTATTTCCCGTCGACGACAACGGCTAACCAATCTGAGCAATAGCAAGGTCGGCTTAATACCCAGGCTGAGATGAGCAAAACATTGGTGACGGGGTTGAAACCCATGTTCTTCGACATCATTTCTCGACCCAAACTCCCGGAAATTGCGACCCCCTCGAAGCCCAATCGCCACTCGCCCCCTAGCCCGCCGTAGAAACCTGCGGCTTCGTCGACGCCTACTCATTTGTCGCGGCGAAGTTTCGTGTAGTCGGCAGGACGTTTCTCCAAAAATGCGGAAATCCCCTCAATGGACTCCGGATCCGTCTGAGCGGAAATCATCAATTCCTCTTCCATTTCTAGTTGTTCAATCAGGGAGTTTTCTCTGGCAGCGCGACAAAGGCTCTTTATCCGCGCCATCGACCGGGCAGGCCCCTTTGCCAAATCCGCGGCCCATGCTGTAGCCTCTTGTAGTGCTGAGCCGGCTGAAACGACCCGGTTCACCACCCCAGCATCGAGCAACCGAGCTGCGCCAAACTTATCACCGGTAAGACACATTTCGGTCATAAGTTGGCGCGGCAAACTCTGTGCAAGCAACGCAGTGGCACCGCCATCTGGCGACAAACCGATCTTCACGTAGGCAACCGAGAAATAGGCATCATCAGCCATGACAATCAAATCACACGCTGCCGCCAGGGAAACCCCCGCCCCTGCAGCACCACCCTCAACAGCCGCGATGATAGGTTTTCGGCAATCGGCAATGGCCTTAATCATGGCGTGAAGGCGAGTGATAGAGTCGCGTCTTTCCGGTTCAGGTGTGGTGGCAAACTTCTTCAATCGGTTCAAATCACCGCCGGCGCAAAAGAAATTACCGCCACCGGTAAGCACGATGGCGCCAATGGTGGGGTCTACATTAGCCTTGGCAAGGGTATCCGCGAAGCCGGTGTAAAAGTCAGCGTTCAGGGCATTACGGGTTTCTGGGAAGTCGTTGGTGACAATTATCACGTCGCTTTGGCGTTCAATTTCGATTTTTGCGGGCATACCCTTTTCCTATCTGGTCGCATGTGATGTCTGTCGGGTCTTTCATAGGTGGTTAGTGCAAAAGCGGTCCTTGCCATCAAGAGGCCAATCTACAGTGCCTCACCAACGATCTTCATAACGAAGTTCGATTGTAGTTTTCCGGCCATCACGAAGAAAGATCAGACCGGCAAATTCTGCTTCTCCCCTGTCTTTTTGGAGGAATGTTTTTCCCCAGAACCTTCGAGAACAAAAAAATTAATATGCAAAAACAACATATTATAGATAAACAAAAACTGGCATCCCATTTGCTTCGAAAGGGGGGAAGCAATAGATCCGCACTCCATCCAATATCGGATGTGGATCGCCTAGAACGTGGAGACACCCGATGGGTTATAACCTCTTCCAGCCGGCGACGCTGGGCATGAAAACTCAGGCCCACGCACTAACTTCGATCGGAAACAATGTCGCCAATGTTAATACCGGTGGCTACAAACGCACGGATACCCGCTTTGAAACGATGATCTCAAAGAGTTTGTCAAACCAAACGGACCTGGGCGGTATCAAGCCTAAGGATTTTCAGCGTATCGATACCCAAGGCTTCTTGAGTGCATCGGATCGGGATTTGGACTTAGCCATTAGCGGTGACGGCTTCTTTTACGTTAGCCCCAAGGTTACCGTTTCGGATGAAATATTTTTCACCCGTAACGGCAGCTTCGAGGTCGGATTGGCGGATGCTCAGACCTCCACTGTAGTCACTGAAGACGGCTCAAGCATCACCGTCAACAACGGCTATCTGGTGGATAGAAACGGCTACTATGTGCTGGGCGAAGCGGTGAACACGGCGGACGGTACATTTTCTACCGGAAGCCTTGAGCCGATCCGCATTGACGAATATGCATTCATCAATACCAACACGCCGACTTCGACAGCGACGATTGGGCTCAATTTGCCCTCGACCAACGAAAATATTAACGACCATCTGGGAACAGTATTTGGCGCCTTGTCGGGTACTAATAACGACAATCTCGAGACATATGACATAGGGATCGTCGACTCGAATGGCGCAAAAAAGTCAGCTCAATTAAATTTCACAAAGCAATCAGATAACGTTTGGCAGGTATCAGCAACCACGAGCCGGAGCTCGTCGCCACAAGCTGACACCATCAATTTCGGCGGCACCGCTGAAGCTAACGATACATACTCTGTCACCGTCAACATTGCTGGCACGGTGACAACAGTAAACTATGTCTCTACCGGCACTGAAGCTGGTTTATCTGGGATTCGCGATGCTATCGTCACCGCAATAAATGCCGATCCGACAATCGCCGCCAGCGTGACGGCAAGCGCTGGAAACAACAATGGCGAAATTACTCTGACCGCTAATGCGGCGGGAACTTCTTTCACCACATCCGCAAGTGCAACGGATGGATCGATCGCGCAAAAGGATACGATTACCATCGCAGGAACCTTGGAAGCCGGTGACGTCTACGAATTTTCGCTGGCAAGCACAGACAATAACATTTCTGCCCAGACCATTTCCTATACGGTGACAGGCGCAGAGGGAGGCTTATCTGCTATCCGTGACAATATTATCGCCGCCTTTAAAGCAAATGGGCCTGCCAATGCCACTGTTACAGCGGCCGTTGGCGCAGCTGCCGGAGAGTTCACATTAACGGCACGAACGGCAGGGAAGTCGTTTACTGCTACGGCATCGACCCCGACCACAGGCGCGACCGTGGACAACACCGCCATCGTCGTAAACACAAGGGCAAACGTCACAGGCACGGCAGACAATTCGGCCACCGTTGCCGCTAAAACCTCACATCAGACCTCCGTCGTTCAAACCTTGACATTTGACGGCAACGGCAGGGTCACAGGCACCGCCCCAGTGACCATGAACTTTTCACTAACGTTTGCTGATGCGGCGACCTCAACATTCACCCTAAACGTCGACAACATGACACAGTTCGGCGCCGATTTTTTGGCCGAGAGTTACAATCACAACGGACTGGCATCGGCCAATATGAGGAACGTCACATTTGATGATACAGGCCGGGTTATAGGTAGCTTCACCGATGGCACAACACGCGCCATCTACAAAGTACCGTTGGCGATTTTCCAGAACCCAAACCAACTGGAGATGCTGAACGGCATGGTGTTTAAGGAGACCGCCGAGTCGGGTGCGCCGGAAGAGACCTTTGCCGACGCCAGCCGGCGCGCAACCTTCGTCCCCCTTGCATTTGAAATTTCCAACGTTGACATAACTAAGGAGTTCACACGAATGATCATGGTGCAAAAGGCCTACAACTCTTCGGCCACCGTGTTCCGTACCATCGACGAAATGGTGCAGACCAGCCGCGACCTCAAGGCGTAGCCGGCAAATCTTACCCAGTAAGTAGATAAATTACAGGATTCCGACTTTTTTTGGTGGCCGGCGTAAAAACAAAAATACTTATTATCAATGACTTAAAAGGCGCGTGAACTGGCACGAAATTCGCATCCGATAAAAAACACAACAATTGCATGGCGCATACGGATAACGAAAATTGGCCAAGACGGGAACAATACTGATGAAACGTAGAGTCTTAGGACTAGTTGCCATGGTTTTAGCCGGTATCGCGTCGAGCGCTATGCTAACACCAGCCGATGCGGCATCCCGGCTCAAGGATATCGTTGAGTTCGAAGGCGTTCGCGATAACATGCTGGTCGGATACGGCCTCGTGGTCGGCCTAAACAACACCGGCGACACACTAAAAACCGGACATTTTACCAAGCAAAGTTTGCAATCCATGCTTAACCGCATGGGCGTCAAGCCGACGGACAACGGTCTGGACTCGAAAAACGTCGCCGCGGTGATGGTCACCGCAGCGCTTCCCGCTTTCGCTCGTCAAGGCGGCCGCATCGACGTAACGGTAAGCGCGCTGGGCGACTCGAGTAGCCTGCTCGGCGGTACGCTTTTTGTAACGCCGCTGCTGGGGGCCGACGGCGAAGTTTACGCCGTCGCGCAGGGTCAGTTGGCGGTTGGCGGGTTCCAAGCAGGTGGCAACGCTGAAACCGTAACCAAGGGCGTCCCCACCAGCGGCCGCATCGCCAACGGCGCCATCGTAGAGCGCGAAGTCAACTTCACTATCGGCAACCTGCAAGACGTCAAACTAACGCTGCGTAATCCTGATTTCACGACGGCCCGACGCATTGCCCAGGCGATCAACGCTTTCCTGGGCACCAACGCCGCGCGTCCCAGCGATCCAACGACAGTCCGCATACGAGTGCCGCATAGTTATGATGGCAACGCAGTTGCATTACTGACGGATATTGAGCAGCTGAGGGTTGAACCGGATCAGACCGCGAAGGTCATCATCGACGAACAATCAGGCGTTATCGTAATGGGCGAGAACGTCCGGATTAGCTCCGTTGCTATCGCCCAAGGCTCACTTACTATCCGGGTCACCGAGGCCAAGCAAGTCTCACAACCCGGTCCATTCGCCGAAGTCGGTGCGACAACGACCGCGGACCGCACCAATGTCGAAGTGGATGAGGGTGAAGAACGTCGCCTCACGGTGTTGAAGCCTGGCGTAAGCCTGCAGGAATTAGTGAACGGCTTGAACGCGCTCGGGATCGGTCCACGCGATATGATCACTATTTTACAGGCGGTTAAAGCTTCTGGCGCCTTGCAAGCCGATATCGAGGTAATGTAATGGCGAACCTCATAGATATCGGCGCCGCGCATCAGGCATACGGCAATACTGCGAAACTACCGGATATGCGCTCAGCGCAGACCCACCAACAAGCCCGCAAAATTGCTGAGGATTTTGAAGCGGTATTTCTTACCCAGATGCTTCAACCCATGTTCGAAGGCATCAAACCCGAAGCCCCCTTCGGCGGCGGCAACTCGGAAACCATGTGGCGCGGAATGCAGATTGAGGAATATGGCAAGGCTATCACTAAGTCTGGTGGCATCGGTATTGCCGATTCCGTGTACCGGGAAATTATCAAGCTTCAGGAGATCAATTGATATGGATCCGAACAACCGACTGAACGACCTGATCGTGATCACGGGACGCTTAGCGGAACTCTTGCAGCGTGAGAATGAGGCCCTGCGCCTGCGTCGCACGAAGGATGTGCACTCACTGCTTGATGAAAAGGCCACGCTTAGCCGTGTTTATGAGACCCGATACAAAGGCATTGCCGAGGATCCGGAGATCATTGCCGAAGCTGACATAGATGTGCGCGAGCGCCTACTGGCTATGGGTAACGAAGTAAAAATTCTGATGGATGAAAATGCTAGCCTTCTGGAAACTGCGATTTCTGCTAACAGGCGCGTGGTCGAACTAATCGCCGAGGCTGTGCAAGACCAACAACCCAGCGCCGGCGTGTATGGCTCGCATGGAGCAACAAGCCGCGCCGGATCAAATGCAGCCGCACGGCGCGTTTCGTTTACGGTTGATCAGAACTTATAGGTTTCCGAGGAGCTATTTCATATGGGTGACATCACCCTTGCATTACGCGTGGCACAGAGTGGTCTTCTGGGAAACCAAGAAGCACTCCATACCATCTCCAACAACGTTGCCAATCTAAATACGGACGGATACTCCCGCAAGATCGTCCGTTTTGAACAGGTCAACGTGGGTGGCATCGGCGCAGGGACGCAGATTGCGGAAGTCCAACGGAGAGTCGATGAAGGCCTCATGAAGACCCTGCGAATCGAGAACGGCGAAACCAATACCTTCGCCATCCAGGAAAATTTTTTCACTCGCATGCAGGATTTATTCGGGTCGCCAGAGGATAACACGTCCTTTGCCCATTTGACCGAACAGTTGAGCGAGGCCTTCGAGCTACTGGCGGTATCTCCCGACAAAACCTTGGAATCCTCCGAAGTCGTTCGCCGCGCCAATGACCTCCTTGCAAACATCAAAGGCATGAGTGAGACGATACAAGACCTTCGTCTGCAGGCAGACGGGGAAATCGCTGAGTTAGTCGGCGACATGACTAGGATCACCTCAAAGATTGACAAACTGAATGATGACATTATTGCCAACAGTTCTGTAGGCCGCGACGTAACTGATCTAAAGGACCAGCGGGATATGGAGGTCGACAAGCTCTCGAAATTAGTCGATATCCGTTATTTCTCGCGTAGCGATGGGGACGTCGTGGTCTTCACGGAGTCTGGCCACACGCTGGTCGATACGGTTCCGCCACCCATCACTCACGTTCCCGCTTCGTCAGTGTCGGCCACGTCAACTCACTCTGAAGGAGACATCAACGGTATCTTCGTTGGCACGACGATCGCGGCCAATGATATGACCAATCAGATTCGCGAAGGCCAACTCAAGGGCTTGATTGATCTGAGGGATTCAGTCCTGCCGAGCCTCCAGGCCGAATTGGACGAATTTGCGTCTGAACTTCGCGATGTGATTAACCAGGTTCACAACCGTGGAACAGCTTTCCCTGGCGCTCAAACGATGACCGGCACGCGGATCTTTATTAAACCCGCTGAGCAAACGATGACACTCGATTCCGGCGGTGACGACGTAACGATCATGCTTGCCGACTCATCCGGTAACCAGTCCGCGGTGACAACCCTTAAAACAATCATGGCCTCGAACCTCTACGGCACCAGCGGATCACAGGTGCAATCGGCGAACGGGCCGTGGACAATTAGCGAAGTTGCCGCGCAAATCGAGGACTGGTTGCAGACAAATGGCACTTCCAGCGCCACGGCAACCATCGGCTCTGACGGGAAGTTCGCGATCAATCTGAACTCCACCTCGCTCTATCTATCTTTTCGCGACGAATCCGACACGGCCAATGGCAGCACCGCCGAAGACGCAGTCATTAACTTCAACGCCAGCACCACCACTTCGAGCGGTGCGAATAGCGACACCACCATTGATGAAACGGTCAGCGGCTTTTCCTATTTCTTCGGCCTTAACGATTTCTTTGTCGACTCTCGGCTCGACAACACTTGGGAATCAGAAGTTGTTTCCTCCTCGTTTACGACCCCCAGCTCACCGACAACTGAAACACTGACTTTCCGCGACACCTCAACCGCAGCGGGCGCGGTTTTAGGATCGATTACCGTAAACGGCGGCACCAGCCTTGCAGATCTCGCTACCCAGATCACCAACAATGTGACTAACCTTACTGCGTCAGCCATTCCCGAAGGTGACGGCTCGCGCCTTCGAATATCCCATGACTTGGGCTCATCCTTAACCATTACCCAGGGCTCCGGGACTACGGCCAACACCCTCTTGACTTCACTTGGGTTGAAAGTCAGCGAAACCGGAATATCGCAGGTCATGCATGTTCGCACTGATATCCAGACCCAACCGAGCAATATCGCCACGGGCCAGATGCAGTGGGACGCCAATATAGGTGCATCTGGCGAATACACGCTGGCCGCGGGCGACGATACTATAGCTCAGGCCCTTTCGAACATCATGACGTCCACAAATGCCTTCGATCAAGCCGGCGGCTTAGCCGCGCGTAATTCAACTTTCGCCAATTACGCGGCCGAGGTTTTATCCACAAACGCCAGCCTAGCTGCCGCCAATGACCGCAATTTAGAGTCCCAGCAATCTTTGGTGGAGAGTCTGCAGTTCAAATCAGACTCTGTTCGTGGCGTCAACCTGGATGAAGAAATGTCGGACTTGTTGGTTTATGAGCAAGCGTTTGCTGCGGCAGCACGCGTGATCTCGGTGATCCAAAACATGATCGACGCCCTCGAGCGGGCTATTCAGTAGGAACGAGCACTATGAGCCGCATATCGACCCAGGCCGCAAATTCGGTACTTCTAAGCAGGATCTTCCAAACCCAGCAAAACGTTTACGAGCGTCAGATCCAAGTGACCAGCGAGAGAAAATCGCAAAGTTATGATGGTATCGCCCAGGATTCTCGTCGGCTTATAAACATTGAAAACACCCGGTCGACGCTGGAACGATTCGTGTCTAATAACGAACAGGTCGATGTGCGCCTTGAGATTACAGAGAAAGTGGTTGAACAGTTTCGCATTACGGTTTCCGACTTTCGCAAAGAGCTTAATACCTATTCTACCGGGGAAAAGCTCGATGAAGAACGCGTCAACTACATTCAGACCCGCGCGTACGAATCTCTAAAAAATATCCAAAGCCTTCTTAATACGGACATCGACGGGCGGTTCCTGTTTTCAGGCTCAAAAACTGATACCGAACCAGTAGATTTTGGCATTACTACCATTGAGGCCTTTCAAGAAAAATATGACGGCACACGAATCAAGTATCCAGAAACTAGCAGCGCACATCTGGAGAGTTTCACGATTAATTCCGACACGAATAATCTCAATAAGCCGTTCATAACTCCGACCAATTTCTTGAAATTTAGACAAGATAGTGATGGCGACACAACTACGGCAGGAACGAGCACCATCGAGGCCTCGTCCGCAATGTTTGCCAACGTGTCGGCTGGAACCTACATCACAGTAGCCAGTACGACGAACAATAATGGCACTTACACGGTTGATAGCGTGTCGTCGGATGGGCGAACCATTACGGTCCGCACTGAAATGCTCACGGATGAAAGCAACTCTCCCGACGTTGTCATCACCTTCCCGGACCCAGAAGATCCAAAGAGGACTCTCTCATTGTCAGATGCGAATTTAGGGGACATGACATTCTCACGCTCAGGCAGCACGCTCACGGCGTCGACAGCCAACAGCCTATCGAGCATTCCAGTTGGTTCAAAGTTTACGGTTTCGAATACCGCAAAGAATAATGGCACCTATACAGTTTCCGCCAATACCGGCACGGTTATTACGATTGAGAGCAAGAAACTGACGGATGAGGGAACCACTTCCACCAACTCAGCCGCGGCGACATTCTTTGATTATGTCAGTGACACGCACGTTAAGTTTAATACTAACGGCACAATCCAAGTGGTTAAAAACGACTCATCGACAGCCGTTCCAGGCGTCTTCAATGGGCTCGCTGTAGGCAATAAACTTGCAATCACAGGAACTGGAACTGGAAACGATCAAACGGTAACCATCAACGCAATTAGCGACGACGGCTCCACAATTACTGTGAGTGAGACAGTTACTAGCCAGACTGATACCGACGGGGTCACTTTCACAGGCGCCAACTCAGTCAACTTCACCTATTCATCTCATACAAAGCTGGTATTCACAGACAACGGCACCGGTGACGTAGATACTATTCAGGTGCAAACCAACCCCGGCGGCGCCGCCGTGGCGGACGTTTTTGATAACTTGTCCGTGGGGCAATCCTTCACAGTCACCGCCGGCACCAACGCTGGCACCTACACAATTGGAGCAAAATCTGCTGATGGCTCGACCCTCACCCTCACAGGCGCGACACTAACCAATGAAACGAACGTCTCGGGCGCCGAGATCGAGGTCTATTCCGTCGCTGGTAACGTATCCGCAACGTCTTATTTCAAAGGTGACCAACGTACCTTGAACCACCGAGTTGACGATGATCGGACCCTGGATTTCGATATCTTTGCCGCCCACCCCGCGTTTGAGAAGGGGATCAGAGGAATCAGCATTATTTTGCAGGGCAAATTCGGAACAGAAGGCGGTTTGGACCAGAACCAAGACCGTTCCGGTCAAGCCGAATACCTTTTGGAAGCATCCTTGGAGCGGACGGTCGCCGGTACCGCACCTTTCGGCGCAGAGACCGTTGGGAGTCTTGAGCAAATGCAAATTGATCTGGGTTTCGACCGGGTACTTATCAATGATACGAACAAACTGCACAAAGATCTCATCGGGTTCTTCAAAACAGAGATTATAGATCTGGAGAACATCGATATGACCGAGACTCTGACTAATCTCTTGGACGAACAGCGCGCGCTGGAAGCCTCCTTCCAGATTTTCGCTCGTGTCCGAGAATTGAGCCTGACCAACTTCATCTGAGGATCCGCTTAAACCAAAGCACCGATAAAAATTCTATAGTTTTAAAGCCCGAAAATTAAGGAGTTACATCTATGTACGCAGAAAATAGAGCCAACTTGAATACGCCAACTGATACGCATAGGATAAATGAAGGTGTGTCCCAGTGGGCCATGGGAAAGGCGGGTGGTAACACCGTTGCGGCAGTGGGAGAGAACATGAACCAGGATGCTTATAATCAGTACAAACAATCGTCTTACGAACAGATTCCCGAACCCGGCAACCCGACATACACAGAGGCCTGGGCGCTGGTCGAGGCTGCCAGACGAATGGCCTCACCACTCGAGTTCGGTGACTTAAACGAGGAAAAGAACAGGGTTCGCGTTCGTGACTCTTTGCGGTTGAACTGGCGTCTATGGACGATTTTCCAGACCGAGTTAAGTCTTGAGGATGGCCCCGTGCCAACGGAAATTCGCGAGAGCATGCTGAACCTTTGCAATTTTGTCGATAGGCATACGGTGGATACGATCAACGCCCCAACACCCGAGAAAATCGCAACCCTTATCGAGATCAATCGTAACATCGCTAACGGTCTGTTGACCTCGCTGCAAAATGCGCTTGATTCCGCTGAAGCAGCTGAGGATAGCGAGGCGTCGGCAGAGTCCGTCACTTCCTCCGAGGCACTAACCTCGATCGACACGGACGCATGAGCCCTCTCGCCTTTTAGCAAGAGCAAAAATGGGACTTGAGACGCCTTTTCCTGGCCTATGCCTATTTCGCTCACAACTCGTTGGGAACGTCTTCGTGAGCGGCTTCATCTAGTTCCTGCTGCAGGTTACTCAGAATTTCTGCTTCGTGAATAATCAGATCCTGGGTCGTTTTCAGTGCCTTGTACAATTGCCCTTGGTCTACCGCCGCCTGAATGCCATCGGCAATGGATTTCGCGCTCGGACACGCCTCCAGATATTCAGCCAAGAGGTTCGCGTAGCTCTCTATATAATCGCCACGATTCTGGGGAAATATATAGGCGCATTGGAGAGCAAAATAGATCCGCGATGCCGGTGTAGTGCTATCCTCGGCTGATAGGACTTCCTTACCACGCAAAATAGCCGCCTGGTTGTGGACCGAAATCTTAGAATTGGAACCCAGATTCTCAATCACTGCGCCGTTGATTATTATCTTGTCACCGGCCTTGAAGTCTATCGAAAGGGGCACGACAAGGTCTTTCTTTAATTGTGATGTCAATTCTCAGATTTAACACTTCTAATCGATTTAGTCACGATCGCTTGAAAAAATCATAAAATACAAAAAAGGTTTACCGCGCTTACGGGAGAGCGGATCATGATCAGATCGTTTCTTAAATGTATTGGAATTTAGAGCAGATATGCCCGAACTCCAGATCGTCACCGACCCTAAACGCGTGGAGGCAGCGTTTCGCGATGCCGATGAGAGAGACTTTCCAGACTGGAACAGTCATCCACTGAGTGGCCAATTCTCCCGAAATCTCCATGCAGAGATCAATCGTGAGAAACCTATGCACAAGCTTTGCGCATTCTGCGTCGTGGATGGCGACAAACCGGTCTTAATGGCGCCGGCGACATATCGAAATAGAGTCGTTTCGATGTATGGGCTTCCAATGGCGTTGGCAGCCCATCGGGACCTTGGCGCAAAGCGGCGCAAACATGCTTTCGCCATAGCCTTCGAACATCTGGCGTCATTGGATCAGGCGGCAGACCTTAAATTTGCACTAATCAACGGTTGTTTCGGGTCAAATCCCAAGACCGCGACTGATTTAGCCTGCATTGATCAGCTGGCGGCGGCGCAAAGCCACATTCACGCAGTTATCGACACAACCGAAGGCGAGAAAATTATTCACCGCGAGGTCCGCGCCAGTTATCGGTCGCTGATAAACTGGGGGCGAACACAATTACACATGCGCTACGTGAACGCCAAAAGTCCAGATCGCGCATTATTTGAACAAATGCCCACCTTCCATACGCATATCGCCGGCGCAGGCGCGCACGGCAACGAGTATTGGGAGGTTTACTGGAATGAGATTATTGCCGGTCGGGGTGAGGTGTCTCTCGGGTTCCTGAACGACGGTGCGCTCGCGGCAGGAACAGCTGTGATTGACGCCGGAGACGTCAGCTACTACGCGTCCGGGGTTTACGACAGAGAGAAGTTCGACAAGCCAATAGCACATTACCCGGTATACGACTCGATCTTACGCGCGAGTCAACGGGGCACCAGTCTTTACGATTTGGGCGAGGTCTTTCCGTCTGGCACTGCCGATAAAAAAGAAGTGCAGATTGGTTTCTTCAAAAAAGGTTTCACCGGCGCTTTTCGACTTCGAACAACCTGGTCAGTCCCTCTTGGCTCCTAATAGTAGTGGCAAGCGCCGCGCAGTGTGTGATGTTCGACGACGAATGGTGATCTGGAAAAATTTTAATGGCGGGAATAAGATTAGGCCGTCTAGATATTAGGTAGCATCGTCAAAGGTTCGGAGCAGAAATCATTGATCAATGATTTACTTAACCTACTGCGGGATCTTAGTAGCGCTGAAGAAAAATCAGAATTGCTGAAGGCCACTATCAAAGGTTTGGAAGCTCTTAAGGCTGAGCATGGAGACAACCCAGATCAATACGAACTGAACAAATCGGTCGGGTTCTTTCTCGCCAAGAATTCCAATACCCAACATCATTCGGAAGTTTTTCTGATCCACGCGATAAATGAAAATCGCGATGATCCAGAACGACCTCATCTGCTCATGACCTTAGCCAATATATATGAATTCCACGGTGAAATTGAACGAGAGTACAAAGTGCTCACTGAGGCCTGTCGGTATTGGGCACACCTATTGCCAGACCTGGCGTTGTCAGCACTTCGGCTCGGACACGATACAACTGCATCATACTTCTATAACGGCCTGATCGACATCAGTTACGAAAACGCCATGAAAACAGCCCGGGAACTGGATAGAGAAGTCACACAACTAATTTGGCCCAACCGTGTGATTTGCAGTCGGTTCGGCGAATTGGCGCATATGCTCGACGTTTACATCAAAATGCGAAAACTAGGTTTGACACCCAAGGTCAAAGCCATTCTTACCACGCAGCCAGAGTGGATCAGCAATCGAGCTC
>PARE01000075.1 GCA_002709525.1 Magnetovibrio sp. | reverse complement strand
CCAAAAGTAACACCACCGCCACGCATTTGGGTTGCCCTCGCGAAACCTTGGCGGGCACGACCTGTACCCTTCTGACGAAATGGCTTGGAACGTGTACCATTCACTTCGTTTCGCTCTTTCGTCTTATGGGTACCTGCTTGGCGACGTGATAGTTGCCACTTCACAGCGCGCGCCAAGAGATCTTTGCGAACTTCAAGGCCAAAGATGTCTTCATCAAGATTAATGGAGCCTTTTTTCTTGTTGGCCAAATCGATGACATCGCATTTCATGGCCCTAATCCTTCTCTTCTTGGCTGTGCGCGGCTGCGACGTCATAAGCCTCTTCCGTGATCTCCGGTTCAACCACGACTGGCGCCTCTTCTTCAGTGACTTGTTTCTCGGGCACAATATCTTCTGTTGGTGAATCATTTTCCGTTTGAAGATCGTTGGTCTTTAAGCCCGCTGGATATGGTGCTTCGTCAGGACGGCCCTTTTTTATAGCGTCAGTTATTCGAATGTATCCGCCCTTGGCACCGGGAACCGATCCTAAAATTAGAATCAAACCGCGGTCTTCATCGACATCCACAACCTTTAAGTTTTGGGTGGTTACCCGAACGCCGCCCATATGACCGGCCATTTTCTTGCCCTTAAATACTTTTCCCGGATCTTGGCATTGTCCTGTGGAGCCTAGAGAGCGGTGGTTGATAGATACGCCGTGAGATGCCCGAAGGCCTCTGAAACCATGGCGTTTCATGCCACCAGCAAAGCCCTTGCCGATGGTTGTGCCGCATACATCAACAAACTGACCTGCGACGAAGTGTTTCGCTGATAACTCAACGCCCACTTCTAGAAGACCGTCAGCATCAACGCGAAATTCCGTGAGTTTTCTTTTTGGTTCCACCTTCGCCTTGGCGAAGTGGCCGCTCATGGCCCTGGAAACGTTCTTAACTTTTGCTTTGCCCCAACCCATTTGAACGGCGTTATAACCATCCGTGTCTTCAGTGCGTAGAGCGACCACTTGGACGTTGTCAAGCTTTAGCACAGTGATGGGCAGATGTACGCCACTGTCGTCGAAGCGGCGGGTCATGCCTATTTTTTTAACAAGTAGACCGGTGCGCATTAGTCCGTCCCCTTACAGCTTAATCTCAACATCGACACCGGCGGCTAAGTCGAGCTTCATGAGAGCATCAACGGTCTGAGGCGTCGGGTCGACAATATCTAATACTCGCTTGTGGGTACGAATTTCAAATTGCTCGCGCGACTTCTTGTCAATGTGTGGGGAGCGCAGGACGGTAAATTTTTCGATCCGCGTGGGAAGAGGAATAGGCCCACGAACTGTGGCACCGGTACGTTGTGCTGTATTGACTATCTCGCCTGCGGACTGATCCAAAACGCGATGATCAAAAGCTTTTAACCGGATACGAATATTCTGCTGGTCCATGACCTTTGTCCTCTAAAAACCCAACCCCGAAAAATTTCGGGGCCGGATTGTCTCTCTTACTCGATGATTTCGGCGACGACGCCGGCACCGACGGTACGGCCGCCCTCGCGGATGGCGAAGCGCAAACCGTCGTCCATGGCGATTGGGGCAATCAAGTTCACTACCATCGAAATGTTATCGCCCGGCATCACCATCTCCGTGCCTTCCGGCAATTCTACAGTACCGGTTACGTCTGTGGTCCGGAAGTAGAACTGTGGGCGATAGTTTGAAAAGAACGGTGTATGACGGCCGCCCTCGTCCTTCGTCAGGATGTACGCCTCGCATTTAAACTTCGTGTGTGGCGTTATCGAACCCGGCGCCGCCAGAACTTGTCCACGCTCAACTTCCTCACGCTTTGTCCCACGCAGCAGGACACCCACGTTGTCGCCCGCTTCACCCTGATCCAGAAGCTTGCGGAACATTTCTACTCCCGTGCACGTCGTCTTCTCTGTGTCCTTGATACCGACGATCTCGATCTCCTCGCCAACGTTGATCACGCCGCGCTCAATACGACCCGTAACAACCGTGCCCCGACCAGAAATCGAAAAAACGTCTTCGATCGGCATAAGGAATGGTTGATCCTTTGGACGGTCTGGCTGCGGCACATACTCGTCAACCGCCGCCATCAGCTCCATTATCGCATCCTTGCCAGTCGCCGCGTCGCCGCCTTCTAATGCACCAAGCGCTGTACCCTTAATGATTGGAATATCATCACCCGGAAAATCATAGCTCGAGAGAAGCTCGCGAATCTCCATTTCGACAAGCTCCAAAAGCTCTTCATCATCAACCTGGTCAACCTTGTTCATGAACACAACCAAGGCTGGAACACCAACCTGACGGGCTAAAAGAATATGCTCACGTGTTTGCGGCATTGGACCGTCCGCCGACGAAACGACCAAAATCGCGCCGTCCATTTGCGCCGCACCCGTGATCATGTTCTTCACGTAGTCAGCGTGACCCGGGCAGTCCACGTGCGCGTAGTGTCGGTTATCCGTCTCATATTCCACGTGCGCTGTCGAAATCGTGATGCCTCTCGCCTTTTCTTCAGGCGCTTTGTCGATGTCATCATACGCCTGAAACTCAGCTCCGCCTGATTCCGCGAGAACCTTAGTGATCGCCGCTGTCAAAGTCGTCTTACCATGATCAACATGACCAATAGTGCCAATGTTGCAATGTGGCTTTGTACGTTCAAACTTCTCTTTCGCCATCGGTGCGTGCTCCGTAAACTTCTGTGTTACTGGGACTATTTAACCGGCAAGTTTCGCCTGTATCTCTTCTGAAACCTGATTGGGCACGACGTCGTAATGATCGAAGTGCATTGTGAATTGGGCTCTACCCTGTGATAACGACCGTAAAGTGTTTACATACCCAAACATGTTCGCTAAAGGCACCTCGGCATTTATGACTCGAGCATTACCACGCTGATCCATACCATTTACTTGGCCACGACGGCTATTAAGATCACCAATAATGTCACCCATGTACTCTTCCGGTGTCACCGCCTCAACTCGCATAATTGGCTCGAGCAGTTGGGCTTTAGCCTCCTGACAACCTTCTCGGAAGGCTGCGCGTGCCGCGATCTCGAAAGCCATCACACTAGAATCTACGTCGTGAGAGTCTCCATCGTAGAGGGTTGCCTTCACGCCGGTGACTGGGAAACCCATGAGAATACCGGCAGACATTGCAGAATTCAGTCCCTTTTGGACGCCAGGTATGTATTCGCGAGGCACGTTACCACCCACTACTTTGCTCTCGAATTCGAAACCATCAGGAATCGGTTCAAACAGGATCTTAAGCCGCGCGTACTGCCCTGAACCACCAGTCTGTTTCTTGTGTGTGTAGTCGATGTCCGCGGTTTTCGATATGGTTTCCCTGTAAGCTACTTGTGGCTGACCAATATTGGCGTCCACCTTGAATTCCCGCAGCATACGATCGACAATAATTTCCAGGTGCAACTCGCCCATGCCCTTGATAATTGTTTGGCCGCTCTCGGGATCACTGGCAACGCGGAACGAGGGGTCCTCCGCCGCCAGGCGTCCGAGCGCCACAGACATTTTTTCCTGGTCACTTTTGGTTTTTGGCTCCACGGCGATCTCAATTACTGGGTCCGGGAACTCCATCCGCTCCAGGATCACCTGATCGTCTGCATCGCAAAGCGTGTCGCCGGTTGTGGTTTCCTTGAGACCCACTAACGCGATGATATCGCCGGCACGGGCCTCTTTAATCTCTTCGCGTGAATTTGCGTGCATCTCCAGCATGCGCCCGACACGCTCGCGCTTACCTTTTACCGTATTCATGATGCTCTTTCCCTGCTCGAGCACGCCGGAATAAATTCGGACAAAGGTCAAGGAGCCCACAAATGAGTCGTTCATGATCTTGAAAGCCAAGCATGAGAAGGCTTCGTCGTCTGAATTATGACGTTCGATTTCTTCATCGCTGTCGGCCTTCACACCCCTAATCGCCGCCACATCTGTGGGGCTCGGCATATAGTCCACAACGCCGTCCAACAATGGCTGAACACCCTTATTCTTGAAAGCGCTGCCGCAGAACACTGGAACAAAGATGCCGTCGATCGTTCCTTGGCGAATGCAATTCTTTAGTGTTGCCTCATCGGGCTCCTTCCCTTCAAGGTAGGCTTCCATCGCAACATTATCGGCCTCAATAGCCGTCTCGATTAGTTTCTCACGATAGGATGCTACATCGTCCTCCATATCCGCAGGGATGTCTTCTTCATGGAACTCAGCGCCCAGGCTTTCGTCGTCCCAGATGATAGCCTTCATCTTCAGCAGGTCGACAACGCCCTTTAGATCAGCCTCTGAGCCAACTGGCAATTGAAGTACCAACGGGTTGGCGCCTAGGCGGTCGTCGATCATCTCCACACAGCGATAAAAATCGGCACCAATGCGGTCCATCTTGTTGACGAAGCACATGCGAGGAACACCGTACTTGTCCGCCTGACGCCAAACCGTCTCCGACTGCGGTTCAACTCCAGCAACGCTGTCAAATACAGCAATGGCGCCATCTAAAACGCGGAGCGAACGTTCCACTTCAATAGTGAAGTCCACGTGACCTGGCGTATCGATGATGTTGATGCGATGATCATTCCAGAACGCAGTGGTAGCGGCGGATGTGATCGTGATCCCACGCTCCTGCTCCTGCTCCATCCAGTCCATAGTCGCGTTGCCATCGTGGACTTCGCCAATTTTATACGACTTCCCCGTGTAATAAAGAATTCGCTCAGTAGTTGTTGTCTTACCGGCATCGATGTGGGCCATAATGCCGATGTTACGGTAGCGATCTAGGGGAGTGGTTCTAGCCATTCTTCTTGCTCTTCACCAAAAAAGATTTACCAGCGATAATGGGAGAAGGCTTTGTTAGCCTCGGCCATTTTGTGAGTGTCTTCGCGTTTCTTGACCGCTGCACCGCGATTGTTGGAGGCATCAAGCAATTCGCCAGAAAGTCGCTCGACCATGGTATTCTCTGAGCGTTTGCGGGCATTGTCGACGATCCAGCGGATTGCAAGGGCCTGTCGGCGCTCCGGGCGAACTTCGACGGGCACTTGATAAGTAGCGCCACCGACCCGCCGGGAGCGCACTTCGACATTCGGCTTCACGTTATCAATGGCTTCGTGGAAAACGGAGACTGGATCTCCTGCGCCTTTTGACTGAATGATATCCAGCGCACCATAAACAATGCGTTCTGCTGCGGATTTTTTGCCATCCTTCATAAGCCCATTCATGAACTTGGTAATCACCAGATCCTTGAATTTTGGGTCGGGCAACACTTCTCGTTTTTCGGCAGCGTGGCGACGTGACATGATTTAATTTCCCCGAGTGCCTTATTTGGGCCGTTTGGCGCCATATTTAGAGCGCCGTTGACGTCGGTCGCCTACACCTTGCGTATCCAACGTTCCGCGAATGATGTGATAGCGAACACCCGGCAAATCCTTGACGCGACCACCGCGTATCATCACTACGGAGTGTTCCTGAAGATTATGACCCTCGCCGGGAATATAACTCGTAACCTCGAAGCCGTTGGTGAGGCGCACACGCGCAACCTTGCGAAGGGCTGAGTTAGGCTTCTTCGGCGTCGTGGTATAGACACGCGTACACACCCCCCTTTTCTGCGGGCACGCTTCGAGTGCCGGAACTTTATTTCGCTCAACCGGTCGTTTACGCGGCTTACGGATCAATTGGTTTATTGTCGGCATTGCTGCTGTCCAATCTTCATGTCAAAACCAAAGTTCTCAACCCGAACCCAGGGCTTTAGGGCTTTCGCAATCGAGTACAAGCTACCGCTACGTCGGCGATGCCCAAAGCGTAACAAAAATGCTCCCGGACATCCGCCGATGTGTCGACATACATGCGCATGTTGGGATCGCCCAGATCACCCAAAAAGCGCGTTTACAAATTTTTACGTCCTAGATGCAACAGGGCTACGTCTAGACCGCTGGGTCTACCACTAACCCTTGCATAGTGGGCGGAAATATAGTGACGCCCCTATGCACCGTCAAGCAGAATAAATAGTGCTATTATAATGCGTTGCGGCGACTGAAGCGAAGCTCAGCCGCCGCATAGCTGAAAGTTGACATTTAACTCATTCAGCTCCCTCTAACCTCATTTCTTCGGTGGGAGCTTCGAGGCCAAGCTCAGCGGCCAACTCAGCTTCCTTCTGCTTTTCCAATGCCTCCATTTCACTATCGCGTTTTTGAGCGATTTCCCGATAACGGTTCATCACGGAGCCTGTACCCGCTGGGATCGGCCTACCTACGATAACGTTTTCCTTAAGACCGACCAAGTGATCAACTTTCCCGGAAACGGCTGCCTCCGTTAGAACCCGAGTGGTCTCCTGGAACGACGCAGCGGAAATGAACGAGTGCGTCTGCAAGCTCGCCTTGGTAATTCCTTGTAGCACCGGAACAGATTTAGCCTGCTTGCCGCCCTCGACCTTGGTGTCTTCATTGGTCTGCTCGAATTCTTGGCGATCTGCTTGTTCACCAATTAAGAACGTAGTGTCGCCCGCCTCCGACACCTCGACTTTCTGGAGCATCTGACGAACTATAACCTCGATATGCTTGTCGTTGATGCCAACACCCTGTAATCGATAGACGTCTTGAACTTCGTTGATTAAATACTCAGCAAGGGCCTCAACACCCAGCACTCGCAATATGTCGTGCGGCACCGGGTTGCCGTCCATCAGCGAATCGCCAATACGCACATAATCGCCCTCCTGCACGGAGATGTGCTTACCCTTTGGAATCAAGTATTCTTTAGGTTCATCATCTCCCTCGCTGGGAACAACCAAGATGCGGCGCTTATTCTTGTAATCCTTGCCGAATTCTACGCGTCCTTCATTTTCGGCGATTATCGCATGATCTTTCGGCTTTCGAGCTTCGAACAATTCCGCAACACGAGGCAAACCACCTGTGATATCGCGGGTCTTCGCCGATTCGCGCGGAATTCGTGCCAATACGTCACCTGCATGGACTTCTTGTCCCGGTTCCACGGACAAAATGGCGTCCACGGATAAGAAATAACGGGCCTCAAGGCCGTTTTCCAAGGTCACTACATCGCCCTTCTTATCACGAATGGTAACCCTCGGCTTCAGATCAGCACCCTTCGGTTGTTGCTTCCAATCGACGACCACTTTTGATGCAATCCCTGTGGCCTCGTCCAACTTCTCAGTGATGGATATATTGTCAATTAGGTCCACGTAATTCGCGAGCCCCTCTATTTCAGAGATAATCGGAAGTGTATAAGGATCCCACTCGGCCAGCTTGTCGCCTCGGTCGACCTTTGCCTTATCCTTGACAGTTAGTTTGGCTCCATATGGCACCCTGTGACGAGCCCGCTCGCGCTTTTGATCATCGATAAGAACTAACTCTGCATTACGGCTCATCACGATCTGCACGCCTTCCGAGTTCTTAACTGTGTTGCAGTTAGCATACTGAACCTTGCCAGTTACCGCAGCTTCTACATTTGATTGCTCCGTGCCGCGTTGCACTGCGCCTCCAATGTGGAAGGTCCGCATTGTCAGCTGTGTCCCAGGCTCGCCGATGGACTGGGCAGCAATAACACCGACCGCTTCGCCAATGTTAACCCGCGTGCCACGTGCGAGGTCACGGCCATAACAGCTGGCGCACACTCCATCGACTGACTCACAGGTCATGACCGAGCGAATTTTTGCCGTTTCTAATCCCGCCTCTTCCAATACGACACAATCTTCTTCGGTGATGATATGGCCACGTTTGACCATGATGTCTCCGGTCTCCGGGTGGCGCAGATCTTCCGAAGCAGTTCGACCAAGCACTCGCTCGGTAAGCGGCGACACTACATCGCCACCCTCGACTATAGCGCTTACGGTGATGCCCTGCTTGGTTTTGCAGTCTTCCTCAATGATTATACAATCCTGAGCTACATCGACGAGGCGTCGGGTAAGATACCCGGAGTTGGCAGTTTTTAGGGCCGTGTCCGCCAGCCCCTTCCGAGCACCATGTGTGGAGTTGAAATACTCCAGAACGGTCAGACCCTCCTTAAAGTTCGAGATGATTGGTGTCTCGATTATCTCCCCGGAGGGCTTAGCCATTAGGCCTCGCATACCGGCTAACTGTTTCATCTGAGCGGCCGATCCTCTTGCACCAGAGTGTGCCATCATGAATACAGAATTGACCGGCTGACCTTCGTCAGGGCTCTCGATTTTCTTCATCATCTCGTCAGCGACCTGGTCCGTGCAATGCGACCAGGCGTCAACAACTTTGTTATATTTCTCCCCTTGAGTGATGAGGCCATCCAGGTATTGCTGTTCGTACTGCTTGACTTTGTCCTCGGTGTTGGAGACCAGTGTTTCTTTTGCCTCCGGAATTACTAGATCGTCTTTACCGAAAGAAATACCAGCCCGGCAAGCATGCTTGAAACCTAAACCCATCATCCGATCAGCGAAAATCACTGTGTCCTTTTGGCCACAATGACGATAGACCTCATCGATCACGATTGAGATCTCTTTCTTTGTCAATAGCTGGTTGATTAGCTCGAAGGGAATATTTTTATTCCGTGGGAGCACATCGGCCAGCATCATCCGGCCCGGTGTCGTCTCGACGCGAACGATAGTTGGGTTACCCTCTTTGTCGACCGTGTGGTATCGAACCTGAACCTTTGCATGAAGCGAAACCGCGCCGGCTTCCAGCGCCTGCTCAATCTCACCCATGTCTAGAAAGGCCATTCCTTCACCTGGTTCACCTTCGCCCAGCATGGTCAAGTAATATAGCCCAAGAACGATATCTTGGGAGGGGACGATGATAGGCTTACCATTGGCCGGGCTAAGGATATTGTTCGTCGACATCATCAGCACACGGGCTTCTAACTGCGCCTCCAAACTCAATGGGACATGAACCGCCATCTGATCGCCGTCGAAGTCGGCATTGAAGGCAGCGCAAACCAAAGGGTGAAGCTGTATAGCTTTACCCTCGATGAGTACGGGCTCGAAAGCCTGAATGCCCAGCCGGTGAAGGGTCGGGGCCCGGTTCAAAAGTACTGGGTGTTCGCGTATAACTTCTTCAAGGATATCCCAGACTTCCGGTCGCTCCTTCTCAAGCATGCGCTTTGCGGCTTTAATTGTTGTCGCCATACCGTACAGCTCGAGTTTCGAATAGATAAACGGCTTGAAAAGTTCCAAGGCCATTTTCTTTGGCAGCCCACACTGATGCAGAAGCAATTCCGGACCCACAACGATGACAGAACGGCCCGAATAGTCGACGCGTTTGCCAAGCAGGTTCTGGCGGAAACGACCCTGCTTTCCCTTCAACATGTCAGATAGAGATTTCAATGGACGCTTGTTGGCGCCGGTGATGGCCCGGCCACGGCGACCGTTGTCAAATAATGCGTCAACGGACTCTTGTAACATCCGCTTCTCATTTCGGACGATGATTTCAGGCGCGCGAAGTTCGATCAATCGTTTTAGACGATTATTGCGATTTATCACTCGGCGATAGAGATCATTGAGATCAGAGGTTGCGAACCGGCCGCCGTCCAACGGCACTAGCGGACGTAATTCCGGCGGGATCACAGGTACCACCTCAAGGATCATCCATTCCGGACGCGCACCCGATTCGATGAACGCCTCAATCAACTTGAGTCGTTTTACCAGTTTCTTGCGCTTAGCTTCGGACTTGGTTTCCTTGAGATCGATGCGGATATTCTCGCGTTCTTCTTCATGGTCTATGGCTGCCAGCATATCCCGGATGGCCTCTGCGCCAATTCCGGCGGTGAAACTGTCCTCGCCGTATTCGTCGATAGCGTTCTGATATTGCTCCTCAGTAAGCAACTCATGGAGCCCCAGTGGTGTCAGACCCGGCTCCACAACCACATGGTTCTCGAAGTAAAGGATGCGTTCAAGGTCTTTCAGGGTCATATCGAGGAGCAGACCAACACGACTCGGTAAAGACTTCAAGAACCAGATGTGCGCGACCGGAGAGGCGAGCTCGATATGCCCCATGCGTTCGCGCCTGACTTTCTGGAGGGTCACCTCAACGCCGCACTTCTCACAAACAATGCCCTTGTACTTCATACGCTTGTATTTGCCGCAAAGGCACTCATAGTCCTTAGTTGGGCCGAATATCCGGGCACAAAATAAACCATCACGTTCTGGCTTGAAGGTGCGGTAGTTGATGGTTTCTGGCTTTTTGATTTCGCCGAAGGACCAAGATCGGATCCGCTCAGGCGAGGCAATTGAAATACGGATCAAATCGAACCGCTGGTTGCCCTGAGGCTGGCCGAATATTTTCGTTAGCTCGTTCATTGGTTATCTCCTACAGGGTCGGATGATCAGTTGAGTTCGACGTTAAGGCCAAGGGAATGCAATTCCTTGACCAAAACGTTAAAGGATTCGGGGATCCCGGCCTCAAAAGTATCGTCACCTCGGACAATTGCTTCATAGACCTTAGTCCGGCCTGAAACATCGTCTGATTTAACGGTTAGCATTTCCTGGAGCGTGTAGGCTGCGCCGTAGGCCTCCAATGCCCAAACCTCCATTTCGCCGAAGCGCTGGCCCCCAAACTGCGCCTTTCCGCCGAGCGGTTGCTGTGTAACCAGACTATATGGGCCAATCGATCGCGCGTGAATCTTGTCGTCTACCAAGTGATGTAATTTCAGCATATATATATAGCCGACCGTGACTGGGCGGTCGAAGGTCTCTCCGGTACGTCCATCAGTCAGGATGGACTGTCCAGAGCCATGCAATCCAGCCTTCTCAAGCATTTCCACAATTTCCGGCTCTCGGGCACCGTCGAATACTGGTGTAGCGATCGGCACACCATTGCAAAGGTTTGTACCCAATTCATCTAAACCACCATCGTCCAAACTAGAGATATCTGATTTGAACTCCTCAGCCTTATACATTTCCTTGAAGTGGCTTTTAAGTTTTGCGTAACTCCCTGATTGCCGGGCCGCGTTCAGAATCTCACCAACCTGTTCACCAAGCCCCCGGCAGGCCCAACCCATGTGAGTTTCTAGGATTTGGCCGACGTTCATTCGCGATGGCACGCCCAGAGGGTTCAATACGAGATCGACAGGGGTGCCATCTTCGAGGTAGGGCATGTCTTCAGAGGGAACAATCTTCGAGATAACACCCTTATTGCCATGACGGCCTGCCATTTTATCGCCTGGCTGCAATTTTCGCTTCACAGCGACGAAGACCTTGACCATTTTCATAACGCCCGGGCTCAGGTCATCGCCACGCTGCAGCTTGTCGACCTTATTTTCGAAGCGAGCTTCGAGACGAGCGATATCAGCCTCAAATTGGCCTTTCAAGGCCTCTATATCCTTCATCACCTTGTCGTTAGCAGTGACGATTTGTGACATCTGGCCCACGGTGTACTCGGAGAGAACTTCGTCTGTTAGCTTAGTACCATCTTTCAGGCCTTTGGGACCGCCAATTGCCTTCCGGTTGACTAACATGCTCTGCAATCGGGCCTGAAAACTGCGCTCTAGGATTGCCCGCTCGTCATCACGGTCCTTGGCGAGACGCTCGATTTCTGCGCGTTCGATAGCCATGGCGCGTTCGTCCTTGTCAACGCCTCGGCGCGAGAAGACTCGTACTTCGACCACTGTCCCTGACACGCCCGGCGGCAAACGCAACGATGTATCGCGCACGTCGGAGGCCTTTTCTCCAAAAATTGCACGAAGTAATTTTTCCTCTGGCGTCATAGGGCTTTCACCCTTGGGTGTAACTTTACCGACTAGGATATCACTCGGCTTTACTTCTGCGCCAATGTAGACGATCCCTGCTTCGTCTAAACTTTTGAGAGCCTCCTCACCGACGTTTGGTATATCCCGGGTAATTTCCTCCTGACCTAGCTTTGTATCCCGTGCCATAACCTCGAATTCCTCGATGTGAATAGAGGTAAATACGTCGTCGCGGACCATACGTTCGGAAATAAGAATGGAGTCTTCGAAGTTGTAGCCATTCCAGGGCATGAAAGCGACAAGCACATTTCGACCCAGCGCCAACTCGCCTAGCTCTGTTGACGGTCCGTCACCGATACAATCGCCGGCTTGGACCACATCACCCACCTTTACCAACGGACGCTGGTGCAGATAGGTGTTCTGGTTTGAACGCTGAAACTTACGAAGGTTATAGATATCAACGCCGGTGTCCGCATGCGCAGTATCCTTGTCCGTAACCCGGACAACAATACGGGTAGCATCTACCTGGTCGACTACCCCACTGCGTTTGGCTACGACTGTAGCACCAGAGTCACGTGCCACTGGCCCCTCCATACCGGTTCCGACCAACGGTGCTTCCGAGCGAATCAACGGCACCGCTTGGCGCATCATATTAGACCCCATCAAGGCTCGGTTAGCATCGTCGTTTTCCAGAAATGGGATTAGCGCCGTGGCAACTGATACCAACTGTTTTGGCGAAACATCGATGAATTCAATGTCGCTTTGCATGGACATCACGAACTCGCCGCCCTTGCGTGACGACACTAAGTCGTTGGCAAACTTGCCCTTGTCGTCAATGGGCTCATTGGCCTGAGCAATGGTGTAGCGCCCTTCTTCCATAGCAGAGAGGTAAATTACTTCCTCGGTTACTTTGCCGTCGGAAACCCTCCGATATGGTGTTTCAATGAAGCCGTATTTGTTTACTCGCGCAAAAGTGGCAAGTGAATTGATAAGGCCGATGTTCGGACCTTCCGGCGTCTCGATCGGGCATATCCGGCCATAATGGGTTGGATGCACGTCGCGAACCTCGAAACCTGCCCGCTCTCGGGTCAATCCCCCTGGGCCCAGAGCCGACAAGCGTCGCTTATGGGTAATTTCCGACAGTGGGTTTGTCTGATCCATAAATTGGCTGAGCTGTGAGGAGCCAAAGAACTCCCTAACCGCAGCAGCGGCCGGCTTGGCATTGATCAGATCGTGAGGCATGACCGTGTCAATATCCACCGAGCTCATGCGTTCACGAATAGCACGTTCCATGCGCAACAGGCCGACACGGTACTGGTTCTCCATCAACTCACCGACTGAGCGCACCCGTCGATTACCCAGATGATCGATATCGTCGATGTCACCACGACCGTCTTTCATCTCAACCATGGTACGGACAACTTCTAGTATGTCTTCTTTGCGTAGCACCCGAAGCGAATCCTCAGTCTCGAAACCAAGACGCGCGTTCATCTTGACACGCCCCACAGCTGACAGGTCGTAACGTTCGGCATCAAAGATTAGGCTTTTAAACAAGCCTTCAGCGGTTTCTAACGTTGGCGGTTCTCCCGGACGCATTACACGGTAAATGTCAATAAGTGCCTCATCCCGGGCGGTATTTTTGTCAGCGGCCAATGTGTTGCGGATGTAGGGCCCGACATTGACGTGGTCAATGGCGAGGGTGTGAATTTCCTCTATTCCGGCTTCGCCTAGGGATATTAGAAGCTCTTCGGTAATCTCGTCGCCGGCTTCCACATACACCAAACCAGTCTTCTCATTGATCAAATCTTCAGCGATGTAGCGTCCGATGAGGTCTTCATCCGGAACCAAAACTTCATCCAGCTTCTCACTCAGCTGGCGTAAAAGACGCGGCGTCATTTTGGTGCCCTCGTCGGCAACAGTGCGACCGTTCTTCGCATTGACAAGATCGTGCGTCAGCTTTGTGCCACGCAGACGATCTGCTTCAAACGGCGTTTTCCAGCCCCGCTTTACCTTTGCAAACGGCACTGTTTCGTAAAAGTAACGTAAAATATCTTCCGGCGACATGCCCTCAATCTCGTCGAGCTCTAGCTCCTTACCTTTCTCTTCCGCAATGGCACGTTTTTTCGCAGTATTCTCGTCGTCGAGAGCAAGCAAAAGCGTCGTCACAGGTAACTTCCGTCGCCGGTCAATACGGACGTAAACCAAATCTTTGGCGTCAAATTCAAAATCTAGCCACGAGCCGCGATAGGGGATTATGCGGGCGGCAAACAAGAACTTGCCCGACGAATGGGTTTTGCCCTTGTCATGATCGAAAAACACGCCAGGTGATCGGTGCATTTGAGAAACGATGACACGTTCGGTGCCGTTAACAACGAAGGTTCCGTTCGACGTCATCAGCGGCATATCGCCCATGTAGACATCTTGCTCCTTAACGTCACGAATGGACCGAGCCTGCGTTTCTTCATCGATGTCCCATACAACAAGGCGCAGCGTGACCTTGAGCGGGGCAGCATAGGTCATACCACGTTGTTGGCACTCTTCGACATCGTACTTTGGTTCCTCGAATTCGTAGCTGACAAATTCCAAGGTGCCACGTTCGGAGAAATCGTGAATGGGAAAAACCGACTTAAATACCTCCTGCAGCCCAGTATCGGTGCGAGTCTCTAACGATACTTCGCGCTGAAGAAATGTCTCGTAGGAGGTTTTTTGCACCTCAATCAAATTGGGCATTTCAACCGTTTCAGACAGTTGGCCGAAGTGTTTGCGTACGCGCTTACGTCCCGTAAAGGTATTTGCCATTACAGTTCCCTAACAATTCCTATGGGAGGCTCGGTCCCCGCTCAAACACCGCATTTTTACGGGGGAGCCTTTATGTTTCGGTACAGCGCCCATTCTGACGACCCACATGAATCGATCTTCCGGCGCCCCAGTGTGGCTTGCACATCCGCGTTCTCGACCCCGGTAAGGTCTATCCAAGCGAATGCTATATTACGTATCGGAAAGCTCCGATCAAATTAATCGGATTACAAGGTATTTGGGTTATCTACCCCACGCCGACACTCGTAAGGGTAGATAAAGTCAACTTATTTAAGCTCTACTGTTGCACCCGCTTCCTCAAGCTTCTTCTTTATCTCCTCAGCCTCGTCTTTTTTGGCTCCCTCCTTAACAGCTTTCGGTGCACCTTCGACTAGTTCCTTGGCTTCTTTCAAACCAAGACCCGTAATCGTCCGAACTTCCTTAATTACGTTAATCTTCTTGTCACCGACGGAGGCAAGAATTATGTCAAATTCATCTTTTTCTTCGGCAGCGCCTCCGGCATCAGAGTTTGCTGCACCTGGCGCGGCTGCAACCGCTACTGGCGCGGCCGCTGTCACTCCCCATTTTTCTTCAAGAAGCTTAGATAAGTCAGCCGCTTCCATAACGGTTAAATTCGAAAGCTCGTCGGCAAGTTTTTCAAGATCAGCCATTTTATACTCCTTTGGCTAGAACTATATTCTGGAAACAGCGGCTCAGGCCACCTTCTCCCCTTGTTCACCGTAAGCACTGATGACACGCGCCACTTGACCGCCTGGAGCTTGGAGCACTTGGGCAATCTTAGAGGCCGGCGCCTGCATAAGACCTACAATTTTACCACGAAGTTCATCGAGAGACGGCAACGTTGCCAATGCCTTGACGCCATCGGCATCCAAAATATCAGAACCAAGCGCGCCGCCAATAACGATTAATTTGTTGTTCTCTTTAGCGAACTCGACACTAATCTTTGCGGCTGCTACCGGATCATTTGAATAGGCGATCGCCGTAGGTCCACTGAAGAGGTTGCTAATCCCTTCGAACTTCGTGTTTTTTAGGGCGAGACGGGTGAGCCGATTCTTCGTCACTTTAAACTTTGCGCCAGACTCACGAATTCGGTCTCGGAGATCGCTTATTTCGGCTACCGTCAACCCTGAGTAATGGGTTACGACAACCATCTCTGTCTCGTCGAACGTTTTGTTGAGTCTGGCGACCAGTTCTTCTTTCTGCGTACGGTCCACTGATCGTCTCCAGTTTTAACGTTGCCGTCACCAAGACGGAAACGCCGTTGCACCAAGGTTTCTCGAGAACCAACCGGAGGCTGGTTGAGAGAAACCAATCAGCCTGTCCAGTGCAACAGTTCAAGCCGTTCATGGCACAGCGTACCTAAAACGGTTTTCAGCACTGTCTCTGCAGGCGGGAGCTCCCTTTAAATCCCCTCCCAGGTAAGGTTGGGAATACCTACTGTCTCGGACAGGTGGGATACACAAAATGTATATCCCTATTCCGACGCCACTAATGACGTCGGAAATTCTAATATTCTGCGTTGCGACTTACCCGCTGAGCCCAGAAATATCAAGTTTTACGCCGGGGCCCATTGTCGACGAAATGCTGGCCTTCTTCAAATACGTACCCTTGACCCCTGAAGGTTTGGCTTTAACGATCGCATCCACAAAAGCTGTAACGTTTTCTTGGAGCTCTTCTTCGCTGAAACTAGCCTTGCCAACACCAGCGTGAACAATACCCTGCTTTTCAACGCGGAATTCAATTTGGCCTGCTTTCGCCGCGTGTATCGCGCTCTTCACGTCAGGCGTCACGGTGCCGAGTTTAGGGTTCGGCATCATACCTTTAGGGCCAAGGATTTTGCCCAGCTTTCCAACCACAGCCATCATGTCCGGTGTAGCGATGCATCGATCGAAATCAATCTCGCCTCTCTGGATCAATTCGGCTAGGTCATCGGCTCCAACCAGATCAGCACCAGCTTCCTTTGCTTCTTCTGCCTTCGCGTCCTTGGCGAACACGGCAACACGAAGAGATTTACCAGTGCCGTGGGGCAAAGATACGGTGCCACGGACCATCTGGTCCGCATGGCGAGAATCAACACCCAAGTTCATGGCGATTTCGACAGTTTCATCGAACTTTGTACTAGCGGCTGCGTTCTTCACAATCTTCACTGCATCGCCAACCGCGTAGAGTGAGTCCCGATCAAAGCTGTCTACAATCTTTTTTAAACGTTTACCCGTGGCAGCCATTATGCTCCCTCCACTTTGATGCCCATGGAGCGAGCCGAGCCAACAATCATCTTGCAGGCCTGATCTGCGTCCGAGGCATTCAGATCGGCTTTTTTCAGTTCTACGATTTCACGAACCTGAGCCATGGTCACCGATCCTACCGACTCCTTGCCAGGTTCCTTAGCCGCTTTCGAGAGGCCTGCGGCTTTCTTCAAAAAGTAGCTGGCTGGCGGGGTCTTTGTAATAAATGAAAAGGTTCGGTCTGCATAGGCCGTGATCACGGTTGGAATTGGTATGCCTTGCTCCATATTTTGTGTCGACGCATTGAAAGCCTTGCAAAACTCCATAATATTTAAACCAGCCTGACCTAAGGCGGGGCCAATGGGTGGCGATGGATTAGCTTGCCCCGCCGGAACCTGCAACTTGATATAGCCTGAAATTTTCTTCGCCATGCTCTTTCCTCAGTCTAAGATTTCATTCGGTCGCTTACGCGACCCTTCTGAGTGCGTGGTGCGACCGATGGCATGGCCTCCCACACAAATGTGGTCTATCGACGCCGTATTCCTATAGCTTTTCGACTTGCGTATACTCGAGTTCAACGGGTGTCGCACGTCCAAAAATCGACACCGCTACCTTTAGTCGGCTGCGCTCATCGTCTACATCTTCAACAAGACCGTTAAAGGAGTTAAACGGGCCGTCACAAACACGGACTTGTTCGCCGATTTCAAAAGTGACGGAAGGTTTAGGCCGCTCAACACCCTCTTGCACCTGGAATAGGATACGCTCAGCCTCTTTATCT
>PARE01000074.1 GCA_002709525.1 Magnetovibrio sp. | reverse complement strand
TAATAGCCAGAGATGCCCGCGATCTTCCAACAAGCCACGAGCCGCCACAACAAGGTACGATAATCGACAGATATGGCACGCTATAACCATAAAACGACGGAAGCCAAATGGCAGAAAATTTGGGAAGACCGCTGCTGCTTCCAGGTTCGCGAGGATCTAACTCGCCCGAAATATTATGTTCTAGAAATGTTCCCATATCCCTCTGGACGTATCCATATGGGGCATGTCAGGAACTATACCCTCGGCGATGTCGTGGCGCGTTACAAGAAAGCACGTGGTTTCAACGTCCTCCACCCCATGGGTTGGGATGCCTTTGGCTTGCCGGCCGAAAATGCCGCCATCGAGAACAGGGTTCATCCCAGCAAGTGGACCCGCGAAAATATCGCCGAAATGCGACGACAGCTGAAGTCAATGGGCCTATCTTATGATTGGACACGCGAATTCGCCACGTGTGAACCCGAGTACTACCGCCATGAACAGAAAATGTTTTTGGATTTCTTGAAGGCTGGACTGGCCTACCGGAAGGAATCTTGGGTCAATTGGGACCCGGCGGAGAACACAGTCCTGGCCAACGAGCAGGTCGTTGACGGCAAAGGGTGGCGGTCCGGTGCATTGGTCGAAAAACGCAAGCTAGCTCAGTGGAATCTCAAAATTACGGCCTTCGCCGAAGAACTGCGGTCCGATCTTGCAGAATTAGAACGTTGGCCGGATAAAGTCCGAGTCATGCAGGAAAATTGGATTGGGCGGTCTGAAGGTGCCTATGTCCGGTTCCCAATTAGCGGGCGCGAAGAGAGTCTGGAGGTCTATACGACGCGGCCCGACACCTTGTTCGGCGCAAGCTTCTGTGCCGTCTCCGCCAATCACCCCATTGCCCAAGCCTTGGCTGAAACCAATGTGGAACTTCCCGCTTTCATCGCTGAGTGCAATCGCATGGGCACCAGCGAAGCCGCCATCGAGACCGCAGATAAACTGGGCTTCGACACTGGCCTGAAAGCACGCCATCCATTTGTTGAAGATCTCGAGCTACCTATCTACGTCGCCAATTTTGTGCTCATGGAGTACGGAACGGGCGCCATTTTCGGTTGTCCCGGGCATGATCAGCGCGATTTGGATTTCGCCCGCAAGTACGGCTTGAATGTAGTCCCAGTGGTCGCGCCGCAAGGCTCTGAAGCTAAGCCGTTTGAAATCACCGACGAAGCCTATGTGGGAGCCGGGACTATGGTCAATTCTGACTTCCTGGACGGCCTTAGCGTAGACGAGGCTAAGTGCCTGGTAATCGAGCGTCTCGAGGCGCTTGGTGCCGGTGAAGGCACGGTGAACTATCGTCTCCGTGATTGGGGTGTGTCGCGCCAGCGCTATTGGGGCTGCCCTATTCCGGTAATACATTGTGATGATTGCGGTGTGGTTCCCGTACCCAACGAGGATTTGCCTGTGATGCTGCCCGAAGACGTGATTTTAGATAAACCTGGAAATCCGTTGGCGCATCACCCCAATTGGAAGCATGTAGATTGCCCGGTCTGCAAAAAGCCCGCAGAACGGGAAACTGATACACTTGACACATTTTTTGAATCTTCATGGTATTTCGCACGCTTCGCATCGCCACAAGCAGATGACATCGGATTCGCAAAATCGGCGGCCGATTACTGGCTTCCGGTTGATCAGTACATTGGCGGTATCGAGCACGCTGTGCTGCACCTCCTCTATTCGCGGTTCTTTACCCGCGCTCTCCGCAAGTGCGGATACCTGGATATCAAAGAACCTTTCGCCGGCCTATTGACGCAGGGCATGGTCTGTCATGCCACATACCAAGACAATAGTGGTAATTGGCTGCTCCCAAACAACGTTGTTCATGATGCTGGTGGCGCACTAGTTCATCAACGGTCAGGCGATAATGTCATCCAGGGGCGCTCCGAAAAGATGAGCAAATCTAAGAAGAACGTCGTCGACCCCGAACACATCATCGGGACTTACGGGGCCGACACAGCGCGGCTTTTCATGCTTTCGGATAGCCCGCCGGATCGCGACCTGGATTGGACTGACTCTGGCGTCGAGGGAGCCTGGAGGTACCTCAACCGACTTTGGCGTTTAGTTGAAAATTTAGATACCGATGCAGATGATGAAGTGGATTTAAACACCCTAGATATGGCGGCACTGGACGTTCTCCGTCTAGCGCACAAAACAATCGTTTCCGTCTCTTCGGACCTAGATCGGTTCCACTTTAATAAAGCGGTTGCACGCCTGCGCGAGCTAACCAACAGCATTGAAAGCCTGGATGGCTCCGCGCCCGGGTCCAACCCCGTGCGCCGAAAATCGGTTGGCATTCTAGTACAGCTGTTGGCGCCGATGTTACCACATATAGCCGAGGAGATGTGGGCTACCCTGGGGAACAAAATCCTGCTGGCTGACACCCCGTGGCCTGAAGCTAGCCCCGTTCTTATCCAAGATGACACGGTCACGGTCGCGGTTCAGGTCAACGGCAAACTGAGGGGTACGTTGGAATTATTAAAAGATTGCGAAAATGGCGACGCTGAGGCTGCCGCCCTAGCTTTAGAAACGGTAGTTGCCGCAATGGATGGCAGGACTGCACGGAATATCATTGTCGTTCCAAATCGGATAATTAACATTGTTGCGTAAATCTATAACCGTCGTCCTGGCCTGCTGGATCACAGCAGGTTGTGGATTCCAGCCCCTTTATGGAGCTCGTAAAAACAATCCGGTCGTCAAGGAATTTGCCTACGTTCACGTAGCGCCTATCAAAGACCGTATTGGACAACAGTTGCGTAACGAAATTCTGAATCGACTGCACTCTTCCGCTAAAAAAAATCGGTACAAGTATAAATTAGTTACGACCCTGAACGAGGGCATCCAAGCTCTTGCCGTTAGGAAGAGCGCCTTCGCGACCCGCGCTAATTTAACAGTGACGGCGACCTTCCATCTGATAGCCGAAGATAACGATGAACCGGTCCTATCCGCCATAGAAAAAACAACCGTTAGTTACAACATTCTGGACTCGGAATTCGCTACATTGATCGCACAGAATGATGCTCAGAAACGCGCCATCGAATCGCTGGGCAAAGACATCGTTGTCCGCCTTGCTGTCTTTTTCAATCGCCAGTAAACATTGCATGGCCGTCAGTGAAAGTTAATCCGGAGCAGCTAGTCGATCGACTCGAAAACTTGGCCGGGCAATTTTGTGCGGCTTTACTGTTCGGCCCAGATCACGGATTGATCTCGGAAACCCTCGCTCGCTCGGTGGCAGCTGTTGCCGGTAACCCCGCCGATCCCTTTCTAATTGCCGAGATCACCCCGGCCCAATTGAAGTCAGACGAAGCATTGCTCTCCGACGAATTACGCGCGCTACCCATGCTGGGCACACGCAAGATCATCGTCATCCGCCAAGCCACAGATGCCATCTTTAAGGTTGTCGAGGCCGCCTTGGGGATCCCAGATACGCCAAACTTTCTCCTGGTCGAGGCCGGTGAGCTTCCGCCCCGCTCCAAGTTGCGTAAGGCATTTGAGAGCGCTAAAAGCGCAGGCGCGGTCGGTTGCTATGCCGACGACCACCACAAGCTGGAACAGCTTGTGCACCAAGTGACGCAATTACGGGGCGTCCGCATCGAACCCGAAGCCGTGAGAGAGCTGTTGTCCAGGCTTGGAAACGACAGAATGATCAGCCGCGGCGAAATCGAGAAACTCGCCCTTTACGCGGGAGACGGAGGGGAGATTAAGGTCGATGAAGTAATTGCCGTTGTCGGGAACAATGCCGCTTTGTCGATTGATCATGTTATCTTCGACACGGGAGATGGCAATATCCCCGCTGCCGATCAAGCTTTATCCCAAGCGTTAATTAATGGTGTGACCCCGGTGCAAATCCTCCGCGCCCTGCAGATGCATTTCCAGCGACTGCACGTGGTGGCCAACGAACTGCAGCGGGGGACGCCACTAGATGCGGCCATGAGTAGACTTAGGCCTCCCGTTTTCTTCAAAGTAAAATCCCGATTCCAACGCCAATGCCGTCAGTGGTCAATGGACCAATTAACATCGGCCATGTCTTTGGTGTTGGAAGCTGAGAGCCAATGCAAACAGACTGGGACTCCCGTGGCGGCAATCTGCCAGCGCACCGTTCTACGTTTGGCGACAGCAGCTCGAAGGCACGCCAAAGAGAGGGCCTAGCGGAGCCGTGCGATCAGATTATCCAGCTCATCAAGAGAGGCATAGACGAACCGGATTTCGCCGCCCGCGCCTTTGACACGAATTTTAGTTTTCAGGCCGAGGATATCCGTCAATTCTCGTTCAAGAGACAACGTGTCGGCATCTTTTGGTGCGACTGCGATCGAGTCCGATGACTTAGCTCCCCCCTCGCGGCGAACCAATGCTTCTGTGGCGCGCACGCTCAGGCTGTTTTTGACCACCGTTGCCGCAAGATTAGCGGGATTTTTTGCACCTAGCAGCGCTCGCCCATGGCCGGCAGACAGCCGGCCATCTGCCAGCATAGCTTTAACCCCATCGGGCAAGTTCAACAACCGTAACATGTTGGCTACGTGACTGCGGCTCTTACCGATGGACTGCGCCATGGCATCCTGAGTGTGATTAAGCTCTGTAATAAGGCATTTATAGGCCTCCGCTTCCTCGAGGGCCGAGAGATTCTCGCGCTGCAGGTTTTCAATCAGAGCAATTTCCAGTGCCTCCTGATCCGAGAGGTCACGGACAACAACTGGCACATGATGAACGGAAGCCATCTGCGCGGCACGCCAACGGCGCTCGCCACAAATGATTTCATACCCGCCACCATCCGTTTTTGGTCTAACAACCAGAGGCTGTAAAATACCTTTTTGCCGAATTGATTGCGAGAGTTCGTTAATCTGCGCTTCGGCGAAAGTCCGGCGCGGCTGGAATGGACAAGGCACCAGTTTTGTAATCGCCACTTCTCGGTTGGTCTTTGACGAAGAGGCATCAACGGACCCTCGCGCGCCATCGCCAAGCAAGGCAGATAGCCCTCGGCCCAATTTTTTCCGTTTATTATCCATCAACACACTCCAAAGCGGCGTTCACGATGAATGACCTCTCCCGCCAGTGCCAAGTATGCTTGAGCGCCGGCGCTGTTCATATCATAAACAAGGACGGGCAAGCCGTGGGATGGCGCCTCCGATACACGAACGTTGCGTGGAATAACCGTATTGTAGACCTTTTCGCCAAAAAAAGCTCGAACATCCTCAGCAACCATGTCTGAGAGATTGTTCCGCTTATCATGCATAGTTAACACAATTCCTTGAATCTCAAGGCCGGGGTTGAAGGCCTTGCGTACACTTTCGATGGTACTCATTAGCTGGCTGACGCCTTCGAGAGCGTAGAACTCGCATTGCAAAGGCACCAAAACCGCCTGTGCTGCCGA
Source organism: Magnetovibrio sp. (assembly GCA_002709525.1). Classification (GTDB taxonomy): domain Bacteria; phylum Pseudomonadota; class Alphaproteobacteria; order Rhodospirillales; family Casp-alpha2; genus UBA3470. The sequence goes on along the minus strand of PARE01000074.1, from coordinate 23,720 downwards.
CAACGCGTTCACCGTCAACAAATCTAGAGATGGAGGACAATCGATCAGGACATAGTCGTAGGCGCCCAATCCCTGGGTCAGGGCCTCACGCAGACAGTACTCACGCCGCTCAACCGCGACTAGCTCAAGCGCAGCACCATAGAGATCCAATCCTGAAGGGACAATATCCAACTCGGGAATGTTCGTCGCCTGGGTAGCATCCAGTAGGTCGGCCGCCCCTATTAGTACTTGGTAGGTGTTAATATCTCGATTGTCGCGGTCAATACCGAGACCAGTGCTGGCGTTGCCCTGAGGATCAAGGTCAACGAGGAGGACCCTCTGATTGATCGCAGCGAGCGCGGTACCCAGGTTGATCGTTGTAGTGGTCTTTCCAACGCCGCCTTTTTGATTGGCGACCGCAAGAACTCGCGTCACCTGGCCGCGCGGCAAAAAGTCATTCATTTCACTCAATTTGGGTAAAGGCCTTCCAGCTTGAGGATCACACCGGAGGTGTCCGTACGGCTCGGAATCTCTAACGACGTCATTGTCCATTCTTTTTCCGCCGCCGTCAATTCTTCGCGCCAATTAGCACCCTTCAGCAAAAACGCCGTACCCCCCGCACGCAGTCGGCCAAAAACCCAAGGCAGTAGGCGGGGCAGGGGCGCACAAGCACGCGCCGTCACCAAATCGACCTCTGGTTCTTCGACAGCTTCAACGCGGGCGTTTATAATCTTCGCGCCAGCCGAACAAATCCTGCTGGCCTCTCTAAGGAACGCGGCCTTCCTAGCATCGCTCTCAATCAAGGTGACGGTCGGGCCCCCGTAGTGCGCAGCCATGATCGCCAAAACCAAACCTGGAAACCCGCCGCCACTGCCGATATCGGTAAGCGTTTCTGCGCTGGCTGGCAGGTGCACAAAGAGCTGTGCGGAATCTAAAAAATGCCGATGCCAGAGCGCTTCAAGGGTATTTGGTGCGATCAAATTGATACGGCCTTGCCAGCGAGTAAGCAGGTTCGCATAAGTATCAAATGCCTCAAGTGCATCCGGCACAAGGTCGGTAGCCTGAATAAATACATCTCGGTTTTTCTGAGCAACAGACATGGTGTGAAGGGCTCTATAGTGATTGGTTCAGCCAGACAATCAAGATTCACAAATGTTTCACGTGAAACACATCCACGATCAGGCGCTCAACCGCCGAGCATCCTTCGCCTGCCGACGAACATAACCCAAAAGCACGGTCGTGGCCGCCGGTGTCACTCCGGATATTCGCGCCGCGGAGCCAATTGTCGCGGGGCGAGCGGCCTCCAACTTCGCCCGCACCTCTGCTGACAGCCCGGGAATATCGTCATAATCCAGATTATCCGGGATGGTCATTGCGACATCGCGCCGAAATGCTCGGATGTCGGCATCTTGGCGCTCCATATACCCCTGGTAAATTGCCTCGATTTCCAGTTGCGCCTGTATGGGCCCAGATGTATCCGCCAATTCTGGCCACAACTGTGCTACCCGTGCGAAATCTACCTCCGAATAAGCCAAAATCTCAAAAGCGCTACGCCGCACACCATCTTGATTAATGCTTACCCCGCGCGCCTTAAGCGCGTTTGGCGTCATAGTCAAAGCATCTAATTGCGTCCGGCCAAGCTCAAGCGCTGCCATTTTCGTATGGAACGCAGTGGAACGCGGCGCACTGATGAGCCCGGCAGCCATACCCCGCGGGGTCAAGCGCTGATCCGCATTGTCAGCCCGCAAGCGCAGCCTGTATTCGGCCCGCGAGGTAAACATGCGGTAGGGCTCCTGGGTCCCTAAGGTTACCAGATCGTCAATCATAACTCCGATATAGGCCTCGGCCCGATCGAGGATCAGTGGTTCGCTGCCGCTAACAGCTTGCGCCGCATTGGCGCCAGCCATGAGGCCTTGCGCGGCAGCTTCTTCATATCCTGTGGTGCCATTGATCTGGCCAGCTAAATATAGACCGGGTACACGCCGCGCTTCCAGCGAGGGCTTTAATTCGCGTGGGTCTACGAAGTCGTATTCGATGGCGTATCCCGGTTGCAACATATGCGCGCGCTCAAGACCCGGGATGGTTTTCAGGACTTTCAGCTGAACGTCCTTTGGCAACGACGTAGAAATGCCGTTGGGATAAACTACTGGATCGTCTAAGCCCTCCGGCTCGAGAAAAATCTGATGGCGCTCACGTTCTCCAAAGCGCACAACCTTGTCTTCCAGAGACGGACAATACCGCGGGCCGACGCCCTGGATCTGGCCCGAATAAATCGCCGATTTATTCAGATTTTCGCGTATCAAATCATGAGTGGCAGGGGTCGTACCAGTGATATGGCATGCAATCTGAGGCACTGTGATCCGGTCAGTCATATAGGAGAACGGAACCGGCGGGTCATCAGCCGGTTGCGACTCCAAGCCACTCCAAGAAATGGTCCGACCGTCTAGACGCGGTGGTGTTCCGGTCTTAAGCCGTCCAAGGCGGAAACCCAGCCGCTTAAAGGTGTAGGCCAGGCCAACCGTGCGGGCTTCGCCAACACGGCCAGCTGGTACCTGAGCATCGCCCACATGGATGCAACCACGTAGAAACGTGCCCGTTGTTACCACAACCGCGCGACAGGCAAGGGTTCGCCCCGCAGCGGTGCGTACCCCGATGACACGCCCGGCGGAGTCCAGTCGCAAATCCTCAACAGAGTCTGCCAAAATGGCCAGATTATTGTGCGCACAAAGCAGGCTCTGAACCGCCTGCCGATAAAGCTTCCGATCTGCCTGGGCGCGGGGACCTCGGACTGCCGGCCCTTTTGACCGGTTAAGCATCCGGAACTGGATCCCGGCCTGATCGATGGCGCGGCCCATAATCCCATCCAGGGCATCAATCTCCCGCACAAGCTGCCCCTTGCCCAAGCCCCCGATGGCCGGGTTGCAAGACATTTCACCAATGGTTTCAATACGGTGCGTTAACAAAATCGTTCGGGCGCCGACGCGTGCTGCCGCTGCGGACGCTTCGCAACCGGCATGGCCGCCCCCGATGACGATAACGTCCCAGGTTTCCAATTTTGCGCCCTGCGTGCAGGCCTTCTGATACATAGCTGAAATGTATGAGTCGGTTGGGGCAGAGTCAATGAAACGCACTCAGGAGCCGCCTTGTGACTGTTTCACGTGAAACACCGGACCTGACTCATTTACCAATGCAAAAATCCCGAAAGATAACGTCGAGCAAATCCTCCACATCCACCCGTCCAGTGATCCGTGCTAGCGCCCTAACCGAAATCCGCAGATCTTCGCCGGCGATTTCGGGATGATCCAGCCGGTCAGCCCGCGCCTCAAAAGCTGCCAATGCGTCGGCACATGCACTCAAGGCCTCTCGGTGACGGGCCCGTGTGATCACAGGCATCGCGCCAGCCTGGAGACTCGCCGCAGCCGCATCACCGATGGCTTTCAGCAGCCCGCCCATCCCCGCCCCAGTTCTTGCAGATACACCATGAACGGCCACCCCATCTGGACCGGATTTCAAAGGAGGAGCTTTTAGATCAATCTTGTTCACCGCGATTATGCAGTTCCCCGTTAATAGTTCGGAAAAAGCTGGCCAAGCCGCTGGCCATTCCGTCGCCTCAAAGACCGCCAATCGCATGTCAGCTTCAATGGCTCGCTGTCGCGCCCGACGTATACCCTCACGCTCAACAGGCTCTTCGCTCTCCCGCAAGCCCGCAGTATCCGCGACAATAACCGGGTAACCACCCAAGTCCAAATGCACCTCTAACACATCTCGGGTCGTGCCCACAGTATCCGCGACAATCGCCACATCGCGCGCGGCCAGGGCATTGAGAAGGCTTGACTTCCCCGCATTGGGCGGGCCAATGATCACCAAGCGCAAACCATCGCGCAACCTTTCACCGACCCCATCATCCGAAAGATGAGAGGTTATTTCCTTCCGCAGCGCCATGACCGCTAAATGCGTCGCGCGCTCGAGATCCTCCGGTAATTCCTCGTCGGAAAAATCCAGCGCAGCCTCCCAATGGGCGAGTGCAGCCATCAACCGATCGCGCCACTCTTCACACAACCGCGCCAGCGCGCCACCACCCTGGCGAAGAGCCTGCCGGCGTTGTGCATCTGTTTCCGCATCGATAAGATCGCCAATGGCCTCGGCGCCAGTCAGGTCCATTCGGCCATTTTCAAAGGCCCGGCGCGTAAACTCGCCGGGTTCGGCCATCCTGAGCGCAGCCTGGCGCCCTAAAACCCCCATCACGCCAGCGATAACCGCCAAACCGCCATGAACGTGAAACTCTACAACATCTTCACCCGTAAAACTACCGGGCCCCTGAAATCCCAGACAAAGACTATTGTCCAACAATTCGCCACTTTCGGGATCAGTGAGATCGCATCGCATGATCCGGCGATGTTCCGGGGTCCGGCCAATCATCGCTCCGGCAATCGCCCAAGCCGCAGGTCCCGACAGTCGTATCACGGCGACACCGGACCGCCCACGGCCGCTTGACAGGGCGTAAATCGTCTCTGCCGTCATGGTAGATTTGTCCTCAGATCTTCACCATACCCAACTTTGGCGGAATTCTGAATCATGCGGTTTTCTAAAATTCCGGGGAGCGAAGGCATTATCGCGCTCGACTTTATAGCTTATCTGGACACAGAACATTTTTTTAATTTTCTCCGCCCTATGAGCCCATCCGGCTTACATGATTGTATAAAAGTTTCAAGATGTGTGACCTTAATATTTAGCAACCCGAACTACTTTGCTTTTTTCCGACTGCCAGCATGCGGTGGTATATATCGAGAACCCTAGAGGCAATCTTCAAGGGTGTATACTCTTCTCGCCGCTACCAAAATCCAACTATGATTTAAGATTATGCAAACTTGGCAGATGGTGCGCCCGAATTTTAAGAAGCAACTAGCGATGACGCCTGTTTAGCCCCGGCTGAGACCTATGCGAAAACGGTTAATCTTCATGATTTGGATGGCAGACATCATGGTTGCTTCATGAGAGCCAATTATGTCTCTGGCTTGTTTTAAGCCCAAAACCAATCCACGGCAACGCCACACCGTCGGGCAATAGCCCAATGAGCGTTACGCCAGCGGCCAATTTTTGCATTAGCGCAACCTGTTCTCTTCCACTCGTAGAAACCGAAGATCTCGAGGATTATTTGAGGGCCCTGCGTATCTCAACATACACCTACTGAAAATAGTCCCGACGTCCTGGAATGAGCCAGGGGATGGGAACCGCCGGGCCAAACCTCGCGCACATCCGGAGATAATCTCTAAGCATCTGATCACGTAGCTCGACACCAGGCTTTAACCATGCGTCCGGCCGGAGATTACGAACATCCCGTAACGACAAATGCGCACCTGGGGTGAAATGACCGCTGATATCAGCGGCGGCGTTTAAAGTTACAGCTTTCATATGGCTTTTGCCCGATTAACGAAAACATTGTTGCTAAACCTAGATAGAGCGTAATTGAACTGGTTTCAGACCATTTGAGCGTGCGCAATTGGAAATTGGTTGCCCCAAGCTTCAATGCTTCGCACAATTACTTTAATATCCAAAAGAAGCATTCAATTTATCCGATCGGAGAGGATACCATGACCAAAGCCATACGCATTCACGAATACGGCGACGCCGATAATATGAAATGGGAAAATGTCAACGTGGGCGCACCAGGCGAAGGTGAGGTCCGCGTCAAGCACACGGCAATTGGGCTAAATTTTATTGATATTTATCAGCGCACAGGCCTATACGACATCGGCGCGCTTCCAGCAACGCTAGGAATGGAAGGCGCCGGCATCATCGAAGAAGTGGGTGCCAGCGTTGACGGCTTTGACGCTGGCGATCGGGTGGCCTACGCCATGGGGCTTGGGGCCTATTCGGAGGCGCGCCTGATGACCACGGACCGACTTGTGAAGATACCCGCCGGCATCGACGATCACACCGCCGCGGCTATGATGCTGCAGGGTATGACTGCCCAATATCTGTTAAAGAGCTCCTACCCTGTGCAGGCTGGAGACACGATCCTCATTATGGCGGCCGCTGGTGGGGTTGGACAAATTCTCAGCCAATGGGCCAAATATCTAGGCGCTAAAGTCATTGGCTGCGTCGGGTCCGAGGCAAAAGCGGAATTGGCAAAAGACGCAGGATGCGATCATACTATTCTCTACAACACCGAAGATGTCGCCCAACGTGTCCGCGATATTACCGGTGGAGCTGGAGTACCTGTATCCTATGACTCTATCGGCCAAGCCACAGTGCAAGCCTCACTTGATAGTCTGATGCCGGCCGGATTTTTTATTTCCTTTGGCAACGCCTCTGGACCAATCACCGATTTCAATCCGGGCATGCTGGCCATGAATGGATCACTTTACATGCAACGGCCAACCCTTGCGACATTCACGCGGAACCGTGAATTACTAAATGCAGTTGCCGGCGATCTATTTGATGCTGTCGTTTCCGGAGCCGTCAGCATAAATATTAACCAGACCTATCCTTTGGCCGAGACGGTTCAGGCCCATAAAGACATGGAGAACCGGAGCACCACTGGTTCAACAATCCTTATACCTTAAGGATAATTAGGCTTAGTGCAAACCAGAGTCTATACGCAGGCGTTCTAAAAGTTTCTCCACTTCAGTGGACCGGAACACCTATACGGTATTACAACAGGGCCACTTGATAGAAACGGTTTTCGTGCTCGTCACGCATTGTATTTCTATCCGCAAAACATTATCGGCGCCCTAATTCTCAACCTCAATTTGAACTCATATGGAACGCGGCCGTAGTTAGGTATTCATGGAATCGAAAAAGTCATCGTTATTTTTAGATTGCTTAAGCTTGTCTAAAAGAAAATCCATGGCGTCGGTGACGCCCATGGGCATTAGAATTCTTCGAAGAACCCACATTTTTGACAGGGTGCCTTGATCAACCAGTAGCTCTTCTTTTCTAGTCCCGGACTTCGTAATATCAATGCTCGGCCAGGTGCGTTTATCGGAGAGCTTGCGGTCTAAGATAATCTCAGAGTTGCCCGTACCCTTAAACTCTTCAAAAATCACCTCATCCATCCGCGAACCAGTCTCAATCAATGCAGTAGCGATAATCGTTAATGAACCGCCTTCTTCGATGTTTCGCGCGGCGCCAAAAAACCGCTTTGGGCGCTGCAAAGCGTTAGCATCCACACCGCCGGTCAGAACCTTGCCACTGGACGGGACCACAGTGTTATAAGCGCGCGCCAATCTCGTAATTGAGTCCAACAGTATCACCACATCGCGTTTGTGCTCCACAAGACGCTTGGCTTTTTGTATGACCATCTCTGTAACCTGAACGTGGCGCACAGCGGGCTCATCGAAGGTCGAACTTATAACTTCACCCTTAACAGACCGCGCCATGTCCGTAACTTCCTCAGGCCTTTCGTCAATCAGTAGCACAATCAGATAACATTCAGGGTGATTCTCAGAAATAGATTGCGCAATGTTCTGCAACATCACTGTTTTACCGGTGCGGGGAGGCGCCACAATCAGCGCGCGCTGACCCTTTCCCACTGGCGCAATCAAATCAAGAACACGGCTGGTCGGATCCTTGTGCTCTGGGTTGCCTATCTCCATTTCCAAGCGCTTATCAGGATAAAGTGGGGTAAGGTTATCGAAGTTAATCCGATGTTTAACTTCTTCAGGATCAGCGAAATTGACCTCGTTGACTTTTAACAGGGCGAAATATCGCTCGCCGTCTTTGGGCGCACGAATTTGGCCTTCTACCGTATCCCCAGTCCGAAGACTAAAACGGCGAATTTGACTAGGAGAAACGTAGATGTCATCGGGCCCGGGTAGGTAGTTCGCCTCAGGGCTCCGCAAAAAACCAAACCCATCTTGTAAAACTTCGAGAACACCATCGCCAAAAATTGCTTGGTCATCATCTGCGAGGTGTTTGAGGATAGCAAACATCATATCTTGCTTACGAAGCATGCTTGCGTTCTCAACACCAAGCTCTTCAGCAAACGACAAAAGCTCGGGCGGGGATTTAGATTTTAGATCTTTCAAATTCATAATCAAGTTCCGGGTCGGTCGGAGAATGGAGGTGCGGGAGACCACACGGAAAAACGCGACCAATTCTTATGATGCGGCGCCGGGCCAGAGGCCCAAGAGACATTTGATCTACCATGCATTTCGATGATTGCCGGAATTAATGGCTCTGATCCCGACGGAGAAAGCCCACCATTACCGAAACGATAGAACCGTGTCAATTGGAAGTTTTATGATGTAACAAAGGCTTCAGAAAGGCTGAACTATCACCATAATAATTATCACTATCATCAAGGCGGTCGGCACCTCGTTGGCGATCCGATAAAATTTTTGGGGCCGCGTATTACGGTCCGCATTAAAATCATTGAACCATTTCACCATCTTGCCATGCGCGACGGACATTGCGATTACGCAGGCCAATTTAATAATCATCCATGGCTGCGACCATAGAACTTCGCCACCAGCAACCAACATGGTCAGCCCAAAAACCCACGATGCGACCATCGCTGGATTAACAATTGCCCGGATCAAGCGCCGCTCCATCACCTTAAGAGTTTCCGATAGCTCCGATCCAGACTCCGCGTCACAATGATAAACAAATAATCGGGGCAGATAGAGCAAGCCAGCTAGCCAGGACATCACACTTATTAGATGAAGCGCCTTCACCCATAGGTACACCTCCCCCGAAAACCAAATCATTGCGTCTCACTATTCGCTGAGTGCAAACAGGGGCACTTGTTAAAGCTTGCTGGACACAAACGATTGCCCTCTGCGCCGCCGAAGGGACCCGGACCTCGGCCCGCGCGAACCTGGCGAATTCTATCAGCTAAACCTTTTATAAATTCGGGGTGGGTTCCGATCGCAGGTACACGAATATATGTGGTTAAACCCAGTTCATCAGCCATCTCTCGATACTCAATATCCAACTCAACAAGCGTCTCTGAATGCTCGGATACAAAAGCTATCGGGACAATAATCACGCCAGACCTATCTTTGGCAGCTCGAACCAATTCATCCTCCGTCGATGGGCCTATCCATTCCAAAGGCCCAACACGGCTTTGATAACAAACTACCCAATCATCGTGGCCACCTATCGCAGAGACCACGGCGGCGGCCGTTTGCTCAACTTGCCACTGATACGGATCTCCACTCTCGACTACCTTGCATGGCAAACCATGAGCGGAAAACAAAATCCGCGTTCGATCTGGTGATTTAGCTATCGCCTTAGTGACCAGATCTGCCTGAGCCGCGACCCAGCCCTTTTCTACCGGATAACAACAGATAGCGTGTGTCGTTACCAAAAGATTAACCTTACTCGCGGCTCGGTGCCAATCTGTTAACGATGATCCAACAGTGGTTGTTGAAAACTGCGGATATAATGGCAACAACACAATTTCATCAGGGTCGAAGGCCTTTACCGCGGTAACAACGGAGTCAGCCATAGGATGCCAGTAACGCATACAAACGAAAATTTCTACTGAGTCATCGATACCTGACAGTTCTTCGGCTAATGCGGTGGCCTGCGCATGGGTAAACTCTAGGAGTGGCGATTTACCCCCGAGATGGGAGTAAATTTCTCTAGCAATTGGAGCCCGCCGGCGCGATATCAGCTTCGCCACAAGCCAACGGAATGGCTGTGGAAGCCCAATGATAGCCGGATCACGAAAAAGGTTAAACAAAAATGGCTGCACAGCCTCCAACGAGTCTGGGCCTCCTAGATTAAATGTAACAACCGCCAACCGTCCCATTACTAGACCACCCGCTTAAGCCGTGCCTCGAACGATTTCAATAACACGAGCAATATTTTCTACTGGAGTTAGCGGAAGTACGCCATGACCGAGGTTAAATATAAACGGACCACTGCCAAGAACAGTTAGAATTGCCCGCACCTCTTCTTCCATAGTAATACCGCCACTACACAAAAGATGATTATCCAAGTTCCCTTGCACTGTGCACAATGGCTGCAGTTCCTTTGCCGCCCATCTCAAAGGAACTGTCGAATCGATACTAATGCCTTGCACCCCAGTACCCTCGACAAAATCACGGTAAAGAACACCAGCGTTTCGAGGAAAGCCAATAATTGGAACATTTGGATGGACAGCATGTACCGATTCTACAATTCGCCGATTAGGTTCTATAATCCATTTTCGGAATTGACTCTCTGGTAATAAACCAGCCCAGCTGTCAAATAACTGGAGAACCTCTGCGCCACAGTTGACCTGCTCGATCAAATAGGTCGACGTTGCCATACACAATACATTCATAAGAGCCATAAATTCATCTGGCCGCTCCGCCGCCCAATGGCGGGTTTTAGTTCCCTCCGTTCCGCCGCGACCTTCAATCATATAAAGCGCCACAGTGAATGGCGACCCAGCAAATCCAATCAGGGTTGTACTATTATCCAATCCAGCAACAATCTCACGCACTGTCTGCATCACAGGAGCTAATCGAATTCTCACCAACGACAAATCAAGCTTCGCAATATCCTGAGACGTCTCCAGTGCATCGAGAATAGGCCCCTCGCCTTGCTTGAAGGTAACTTTCTGACCCAGTCCATGGGGTATAACCAAAATATCTGAAAACATAATGGCCGCGTCAAAATCAAAGCGACGCAACGGTTGGCGTGTCGCTTCTGCCGCCAACTCTGGCGTAAAACAAAAATCTAAAAAATTCTCCGTTGTCGAACGGATCTCACGATATTCTGGGAGATAGCGGCCAGCTTGACGCATTAACCAACAAGGTGGTGGAGTAATAGTCTCGCCGTTTAGGACACGTATAAGAGATTTAACGTTGCTCATGCGGGTTTCACCAGTTTTCCAACCTACTGCCTAAATAATTAAATATATAAAGAAAAGGTAGTTGTAGTTGTAGTAGGTCAATTTAAGGGGATTATTTATCATACTGAGTTTATCAACGAATCAATTCGCAACATAAACTGCAAGCTGTAAACATAGGGATAAACTGTGATCGAATGTGGTTTAATAACACACTGCTCTGTTTTTAATGGTATTTTTTATGTAAATATTTTGAACCAGCTTTCTCTTAAAATTATGATAAATAACACGGTACGGGTTGTTCATCTTTCATGTGCTGGATAGATATCCACCTGAGTAAAATAATGAAAGTGAAATACTAGAGCTGGGTACTAAATTTTAGAAATTTAAAATACTTTAAAATATTCGCTTTCTTTCTACCTACTATCTACAGGTCGTTGTGAATTATTTATGACACGTATTCCTATACATCTTGTATCTGACTCAACGGGTGAAACCGTGACTCTAGTGGGTCGTGCGTGTCTGGTACAATTCGACCATGTGGAGCCAGAAGAACATCTTTGGTCTTTGGTTAGAACTAAAGAAAAGGTTCAGGAAATACTTGCGAGCGTAGAGGAAGAGGGTGGTGTTGTAATTTATACGATGGCGGATCAGGAGATCCGGAGGGAATTGGAAGAAGGATGCGCAGTTCTTCAAATTCCATGTATACCAGTTCTAGACCCTATAATTGGTGCACTAGGTCAATATCTTGGTACCAGAGGCCATGCACGACCAGGTTCCCAACATGTGATGAACGCAGAATATTTTAGCCGTATTGAAGCTATGCAATTTGCATTAACTCATGATGATGGCCAATCTTCTTGGGATCTAAACGAGGCGGATGTAGTTCTATTAGGTGTGTCTCGTACATCCAAGACACCGACATGTATCTATTTAGCCAATCGTGGGATTAAGACCGCGAATGTTCCAATTGTCCCCGGGTGTCCAATACCAAAAGAAGTTTTCGAAATCAGTAAGCCCTTAATTATTGGGTTGACGAAAGACCCAAAAAGATTGGTAGAAATTCGCCGCCAGCGACTTCGACTTTTAGATCAAGATGAAAATACCGACTATGTAAATTTAGAAATGGTCTCGCAAGAGATTAACGAGGCCCGTAGACTATTCTCAAAGCACGAATGGCCTGTTATAAATGTCAGTCGAAAATCCATCGAGGAGACGGCAGCGACAATTTTCCAGTTATATCAAGATCGTTTGGAAACCCAGTTTTAAAATATGGGTAACTTGTTGATCCTCGCATCTAAAAGTTCTGCACGCCAACGTCTTCTCGAAAGTGCGTGCGTGCCGTTCCAAGCAATATCGTCAGACGTATCTGAAGCGCCAATCAAGGCGGAATGTTTAGAGAAAAAATTGAGTCCGATAGAAACAGCCCTGTTTCTGGCTCGAGCCAAAGCCGAGGATGTCAGTAAAGATTACCCTGACGCACTTGTGTTGGGAGCCGATCAGATATTGTCATATGGAGAAATATGGCTTGATAAGCCAATGGGGTGTAACGGACTGGAAACCCATCTAAGGCAGCTTAAGGGACGGGCCCACAAACTGGTAAATGCAACGGTTATCATGCAGAGCGGAAGGGTTGTTTGGCAACACCAAGACTCAAATACTATGGTGATGCGGCAACTTAGCGACACTTTCATCGAGTCGTATGTTAAAGAAGCCGGAGAAACCGCGTGCCAATCAGTTGGCGGCTACCAAATAGAAGGAATGGGTATACAGCTATTTGATCGTGTGGATGGAGATTTTTTCTCGGTCCTTGGCCTTCCTCTCCTGCCACTACTTGGATTTTTGCGAAGCCGTAAAGTGATTGTCTCATGAGCCGTGTCGAGAACGAAGAAATGCAATGTTAATTTTGGGTCTAACCGGGTCTATTGGCATGGGCAAAACCACAGCGGCCGGAGATTTCCGACGTTTTGGAGTGCCAGTCCATGATGCTGATGCAGCAGTGCACCAGCTCATGAGTTTTGGTGGAGCAGCGGTGCCTTTGATATCGGGGGCTTTTCCTGGGGTTGAAGTCGAAGGCCGAATAGATCGTGCAAAACTTGGCGCTAGGGTTTTTGATAATTTAGACCAGTTGCGGCGCCTAGAGGAAATTATTCATCCGATAGTTGCGGCTCACAAATCCCAATTCATCAAAACAGCGTCGCGTCGCCGCGCTCCGTTTGTGGTGTTAGATGTGCCTTTGTTGTTTGAAACCGGTGGTGATGCTGCCTGTGATGCGGTAGTGACGGTATCGGCCCCGGAATTTGTGCAGACCCGACGCGTATTGGCTCGACCAGGTATGGATCGGCGCCGCTTGGATCAAATTCTTGAGAAACAGATGCCAGATGTGGAAAAACGCCGCCGAAGTGACTTTATTGTCCCCACTGGTCTGGGGCGGCTAGAGAGCATGCGTACTATTCGTAAGATAATAAATAAAGTATCCGCCTGGCCAGCGAGACGCTGGCCGCCATGGGTCGTCCGCCGATCACTCTGACAAGCCTCGATTTTCTGGGTATAGAAGGAGAACAATAATGCGTGAGATTGTTCTAGATACTGAAACCACTGGCCTGAGCCCAAAATCTGGGGACAAGATTGTTGAAATTGGTTGCATAGAAATTGTCAATCAAGTGGCTACTGGCGAGACATACCATCAATACATAAACCCAAAGCGTGATATGCCCGAGGAGGCGTTCTCTATTCATGGCCTATCTGCGGAGTTTCTATCTGATAAACCCGTATTCGCCGATATTGTTGACGCATTTTTGGAATTTGTAGGAAGCGCCCGCTTTGTCATTCATAACGCTGAATTTGATATGAGTTTTTTGAATTGGGAACTAAAGACGCTGGGGCGAGAGCCTTTTGCCATGGATCGAGCGATGGATACTGTAGGTTTGGCTAGAGAGAAGTTTCCAGGTGCGTCCGCCAGCTTGGATGCTCTGTGTAAGAGGTTTCAAATCGATAACTCAAATCGCCAACTACATGGTGCGTTGCTGGATGCACGTTTGTTGGCAGATGTTTATATAGAACTTATTGGTGGACGACAGCGCGACCTGTCTCTTCCTGATCAGCATACCACTGAAGAAATCGAAGCAGACGCATCTAAAGCGGATCGACCGGCCCGTTTTTACTCTGCAAGCCCTGATGAATTGAGTGCCCACGAAGCGTTCGTTAAGAAAATTTCTAACGCTGTTTGGTCACAATAGGAATCAGTAATGCACCGTGTTGACTAATCGATTTTGGTTCAATCGGGATCGTTTCTGTTTGCCTCAGCTTGTGAGGCAAGCTGTTGTTGGTACATCCCGGCAAAGTCCAGTGGTCCGAGCATAAGCGGTGGAAAGCCACCGTCACGAGACACATCGGCAAGAATATTACGGGCAAAAGGAAATAAAATGCGTGGGCACTCGATCAAAAGAACCGCACCTCTAACCTCATCTTCAACATTGACGGTGAATAACCCCCCATATTCCAATTCGAGCACAAACGCTGTTTCGCTTCCCACGGTGCATGTTGCTTCTACCTTTAAAACTACTTCGAAGATATTATCCTCGAAACCTGAAAAGTCGACGTTGACCCCAATCTTCACGTCGGGGTCTTCTTTCTGCATTGCTGCAAAAATGCCTGGTGCTGTTGGGGCTTCGAAAGACAGATCTTTGGTGTATTGAGCGTTGACGATGATGGGCGGTACAGCCTCCTCAGGCGGTGCGCTATCCTCGGTGGGCGACAATTCTTCTGCCATAGAAACTCTCCGTATCTGGGGAACTTTGGCTAACACGGATGATCTGTGACGACAACTACGAAAGACAATGTTTCGGACTTCAAGCCTCAGCTAGCCTGGTGGCGGTAATTTCGAGCCAAATTTCGACGGGGATGAGTGGTTTTCGGTGACGTCGGCGAACTCGCCCTCGATAGTTTGTTCGCGCGGTTGGCTGATCGATCTATTAATGGCGGACATACGTAGTTTGAAAAAGCTGGCAATGGAGGTTAGCAAAAAATGGCGAATGAACGGTATAAAAAATAAGCAACCCGCAGCGTCAGTAATGAAACCAGGTGCCAGCAATAAAGCGCCGGCGATTAACAAAGTTAAACCGTCAAAAATTTGTAGGTCTGGAAAGCGCCCGGCATGCAATTCATTTTGGACTTGGTTAAAAATATTCCTGCCCTGTCGGCGAATTAAGATAGATCCGACGACGGCGGTGGCGAAAACGGTCCCAATGGTTGGCCAAAGTCCCCATTGGCTGCCGATTTCAACGAAGACGGCTATCTCGGCAATGGGCAGAATAACTACAGCGGCAAGAATCCAAGGCAGCATGCTTGTCCTTTAGGCTTAGGGCGCCTATTTAATGTGTATGCCTAATGGACGGTTCTGTCGAGAACCATCCAATGGCATGTTCACCTGCTGGTAGACCTGCCCGATGGAAACAGTTAACCTGTCAGTGACAGGATCCAGACGAGAGAAACTTGGGGATCGATAGCGGTCTAAGACAAAACGCCAAAGGAGCCGAGCGACGGCGATGGGCAACGGATTTCAATTTATCGATATTATTTTGTTCGCAATGATTGCGGCTTTTTTAATTCTGCGACTGCGTGGCGTGCTGGGACGCCGCGACGGCCACGAAGGTGGATATCAAGATTCGTTGAAAGCGGATACCCGAGAAGAACGTCCCGATGACAAGGTTGTGCAGATCCCCCAATCCAGAGCTGATGTCTATTCGGAACCCGAAACCACCGATACGGATCCGGGTCTTACCGAGGAGCAGCTTGCAGATGAAGCATTGTTGTCAGGGATCGCAGACCTCCGTGTCGCTGATCCCAGTTTTAACGCAGAAGACTTTCTCGTTGGAGCACGGGTTGCCTTTGAAATGATTCTCGGCGCCTATGCGTCAGGCGATCGGGACACCTTAGAGGGTCTTCTGAGCCCAGAGGTCTTCGATAATTTCCGAGCAGCAATCGATGACCGAGAGTCCATGGGTCATGAGATGGAAGAAACACTTGTTGGCATAAGCTCGGCTGATATTGTCGAAGCCTTCATGGATGGCACATACGCCCACGTCACAACCAAGTTTTCTTCAGAACAAGTACATATTTTGCGAGACAGCGCAGGAAATGTAATCGAGGGGAATCCTAATCAAGTCACTGATGTGGTGGATTTCTGGACCTTCGCCCGAGACACTAGCTTGAGTGACCCAAACTGGCATTTGGCGGCGACGCGCAGCCTTGATTGACCAGGGGTTCAGGGCTCGGTTTGCGTGCCTGCTTTTACTTTTGGCTTGTGGCTTAGGTTTGGCCGCGTGTAGCTTTCCAACTGCCACGACCAACATTCTGGTAACAAAACAGAAGCCATTAAGCGGGCCGCCGGTAAATCCTGCGGAGGTCCCAGCGGGGTTTTCTATATTTCCCGTAGCTTTCAAAGACATCCCAGGCTGGAGTGCGGATCGGCAAAGCGATGCGCTGCCAGTTTTCCTGCGCAGCTGTTCCCGTTTGCGTAAGCAGTCGCCTGATAGGGCAATGGGCTCTCGGGTGGAGATGGGACGGTTATCCCAGTGGGTTCGCATCTGCGATGATGCGAGGATCATTCGATCTGGCAACGAGGCGGAAGCTCAGTATTTCTTCGAAAGCCGATTCGTGGCTTATAGGGTCTCACATAATCACGGCAATACAGGCCTGATCACCGGATATTACGAACCGGACTTGCAGGGGTCGTGGACTGCGGATGTGCGGTATCGTTTCCCGCTTTATGCCTTGCCGAAAGACTTGATTTCTTCGGACCTTGGTAGTTTCGACATAAAGTGGAAGGGTGAGCAGATCGCTGGCCGTATGGATGATAACCGCTTCGTTCCTTATTATTCTCGGGCGGAAATTGAACAGGGGGCTCTCAGCGGGCGACAATTGGAGATTGTATGGGTCGACAGTGCGATTGATGCCTTCTTTCTTCACATTCAAGGATCTGGGAGGGTGACCTTGCCGGATGGAACGCACGTGCGCCTTGGCTACGCCGGTCGCAATGGGCGACGCTACACTGCGGTCGGGCGTGAGCTAGTGGCCTCCGGTATCATGTCGTTGGAGGACGTGACCATGCCGACCATTCGCGCGTGGATGTTGGCAAATCCTGTCGCCGCACAGGCGTTGATGCTCAAGAACAAGTCGTTTGTGTTTTTTCGCGTCCTCCGAGGGGATGGGCCCGTTGGCGCGCAAGGGACAGTCTTGACGCCAGGCCGGAGCATCGCGGTCGATAGAAAATATTGGCCACTAGGTGTGCCTGTATGGCTGGATACTACCGATACAGGGACGCATCCTGCGTCTCCATTGCGACGACTAGGCGTGGCGCAGGATACTGGTAGCGCGATTAAGGGGGCTGTCCGAGCGGATTACTTTTGGGGCCACGGCAATACTGCTGGTGACAAAGCAGGAATCATGAAAAGTCGTGGACGGATGTACATGCTGCTGCCGCGCATTGCTGCGATCAATCCGCCGTCTTGAGGGGACAGAATGGAACAAGAGACAAAATTGAGGGATCGCCCGCAGGTTGGGGTGTTTGCGACTTGCTTGGTGGACCTGACTCGCCCTACCGTGGGCTTCGCCACTGTGTGCCTTTTAGAACGGGCGGGGTGCGAGGTTTCGATACCCGCTTCGCAGACATGCTGCGGGCAACCAGCATATAATTCCGGAGACAATAGATCGGCTGTTGCGATTGCGCGTAAGGTGATCACCACGTTTGAGTCGTTCGATTATGTTGTGGTCCCGTCTGGGTCCTGCTCAGGCACCTTAAAGAAACATTATCCCGAAATGTTTGCCACTGATCCAAAATGGGCGCCGCGTGCAGAAAATTTATCAAAAAAAACCTATGAGTTAACCCAATTCCTCGTTGACGTCATGCGGATAAGCGAGGTGAACGCAAGCTGGCGAACTACTGTCACTTATCATGATTCATGTTCCGGTCTTCGGGAGCTGGGTATAAAAAGCCAACCACGGGCCTTACTGCGAAGTGTCAAAGGGCTAACTTTATCGGAGGCAGTAGAAGCTGAATCCTGTTGTGGTTTTGGTGGTTTGTTTTGTGTGAAATATGGCGATATCTCAAATGAGATCGTGGGAAGAAAAGTCGCGGATATATGTCAAGCCGACGCTGATATGGTATTAGGTACAGACTTAGGTTGCCTAATGAACATTGCTGGAAAGCTGAAACGCCAAGGCAGTAACATTGAAGTCCGGCATGTGGCAGAAATTTTAGCTGATTTTCACGATCACCCAGCCATAGCCTCTCCTGATTGCACAGGGCACGCATGATGGAACCACAAACTCGACAATTCAAAGGTCGCGCTCGGGAGGCCATAAATAACAGTAATTTACAAAGCGCTCTGGCTAAGCTGTCGAGCGGATTTCCTGCGCGCCGCCGGCAGGCTGTCGCACGCTTGCCCGAATTTGAAGCGTTACGAGACGAGGCACGCGCCATCAAGGACCATGTTTTGGAGAACCTGGACATCTATTTAGAGCGTTATGAGGCCGCAGTTCTGTCAGCGGGTGGCCAGGTACATTGGTGTGTCGATGCTGAGGCGGCCCGCGCTAAAATCTTCGAGATTTGTGAGGCTGCGGGCGCCAAGACGGTCACCAAGAGCAAATCGATGATTGGTGAAGAGATTGCCATCAACGAGTACCTTGAGGCCAAAGGCGTGACGCCGGTAGAGACGGACCTTGGCGAATATATCATCCAGCTCCGCGATGAACCTCCTAGCCATATTATCGCGCCGGCCGTGCACCTTACTATGGACCAGGTCGCTGAAACATTTATGACCCATCACGAAGAGCTAGATCCTTTGCGTGTATTGGATGAGCCGCGAAAGCTTCTGGAGGAGGCTCGAGCTCAGTTACGCGACCAGTTCATCGCCGCCGACGTCGGCCTGACAGGCGCCAATATGCTGATTGCCGAAACCGGCTCCAACGTATTGGTGACTAACGAGGGGAACGCAGACCTCACTTATTCGTTGCCCAAGGTCCACATCGTCATCGCTAGCCTGGAGAAGATCGTTCCCACTCTTGAGGATGCGGCTACCGTTCTGCGGGTTCTGGCTCGCTCGGCGACGGGGCAGGAAATGTCTGTGTACACCACATTTTGTACGGGTCCTCGACGCGAAGCCGATACGGATGGCCCGGAAGAATATCATGTGGTGCTTCTAGACAACGGCCGCTCGAAACTTATCGGCACGGAGTTCCAGGAGATGCTTCGATGCATTCGATGCGGTGCTTGTCTCAATCATTGTCCAGTATATCAAACCGTGGGTGGACATGCCTATGGCTGGGTCTATTCAGGGCCCATGGGTTCTGCGCTGGTTCCGGGCCTGATTGGGCTGGACAAAGCGTCTAATCTTCCCCACGCTTCAACGTTGTGTGGCCAATGTGAGAGCGTGTGTCCCATGCGGATCCCGTTGCCGCGTATGTTGAGGTCCTGGCGCCAAAAGCAGTTCGAGACAAAACGCTCTGGAATTTTTGCGCAAGCTGCACTTCGTGCTTGGGCGGCTCTGGCACTCAGACCGGTCCTATACCGCTGGGTCATGGGCCTTGGCATCGCTGGGCTCGGAGCTTTGGGCCGCCGGCGAGGTCGCTTCGCCTGGCTACCGATGGCCGGCGGTTGGACTGCGGGACGAGACTTTCCGGCCCCTACTGGTGACACCTTCGTTGCCCAATGGCATAAAGGTCCACGTGGTGACGCAAGTGGCTCGTGGCTGCGGAAACAAGATCCATGAGTGTCGGTCGTGCGGCCATTCTTGGTAATCTTAAGCGCGCTCTTGATCATCCAGACCGCGACATTACCGCGCCGGCTGCGCGTATAGCTGCGCACCAAACCAATTTGATCCCCGCCCGCGGGGCCGGCGACCGGGAGATTCAGATTTCTCGGTTTATCGAAGAATCGGAAAGGGTCTCCGCCACGGTCGCCCGAATTTCTTCGAAGGAGGACCTTCCAGGTGAAATTGCCCGCTATCTGAGTAGCCATAACTTGCCTGCAAAAATCCGAACGGCGCCGGTGCTGAGTGACATTCCCTGGGGCCGTCAGCCAACTTTGACAGTAAACGAGGGCCCGGTTTTGAAAACCGACTGTGTTGGGGTTAATCGTGCTTTCGCGGGGATTGCCGAGACCGGTACCTTGGTATTTCGATCCGGTCCGGATAGCCCAACAGCCCTGAATTTTCTGCCGCTGACGCATATCGCGGTCCTTTGGACAAAGGATTTGCATGGCGACTACGAGGCTATTTGGACAAAGTTACGCGAGGCTCTGGAACACGAGCCCACCCGTATGCCCCGGACCGTTAATATGGTCACTGGCCCTTCTGCAACGGGCGATATCGAGCAAACCATGCAACATGGCGCCCATGGCCCCCAAAACTTGCATATTGTATTGATAGATGACGAAAACGAAGCCTGTTAAGAATAAGAGAAATTCAAATCATCCATCAGGCTCCTTAAGCCCGGAAGACCGGGCGCTTTGGGCCCGAATCACTAATGATGTGACCCCTCTTGCAAAAAATCAAGCAGTCTACCCTGACCGTGGCGAACTTAAAGACAATGCCGATCGATCGCAACGGATTGAGCCACATGGGCAACGCTCAGTTGAGTTTTCTAAGATCACAACTCAAAAACCATCTTACGGACACGGTCATGCGCCGGGCCTAGACAGGCGAACACAAATGCGTTTGAGAAGAGGCCAATTGGCCATCGAAGCGCGTCTTGACCTGCACGGCATGGCCCAACAAGAAGCTCATGAACGAGTGTGTCGCTTTTTGAAAACCGCTCGCAATAAAGGATGCCGGACGGTCTTGGTGATTACCGGAAAGGGCCGGCGTCAGGATGGTGGAGTTGGCGTTTTGAGGATTGCCGTACCGCGATGGTTAAACGAACCGCCGCTCCGAGATTGGATCAAGGCGTTCGATTATGCTGCTCCCCGTGACGGCGGCGAAGGCGCGCTTTATATTCTCTTGCGGAGGTGCAAATGACCCCATTTGGCATGAAAGTGCGGGAGCTTCGAAAAACCCGCAAGATTACATTGAAGAAGATGGCAGAAGAATTAGGTGTGTCGTCTGCTTATTTTTCTGCACTGGAACATGGCCATAGGGGCAAGCCTGGTTCTGGCCTCGTTCAACAAATTTGTGGCTATTTCGATCTAATTTGGGATGATGCTGAAGAATTGCGGCGGTTAGCACAACTGTCCCACCCGCGCGTTGTTATCGACACATCGGGCCTTTCGCCAGAAGCCACCGAGCTGGCCAATACCTTGGCGGTGAAAATTCAGGATTTAGATGAGGAAACAATTGATTGGGTCTTAGCCGAGATCCGCGGCCGCCATGCACCGTTGAGTGGTCCCACACATTAATTTGTATCCAGCCTATAATTAAAGAGTCTTAAATCACTAACTATACATAATTTTTGCAAGTGCTGGCCGGGCCTGCATAAAAAATGGGCTCCATCTATTTCGTAGGTCCATAACCATGGCTATCTGACAACATGTCACATCCACAATTGCTAAAGGACCTAGAGAATAAACTTTCGCACATCGGCGTTCTTGGCGAGGTCGGCGACGTTCTCGGCCACTGTTTGGGAGGTGATGGTTATAGCCTCGCCGCCTCTCTCGGAGGCATCAAAACTGATTTCTTCCATGAGCTTCTCCATCACTGTATGCAACCGCCTAGCCCCGATGTTCTCGACGCCCTGATTGATCTCTGCGGACAAGTCGGCAATGGCCTCGATTGCATCATCTGTGAAGGTGAGATTCACACCCTCAACAGCCATCAGCGCAATGTATTGCTTGATTAGGCTTGATTCCGGCTCGGTTAGGATTCTTATGAAATCTTCCCTGTTCAAGGCCCGGAGCTCTACTCGTATTGGCAGGCGACCTTGCAGCTCGGGCAACATGTCGGCGGGCTTTGCTACATGGAAGGCGCCTGAGGCAATGAAAAGAATGTGATCGGTTTTCACCGGGCCATGCTTAGTCGAGACGGTCGTGCCTTCAATCAGCGGCAGTAGGTCGCGCTGCACACCCTCGCGGCTCACGTCAGCACCCATGCGTTCCGATCGCGCCGTGATTTTGTCGATCTCATCTAGGAAAACAATGCCGTTGTTTTCAACAGTTTGTACTGCCTCCCTCACAATTTGTTCCTGATCAAGTAGCTTGTCGCTCTCATCGTTTATAAGGGCGGTATGAGAATCCGCGACGGTCATCTTTCGCTTTTTCGTCTGCTGGCCAAAAGCCTTTCCGAATACGTCGTTCAAGTTAAGCATGCCCATCTGGGCGCCTGGCATACCTGGGATGTCGAACGTTGGCAGGCCGCCGCCGCCAGTATCACTGACATCAACCTCAACTTCGCGGTCGTCTAAATCGCCATTGCGCAGCATATGGCGAAACTTGTTGCGGGTATCATCGCTTGAGTTTTCCCCTACCAGAGCGTCCAGTACTCGCTCCTCAGCCATGATTTCGGCGCGAGCCCGAACGTCTTTCCGTTGGCGTTCTCGGACCATGTGAATGGCGCCCTCTACTAGATCGCGGATTATCTGCTCTACATCTCGGCCCACATAACCAACTTCCGTAAATTTGGTCGCCTCAACCTTGATAAATGGCGCTTGTGCTAGTTTGGCTAAGCGGCGGGAAATCTCGGTTTTGCCAACCCCGGTAGGGCCGATCATAAGGATATTTTTGGGCAATACCTCTTCGCGCATGGTTTCGTCCAATTGCTGGCGTCGCCAGCGATTTCGAAGTGCTATGGCAACGGCGCGTTTTGCGTCTTTCTGACCGACGATGTAGCGGTCCAGCTCAGAGACAATTTCGCGCGGCGTAAAACTGGTTTCGGTCATAGCTTCTCGACAATAAATTGAGTGTTAGTATAAACGCAGATATCGGCTGCAACCTCCAGGGCCCTGCGTGCAATGGCCTCAGCATCCATGTCGTCCCGGTCTACAAGGGCTCGTGCCGCTGCCAACGCATAATTTCCACCCGATCCAATTCCGATTACCCCATCATCTGGCTCGAGGACATCGCCGTTGCCCGTCAACACTAGGGACACGTCCTTGTCAGCAACGGCCATCATTGCTTCCAGGCGCCGAAGGTAACGGTCGGTGCGCCAATCCTTGGCCATCTCTACGCAGGCGCGAGTTAACTGTCCAGGGTATTGCTCTAACTTTCCCTCTAGGCGCTCGAACAGTGTAAACGCGTCTGCTGTTGCGCCGGCAAAGCCGCCGATGACACTGCCGTCTCCCAGCCGCCTGACTTTGCGGGCCGAGCCCTTGATTACAGTATCACCAAGACTAACCTGGCCGTCGCCGGCGATGACTACTTGTTCGCCTTTGCGAATTGAAAGAATAGTGGTGCCGTGCCAAATCGAAGTGCCGTCCGTCATAAATTTCTCATTTTCTCGAGACTGTGGAAAGGTTGTGAATGGAGGTGGATGCGGATGTGAGAGATGGCGGATATACAAGGATTTTGGTTTGTAAGGCGCCCCTGTCAAGAGCTATCGTTCAGCCGCACTTGGCGAGTTTGTTCTCTGGGCTGGCCGCATCCGGACCGACCTGCTAAAAAATGCCCAAATGGCCCCATTGAGGTGGCCCGCTAAGAAGGATTATGTCATGCGGACGTCGAAGGTTGCGCGCAAGACCAATGAAACGGAGATCGCCGTCACCGTTGACCTAGACGGCACTGGCACCTACGAGGTCGCAACGGGTATTGGTTTCCTGGACCATATGCTGGAACAGCTCTCCCGCCATAGCTTAATAGACCTCACGGTCAGCGCTAAGGGCGATCTGCATATTGATTTTCACCACACGACGGAAGATACTGGCATCGTTATCGGCGAAGCCGTTCTCGAGGCGCTGGGCGATTTCAAAGGGCTGACGCGCTACGGCTCGGCAACCATCCCGATGGATGAAACCTGCACACGCGTATCGC
>PARE01000073.1 GCA_002709525.1 Magnetovibrio sp. | reverse complement strand
TGAGTCCATGTTTAGGTGGTCATTGAGTAACCGATTCTTTGGTTCGGCTATGTTCGATTACTATGCAAATGGTAAGACGATTCCAAGGCACGCCAAGGCGGGAGTCATAGGATTGATTTCTTTCATGACAATTTCATCTGCAACCTTTGTTTGGTATGTCTCAACATTGGGTGAAGGAGAGTACTTCCAACCCAGTACTTGGGATGGCGCAGATCCTGGATTTGGTTCAGCAACCATCATTCTGGTTGGGCTGATTGGCGTTTGGTGGCTTTGGAAGAAAGTACCTGCACGACAATGATCTTGAAGTTCTGCGTTCAACTTATTTTCTACATTCAATTTGTGGAAGAAAATCTGAGCGAGTGCCACATCACTAACTCATCCGGAGTTACGAGTATTGCTGAATCATTGACTCTTTGGTAAATAGCCCCATCATTATATCCAGAATTTCTTTGTTTTGCTTTCAGTGATTTCCCAACGGGGTTTAGTTTAATGGCTAGTTCTCTCGATGGTTTTACTTCAAAAATTAATACATTTTTTCCATTCACATCTTGGATTTCACTCTTTATTAGGTTTGAAGCCACAGAGGGAGTGAATGCTTTTCCTAGTAATGATGTGACTTTTAGAATGAACCTGTCAGCTCCTTGGTTGTTTTCAATTTCTGAATCTATTCCTACAATCTCAAATTCATCCGAATTATCATTATTCTGTGGGTCAATCGCCCCCACTACAACAAATCCGCCATCTGTGTTTATCATCGAAGCGATTTCCTTAAACACTACGTCTACAGTATCTTTCGGTGTCCCGTTTTCAATTGTTCTTGAAGTTCTCAAAAATGCTGGCTTAAATTCTAAGTTCAGTCTTTCTCGGCCCAACATTTCCCCATTAGAAAATTCTTGAGCTAGTTTTTCGATTGGGGTTAGCTGAGTTTCTAATCTTCCTGTACCTGAAGTTCTTGCACTTCTTCTAGCTGGCGATATATTGTCGAGATCTATAATTTCTGCTTGACTAAATGTAGTTCTTGCAGACCCTTTGAGTGAGTCGTACTGGGTTCTATTACTTCGCATTGTGTGAGAAATATTTTCTTGACTGAAATCTGCTCCATAATTAGTCAAATTAGCAGAACCAGACATAGCTGCTATTGGAGTAATCAAAATTTTCTTGTGCATATTTGCTGAAAATTCCCTTGGCATAGAACGTAAAGTTAAGTTCTCAGAATTCCCCAAATCGGTTAGAAAATCGTAAACGCCAGATTCGGTCGCCCTCATTCTATCTATGCAAATTTCAATCTTGAAATCTCTGTTCAACATCCATCTAATTACATCTGATAATTTCTCAATTACCGCACCCTTTGAAACCTCAATCATTGAATCTAACATTCTGGGAGATAAGCCAATATCTTGAAATGATATATTCCTAATATCATAATACAGGAATTTTATCTTTTTCTCTTCGGGTGACAATGCCCCTATGGAGTCTAAATGTCCTGTCATTAAAAGATTAAACCATAATAGCCTTCTAAATCCATGTGATTCGATTCCATGAGCGGTTCCTGTAGGGAGCCCAATTCGCATATTGCTTACATCGGTATGCCTCATTAGTAACCTGGGGCTTAGTTCCCGTTCTCTTGAGGTAAGGAATCCCATTGTCCAGGGCAAACAAATGGATCTTATCTTTCTCGAAGGTGTGTCTAAATGTAACCTATTGAGGCTGCCGAGATGCATTTCCGCTGTGCCTTCCGATATATCTTGAAAATCGTAAATTCCATAATCTTGTGAATTATTCAATCCACTGATAAACCACGAATCTAGTATGTATTTATCTATAAAATCCAATCCTCTGAAGCCTCCGAGAGTTGATTGTATATCATCAACACACTCTGGACATCCATTCCAACAAGATGTCGTAGCCCTAACTACGTCATCCCCGTATAAAGGATCATTATCTTCACCCAATTCTTCTTCATAATAGGCAGCGAGTTTACGATGAATTGGAAGTGCCCATGCATCTTTTATTCCTTCTACTCCAATTCGCCTCCATACGTCTTTACCAACCGAGTGAGCCTCTATTGAGTGATTCTTGAGATCGGGCATAAAGTCAATATTTCCCGCCTCTCCTTGTTCGAAAATAGTCAATGCGCCCATATCTGACTGATGTTGCATGCACTGAAGCAAGCCTTCTTCCAGAACTGAGAGGAAATCTGTGGTCGGAAGTTTTGCCCTTACAGAATTTCTAGTATATCTCAAAACATGAGGTATGTGCATAAATTCCTTCGCGGTTCCACAGCTTCCATTTCCAAATTGTGCTCTGTCGTAGATAGTTACACGCGCTGATTCACCATCCCAAGATTGTGGTTCAATCAAATAACCTACATCGCTACTATCACATCCACTGAATTTTTGCAACGCTGTTGTTGCAACAGATCCAAAAGTACTCAAAACCGTCCTATGTATCCACAGGGGCAAACCCGACTTTAGATTCCCTATACCATCACTAACTATCATTAAACCTTCAACGAGTTTTTGCGCTCTATTTTCAAGTATATTTTCTCCATCAGTATCTGAAATTTCCTCGTCGTCTGAGAGAGTTTTTGTTAATTTCATCTTATTTTTGTAGAATTTTTTAGCTAGATTTTTCACGTTACTCCTTTCGTCTAGAGATTTACTATTTTCTAACCAGGACACCAACAATTCAGCAGATATTGCCTCTCCTTCCCAACGATTGTGTATGAGTAAAATCGAGATTATGTCCTCAATTAGGTATGGATTTATGGCATTTCCACCATTTTCAATATCTGTAGAAACATGTGCCTTGAAGGCTTTGATTAAACTAGGAGTGGATGATTTTGTCCCTGCAATCAATTTCCCTTCGAAATCATCACAAATCTGCTTGAGAATATCTGGTTTTAGTTCGAATGAGATTCCCTCGGTGGTAAAATCTTCACCAAAAGCTACAGTTCTGCCGTGCCTATCCCGATAAACCAGTTCCACATCTCCTGCGGATGAATAACTCCTCGAATTCGAATAAGAATATTCGATTAGGGGTAACTCAGAGTGCCATTTTATTGAATCAAATAAATTAGATTTGAGGGGGTGATTGATTTGTTCTGTATTCAATTCTTGCTGGGCATATTCATCAATTTCAATTTCCTCTGTATATCTGTGATTTCTAAGTGTAAAAACGCCAATATCTTCACCAGATTTAGGCTCAGAATACGTCCATCTATTGGAGAAAGTTCGTGGTATCTTTACTTGTCTCGCATCCCAGTCTGGTATCTCTCCATCCAGGCTTGCTCTACTTCCCCTTAGTTGCTCATCATTATCTACAATCCTCTCAGAGGATTTGTCGAGAGTCAAATATTTATCATACGCATCAATTAATGCTAAACGAGTTGGGGCCCACACTCTTACCTCATCCGAAGTACCCGGAGGTGGAGGCAAGCTACCGTCACCAATGGGCCTAAACTCACTGGAGTTTCTTCCATCACTCATTTTTTCAAGAGATGCTACTAGCCTTCCATCTTCTGATATCAATTCTCCAGTACGTACCTTCAATCTTCTGAAAGGTATTCGATGAGTCCATGTTCCAGGCTGAAATCCGAACAATGCTTCATGTAATTTTACTTTATTTTGATTTTGAGCAAGTTGTATTGGAAATCTATTTTCATTTACTGACTGTATTACTAAATCAACTTCGGGTGAATATGGATTTTCAAACAGTGTTGCGGGTCTGATAAACCATGAATCTTTTCTTGCATGAGTGATTAAATCTAATTCTTCCATAGAACCAGAAAGATATGCATTAGTTGGTGGCTCAATTTCCTTATATCCTTCAATGAGAGATTCGACTCTTTGATCAAACTCTACGTCCTCCATTCGTTCAAGAATACGGATTAGCAGTTCCAGATTGAGAAATAACATGCCTGTGTCATCTTCAAACTCGTCAACTTCTTTACCTAATTCTTTTAGCTCCGAGATTGTATTCTTGCCTGCTTCGCTTGAAAGTGTTTTGTTATTTATCGAGTAATTTAGGTCATATATTGTGTAATACAATTTAGGTGTATGAGAAAGCCACTTTTCGGGCTGAATTCTCCTTATTTCCTCAGATATAGTTTTGGTTAATCTATCTACATCATCTATGTCGGAATCTTGTAAATTGTCTAACCTCTTTCTTAAGGAAATCCTATTTCCATACCCACTGGAGGTATTACGGATTAATCCAAATAAATCAATTACAGTATATTCGAAATTTGACTCTGGTGTAACTTTGTAAGTTGTATTTGTAGACAGTAACAATAAATCAATCTCTGCTAGTACTTGATTTATTGCTAATCTTGCAATTTCACGACCATTATCGTCAGTTTCCAACTTTCCTTTTGTTGATTTCCTAATATGATTTAACACATCTTCTCGCCTAGAATCTAATTCGTTTCTACAAACCTTGAGTCTATCGCCTAGATTCCCATTATTTGTCTCTATAACTTCTGGTAATGGGGAATTTAATGCCAACCATTCCCATATAGAACCATAGGCACTACATGCCTTTATCGCTCTGTTATCTTCCATTAGTGGAACTGGTTCTAATCTTCCATCAGATACTAGCTTTCGGGGCTGTCTATAATAATGTAAATCGACACTCGTATCAGAGATTAAAGAGAGATTTACCACTTCCAGGTTGCTCTCTCTTCCGACTCGGCCCGCCTTTTGTCTGTAAGAAGCTATATTCCGAACCGCTTTATGCATCACACTTTCAGTCAGTTTAGGTAAATCTACCCCCACTTCAAGGCTGGGGGATGCCAGAACTATGTCTACAGGGACTTTTTGCTCTTCACTACCGTAATCGTAGACATTTGTTGATTTTTCTGTAAATATAAAGGAGGCTAGGCTCTGCTCTCCTGGTTCCTTTTCCGACTTTGCAGAAAAAACTGATGATGCTGCTGAAGATGAAAATTTGTACCTTGGATTATTGTTTCTCGGCCCATCAAGTTTAGTTGTAGATTCCAAATCTGATCTAGGGAACCAAGAGCAGGCTCCAGCACGCAGCATCGGGCATAACTCATGGCTTCCAATTACCTTAGTCTGATTTTCATCTAAGTGGAATTCTTCAGATTCTATTCTAAATGCTTTGAATTTATCATCTTCTATGTGAGGATAACGATGTACTAATTTAGATAGTTCTTGTAAGTCATTAGATGTAACTTCTCCCAATATAGTCCTTTTACCAGCCATACAATTTTCGCAAATCTTGGCCGCTTTTTCAAATTCAAAAAGGCCTGTTAAATCTGCAAGAGCATCTCCTGGGTTGTCTGCATCATCTCCGCCTTTCGAGGTTAGCCTTCTCTGAAGTGGTTTGTGAAACCTCAGTGCATAGGGAATTTCTCTTTGAAAGCGATTCCAGGAAGATGAGTCCTCTAGGTGTGAGAATTTTTTATCGCCGCCTCGAGGGGGAGAAGTTCTCTCATTCTCACG
Organism: Magnetovibrio sp.; assembly: GCA_002709525.1. Taxonomy (GTDB): domain Bacteria; phylum Pseudomonadota; class Alphaproteobacteria; order Rhodospirillales; family Casp-alpha2; genus UBA3470. The sequence goes on along the minus strand of PARE01000073.1, from coordinate 15,248 downwards.
CAAATCGTCATTCCATCTACCTAGCATCTCAAGATTATCTGCAAAACCAATTGTTTTTGACCTCGAATTGTTGTCCTTTTCTCTTTCTGTTGGTATGTTATCTCTTCTCTGATGAATTAATTTACTAGTAGTATTAACAAGTGTTCCTAATGTGCTCATTCCTGGAACTGGTCTTATGAAAATATGATGATTTATTCCGTCCTGTTTAAGTTCGTCATCTGTTGGATCAACGACTCCTACTTCTGATGTTTGAAGCCCGAATAATCGTGCAGCATGCTGGTCTGGCCTTGCTATAGTTGCAGAGGCTCCAATCCAGTATATGTCACGATTTGATGCCGCAGTCAATCTACTTAGGAGGTATGAGGTCATCCCTCCTCCAACACCTGAGATTAGATGTATTTCATCCAATACTATCGTAGACAAATGATTTGATATTTTTGCCATAAATTCAGGCCTGCGCATTCTTCTTTTTAATGTCTCAAAGGTGGTGATAATTACTGGTTTCGCGGTTGATTCTTCGGAGTAGTGACTTGCAACTCCGGTAGTAACGTGGTCTCCTCTTTTCTTGTAGGATTCATACAATTCTAGCCATGGAACGAGTTCTACTCTATTTCCGGTATTTCTATCAATTAATTCATTGGCAAACTTTGAGATTTCCTTATATTGGTCTCGGCATAGTTGTGTTCTGGGATAAATGAACAGACATGTTGTTAAATTTTGATTATCCCTTGAACCTAGGGCATCGAGCATTGACTTACGGGCTTCAATTAAGGAGGCTATGCTGAATCCAATAGTCTTACCAGAACCAACGCCTGCAGTTAGCACCTGTGCCTTATTTTTATCCATATCATCAGTTTTGTATCTTGATTCAAGGACCCTCAAAGTACATTGAAGCTGAAATCTCGAGAAGAATACTTCTTCCACCTCGATAGAATACTGTTTCGACAGTGATTTGCTAACAGCGCTACAAACCTCCCAAGCCGCCTGCTTTACATTCGTACCGGGTGGGCCTGGAATCCACTCTTCTATTTTCGAAACTATCTGATCACGGAATTCTTCAGCAGGAATAATTCTCTCTGGAATTTTTTTATCTTCAATCAGCCATCTAGTAGCAGTTACGCCTGGCCGACCTCTGTGCCAATATTCGTAAGTCTGACCCAAAGTTCGAACTAATTCTCCAGTTCTAGTAATGTATCTAGTTGGCACTTCATTCGTTTTTGGAAATTTCATAATCTGTCGATTCTTGAGTAGATATTCTATTAGATATTCAAACGCATTTGCATTTATTGATGCTGTGGGGATTGCTTCAAGGGCTTGTTCTTTAGTCCAAATACAATCTTCCAATTTTCTGTGTTCACTTCCTGGCCCAGAAATTCTACCTGATTCAAATCTGTACAAATCTCTTAAGATTGGGAGCCAAATTGAGGCGTTTTCTCTGGGTATTTCCACGTGCCCAGAGAAATCAAGTTCCTCATCCGGGCTCTCGAGCATGGGTTTGGATAGTAATCGTGTAAATCAATAATTCCCCGAGCCTGCTATGACTAGGAATTTAGATTACTTCTTACGAATGATTTGATCTTTGCAATTATTTTCTTTCCATGTGCTGAAGTCATTCTATTGTTATCTTGTTTGAATTCCGAAAAACCAGACCAATTCGCTCCTGTTTGCTCTTCTTCCCAGGGGGTCTCGGTACCTCTTCTTTCATACACATTGAAAAATACTCGGTTACTATTGATTTCATTGAGTATGTTTTCATTTTCTCGAGCCCTATCAACTAAGTCTTCTATCTCTATCTCATCATCCTCATGAAGAACTCCTATCTTTATGCACTTTTTAGTGTGTAATTTATGGTGAGTTGGGCAGAGATACAACCAGTTTCCTACATCTCCTCCTCTTTCCGTAGCGGACTGCCAAATGTAACGTGAAGCTACTCTCTTGAATATCTGTGAACGAGTTTCCTCATAACTAGTAAGTCCGGGGCCTGCAGGTGTAAGTGCTCCACAAATTTGGCAACCTGCATCTTTGTACCAATTAAGCACGGTGCTCCTTGCCGTGGCCACATCTGGATTCAGAACCAATTCTGAAGCTAACTTCGGTTGAACATCACCTCCCCATAATTCTTCATATCCATCGACTTCTATCCAATCTCTAGGATTTGCAAATTCTAGTAGAGGAGATATCAGTTCAATAATATCTGCTGAGCGTACTTCCTCTCCCTCTCTTTCCAGAGCAGTCGCGACTAGTTTCCTAGCGGCAATACGCCCCTCGGTATCGGCGTCTAAGCGTAGAGCAATTCCCTTTCGTAGAATTTCTTTAACAATTCGGGTTCTGTCGTATTCGGTTATCCTATTGGTATTGTATGTAACCTGAATCTCTGGCCATATTGGCGGTTCAGATCTAAGTGTTTCTACTGTCCAAGGCTTTGTACCCTTACTGATTTCTGTATCGCCCACCTTCCATTGAATTTGAAGGCTCTTTTGAGTTCTGAAACACTTTACTAATGACGAGAGAAATTCGAAAATATTCTCATCTTGCAACTCCTTGAAGTTGTGATGGATGGCTGTATTCAGATCGGCAATGTAAAACTCCAACTCTGGGAAGGCGTCTTTGTCTGATTGCCTTAGACCGAGATTATCCTGAACTAAATTAAAGTCGAATTCTGGGAATGGACCCTCTTCTTTAGTCCAGCCTTCCATTTCGATTACATGTTTGTGATTGTTCTCTGAAAATATTACAAGACTCAATCCGTTATTTATGAAATCGTCTAACTTATCCGCATGCTGAGACTGTCTGCTGCCAAGATATACTGTAGAAGTATTAGCAAAATCAACTACTAATTCGCCGTTTTCATAAAATGGAATTGGGACGTTTGTGTAAAAATTTTCTTCAGAATGCCACCATTCAATATCAAACATAGCAGAAACCCAAGCCTCAAGATCTGATACTTGGGTTTCTGGGTCGTTCAGATTGAGTAAGTCCAATAATTGTGAAATCTTATCTGAATTTTCCCTCGAATAATCCTTTTCAACTTCAGACCACAGAGTTGCGTCGTTGATAGAAAATGATGCACTAAGTTTGCTCCGTCTACAATCAAGTTGTTCCTCCTGCCTTGCTAACTTATCGATTGTGTAAACTTCTGCTCTTCCTATAAATTCAGCCATATGCGAATCGGATTCTACGATTACCAACTCATTGACCTTCACAATGTTATTTTGTGCAAAAATTGGAAAAATTGGAGGTATGCCTTCTCTAAGGCACCTAAGTTGAACATTTTCTATTCCTTCTTCGTGATATTCTTTCCAGGCTTTAGCAAGAATCTTGAGAATATCGGGGATCTGTTGGGATGTATAGTCTTCTTCGGCCCAAGCTGTAGATATACGGGAAATCACCTCCGCCGAACCTTCCGGGTTTGTTGTTAGTTTGCAAAGAAGAAGTTTGTTCAGGAATACTATTGTATCATCAGATAATCCGTCTTTCTGTATACAATTTCCTTCGATTATTTCTGCATCGATATCCCCCTCAACGAGTAATGTTCTTTTCCCTACATTCTCATGCCATTTCTGAGTAACTGGGTGGAAAAATCTGTATTCTTGAGAATTGTAAGTCGACGGTATGGATTGTAGGTTTCTGAGATGTGAATATAATTCATCCGATATCGGCTCATTTGAATTTTCTGAATCAGAAACTACGGCCATAAACATTCGTTCTGCATTTGGCATATGTGACATTCCGACTTCATTGATCCAATTGGGTTCAGATTTTGTTTTCTCCTTCAACCATTCAATATCAGTCTGAGCGAGGTACTGATGGGGTGAAACGGGTTCCCCTCGGAATCTGATATGTGGATTCAATGATTCTTGACCCCATACCGAATAGAAATTACGACCAGGGAGAGGGAAATCGGACCATTTGCAATACATGTCCGATTCTGATTCGAAGCCGTCTTGTAGACCAATTGGTATCCATTCAAGATTATCAAACTCCTCTGTTTTCTTTTCAAGTAGTTCTTGATGCCTAAGGAGATGAATCATGATACTGGCCAGACTCTTGTATTTCTTTTCCGGGGATTCACCATAACTATCCAAATTCTCTCCGAGAAGACCCCTTATTGCTGCCTCAAGATGTTCAAACTCAACATTCTTCTTTGCACCACCGAGTTCACTCAATGTCATCCAATCGTTCTCAACCTGATTTTCATCTAGAAGCTCAGGGTGTGGAGTGCGCACGACACCTTCTCCTCCCTGCAACATATCCAGAGTAACTTCGTCAATATAGAGAACGAACTCCGAAGCTGGCGCCCAATTACGGTCGCTGTCGTAGAATATCGGTGAGTCGTTGAACAACCCTCTTAGATTTGTATGACCCCCCGTTTTGGCATATTCTTTCAACTCATCAAGGAAAGCCATACGACAGTCCACTGAAACCGGCTCCGAATCTTCCTCAACACCTAACCAATCATTCAAAGTCTCTTCTTGGAAAAGAGAATATTGCTTAGGGCTCTTCGTCGATTTACCCTTCTTCCCAAGATAACGCATCAAGCCGACTTTCGAGTCGCCCGTAGCAAGCCTATCCGAGAAGTGCACCGAGGAACATGCAGTCACAATCCTCTCAGCTACCACAGCAGGAATATCTTGTTCCTCAGGACTCATGATATGCATTCTACTCCAGTCCTCTGGCCTACCAGTCGGTAAGGGAATTCTCTGGTCTAAATCATCACGGTACAGAATCTCCTCACACTCGAGGCATTCGATTTTATTATCCAAAATAGGGGGATTGTTACATCTGCAGTGAGGACACTCTACGAGGTGCTGGTAGGCGCGCACAAATACGCGATTACCAATCTTGCAGGGAATGAAATCATACATAATCCGATCCAAGTCTGTGATACCTGGATCAGACAGTATTTGGTCCGCCATTCTCATGATAACATCAACGAACTCATCATCATCTCCTAAATTCTCAAACTTCTCAGGATTACTTTCCTGCATACTTTGGATTATTCTCAAGGCGTCCTGGACGGAGGTCTCACCCGGCTCGAAAATATCCTCTATAATGGGATGCAGGGAAGGCCGCTCTCCTTGCAATTCCTGTAGAACACTGAGGCCATTAGGAATGGTGCTGAACTCTGCCCGGTTACGTAACCTACCATTTGCATCAGGATAGACTGCCCCGGTGAAGTCAGAATCTAGATGATTGACCATCCTTGCCAAAGCCAACTTACTATCTATGCTCAAATCATCAAGATTTGACGACTTTACTTTCGCCAATATCTCTTTTCTCATCTCAGAACTCAAACCAGGGTCATAGATTCCAGATTTGCGAAGCAGATGTTGTAGTTCATCTAGTACATATGAACCAGGAGATAGGACATGCGCGTGTGTTTTCCGACGCATTACCGACATCTCCAAGGCCTCTAGAACAACTTTGATTTCATCATCATACTCTCCATTTTCATTTGACGGAATTAGTATATTATGCGGGGCCACTAAATTATCAAACGTATCAAGTAACCACGGCTCTCTTGCAAAATCAAAATATAGACTCGAACGCATACCTTCACCTACCAGTTCACGTCCATTAGGGAATCCAATGGTGCTCAAATTGAGTGCCCCAAACCAATTGCTAGGATTTGCTGGAAGTGCCTGTAGTATCGAATCCTCGGTAATACCTTGGCCGTCTTTACAAATCCATTCCATCATCTGAGAATGGAGCCAAAAAGCAGTAAGTGCACTGCATGAGTTCCAAACTCCTTTATCGTCCTGAAACTCAAGTTGCGCCCGACCTTCATTGACGTATAAATCAGCACTGATCATGAAGAAGTTTGGGCTTACGACCCCCAATGGAAGTATGCTGTGTAAAAGTGTCTGGCCCGGTTTTTCCAATTGCCCAAGCTCATCATTAATTGGAACGAGAGGAAAATGAATGTGTACCACAGAGGTGCGATCTGGCACCCAGCCCTCTTGGATGTCCAATGGACAGCCCACACAGTCGTGCTCATCATGTGTATGAAACTGAGAATACTTTGGATACTTCCAAGAAGTCAGTGTCTTCTCCAGGCACATCTCACTATTCTCATTCTTGTGACTGGTTCTCCCATGAACCGAAGTCCACCCATGCAATAAAGTAATACGATTTGCAGAATTTCCTGATTTATTGCCCCATAAATTCAGTATTTCTTTCTTGACACCAGAGAATCCAAGACTCGCTGATTTATTGTCACAGCTTCCTGATTCGTATCGAATTTCTACTATTTCGCAATCTAACTCGCCTGGAGTAGTACCGGTATACTCAGAGGTCGGATAAGCACGCTCTCGAGATGTTCTGAAAAATTCTGAATTTCCTTTTTCCAACCAAATTACGCTTAGGTTAGTTATCGATTTGCAAAATTGAATCAGGAAAGGAGCGTAGGCTTTACACGATTTGAAGAACGACCGCCTACTCGATTTATCCCACTGCGGGAAAGCGGCATTCTTGAATATAGGGCCATGATCCCCATACTCTTCGTCGGCCTCTTTTTTCGTCCGCCAGTCTGCCTTGAACAAAACGCCTCGCCGCTTCTTATCTCTATCCTTGGTATCAAAGGGACATTCAAGTGCATCAAAATCACTGTGATCCCAGGGATAGTCCCATGTTTCGCTCTTGCCGCTCTCAAGATATTCGGGGTTTGAACGCATCGAAACACGGTCACCATGGGTTCGGTCCCACCAATGAATTTCGAATCGATTCGCTACGCAATAAATCAGTTCGAATCCCGTGCCGTGTCTACCAACCCGGTCTTGCTCGGCCTCTGCCAAGCTCTGAGCCACTCCCAATAGATTCGCGAGGTCACCAGAAACTCTGTTTCCTTCATCGTCCTGAGACTCATTATGATTGAAAGTCTCACCATCGTTGGTTATCCACAACGACTTTTCGGTAAAAATCAAAAATAATTCTTGGGCCTTTCTATCATCAGCATTCTGAATCATTTCTTTGACCATGGGTATCCCCATGGGCTCTACAGACGATTCTGAACGATTGAGTTGTTTTCTTCTGGCTGCGAAATATGAAGTTGATTGACCCCCTCCATCAAATCTCTTGGGCCCACCACTGGGCCCCTTTCCAGAAGTCATAGAAATACACCTGGTAAATTATCCGTAGTAAATATTTGCAACCACTTAACACTTCCATTTACTTCTGCTTATCTTTCTTGAATAATATCAGGCTATATTAGTAATCACAACCAAAGGTGTATGAGTTTCCTCTGTTTGTATCGATGTATCCAGGCCTTCTGCGAGGGCAAATTTGGCCTCACCACGCCTTCTCCAGTTTTCAAAATCAGTTAAACCAAGTTCTTCTCGTTGGCTGGCTATAGCCATTAGCCTCCTTCCCTCCGCAAACAATCTGTGCCTCTCCCATACGTGTTCCGCTTGGCTTAACTCAGTTAATTTGTTTTCCAGAAGATTTGGCTCAACAAGTGATGACATTTCCTCTTCGGAAACGATACTCTCGTTTTCAGAAATTTGGATGATTAGATTTTGCCATTCTCTTGTATTCAATTCTTCAATCTGATTTTCTAGATATGAAATTGCGAACCAATTTGTGTTCTGTAAATTTGTGGAATTTATTTTATAAATCTCTACTCTTTCGAAATTTAATTCAGGATAAATAATGTGTAAACCGTTTGGGAACTTTGGACTGCTTTGCCTCGCTATATTCATGATTAACTTCTCCAATCTAGGCGGCTTTAGGAGCCCATCAGGGTGGATGGGGATATCGAGGGATTGATTCATTCGGTTGTATATTTGTTTCAATTCTCTCTCTCCTTCGTTATCTGCTAACGCAGTTATAATTGAAGTCATATTGAATGTGTTGGGTGTTTTGATTTTGACTTTCTCGGGTGTAAAATCGAATGTTGTGCAAGGTGGTAGAAACTTACTAAATGATTTGTAAATCGCTATAGATGCAAGTTTATCAAATTCTATTGGTCTTCTATTTCTGTATGATTCCGGTAAATCATTTGCATTGAAACTCCTCAAATCTAAACCAGCGATACTTTCCAAATTCCAAGCCTCTAGTTCTTCACGCATCGAATCGGACATACCACCCACACAAAGATAGGAAGTAAAATTCTCGGGGGTAATCGGGCGCATTTTCCCTATATTTTCCTCAAATTCATCTATTTTTTCGCCCATGGCTTGCAGGTATTTATGGTCCTCAAAATTTCTGATGAGAACATACCTAACCTCAACCTCTTCAGATTTTTGTCCGAGGCGATCTACTCGGCCAATTCTCTGTTCGACTTTCTGCGGGTTTGAGGGTAGGTCATAATGAATTATTGAATCTGCAGTCTCTTGCAAATCTACCCCCTCGCTGAGAATGTCCGTTGCTATTAGTAGGGGAAAGGTGTCTGGATCATCATGATTTAGGAATTCGCCAACATTCTCTTCTCGTACTTCTTCAGAATTATATATTGCCGAGTAAACTTTCAACCCACTGACTCTATTCTCTAGTCCGAATTCGGAACCAATCAATCGGTCAAATGTGGGCTGCCAATGAGTGAACAAAACACATCCTTTCTTTCTACTCATTAAGTCTTGAATGACTTCAATTAGCTTTTTTTCTTTTGACCCTGATTTTGGAGCCGATAGTTCAATCGCTAGTTGTTTTGCTCGTTCGATTTGATTTTCTCTAATTCTATTTTTTTCGATTAATTTTGGAAGATGTTTATGAAACGCACCTGGAGATGATGACAATTGTAACCTATGATTGAAATGGGTTAGCATTGTTTGAAGTTCTTCAATTGCTTCTCTTTCGGAAGGATATGTTACCATTGTGTTATTATTTGGGTTGTAAAATTCTCCAAGACTGTTCTCACCTAAATCTACTAAATCTAAATCAGGAATAATTCTACTTGCCAATCTACCTATATCCTCAGACCTCGTTCTTGTAATCCATGTCGAAAACGGTGCTTCTAGTGCTATAGATTCGGAAAAATCAATTCTTTTATTTCTCGAAGAATCCAGTAAAATATCTCCTTGGTTCGTTAGTTTTGAATCTGTAATCTGTTTGCTTAACTGACCCCAAGCATTAGCCCATGCCGTACTATCTAAATCTCCAGTTCGCAGTATGTTTACGGCTCTAGTGGCATTGCGTTGTTTTGCAATCATATTGTTGAAATCCGCGTTTTCATAATTTACAGGCCTAAGTATCTTATAGAGATGAGATAAATCCCCTGAATCTTTCCAAATTGGAGTGGCGGTAAGGCCTACGCGACTTCGTGAATTTAGGGAGATTAAATTTGCGAGTCTTCGGCGAATTACCGTATCGGAATCACGGCCGATTAAATTGTGAATTTCATCAAAAATAACCAAATCTATTCCCTGGATTTTACTATTGGCGAAGGTAAATTCAAGATAGTCAATCATATCTTGATCGTTATACTTCGCTCTACCCTTATCATAAGATGAAATCATTATGTCGAATCCATTTGTTTCGCCCTCTAACCAACGTCTCAAGACGTTACCGCTGCTTGCTAAGTTACAACGAAGATGAAATTGTTTCTTCATAGTCTCTTCCCATTTCTTGGACAAAATCGACGGGCATAAAACCAAGACTCTTCTAAGACTTCCATTCATTAATCCATTGTGAATAATATGGCCTGCAGAATAGGTTTTTCCGGTCCCCACTTCATCGGCAATTAGCAATCCTTCCCGAGCTGCTGCCCCTTCGAAAAGTGCCAAAGCACGAAGTTGGTGAGGGAAGAAAGATACCGATAGGTGTTTAGTTGCGCCTCCTGATTTTACAGTTTGATGAAGATAGTCAAATGCTAATTCTGAAAAATAATCTTCGGAATTACAGGTTTCTCGGGTCCATGTTGAAAATGCGTCATGACTTATTTTCTCTTGCAAATCTCTTTGGTCTTCATAATTGATTTTAAGCATTTTTTGGGTATTTTTACGCGGTTTTTCTAAGGCCAACCAAGTATTTCCATTATCATCCATAACGATGCTATGTGGTTGGACGCCTTTAGTCACAAATTGGGTTGCAATCACTAATTGAATAAATTAACTACAAATCCCAGTGATTCCCCTCACTCAAAACACGTAGCACATCTCTAGGAATTAGAAGATTTATTGGCTTCTCTGGAAGATTTCTGGAAATCCGAATTCTAAGCCCGGCCCATTGTAGTTCATCTTCGGTTCCATTCCGTAATCTCTCAATCATATCTTCTAGGAATTCTGATGAGTTGGATGCCTTCTTTCTGACCCATCTTCGCAGTACTCTAACACTGATGAGTGCGGCTTCCGCGCGAACTATGTCTTCAACTAAATTCAGAGGTTGCCCCGCTGTTCTTGGCCAGATACACATCCAATGGGTCGTTTCCTTAAGTCGTTCCTTGTCAATGAACCAGCCACCCATTGCTTCATCACCGAGCATCCATTGTAACTCAAACGCAAAGGTCTGCAGATCTTTTTTGTGAGCCCAAGAGGTAGCGGCTTTCTCATCGATTTTCATTTCACCGTCAATATCTTTGTGTGTTGCGAACAAATCGATTCCTGCCAATTGTCTTGCCTTATCATTGACCCTGTTTGTACTCTGGAAGTGCTTTGGATACAAATGGTAATCCAGGTACTCCGCAACCGCACGTTCGCGATGTGAATCACGGCAAAAGGCCGGCCTTGAATTTCTAGCCATATCCATACCAAATTGCATGCGATGCTGTACATATTGCTTATTTATCTTAGCAATAATGGAGATTTATGGCTAGGATGTTGGGTTTCTTTGGTGGTGAATATTTTGTGAAAAAGTATCCTGATTTGGTGTCGTTAATTGAACGAATAAACGGCATACCTTATCCATCTGTCTCTGGTTATGCGAAATACGATTGTCACACTCCTATTCTAAATGGCGCAATAGAAATCTTGGGAGAAAATCTTGGTTGGGATACACAACCATTTGTTGATAATTTGTCAGAAAATAGAGAAGTTGATTGGAAAGGGGATTTATCAAAGACAATGCCTGATGGACTCAGAGTTTTTGTGGAGATTGAATTGGGGCATAGTAAATCCAATTTCGCGAATCTGTCTAAATTTGAGCTTGCAGCAATGATGGGCACCTATGATTTCTTTTTGCTAGGCGTTCCTGGTTCGGAATTAAACAGAGGAATTTACTATCCGTCTGATTTCAATCATTTTGAGAAGAGAAAAGAATTCTACAAACAATTTATTCATGCACCTTGTGTTATCTTCGAGATTGAACCATCAAGAAAAATAGACATCCCTGTTGAAACGGGACTTGAAGTAAATTCTACTAATTTTCCGACTAAACAAGGGGCGAAATGGGGGCGGAAATTCATCAAAGAACACAATATTGAACAAAATATGTACCTAGAAAAATTGTAATTTATAACATGCCTTTTTTGATCGGAGTCTTCATTAACCCCGTTTGAAACCAAATGCGCATGTCGCTCACTGCAATCGAGTTATTTGCAGGAGTGGGCGGATTCAGACTGGGTCTGGAGGGACGCCCTGAGGCAGAAGAAAAGGGCCCTTTCAGAGTCATTTGGGCCAACCAGTGGGAACCTTCAGTGGGCCGTCAGCACGCATCTGAAATTTATGCCCACAGATGGAATTTGAAGCAGACGGAAGACAATGAAATTTTCTCTAATGGATTGGACGATGTACTGGTTAACGAGAATATAGAGGAGGTTCAAACTTCTTCTATTCCACACCACGATCTGTTATGTGGGGGCTTTCCGTGTCAGGATTATTCAGTCGCGCGCACTCGTTCTGGCGAGATGGGAATTAAAGGTGAAAAAGGAAAACTTTGGACCTCTATAAGACGAATCCTGGCTGAAATAGAGACTAAACCAAAGATTGTTTTTCTTGAAAATGTACCCCGTCTCTTGAATTCGCCAGCGGCACACCGCGGGTTGAATTTTACAGTAATCTTGAACGATTTGCTAGACTTGGGTTACGATGTTGAATGGCGTGTAATCAACGCCGCTGATTATGGATTCCCTCAGAAAAGAAAGCGCATATTCATCCTAGCTTATCTCAAAGACTCGTTTGTATTACCTGACGAACCAAAAAAGATCAATAATTGGATCGGACTTTCTACTAATTTGAAAAGTGATGAAGATTACTTTGAGGGGCCTATAATGCAAGCGTTCCCGATTATTGGTTCTCCACCTAATGAAATTAAACACATCACTATAGAATCAAATCCGAAAAATAAATCTCCCTATGAAAACACAGGGTATGCATGGCTGGATGGTAATGGAAAGCGATGTGTATTAACTGCTAAAACTGCGGCTGATTATTCTGGTAAATTCAAACTATTAGGTGATGTAATCGAAGTTCCGCATGATTCTAATTATGAGGTCATTGATAATGAAAAATTACGGAAGTACCGATACATAAAGGGTGAGCAAAAGGAATGGAGAATACGTAAAGCCGACAGAGAAAAGGCCGAGAGGATTGATTCCGGAGGGGGTAAGAACTTGTGGGAATTATACCAGGAATTGACCAGTAAATACGATTCTGATTTGTGGGCTAAGAGCCACCATAATGATGGCTATAATGTTGGAATTGAAGATGGAATCATATACAAATATACGGCAGGGAAAATGGCTTTTCCAGACTCTCTTTTAGGCCCCTCTCGTACCGTAGTAACAGCAGAAATTGGAAATTCGGTTTCTCGAATGCGTCACGTTATTGAATATGAGCCGGGAAAGTTTCGTAGGCTGATGCCTGTTGAGTTAGAGAGGTTGAATGGGTTCCCCTCTAATTGGACACAAGTGGGTAATATTTCTGATTCTCGCCGAGGCTTTTTGATGGGTAATGCGCTTGTGGTTGGTATCGTGGAAGGCTTGGCAGAACCACTAGCTAAATTGATTCTAAATAGGAGTGAATAGTGATGGGAAATACTGCACGCCCTGTACTGAAGTGGGCTGGTGGTAAGCGCCAACTTCTAGGTGTCATCGATGAGCACCTTCCGTCAGAAGTGAAGAACGGAGAGGTCACAAAATTTGTTGAGCCAATGGTAGGAGGTGGTGCTGTCTTTTTCCATATGAAGGAGAAATACGGAACTACCATTACTGACTATTTTATTTCGGATTACAATTGGGACTTGTTCATAGTATATCGTGTAATTCAAGCAAGAGTGAAAGACCTGATTTCAGAGCTTGAAATATTAGCAAATGAATACCTGCCTTTACCTCCAACACAGAAGGGTGACAAGGAAGGTGAGAGGATATCGATGTACATGCGTATCCGTGACGAGTACAACGATGATGAATGGGATAAAGAACGGTATCTGAGTGATGGTGTCGGCTTCCGAAAGAAACTCACAGACAGATGGGTCCGCAGGGCTGCGATGACAATTTTCCTCAATCGAACCTGCTTCAACGGGCTCTATCGGGTGAACAGCTCTGGCAAATTCAATGTCCCACACGGACGTTATAATAACCCTGATATTGTCGATAAACAAAACCTGCAAGCTGTATCCAATGCACTAGAAGGAGTGAATATTTCAGTAGGTAGTTATGAAGAAAATCTAGATATGGTTGATGACAAGACCTTTGTCTATTTTGATCCTCCATACCGTCCTCTTCCAAATACTCCCTCATTCACAGACTATCACAAAGCCACCTTCGGCGATACTGAGCAGATCGAACTAGCGGAACTATTCTCAGAATTAGACCAAAGAGGCGCTAAACTGATGCTCAGTAACAGCGACCCAAAAAATACCGATGAAAATGATGAGTTCTTTGATGATATTTACTCGGAATTTATTATTCATCGAGTTAATGCAAGAAGAGCAATAAACTCTGATGGAAAAGGTCGTGGGGAGATAACAGAAATTCTAGTGACAAATTATTAGGCGATAAAATGACTCTAAATCAAGACATAATCAAAGAAATGTTGAGCGAGGAAATGACTCCTGGACAATGGTACGAAGTTAAGCAATTAATCAAATTGTTTGAAGCAAAATATAGCAATTTCACTTCATGGGACAAAGAAGCACTACCATCCGAACCTCATAGACCAAGATGGCATAGATTGGTAACTAACGCGGTTAGGATGAGCCCGGGTAGAGATGATTATGATGATAATTCGTGGGTGAGTTTACGAACACGAAAGCCTTCAAGAAATTATCAATATTCAATTTCTCCGAAAGACCCGATCGAAGAGGCTATTCTAAGGCATATGAGAGAGGATGATGGTTCTGGTCACGTATATCTTGTGACTAACCCTGCCTGGCCAGATTGGGTAAAAATAGGAATGAGTGCTGACATCCAGGCCCGAATCGATGCCTATCAGACATATTCACCTGCAAAGGACTACATCATTGCTGATTCTGTTGTTGTTGATGACAGAAGATTTTCTGAGAATCTAGCGCACAGACGAGCCTCTGATATCGCTCGAAATAATTCTGGGGAATGGTTTGAATTGGATCTTAACAATGCAATTGATATTTTACATAGCCTTCATTAATCTCCCTTCTTAGTGAATAACGTGTACACTGTACAGTGCATAGAGTGCAACTACATCTTTGGAGATTTTGAAGATGAGTTTGGTAAATGTCCTGAGTGCGGCGTTCAGCAACCAGCTTCGGGTTCTTGGGCGAGTAAAGAGTTGGAACAAATCGAGATTTTGACTGCCTCAGGAAAAGTTTCTGAGGCTGTTGATTTAGCGATGGAACTTCTCTATAAATCTGTAGATGTCGAATATGGTGATTGGCCTTTTGCTCATAATTTGACGAATATGATTCGAGAATTATGTGAAAAAGAAAATTTAACTTCACAAATAAGCCAATTAGATGCGCTATGGAAATTAATTGAAGCAAATCAGATGGGGGGCGATAGAGAACGAACCGTTGCCTATGAAAAATGGAGAAATTCTCAGTGAAGGAAGAGTCTCTGACCTGTGAAAATCATCACCATTCCATGTTCGTCTGCCGCATCAATAGAGTCCTGGTCTCGCATCGAGCCGCCGGGTTGCACAACTGTCGTTACTCCAATTTCATGGGCGGTATCAATACCATCTCGGAATGGGAAGAAAGCATCTGATACCATCATCGAACCCTGTGCTCTTTCGCCCGCTCTTCGGGCTGCAATTCTTACTGCCTCGACCCTGCTAGTTTGACCCGGTCCCACACCGACTGTGGCGAATCCTGTCTCGGTCTGAGCCACCAATACAATTGAGTTGGATTTGACTTCTGAAAGTACGGTCGAGCCGAACCTTGCAAGTGCTACCAAATCGTCA
>PARE01000072.1 GCA_002709525.1 Magnetovibrio sp. | reverse complement strand
TAAGCCATAGTTTACATACTTGACGACTCAGCCACCGACGCGCACTCCAGCTTGGTAGCAATTTGGACGCGTCTTATCTGCATACAAAAAATGGCGTAACAACTTGGCACCGCAATACTGGTGGGCGCTCCTACAATGGATAAGGCCGAGAACTTGATATCTCAACGCGTTGAAACATTGTGTGTAAGAATGGCAAATTTGAAGAGTGCTTGGGGTGAGCACTAATAGCTTGATCACATCTCCACCTCTGGCAGGCAGGTTACAAACTTTTTTTGACCTTCATCAGAGAATGTAAGCACGAGCCACGATATATGCACCGAGCACCACCACTGAGAAAAAAAATACCTTCTTGAATCGCTGTTCCGAGAGGCGGACACGGATCACCCGCCCGACCATCATGCCTACCAAGGCCGGCAATACGCCAATAGCGGACAAGACTCCCAGGTCGGGCGGCACTAGACTGCGCCCGGTGAGGCCAATGCCGATACCCAACGCAGCGGTAGTGAAACAAATTCCCATCGCCTGAATGAACGCGTCACGCGACATCCCCAAGGTCTGCAGATAGGGCACCACGGGCAATACCGTCGATCCTGTCAACCCAGCCAGGACCCCCGTGGCGCCCCCTACGATAGGCGATAGCCATCTTTCGCGTCGTTTCATGGTGGGGAGCTCTGGCGTTAACAAACCAAAGATGCCATAGCCAATCAACGTCACCCCAAGAAGTGCCTCCAAAATAGAAGTATCAGTCATCGTTAGAGCCTCAGCTCCAAACCAAGTGCCCAGCAAAATAGCAGCCAAGAGACCCCATAGGCGCTGAATGAGCATCGTGAAATTCCCACCGATCACTCCCTGCCAGACATTTGTGACGAAGGACGGCACCAACATCAGGACGATGGCTTCTTTCAAACCAAGGGTGGCCGCCAATATCCCCAAAGACACCGTGGGAAGCGCCATTCCGATTACACCCTTAACCGTACCAGCAAGAAGGAAAGTCAAGGTGACAATGATCAAAAGGTCAGGTGACCAGGTCATACTCTCTCTTAGCACGCTATCGTTTCATTGAAAACGCCAACCCGATTGACAGCGCAGAAGTCCGACATATGCGTGATTCCAGTGGGGTAGCCTTTATAACTGAGGTGTTTTGAGGTAAATTGGTATACATTGGGGGCGTCCGTGAGCGAAATATTCATCAAGGGGCGCGGCTCATCAGCGCCGGGTAAAGCCATCTTTTGCATGCTTCTTGGCGCAGCGGTGTTGACCGCCAATGACGCATTACTAAAATGGATGACCGGCAATTATCACGTGGCACAGATTATGTTTTGCCGGGGATTGTTCGTGTCCATTCCTCTAGCCTTATTGATTTGGCGGAGCGGGGGCTTGAGGTCATTGCACACCGACAATCCAAAGGGTCATTTCATCCGCGCTCTCTTGGTTATCTTGGGTACCTTTTTGTTCGTCAGCGGCCTCAAATACCTAACGCTGACAGATGCAATTGCTATCGCTTTCGCGGGGCCCCTTTTCATCACAGCGCTGGCACCGTCCCTGCTCGGTGAGCACGTCGGCTGGCGGCGCTGGATGGCCGTGCTAGCTGGGTTTATTGGTATCGTCATCATTATGCGTCCGGGAGGTAGCATATTCCAGTGGGCGGCCTTGTTCCCACTGGCCGCAAGTCTGACTGGCGCCTTACGAGACATTCTAACCCGTGGAATGAGCGCGACCGACACATCGGTTGCACTACTATTCTATACGTCGCTGGGCGTCATATTGGCTAGCATGGTTGTCCTCCCGTTAGTGTGGCAGCCTGTGCCCCTAAAAACCTGGGGCTGGTTCGCCGTAAACGGATTTTTAATCGGAAGCGCCCATTACCTAATGATCGAGACATTTCGTTACGGCGAGGCTGCGTTGGTTGCCCCCTTCAAGTACTCAGGCGTGGTTTATGCGGCAATCTTAGGATACCTCATATGGGGTGATATTCCTGATCTGCGCACTGTTATAGGCGTTACCTTCGTCATCACCGCCGGTATCTACATCCTGCATCGCGAACAAGTACAATACAAAGAGTGATCCGAATGATTGCCTGAGTATCATTGATATGCATGACCTTGGCGCTCGTAGTTACTGGGACCGAGTTCGACCTCGCCACGAAAGTTGATTTTGTCTGTGTAAATGCAATTACAGCAATAAAACTTAACCCCACCCGACCAGAGAGCACGGTATTGTGCGGATCTAATGGCTTTCAAATGATATAAGCCCTCGGCAGTTCCCGGCACGAGACGCACACTTTGCTGGATAGTTGTCACCACTTCAGGTTTTTGGTTTCCGTCTCACCTGCCGCCAAATGAACACCAATAGGCCTCATTTGCATATCTTAATCCCGTTCCGCGACCCAACCTCGCATTACTCTATGAGGTTGACCACATTGTGATGTTGAAAAACGTCTCGTTTAGAAAAAGTGTCGAAAGCCAGCCCGGAACTCATGAACCGTAAAGTCGTCATAAGTCGTGCTATCCTTTTGCTTAAACTCGCCAAGACTGACGAAGCGGTAACTGACGTCCATCTTGGTATTCTCGCTGTTCCCCAAATCGATGGCTGAACCCACGTTCAGAGCCCATGCAAAGTTGGTGCTGGATTCACCAGCAACCGCAACTCCAGTTTGCTCGGCGGTTTCCAAGCGCGCAATGCCAAGTCCACCGCCAAAATACGGGGAAATTCCATCAAACGTTCCAATATCGAAGTAGCCGTTTAGAATTGCCGCCATGCCATTGACATCGGAGTTGATGGCCGCGCCTCCGGGCGTTGTGGCATTTACATCTGAGTCGATACGATAATCTGCAGTAACATCTACACGCAGATTCTCGGAAATTCTGTACCCAACCCCAGCGCCGAAGAGTGCTAGGTTGGCCACATCCTCTCGGGCCATATCTCCAGCGGTTGTCGTACCTTCAGGGCTCGAGACAAGACCATAGCCGACATCCATTCGAAAATAAGGTCTGGCGATAGTAGGTTGGTCCGGTTCGGGCGCCACTTTATTTTTGACGGCGAAGTTTGGGTTTGATGCCTGCTTTTGTGCAAGATCCAAAGCTTTCTTGACTGGCTCAGATGGTTTGGGTGTAGTCAGGTCAAGCTTCTTGGTAGGTTCTGACACACTCGGCTCAGGTTTTGGTCTGGGCTCAGCAATATTTTTCTCGGGCCCTAGCTGAGGGTTCGGTCTTATCAGCGTTTGGCTCACCAGTTTAACCGATATCGACGATTTCGACTCGTCCATGTTTAGATATGGACCCGGTAATTGTTCCAAACTTGCTTTTCGCAGCTGGTTCCTCGTTGCCCTATCTTCTTCATCCGCGCCTGCCAGTTCCACCGCCTTTGAGACTTGACCGATTGCTGGCATTGGCAGAAAAACCGTCAGTATCCCAAATGCTAGAAAAGCGGCCAAATACCTGGCTGTCATTCACTATTTCCCGTCGATCTAGGGCAAAAGCCTTCACCTTGTTGGGAAATAACAACATTCCGGTAAATATAGAGTTAAGTAGCCCCACCGACCGCCCGGTATAGTATTTCTATAAGTCCCGGTTATCTGCCATTTAGCCTATTTTGCTATGACCTCGGGTGGTAGGGTCCGACGTAGAGTATACAATGCTTGCTCCGCCTTCTTGTCACCAAGACTGGCAGCCCGATCAATCCAAACATAGGCACTCGCGTCATCCTTTGCGACGCCACGACCCACGTAATATAAAAACCCAAGATTGTATTGCGCTGCGGCGTGATTTTGCTCACCGGCCATTCGGAACCACTTGGCAGCCTTCGTATAGTCTTTGGTCATTCCTTGGCCTAGGAACGCCATAATTCCAAGATTGTATTGAGCGCCGGCATGCCCATTATCCGCTGCGATCCGGAACCACTTGGCGGCTTCGCTTAGACTCTTGGGAACTGTATTACCGCGATAATGAAGCATACCGCGCTGATGTGCGTCCACACCGCCATTAGAGGACATGGAGGGTGATTTGGACGCCTCGCGCTTCGGTTTTTCAGCAGGCGCCGAAGACTGAATTTCCGGGTTTGCCGATAGGACTCCGACTTGTTTTGGCTTTTTAGCCTTGCCCTTGGCAATCTGCTTGACTGAAGTCGGAGATGGTTCCGCCCTGGGCAAAGAAGCGGGTTTCGGCTTCTCCAAAGTCGTCGACGCCGAAGATTGAACTTCCGGTTTTATCGACACGGCTCTGACTTGTTTTGGCTTTTTGGCCTCACCCTTGTTAACCTTCTTGTCCGGGACCATGGGTGGTTGTGCCCTAGACAGCGAAGCCGTCTTCGTTACTTTCATCTTTACCGGGTCGGATTGCTTGAGTGGCGTTCCCGCCCTTATCGGCGCAGCTATATTCTCTGACATCTCTTCTTTTTGCGAGCCTGACGTCATGGCTAAAGGCGACGGCGTCGCAAGGGGCGGCGACGGAATCTTCTTGGTCATGACTGAACTCGGCGACATATGGTCGGCTTTTTCGTCCAAAACACCCGTGCTAAATGGATCAGCCTTTTCGGTGGCGGTCGGCGCCAGCATGGATTTTAGCTCTATCGCTTGCTTTGATGTTGTGTTGGCGAGAGTTGCTGGATTTGGCGGCGCAGCAGTTTTTTCCTGCGCGGATACATTTTCGGTTTGGGGTTGCGATGGACTCGCTGGCGTCGGCTCCGGTCTGCTAGGTGATTGCGCGCTTGGCGGCCTAATGTCCTTACGCAATTGTCCAAGGACATCGGGCGGTATCTCAATCTCTACCGCGGCTAACGTATCAAAAATATCCCCTCTACTCAGCCTCTCTATTACAGATTTAGCTGCAGAGTAAGCATCGTCTAACAAGTTAGCAGCGTCCTCACGGACATCGCGCTTGACGCTCACCAACAATTCACCCTGTCCGCCCGACAATGTGCGCAATGTTGCGTCTGGCACAACAAATAGGGAAACCACAACGCTAACCATCATTAAAAAGATCAGTGCTACAGAAATTTTGACGGCGCTTCTCATTTGTCGTGCATCCTTGCCGACACCATTCGATTTCGTAAAAAGCCTTTATTAGTACGAATTGAGCCTACTCCAACCTTTCCTCCGATGTACCCCGGATTTAACTTTCGAAAGGTGAGGATATTTTACAACGCGACCATTAAGGCACGGTTAAGCTCCGAAACATGATGAGCCAGGCAGCCTGCCCAGCCGGTTATATGAGCACCCTTCAAAAAGCAAAAAATCTTAAGGAGAGGTCCTTCTGGTTGGTGTTTCTCTACATCTATCCTGGATGATGTGTCTCGTGTCATGCACGCCGTCAACAACAATATAAACCGGTATGCTCTAGGCTAAGTCCCCTGACGTAATTCTACCGTCATGCGCTCAATAACCTCCGGCCACGAGTCTAACTCCTTCTGGCGGAACAGCCGGAGGCTCGGGTACCAGGGGCTTTCCTCGGCATCCAACATCCATCTCCAATCAGGAATAAAGGGTAGCATGAGCCAGCTTCGCTTACCCAACCCTCCGGCCAGATGGGCTGTCGCTGTGTCAACGGTAATCACCAAATCCAATGCTTCAATGACAGCCGCCGTTTCAAAGAAGTCCCCAAGCTCCGGACCTAAGTCGGTAATTGGTCCCACATCGGCCAAGATATCCCAATCCCCAACCGCCGGAGCCTTCTGCAGGCTGAAAAAGCGGCATCCAGGCACATGCAGCAGTGGGCCTAAGAGCGTTGGGTCAACCGAGCGGTAGCGGTCGTTCTGGTTCTCAGGATTGCCGCGCCATGATAAGCCGATGGCTAGGCCATCACCGGCCAGCCGCTCGCGCCAATAGGCTACACATTCTGAGTCAACCGAAAAATAGGGAGTATTAGCCGGAACAGAGTCTACGGTGGTCCCAAACAGACCAGGAAGGCTGAGCATAGCAATATGAAAATCATACTCCGGCATATCTTCGCCAGGGGCGACCGTGACGGCGCCGCCAAAGCCATCAAGAAGGCGTCGCAGGTTCGGGTGAATGTTCAATATCACCGTCGCCGCACGCGCCTTGACCATGGGCACGTAACGCACGAACTGCATGGCATCGCCGTAACCCTGTTCAGCCCAAACAAGAACCCGGGCATCTGCCGGCGCATCCAAATGCCATCGTGGCTTATCAAAGGTTGGAGGCGTCGCGCCACCTTTGTAGAAGCGCCATTCATACCAGCGCCATCCCTCTTCGTAATTACCAGACAATAATAGGGCCAAGGACAGGTTCCATGCTGAATTTGCATGTACAGAGCCCGCCGAGTCTTCACCCGCCGCTTGACGATATACATCTACGGCGTCACTCAGTTGTCCCTGATCCAATAGCACTGTACCCAAATTATTCTGGGCCGCCACCTTATTGGGATCGACGGAGATTGAAGCCCGGTAACTGACTTCCGCGGCCGCCACGTCGCCGTCCGCCTGCTGGGCGCGACCTAAATTGAAGAGCACATCCGCATGCGTTGGATTTACCTCCAATGCCCGGCGGTAACTACCAATAGCCCCCGTTAGGTCCCCTTGCTCACGAAGAGAAATGCCCATGTTAAAGTGGGCCTCAACGCACTCGGGGTCTAGTTCCAAGGCCATGCGATAGTGCGCACGAGCTTCATCCCGCGCACCCATGGCGTCAGCAATAACACCAAGACGGCTCCACGTGGAGGCATCTTCAGGGTTCACGTCCAACACCCGTTGATAGGCCACAGCAGCAGCGGTGAAACGCTTTTCTCGATGATGCAAATTCCCCAGGTTGACCCAGGCCTCGAGCATCTCAGGTGCAATAGATGTTAAGGTCTCATATGCCGCAAGGGCTGCCTCGCTCTCTGAAGCCTCCTCAAAAACCAAAGCCAAATTGAACACAGGTTCCGGATCTTGAGGATCCAAAGCCATCGCTTGTTCATAACAATTCATAGCAGCTGCAACGTCGCCGCTTCGTTTCAAGGCAACGCCCAGTGCCGTGTAGATTGGCGCGAATTCAGGTATCAATGTCGTCAAGCGGCGATAAGCCGTAACCGCGGCGGTGAACTGATCAAGGTCCAGCAAAGTCTCAGCCATATGGAGCTGTGCCTCGATGTGATCTGGCTCTGCCATGACCGCCTTCTTAAAACAATCGAGAGCAGCGTTCACTTCGCCGGCGTTACGAAGAAGTAATCCTAAAGCATCCAATGCCGTCGCGTCGTCAGGATCCTTCTCGATACGCCGGCGCAGTTCCTCCTCCGATGCCACTGCACCTGTCAAAGTCATATCAACGGCCGCGCCCCATTCTATAATGTTCTCAAGTCATGGCGCTCTCGGTCCCAGTCCTCAGCCCATGCAACGCAACGACTTACGTCCTCCGCCAACATCAACCCGTCAGCCACCAAAGCCTCGGCAGCGGCACGAATCGCTGCCCTGTAGGCGTCGAGGTCAACGTATCGTTCGGCAATGGCCAAACGTGGGTCCCCAGTAGTCATCCGTTCATCGACGGTCTCTGGGAAGGGAATAGTGGAACCCGAAAACTTGTACTTGGCGCCCTCCCCCTGACCTCGAGCCCTAAGGTTCCATCCTGTATAGGTCGCTAACGGCGCGGTGACCATAGGCGCCCTAACCCCGCCAAGGTCATTCCCGTCGGTGTCGGTGGCTGGAACCAAGGTTAAATACCCAGCTGCGTCGACCACGTCTGGAGGCTCGTTAGACAAAATGCCGTTGTCGAATTCCGGCCCAAAATTCAGGAGCGGCAGTCCCGCTGGACCGTTAGGCAGGGCAAGGCCGGGAATGACTGGAAAACCAGCATGCCAGGTATCGATATCTACTAAGGTTCCATTACTACGTCGGGGTATTTGGCTTGCAGGCGGAACCGTTCCATCCGTCGCCCAGGCATCTAGAGCATCCAGTAGCGCCCGAAACAGCATGGAGGTTCGAACAACGTTGCTCCAGTTCTGACAAACACCTTTTGATGGTCGCTTGAGGTTCGGATCCGCAAAGTGTTCCGAGCTACCCCACATAAAAACCCGCACATTTTCGGGCTGTTCCAGGTCGTTACCTTGCGTATCCGTGTGAACTAGTGAGCCACGACGCTGCCAATACTCCGTCGCGGTTTGTGAGTGGATCACCAATGGATCGGTATCAGGTCGTTTCAGAATGGCATCCGTCTTACCAGTCAAATGATCCGTGCTCTCCGCATAAGAGAACGGGAAACGGTCGGCACAGTTGTAGTGGTCCTCATATTCCTGGCCTGCCGGGCTAACCGCATTGGCAAACCTATGGTTCATCCACATAAGACCGCCGCCAGATACATGCGGCAATACGCCATCAAAAACCTGTCGGCCGTTTGCGTCAGCATTGTAACCGAGGTAGAGAAAATCGCGAATGAGCCGACCCGTTTGAGACCGACCCCAGCCATATGCCTTTTCAATTCCTATGTCAGCAAGAGGGTTGACGCTGCCAGCCGCGTCCAAGTCGCCATACTTGAGAAAACTGATGAAATCTCGGACAGCCACGTGGCCAAGGCCGAGTATCAGCGGGTCCTGCCCGATGTAGACCAGTTCATAAATCCACCCCGTCTTGAATTCACCCCCCATGTAAATGTCCGTGTGCGATGGCACAATGGCGGATTGGCGTGCAACACCATCCAGGCCGACACCACCGGCATCACGAGCGAACTGCCATTGATCGGAGGGGATAACCTGACGTTTGGAGGTGGCATAGCGGCGCTTCGTCAGGGTTGCTTTAGTTGTGTCTAAAGAAACGGCCGGATGGCTTCGCGTGTTAATCCATCCGGACAGTGGGAAGGTTACCAGACCGTCACTCTCAGGAATAAACTCTGTACGCACTAATCCGGTAAGCGGCTTATTACCGTCCGTAGCCACGGGCACATCCATGAGCATGCGTCCATCTCCGGGCAGCAGATCCGCCTGCCACGCGCAGCACACGAATGTATAGCCGCGGCGAAAAAGATACCCGTTACCAGCCTCAGCAAGGCTGAGCGGAGCGTTTGACGGAGGCGCATCATTGAAGAACTGAATAGCTCGCTGATTTCCTCGATTGCCATAATCATAAAAGACTCGTTTGTTTGCCTTAGTCGGATTCACCGGACGGTATATAAAGATATCGGAGGCGAATTCCACCAAGCCGTCATCGTTGACCGGCGCTTTATCTATGTCACAAACACCAGCATTGGCAGGCACTTTCGGATTAACGGCAAAATGCGCGCGACCCGCCAGCCTTTCGTAGGCACCTGCGCCCTCGAACTCGTATCCATCAGCGAAGGGGACGCGTTCGGTAATCTCAAGGAAAATTCGATTGGTCATGGTAGCCTCCGGACTGATGGTCAGAACTCTTGTCTCGTAGCATGGTCTCGGAGCGGCGAAAAGCCATCGGTCTAAAGATGCCGAGAAGATCACGGCTCCGTAAGGTCAGATAATTGCGGGTTTGTCTATAAAGTACTGTATAGACGGCTTATCCGGACTTGCACCGCCTCCCGACCGACGTCACAGTACGAGCTCTCCTTAAAGGCTTTGATCTAATCGTGAGTTTCCACCATGCCCACCGCCCTTGTCCAAGGCCGTATCGCCGTACAATACACCGACTTACTCCGCCAAAACCTGGAAGACGATTGGTCCATTCTTGTTTGGAACCCAGCGACAAATACCCCCGATGAATTCGCAACTCTTGCTCACGAGGCGGATGCGATCATCGGCGGCGGCATCCCGCTGAAACGTTGGCCCGAGACACCAAAATTAAAGATGTTCCAAATTCCGTGGACCGGACACGACTTTTGCTCGCCGGCCACCATGCCAGCAGGGATCCCGGTCTGTAACTGTTTTGAACATGAAAGCACCATGGCCGAATACGTTATGGCGGCCATACTTGAGTGGACTATAGGATTACGCGATATGGACCGACGTTTCCGAGCTGAGGGTTGGGCCGGCCGCGCTCCTGGTGAGGCGGTTTTCCACGGCGAGGTTCGAGGGCGCTCGGTCGGCATTATCGGTTACGGCCATATCGGCATAGAAATTGCCAGTCGCGCCAAAGCTTTCGGAATGCGGATTATCGGCACCCGCCGCACCATGCAGCAGACCCCTGCGCCACTCGACTGGCTGGGAACAGCGGATTGCCTGCCTAAACTCCTAGCCGAGAGTGACTTTGTCGTTGTAGCCTGCGACCTAAATGACGAGACTCGTGGCTTAATCGGCAAGACCGAGCTGGACGCCATGAAACCGAACAGCGTTCTCATTAACGTCGCCCGCGGTGTGGTGGTTCAAGAAGATGCCCTGTATGCGGCGTTGAACACAAAATCCATCGGTGGCGCCATCATCGATGTCTGGTACAATCACATTTCACCCGAAACGCCCGACGTCTGGCCATCAAACCTACCGTTTCACGAATTAGACAACGTAATCCTGAGCCCGCACGAAAGCGCCGCCGCTCCAGAGCAAGTAGCCCGACGCTGGCAATTCGTTGCCACCAACATCAACCGCCCCCTCCTCGGCAAGACGCCCAAAAACATTGTTTTCGAAGGCGCCCAGATCACAAATTAGGGAACGCCACCCGTGTTTTATTTTGAGGCTTCACCCTGGGGAAATTTACAGTCGAGGACAGAAAAATTCGACTTCGACAGGGTGGTGGTGGCTATCCTGTTCTATAATTCATGATAACCCGAATACCCACGTCATGTGGCAAGCGGTGGCACCGGCTTTAACCAAAGGCTTTACCGTAATTTTGCGGCCATTGACGGACGGAGGATCCGCCGGAAATGGTCTTGGTCTAACTCGATATTTTTTCATGTCCTCACACCAGCCATTCTGAGATGATACCGCCGGACTGAGCCTGTCCGACGATTTAGCTCGGTCTTGCGCGTTGGGACGCGGCATGCTCTAACCCGCCAAATATTTTTAGGTCCGTAAAGCCCGCGCAGACACAGGAGTATCCAATGCCCGATAACATCCGTGCTTCCCACATCCTTCGTAATGTCGACGGCCGTTCAAAAGAGGACGCGCTACGGGAAGTCGAGGACATTAAAGCTGCCATCGAAGACGGCGCCGATTTCGCCGAGCAGGCGCGCGAACATTCCGAGTGCCCCTCTAGCCGCTCTGGCGGTGATCTGGGTGATTTTAGCCGCGGCATGATGGTCCCCCCTTTCGAGGAAGCCGCCTTTGACCTTGACGTCGACGAAGTGTCGGGCCCCGTGGAAACCGATTTTGGCTACCATTTGATTTTGCGCACGGCATAATCATCCGTACACTCCGGCGGCGCATAAAACTGGGTTACCATCGGCAAATATTTCCCCGATATGGTCAGCGACCATTGCCGTGCCTGCGAGTTATAAGAATCGTTAATCATGGATGACAACCTCACCATTATCCGTCAAGAGTGGGCGAGCCAGCACCTTCAGCGTCATCCGTTTGCGCGGCTTTATAATCTAACCCTGTATCTCCGGGACGGCTTGGACCATTTTCTGTTGCCCACCTTGAAAAGATATTGCCCCAACTTGTCGTAACTAGAAATCCCGGAAAATTAGCGCCGTAGAGCCTGATATAGGAAATCCTGTCGCAGAAAAGCTCTATTAAATCGTCGTGAGCTCGAACCAAGACAAATGATAGAGTCTAAAAAGACTTCAACTCGTGCTCATATCGCCTCACAGCTCACCACTATTTTTCAATACATCCAAAAAATGGATGCTATCGGAGTCTTCAGTCGACACGATCAATCCTTACCCGCAACCATGCGGGTAGCCTCATAGATGACCACCGTTTCTCCGCGCTGGTTTACGATATTGTTACGCGTCTTGACGATGCCCCTGTTCCCCTTGGAGGTCTTGCGCACGCTCAGAACCTCGATCTCCGCGTGCACCGTATCTCCAACAAGAACCGGCGCCAGAATTTTTTTCTCCAATTCCAACATGGCGAGTCCGGTGCCTTGAATCAGGTACTGGCAGATAATCCCCTCAATAAGCGCATAAGTTAGGACTGCTGGCGCTGCGCGCCCTGCCGCCGCCACGCCAACAGTAAAGGTATGGTCCGTAAATAGAACCTCGTTCATGCCCGTGACACCAACAAAGTTTACGATGTCCGTTTCTGTTACGGTGCGCCCCAACGTTTTTAAACGGTCGCCAACCGTGTAATCTTCCCACGTGAAGCCAAACCCGACCTTACGCAATTCATTAGCGCCCTTTTCGCTCATGCCAACTCGACCTCTCCTTCGGACCCAGCACCGGTCAGTATCCGAGGGCCTGGCAAACCGACAAGACGACATCATTTCATTCAACCCATGGACCGGACTATGATTGCTTTTGGAGGCATCACTCATGAACGAACCCAATATCCAGGATCTTGGCACCTATGATTATGTGATCGCCGGTGCCGGATCGGCCGGCTGCGTGCTAGCAAACCGACTTTCGGCGGATCAGAAAAATCGCGTCCTCCTATTGGAAGCGGGTAAAGATGACACCTATTTCTGGATTCACATTCCCGTCGGTTATCTCTTCACCATGAATAATCCGCGCACAGACTGGTGCTTCAAAACAGAAAAACAACCTGGCTTGAATGACCGCGTGCTCGATTATCCTCGCGGTAAGGTGCTGGGTGGATGTTCCGCTATCAACGGCATGATATATATCCGCGGCCAAGCCAATGACTATGATCAATGGCGCCAGAAGGGCAACGCGAGCTGGGGCTGGGAGGATGTCCTGCCTTATTTTCTGAAGTCGCAAGACCAAGGCAGAGGCGAGAGCGCGATGCACGCAACGGGTGGTGAGTTCCGAGTTGAGGACATGCGGCTCAATTGGGAAATTCTCGATGCCTTTCAGGACGCTGCTGCGGAAATCGGAATCCCA
This sequence comes from Magnetovibrio sp., assembly GCA_002709525.1. GTDB lineage: Bacteria > Pseudomonadota > Alphaproteobacteria > Rhodospirillales > Casp-alpha2 > UBA3470. The sequence continues at coordinate 1,267 of PARE01000072.1, read as the reverse complement.
AAGTCCAATGATTTTAACCAAGGGAACAATGAAGGCTGCGGCTATTTCCAGGTGAACCAAAATAAGGGGGTACGATGGACCACCGCCAAGGGTTTTCTTAAACCCGTGATGAATCGGCCGAATCTCACCGTGCTGACCGAGGCTCAGGCGACCGGTGTCACATTGGACGGCAAACGCTGCACAGGCCTTACGATTGTTCACAACGGTCGGCTGGCGCGCGTCAAAGCCGGCCGCGAGACGATCCTCTCTGGTGGTTCGATCGGGTCACCACAATTGCTCCAGCTATCAGGGATAGGCCCAGCGGATCACTTGAAAGACCTCGGGATTCCGATCAACCACGATCTCCCAGGTGTCGGCGAGAACCTCCAGGATCATTTGCAGATACGTGCAGTCTATAAGGTCAAGAACACCGAAACCTTAAATGAGCGTGCCAACTCATTGATTGGCAAGATGGGGATCGGGTTGGAGTACTTTCTTTTCAAACGCGGCCCCATGACCATGGCACCTAGCCAGTTGGGCGGCTTCGCCAAGAGCGATATAAATAAGGAGACGCCAAACCTCGAATATCATGTGCAACCCCTGTCCTTGCCGAAGTTCGGTGAGCCGTTGCATCCCTTCCCCGCCTTCACCGCGTCGGTATGCAATTTGCGGCCGGAAAGTAGGGGGCACGTTAGGATAAAATCAGCCGACCCCCTCCAACAACCGGCAATCTGTCCAAACTACCTGTCCGCACCCATCGATCGTCGGGTCGCCGTCGATGCACTTCGTTTGACTCGGCGCATCGTATCCGCAGATGCCATGAAACGCTTTGAGCCGGAGGAGTTCCTCCCGGGCCCAGAGTATTCGGATGACGCCGATCTAGCCCGCGAAGCAGGAAATATCGCCACCACAATTTTTCATCCGGTCGGTACCTGCAAGATGGGGTCGGATCCCATGGCTGTGGTGGACGACCAACTTCGGGTGTCTGGGATCAGCGGACTATGGGTCGTCGATGCCTCAATAATGCCGACCATCACGTCAGGCAACACTAATGCGCCAACCATCATGATTGCAGAGAAGGCCTCGGATATGATCCTGACGGATCAATCTTAAAGGTGTTGGACCCACAACCCTCGAGAATTTTATAGTGGGGAACATGACAGGTGAGCGCTATCCGGATGGCCAGCTTCCATAAACGCAATTACGTGGCGGGCTACGCTGTCTGCCAAAGTCTTATTAAGACAGCGGAACAGCATAACAGTGCACGGGTTAATTGAGATGATTTCTT
>PARE01000071.1 GCA_002709525.1 Magnetovibrio sp. | reverse complement strand
GTCGCAGGGAAATACGGGGCGGCCAGATTTCTGTGCCAAGTTACCGCACATTCTCTCGCCCATTACGCCGACACCGACGAAACCGAGAGTGGGTTTTTCAATCATATTTTTTCCCTCCAGTTTATTTAGGCGATGGCGCGGCGGCGCAAGCGATGTGGTAGGCCTTTGAAACGACTAATCGCGTTTGCTGTCGTAGGGGTTCTTTCGCTTGCGGGTGTTTAGCCGCAGTGGAACGCCGGTCAGACCAAAGTCTTCACGAAGACCGTTCGCCAGATACCGCAAATAGCTCTCCGGTACTTTGTGGGCCCGTGATGCAAAGATGGCGAAGGTGGGGGGGCGGGATTTTACCTGTGTTATATATCGCAACCGCAGGCGCCGGCCTGAAACTACAGGTGGCGGATGCACTTCCAACATCATCTCGAACCAGCGATTCAGTTCACCAGTGGAAACGCGGGCGTTCCAAATCTCATAGATGTTAAAGACGGTGGGCATCAGGTGCTCCATGCCGCGCCCGGTGAGCGCCGAACATGTAACAATGGGTATACCTCGAACCTGTGGTAGAGAGGTTTGAAGCCTATCAGAGAGCCGGCTTAGTGACCCCTTCCTGTTGTTAGCCACATCCCATTTATTAACAACTATGATCAGGGCGCGGCCTTCTTCTATTACTTTTCGAGCGATCGTTAGGTCTTGTTTCTCGAGCACGGCGTTCGAATCGAGGGCTAGAATGACAACTTCTGCGTACCGTACGGCGCGAAACGCGTCTTGTACCGATAACTGCTCGAGCTTGGCGGCAACCTTGGCCTGTCGGCGCATCCCGGCGGTGTCGACCAATTGGACTTGTCGACCTTCCCAAGACCAAGGCACAGCAATAGCGTCTCGGGTAATACCAGCCTCTGAGCCAGTTAGCATGCGGTCCTCGCCCAATAGGTAGTTGACCATGGTTGATTTTCCAACGTTTGGTCGGCCGACAATTGCTAGTGACAAAGGGCGCGAGGAATCATCTTCGGATAACTCAGATGCGTCTATGTCATCTATTGTTGGGCGCGTCATTTGCGCCATCTCCGTCATTGCATCATACAGATCGGATAAACCCTGACCGTGTTCTGACGAAACGGCGATGGGGTCACCAAGGCCTAGCGAATAGGCTTCCAATCGACCGCTTTCACCAGCGCTGCCCTCGCATTTGTTGGCCAAGAGCAGAACCGGCTTTTTCTGCGTTCGTAGCCAACTGGCAAAATGTTCGTCCATTGGAGTAAGGCCGGCGCGGCCATCGATCATGAAAAGCGTCAAATGCGCGTCGTCCACTGCGCGCTCGGTTTGTTGCCGCATGCGTCCTTCCAAAGAAATATTATCTGCGTCTTCAAGTCCGGCCGTGTCGATCAGACGGAACTGAAAATCTCCGATTTGGGCTGTGCCTTCCCGTCGGTCGCGGGTGACGCCCGGCGTATCGTCCACGATTGCGTGACGCTTCTTAGTCAGCCGGTTAAACAACGTTGACTTGCCCACATTCGGGCAGCCAATTATAGCAACGGTAAAGGGCATCACGACCCTACAATCCAATGACTAGGCGTATCGTAATCCTAGCGGTAAGCTACTAACTCGGCGTCGTCGGCTAAAAAATAGACGCTGCCGTTGGCGACGACAGGGGCAACGGTGACGGCGTCCGGCATTTTTACAACACCTAAGATTCGGCCCGAGTAGGGTGAAATCGCCAGTGCTTCTTCATTTGAGCCGGCGACGATCAAACGGTCGCTGGCTAGAATAGGGCCGGTCCAAATGATGGGATCCTCAAGATCTTTAGGGTCCTCATAACGCGGTAGGCTTCTGACCCAATGTACTCGCCCATTAGCTCGTGAAAAAGCCACTATCTCGGATTCTGTTGTTAGCAGATAGAGATAATTTCCCGCGACCCAGGGGCTCTCGATTCCAACCACCTCCCGATCCCATATACGTCGTCCTGTACGAATGTCGATAGCCACTAATAATCCGGCATTGGAAATGGCAAGGACACGATCACGGTCGATAATTGGACGTCCACGAATACCCGTTAGAGATGAAAGTGCATTGGTCTGACCCGCTGTCACCAACGCATCTTGCCAGAGTACACGGCCGTTTTCCACCTTTAGCGCAATCAACTCGCCCGACGTGTAAGCCACCACGACAATGCCACGGTCGACTGCGGGACTGGCACCGCCCAACACACTAGCCACCTCAGGAAGTCCACGATGACGCCAGATGATCTCCCCAGTTACTGAATTCAAAGCGAATAATTGATTGTTCAAGGTCACCGCAAAGACCCTTCCGCCACGCACTGTTGGGGCTGCCCTCATGGGCGCGACAACATTCCGGCGCCAAAGTTCTTTGCCTGTTTTAGCTTCCAACGCGATCACCTCGGCAAAGCCGGTTGTTGCAAAGACCCGTCCATCGTCGAAGGCTAACCCACCGCCAATATGGCTGTGGTCGTCTTCAGGCTCCAATTCCACCGACCAAACTTCGCTACCAGTGGCCTCGTCGAAGGCTCGAACCTGGGTTGTCGCGTCCATTGTGAACACCATGCCGTCTGCGACGATGGGTTGCGCATTTAGGCGTTCGTCTTCGTCAGCGCCCGAGCCAATATCGACAGACCAAGCACGCGAAAGGGAATCCTTAATTGCAATATGATGCATTGCGTGATTGGCATAGCCACCTGCCTGCGGCCAAGTTGCATTTGGTGTTGGTGCTGGCAGTAAAATGCGCTGATTGGACAGTTCTAGGTCTGCCGTTAATGATCGATTGTGGGTTAAAATAGCAATCCTGTCACCGTCAAGCGGGGGGGGGTCCTTTGGGCGCATCCAGCTCTCTACCGTGCTGCAAGCGGACAATAAAATTATGAGCGAGATTACCGTTAGTCCCACTCCACAGCAGTTAATAGGACGAGTGGAAGGAAAGGAAATATTCACTTTATGCTCCTACATCCAATCAATTGGCAAGCATGTCGAGCATGTTCTGAGCACGGGTTTGAAGACCCTGCGGGGCAGCTGCTTCCATGCTCAACTCTTTGTATTGTGAGCGCGCCGTTTTTATATTACCTGTCTTTAATGCGGAAAGCGCGACAACTTCCTTAGCGGTGAATCGCCAAGGGCTAAGGCTGGAAGCCAACTCACTGGCCCGATCGATTAGACCCAAGCCCCCGGATTTTGCATCTAGTTCCACCAACGCACCTAATACGAGAGCTAAATCTCGGTAAATAGGGTCAATAGTATCGTCGTCAGCTAGACTCCTGTACGCGCCGATGGCCGATCCCAGATCGCCCTGTTTAGTTGCCAGCGAGGCCAGCTGAAAACGCGCGAGCATTTGGTATCCGGCAACAGAATCCTGGGCGATGGAATTAAAGGCATTTGTCGCATCCACATTTTTTCCAGCGTTGGCCAAAGACTGGGCTGCGACAAAGCGCTCGCTCAATTCGATACGGGTATTCAGGTCATGGGCCTTCCAGCCCTGGAATCCGGCAACACCGGCGATCAAAAGAAAGGCGCCTCCAACAATCAACGTGCCGTACTTGTTCCAAATCTGCTGCAGGTTTTCCTGCTTAAGTTCTTCGTCGATTTCGCGAAGTAAAATATCTTGTTGGTCGGCCAATGGGGTCTCCTAATGGAAAATCTTGGAGGGCTCGGAAACATATCTTCCAGCCCCGACAATGGCAAATTTATCCGATGCTAAGCCTTAAACCGCTCGCCATTTGATTGAACATCCAATGCTGGCTTCCTGATCATCAGGGCCTTGTCCTGTTTTAATTATCGACCGCATGGCTTCTAAAAGTTCCCGACGTGTGCTATCAGTGGACGGTTTTAACCCGCAATCATCTAATCGGCCTCGATACTGGAGCTCGTCGTCAGAATTAAAGCCGAAGAAGTCGGGCGTGCACACTGCGTTGTACGCTCTGGCTGTCTCCTGTGTCTCGTCAAGGAGGTAAGGAAACGTGAACCCATGGGTTTTGGAGAATACTTTCATATGTTCGAAGGAATCTGCCTCGATGAGTTCCGTGTCGTTTGGCATTATAGCTGCGACGCCGATGCCCTCACCTTGCATTGCCTTGACATCGATCATCAACCGCGTAACTACAGCCTTTACGTAGGGGCAGTGGTTGCAGATGAACATCAGGAGGGTGCCATTCGGGCCGCGAATTGCATCCAAGTCATAGCTTCTGCCGTCGACGCCGAGGAGCGCGATAGCTGGCGGTTTCCAGCCAAAATTGCATATTGGTGTGTGCATAAGTGCCATTCTAAGTTGTCACTCCTTTCAACACCTTTTTTTATAGCATTTCCGGACCGGCCAGAGAACCAATAAAAGTCATAAATACAAATGCTTAGTAAATTTTATGGTGGCATTATGGTTGGCGCAGGTTAACGTGATTTTAACACCGATTTGGAATGATAAGTGATGGTCCCTAAACATTGGATTTCGTGATTATGCCATCTTTTAATGGCAAATGGAGACTAGCATTTTTTGTGTTCGTTTGTGTTGCCGCTCTGGGTGGTTGCGGACCAATGGCCATGTCGGGAGTTCCGTTCTTAGGTCAAGCGGATGCGTTGACAGTCGTTAGCACAGATAAGACGATCGTTGATCATTTTGTGTCAATCAGCAGTGGGAAGAATTGCTCAACAATTCGCCGCGAGCAGGGACTCCATTATTGCGAAGAAGATGAACCCGAGGTCAGACCCCGGATCTATTGTTATAAAACTCTTGGCCGAGTGACCTGCTATGATCGGCCGGATCCGCATGCAAATGGAGCCCAGAAATTGGGTAACAATAGCCACAACCTTGTCGATCCATTCCGCCAACGTCAGCGAGATGCTATGTTCAAAGAAGTCTTTAAACAATAAAGCCCTCTGCTAAATCCGTACTTGTTTGCCTCGAAGTGATAATCCCATCTTCGACGGCTACACCCTATGTGACTAATAATTGGTATTAGTAATGTATCGGATAAATTTTTCTCTTGATTCCGAGATTATGGCAGTGACCGCAGATCGATGAACATATCGGCGAGAGATTTTGTTTGATGATGGTTATGATTATTGGGTCATCACTCAAGGACATCCAATGCAGTCTGTCCGAATTATATCTTTTATGTGCAGGAACTTTGCTTTCTCAATGCGGCGGGATTTGTTACGAGTGTGATCAATTTTCCGCTACTGTAAAGTGTCCGAATTCAGGCTTAACAATCTGCTCATAATCCGCGAAGCATAGGGTCAGCGAGCGGTCCAGCCGTCCGGCATTGAAGGTTACTTCCTTATACGCCTTAAAACTGTGGTCGACGATGAGGGTTAGGTCTTTGCGGAAGCTGAATGGGGGAATGGCCCCCATAACGCAGCCTGTCAGCACTGTCGCTTCTTCTGAGGTTGCGAAACGGCCTTTTTGAGCGCTCACGTGGGACAATAGCGCTTTCATATCCAGGCGTTGGTTGCCAGGGATGACGACCATGACAGCGCGTTTACCCTTACCACCGCCGCGTACGGAGAGCACGATGGCCTTCATGGCTTGGGCCGGATGGTTTCCTCGAATGCGGCTGATTTCCTCAGAGCGACCCTCCGGTTTGTGTTCCATAACCTGATACCTCGCGCCGTGTGAATCTAGCAAGGATAACAAACGCTCATGGATGTCATAGCCGCTCACAGGACACCGGCCATGGCGGCCTCGTACATGTGAAGCATGGCCTTCGCGTTGACGGGAACCGGATTTGATGAGGCCGTTGGGTCGGCTGCCGCCATAGCTGCGAGGTCGTCCAATCGGTCCGCTTCTATGTTCAAAGTGGCTGCGGTATGCGGAATCTCGAACTGCTCACGTAGTGCGAGTGTCCAGTCGATAACCGCGTGGAAGGACGGCCGGGGGAGATTCAAATAGCGAGCGAGATCCGCCATGCGGTCCTGGATCGCAGATTGGTTAAACATGAGAACATAAGGGGTAAAGACGGCATTGGTTAGGCCGTGATGTGTGTCATAGATGGCGCCAACGGGATGGCTGAGCGAATGGATAGCGCCTAGTCCTTTTTGGAAGGCGGTAGCGCCCATGGCGGCGGCAGTCATCATATGGGTACGGGCCTCCAGGTCAGCGCCATCTTCGACCGCGCGCGGCAACCAATGACGGATCAACCTCAGGCCCTCCAAAGCCACACCATTGGCGATGGGGTGATAGCCGGTCGCGCAATATGCCTCTAAGCAGTGCACCAGGGCATCCATGCCAGTCCAGGCCGTCAGGTGGGCCGGTAGTCCCGCCACCAACGCCGGATCGCAAATGACGATGCCGGGCATCATGCAAGGATGGAAAATTACCTTTTTAGTGCGGGTGCCCTCATGAGTGGCGACACCGGCGCGTCCCACTTCGGAACCGGTGCCCGACGTCGTCGGTACAGCGATAATTGGAGCGATGGTGTCTGCGTTGGCCCGCCTCCAGAGGTCGCCGATGTCCTCGAAGTCCCAGAGCGGGCGGGTCTGTCCCGCCATGAAGGCGATCAGCTTGCCGACGTCCATGGCGCTGCCGCCACCGAGGGCAATGACTCCATTATGGTTCCCCTTGGAAAAGGCTTGGACACCGGCGTCCACATTGCTGCCTAGAGGATTCGGTTGAACTTCAGAAAACAAACCCGTGGGAAGTCTTGCTGCGTCGTTTGCAGCCAAGGTATCGGTCACCATGGGAAGGCCCGCCAACCCCGTGTCCGTGACAAGGAGGGGGCGAGTGATGCCCAGCGTCTGACAGGCTTCGGCTAGTTCAGAAATGCGTCCCGCGCCCATGCGTATAGCGGTTGGGTAACTCCAGTTACTGTTAGGTGTGATCTTTGTCATGTCGTTCTTTTTTTCGGTGGTCTATGAGACGGCCGTATACCAAGCGAAATCAGATGATTTCGAAGTAGCGTTCCATCTCCCAATCGGTGATGTGTTTCCGAAACTCGCGTTCCTCCCACTCGCGGCTGGCAGCGAAGTGATCGACGAATGTGTCGCCGAACAGGACGCGGGCGGGTTTAGAAGCCTTAAAACGTTGCGCAGAATCCCACAGGGTGGTCGGCAGGTTGAGCCGCTTAGGGAATTTAAGGTCGTAAGCGTTTCCACAGACGGCTGGTTCAGGCTCGATCTCGTTCTCAATTCCCCAAAGGCCCGCGCCGACGGCTGCGGCCAAAGCCAGGTATGGGTTTGCATCTGCGGCGGCGACTCGATACTCGACGCGCTGAGACTTCTCCGATCCCGGAATGACCCGCAGCGCACAGGTGCGGTTGTCAACCCCCCAGGTCGCGTCCGTCGGAGCCCAAAACCCAGGGATCAATCGGGTGTAAGAATTCACTGTTGAGGCGATCATGGCTAGCATTTCCGGCATAAGCTTCTGCTGCCCGCCGACGAAGTGACGCATAAGCGGGCTGACACCGTGGGACGCGTCGCCATCAAAAAAAGCGGCGGCGCCATTCTTGGATTTGAGCGATATGTGGATGTGACCGCTTTGTCCAGGCCATGAGGCAGACCATTTGGCCATGAAAGTAGCCATCATGCCGGCTTTCTGAGCCATGATTTTTGTGAATGTCTTAAATATTGCTGCCTTATCCGCTGCGTTTAGGCCAGTATCAACTGTTATGGCGGCTTCCAGGACCCCGGGTCCGGTTTCCTCGTGTAAGCCCTCGAGGGGCATGTCCATGTCTGTGCACCCCTGGAGAAGGTCGCGATAGAAATCGCTCTCCACGGTGTTTCGGAGGACTGAATAACCGAAAAAACCGGGTTGCATGTGGTTCATGCTTCTGTAGTTTTTCTGGCGCACGCTATGGGGCGTTTCTTCGAAGACAAAGAACTCGTATTCAAATCCTGCGAAGACGTCAAAGCCCATGTCGTCGGCCCGGTCCAGAACGCGGCGTAGCATGGCCCGCGGGCATACGGCCTCGTGATCGCCTTCAAATTCGCAGAGGAATAACAGCATGCCGTCTTCCCATGGTATCTCTCGGCAACTGGACGGCAAAATTCGGACGCTCGCGTCGGGGTATCCTCTATGCCAACCAGTGACGGTTACATTGTCGTAAAGCTGATCGTGGGAATCCCAGCCGACGATTACATCACAAAACCCAAAGCCCTTATCCAAGGCTGAAAAGAACTTGTCTCTAGCCATGTATTTGCCACGGAGAATACCGTCGATATCAAAGACCCCAACTTTGACGTGATTGAGGCCACGCTTTTCGACAATGGCGCGAACTTGTTCAGCGTTCGTGACGTCCCGGGGGTCCATGGTATTCTCCTTTTGGCTTTTGAAGATATAACTAGATTAGCAGGACGCTGAAGTATTTTCATGCCAAAGTACCCGTCTTGTCCCGCATTAACTTGACGTCGGCCTTAGGCGCGATACGGTCAAAAATGATTATAAGGTAACCGTTTTATGTCGGACGTTACGGCCGAATTGCAGACAGCTATTAAACTTCACCAGTCAGGATGCTTGTCGGAAGCTGGAGAACTCTACGCCGATATCGTGAAGAAAAAGCCAGGACACTCAGATGCTCATCATCTGCTGGGTGTCGTAGAATTTCAGCGGGCCGCGTTTGATAAGGCTTTGGACCTTATCGACACAGCAATTAGCTTGTGTCCGCAAGCGGCCATATATCATTCTAACCGTGGGCGTGTTTTGAAAGCCGTCGGTAAGAATACGGCTGCCGCATCGGCTTTTGCGCGCGCCCTATACCTGCAGCCGGGTGTACCAGAATCTCTGTCCGATCTTGCGGGAGCTCTCATAGATTCCGGGGAACCGGATACCGCCATACTGTTTGCCAAGCGCGCGATTGAACGGGGGCCGGATTTGGCGTCGGGCCACTACAATTATGGATTGGCTGCGACCTCTTTGAACGAGTTTAGTTCCGCGCGGAAGGCATTTGAGCGCGCTGTTGACCTGGCGCCTGGCTTCGCGCCGGCACTGTTCGAGTTGGGGTGTTCACACCAGGCCGAAAACAACGACGACATGGCTGAGAGATATTATCGACGCGCCATCGCAACGGATCCGTTGCTGATCGAGGCGCATGCCAACCTTGGCAATATCCTTCGCTCTCGATCGGTGCTCGAAGAGGCCATTGCTCATTATGACGCGGCGTTGAACGAGGATCCCGAACATGCCGTGGTCCATGGCAACCGCGGAGTGGCGCTTCAGGAAATGGGCGACACCGTGGGTGCCTTAAGCGCCTACGATCGCGCGTTAGCATTGGATCCGGAGAATGCCGAAACCCAGAGAAATCGAGCCCAGTTGTTGCTGCAGATGGGACGTCTTCCCGAAGGCTGGGCTGGCTTTGAATGGCGCTGGAAGACGAAGCACTTTGCATCCATATTGCGGAATTGGCATTGCCCACAATGGAACGGCAGGCCCCAGCGCGACGCCACCGTTCTTGTCCATGCGGAACAGGGGTTCGGGGATACAATTCAGTTCGCCCGCTATTTGCCAATGATGGCCGCTAAGGTGGGGCGTGTCGTCCTGGAATGCCCAGCACCTTTAAGCAAGTTGATGGCGCGGTGCGAGGGTGTCGACGACGTGATTGTGTCAGGGAGCCCGTTGCCAGTATTCGACTTTCATATTCCAATGATGAGCCTGCCTGGCATTTTTGCGACCGACTTGAATACGATCCCCGACGACATTCCGTATCTGAGTATCGCAAGTGAACTTCGCGATGCCTGGTCGGAGCGGATAGGCGGTAAAGGTCGGTTCCGAATTGGTGTTGTCTGGAAAGGCAGTGATCAACATCAGCGGAATACTTGGCGTTCGCCCGGGTTGGCGGCATTGCAGCCGCTGTTGAAGGTTCAGGATGTGCACTGGGTTTCGCTGCAGAAAGATGACGAAGCCAGCGACCTGAGGATAGAGAAAATGACGTCAACGTTATTGGCGCTGGGTGGGCTGCTAAGGGATTTCTCGGATACGGCGGCGGTTATGGCTCATCTTGATCTGATTATTACTCCTGATACGGCGGTTGCGCATCTAGCCGGGGCGCTTGGCCGACCTGTTTGGTTGATGCTGCCACATGTGGCGGAATGGCGTTGGCTCATGACGCGTGACGATAGCCCTTGGTATCCAACCATGCGACTATATCGGCAGCACATCCGCGGCGATTGGACGGAAGCGGTCGGACGGATGACAGTTGATCTTCAAGACGTTATCGGAGCGAAATCCTAGAACATAGTTTTCGCACGCACCCCGATCGCGTATTAAGTGCGGATTAATTTGGAATATGACGATATGTTAACGTGTTTAAGTCGGGATCAGGACATTTCCATCCATCAATCTCCTCTGGGTTCGAAAACTACTGGTGCTGAGGGCGCGCCAGGTGTCGCCCTCCCGCGCCACGTGGGCTTCAACGATGAGAACACCGGACGGATTACCAACCCGGACTTCGCTGCTATTAGCAGTTGTCATCTGATTTGGGAGGGTTCCTGCGATTTGGCAGGCTGCGCTTAGACACATGGCGCTGGTTAATGGTGTGGCACGGTGCGTATCACCCGATGAAACAATGCGCACGGTTATGTCTTGGGCGAGTGCGGTCACCGTCTCGTTGCTGAGGCTGGTAAAAGGCGTCGGCGGTGCACAAATAGCGACCCGTGGACTGGCAAGGCCAGTATCTTCAAGCCGGTTGGCCATGCCCATGCGCACGGCACCGGCACAGCGGATATTCTCCAGGTGCGCTTTTGCATTTTGATTGGTGTCGAGCTCGACAGGCGACTCAGTGGCCGTCATGCTGAGGGTGTCTGCCGCAACAAATACCATGGGGGTTGCTGCATCAACCAATGAGACCGTTACCTCGCCTAACCCTTCAACATCCAAGGTTTCGACAACCTGACCTGTTGGCAAAAGATTACCAGTGCCGGCACCCCCTGGGTCCAGGTAATCAAGTTTGAGTTTAGCGCCTGTGCCGGAGACGCCCTGAAGCACAAAATCTCCGGCGGTGACCGTTTGGCCGTTCGCCACCGGAACTCTCGCGTGGATAATTTTTGAGGTGTTCGTATTAAAGAGCCGCACCAGCGGCTCGCCGTCGTCGACGTCAATCAGGCCTTCATCAATAGCGAAGGGGCCGATGGCGGACGAGAGATTGCCGCAATTGGCGCTGTAGTCCACGATGGGTTGGTCAGCAGCGATTTGGGCGAAGGTGTAATCAACATCCGCATCATCACGTTTCGATGGACGTACAATCATGACCTTATTCAGTGATGAGATTCCGCCCCCCATGCCATTGAGTTGCCGGCGATTGGGGTCTGGTGCTCCGATAACGGCAAGAAAAATGGCATCCCAGGCCCTGATGTCCTCGGGCAAGTCACTCTCTTTGAAGAATACACCTTTAGAGGTGCCGCCCCGTATAAAGGCAGCGGGGATCCGTATCTGGTTCATCACCAGATATTGCCGCTGATGGCCGAGGCGGGCAAGGAGGTGCGATTCCTTAGTGCCAAGGTAGGGAGAAAGTTTTCACATTGGTGAAGCTCTTCATAGCCTCAATGACTCCTTCCTTGTAGCCTAGTCCGGAATCTTTGATGCCACCAAACGGCGACATCTCTATTCGGTAGCCTGGAACCTCCCAGATATTCACCGTGCCGTGGTTTAACTCTGCGATGAAACGTGTGATGTAATCCAATCGGTTGGTGCACACGCCCGACGACAGACCGAAGGCAGTGCCGTTTGCTACTTCGATGGCCTCGTCGATGTCTTTGATGCGCACAATGGGGATTGCGGGCCCGAAGGTTTCTTCCATAACCAACTCGGAATTCCATGGTACATGGTCAACGACGGTGGGCGGAAATACGGCGCCCTGACGGTCGTTGCCATGAAGCAGTGTCGCGCCAGCGTCAACCGCATCGATGACACGTTGCTGAAAAAGTTTTGCCGCATTTTCATGAATCACGGTGCCAACGTCAGTGGCTGGATCCATGGGGTCGCCAGCCGTTAAAGATTTTGCTTTCTCGACAACAAGCTTTGCGAAAGCGTCCGCGACGCTGTCGACGATCAGAATACGCTTCACTGCCGTGCAGCGTTGGCCGGAATTCTTTGTGGCCCCAGCTACAGCTAGGGTGGCGGCCCGGTCCAAGTCGGCATCCTCCATGACGATTAGGGGTGCGTTGCCGCCAAGCTCCAGAACCGTTCGTCGGTAACCGGCCTTTTCGGCGATCATTTTACCCACGGGAACACCACCGGTAAAGGTGATCAGGTCGACATGCGGGTTGGTGATCATCTCGTCGCCAACATCTTCCGGCAGTCCTGTAATCACTTGGAACATTTCCGGTGGCAGGCCCGCTTCGTAGAGAACGTCGGCAAGTAACAGTGCCGTAAGCGGCGTCAATTCCGTTGGTTTACAGACCATCCGATTGTTGGTGGCGACACTGGGCGCGATCTTATGAGCGACCATATTCAAAGGGTGGTTGAAGGGCGTAATGGCACTGATGACGCCTTGTAGGGGTTCGCGCTGGGTGAAAATCTTGCGTTTCTGGCCGTGTGGGGTTAGGTCGCAAGAGAAGATCTCACCATCATCTAAAATGCATAACTGTGCGGTTAGTGTGAATACGTCGAAGGCACGGCCCACCTCGTAAAGAGAATCTTTTTTCGATAATCCACACTCGGCGGTGATCAGGTCGGAGATCTTATCGCGGCGGTCTATCAGAAGTTCCGCCGTCTTCGTCAGGATTTGTTGACGCTCGTAACGGGTCAGCGTTGGCGTGTAGGTGGCGGCGATGTCGAATGCCGAGCGAACCTGTTCGCGGCTGGCCCTCGGAATGGTTCCCATCACTTCGTTAGTGTATGGATTCATGACTTCGATGCGCCCAGCCGTACCGTCAATCTTTTCGCCGCCAATACGCATGGTTTCGTTTATGATCTGTGTTGACACGTCCATGTGTCTTACTCCTGCGTTACGCCCCACTCTATATGGTTGAGGGCAAGGTCAAATACGTCGAAGTTTCGAATTCGGCGATCAGCCGCAACACCCTTTATTGGGCGGCTTAAAACCACCGGTATTTGTTGGTCACAGGCACCGCCGTGCGAACGCAGCGGCTCCTTAAGTTGGCTCAGGTCGTGCCGGTCCGGGCTGGTGCCAATCACCTTGTTGGTGGTCGAGACCACAATAATGTCGCCCATGCGGTCATTAGGCAGTTCGTAACGTGCACACCCTTCTTCATTGGTATAGGCGGCCTCGATTCCGTCGATGGCCTCCAGTTGACGGACTACGGACGGGGCATCGCTCCCGTCTTCAAGATATGCCGTGGCAAAGGATCCAAGTGCGCCGTGGTGCACCACATAGGGGTCGGTGATAGGCAAAATCACCCGTGCTGTGCCAGTTCCCAGCTTGTCGTCCAAGACGTTTTGCAAGTAGATTACATCGGGCTCTCCCGCATCATTGAACTTAGCGTTCATGCCATGATCTGCCGTCAGACCCAGAACCGCGCCTTGGGCATCCAACTGGGACCAATAAGAATCCATCATAGCGTAGAACTTGTTTGCGACCGGAGTTCCAGGCGCGTGCTTATGCTGGATGTAATCTGTGGTCGACAGATACATTATATCGGGGCGCATACTATCCATGAGCTTAACGCCGGCATCGAAGATGAATTCCGATAGCTCCGCCGAATAGACGTCCGGAATATCACGGCCAACCATGGCCTGGGCGTTCTCTATTCCGTGTTCAGCCATTGTGGTCTCATCGGCCTTTTCCGACGAGAAACATATGGCTCGTCCGGAGGTGAAATCGAGACCATGGCCGAGCAAGCGTCGCAGCTTGTCTTTGGCGGTGATGATGGCGATCTTTGCGCCTGCATCGTGGAAGGCTTGGAAGATTGTGCCTGTACGGAGCAGTTTGGGATCGTTCATCATTACCTCTTCACCAGTTTCCGGATCCAGGAAGAAGTTACCGGAAATGCCATGCACCTTTGGGGGCACGCCTGTGACAATGGAGAGGTTGTTGGGATTAGTGAAGCTTGGCACCACGCAATCGCCCCGCAAATCGGCTCCACGGCTCAATATCTCCTTCATGAACGGCATTTGGCCGCTGGCCACTGCTTCCTCAATATACTCCGGTTGTGAACCATCGATGCAGACCACAACCACGGGCTGTTTTGGCCAGGCGTAAGTGCGCCCATTGATGTTGAGGACTTTAGTGTTGTTCATATTTCATTAATCCTTGTAATTAAGTGGCTGCTGGAGCGCCGTTTTTGACTCCCATGTCGGCCAGAATTTTTCTTATTGCAGCTAAGGCGGCGTACATGTCCTCAGCGTCTAAATGGCCGATGCATCCGATGCGGAAGCTCGGCGCGACTGTCAACTTTCCGGGATACAAAACGTACCCGCTCTCTTTGACGTGGTTGTAGAATACCTCGAAGTCGAAGGCTGGGTCAGCGGGCATTTTGAAGGTGACGATAATTGGCGCCTGAAGATTATCGGAAAGCAGGGTTTTGAACCCAAGTTCGCGCATGCCGTCAATTAGAATTCGACAATTCCGTGAGTAGCGCTTGTGACGTCCGACAACGCCACCCTCCGCTTCGAACTGCTTCATGGCCGCGTCGAAGGCGGCAATGACGTGGGTTGGCGGCGTGAAACGCCACTGGGAATTGATCTCCATGGCTTGCCATTGGTCATAAAGGTCAAGGCTTAAGGAATGGGCATTGCCCTCGCACTCCGCCAACACGCTCTCGCGAATCAGGGCGAATCCCATACCGGGAACGCCCTCTAGGCACTTGTTAGACGACGCCATGAGCGCATCGAAGGGAATTTTGGCGGCATCCAGTGCGATCGCGCCGAAGGCGCTCATGGCATCGATAATCATGAACCGGTCATGAGCCTTTACCGTACGAGCGATCTCTTCCACGGGGTTGAGGATCCCTGACGTGGTTTCGCAATGCACGGTAAGCACATGCGAGATTTCAGGATCATCCATTAGCGTCTGATCCAAGACGTCGATGGATGGCGGTTGGTCTTCGGGTGTTTCCAGAATGACGTAAGACCGTCCGACGTATTCTAAAATCTTAACCATACGACGCCCATAGGCGCCATTGATTAAGATTAGTGCCTTACCGTCGCTAGGAATAAGCGTGCAGATCGCCGCCTCCACCACAAAGGTGCCGCTGCCTTGCAGAGGGACACAAACATGGGTATCCGATGCGTTGGCGATGGCCAAGAGCCGGTCCCGTACCTGTCTGTTCATGTCGATGAAATTCTGGTCGCGTGACCCCCAGTCGTGGAGCATTGCTTCTTTTGTCTCGTGCGAGGTAGTAAGTGGACCAGGTGTAAGAAGGCGTGGATTGTTGGGTGTAAGAGTCACCGTTGATCTCCTAGTGCTGGCAAACGTAGAACGACTCGATCTTAGATTGCAATGAAATGTGTAAAAAACATTCAAATTACCACACAAAATCTCCTGGCTTGGTGATTGTATATTACTGATGCACTTGATTTAGAGTTTATCGAGAGCGCCAGGCCTGCGTTCG
>PARE01000070.1 GCA_002709525.1 Magnetovibrio sp. | reverse complement strand
TTTGGCCCTTCAGAATAACGCTTTGAGTCATCGAATTTCAGCCAAAGTCAGGCTAGAAAAAAGGCGGTCCGGCGCTTGGCCAAACCGCCGCATTTCCATTTACTTCGGCAAGGAGCCTTCTACACCTTCTACGTAGAAGTTCATGCCCAAAAGGTCACCAGCAGGTGCCGTCTCTCCCGCCTTCAACCAAGGAGATCCATCCTGTTTGTTTATTGGACCGGTAAAGGGATGGAGTTTGCCAGCCGCAATGTCGTCACGAGCTTTAGCAACCATCGTACGGACATCTTCCGGAATTTTCTTGGAGAATGGCGCCATAGTAACCATGCCCTCCTTGATACCGTCCCACACATCTCCGCTCTTCCATGTGCCATCCATCGTGGCCTTGACCCGCGCGACATAATAGGGCCCCCAATTATTAACGATGGCTGTCAGTTGCGCATTTGGACCAAACTTGATCATATCGGAGGCTTGGCCAAAGGCATGGATCCCCTTTTTCTCGGCGATTTGCATCGCGGCAGGTGAGTCTGTGTGCTGCATGAGAATATCCGCGCCTTGGTCGATGAGCGCGTTCGCAGCGTCTGCTTCCTTGCCCGGATCGAACCACGTAGAGACCCAAATTACCTTGAACTTTACCTGCGGATTGACACTCTTAGCTGCAAGATAGGCGGCGTTTATTCCACGAACTACTTCCGGGATCGGAAACGACGCTATGTAACCTATGGTATTCGTTTTCGTCATCTTACCAGCGATCAAGCCGATTACGTGACGACCTTCATAGAAACGCGCGGAATAAGTAGACACATTCTTATCCCTCTTATAACCGGTAGCGTGTTCAAAGTTTATCTTCGAGAACTCCTTCGCCACTTTCAGGGTTGGGTTCATGAAACCAAACGACGTCGTAAATATGATATCATGACCGCCACGCGCCAATTGCTGAATCACTCTGGCAGCATCTGGCCCTTCGGATACATTCTCGACGTGTTTGGTCTTTACCTTATCGCCAAAGGCCTCCTCAACAGCCTTTAAGCCCTGATGGTGTTCGTAGGTCCAGCCATGATCACCAACAGGACCAACGTAGACAAACCCAACTTTAGTCTGGGCGCTCGCAGCGTCTTGTTTTTCCTGTTCAGAAAAATAATAAACTCCGGCGATCACACCGATCACGATGGCGATGACCACTAACATTTTGACGAGATTATTCATAACATTTCTCCCTTGTCGAAATTATCGCGTCCATAATTCTGTTCCGTCTTTTTTACCGGCCTTGTCAAGAAGAGGCAAAGAATGGCTTACCAAGACACGCGGGCGCATTAAGATTAGATCGTGCCTTATCACGCGATATCACCACCAAAACCACGATGGTGACCAGGTAGGGAAGCATGGACATGTATTGTGCCTCGATTTCAAAACCCAACCCTTGGACGTGCAACTGGATCACTGTAACACCACCAAACAGATAAGCCCCAATTAAGGCGCGCCCGGGACGCCAGGCGGCAAAGACAACAATGGCCAAAGCAATCCAACCCCGTCCAGCTGTCATGCCCTCTACCCACAGTGGCGTTTGAATAATCGATAAATATGCCCCGCCGAGCCCGGCGCAAGCTCCACCAAACAATATGGCGACCATACGCACGGCAACAACGCTGTAACCAATAGCGTGAGCTGAGTCATGGTTTTCGCCAACGGATCGTAAAATCAAGCCCAGATGGGTTTTGTTCAAAAACCAAGACACGCCAATCACAAGCGTTACTGACAGATAAATCAACGGGTCATATGAGAAGAATAGCGGCCCAACAATGGGAATGTCGGAAAAGAGAAAAATATAAACTTTTCCAAGAGCTGGGGTCGACACACCCGAGTATCCTTGCCCCCACAGCGCTGCGAGGCCGAGGCCAAAAATCGTGAGTGCCAATCCTGTGGCCACTTGGTTCGACAAAAGTATCTGGGTTAGCAATCCGAATAAACCGGCCGAAAGAGCGCCTACCAAGGCGGCGGCGGCAATGCCCAGAATATAAGACCCCGTCTCCAGTGTAACTGAAAATCCGGCGATGGCCCCCATAATCATCATGCCTTCAACACCCAAATTAAGAACACCCGACTTCTCGACGACTAATTCGCCAATGGCCGCAAAAACCAATGGTGTTGCGGCGATGATGACGCCCTGCAAAATAAGGACGAGAAGATCCATGGGTCTACCTCGTTGCCTCGGCGGGCCTGCGCCCGGCCAAACGAATGCGAAAACCAGCCAACACGTCGATACCAAGAAGCGAGAACAGGAACATACCTTGGAACACGCCTGTCACGGCACTCGGAAGGTTCATCTCGATCTGCGCTGCCTCCCCGCCTATGTAGGTCAGCGCCATCACAAAACCGGCGAACAAAATACCAATGGGTGTCAATCGACCCAAGAAAGCCACGATAATCGCGGTGAAGCCATAACCGACTGGCAGGGCAGGGACCAATTGCCCTACAGGGCCCGCCGCCTCAAATGTACCCGCCAAGCCAGCTAGTCCACCTGAAATCATTAGGCACAGCCAGACGACCTTGTTCTGAACAAACCCGCCGAAAGACGCCGCTTTAGGTGATTGCCCCATAACCTTGACCTGATAGCCGAAGACGTGACGCGTCATCAGAATCCAAGCGACAATGATAGCCAAAATCGCGAACAAGAACCCAACGTGGGCCCGAGTTTCAGGAATAAGGATGGGCAGGGTTGCTGATTCGTTGAACAGGCGACTTTCAGGAAAATTTAGACCCGCCGGATCCTTCAAAGGACCATGGACCAGAACGCTAAGCAGGAGCACAGCCACATAGGTCAGCATCAGCGTGACAAGAATCTCGTTGGCATTCAACTTCGTGCGCAGAAACGCAGGAATAGCTGCCCAGGCCATACCGCCAATGATCCCAGCCAAACACATGATAGGCAAAACCCAGAACCCTTCGACAGGAAATAGTGCCGGCAATGCCCCGCCGACCAAGGCGCCAATAGTGAATTGGCCCTCTGCACCAATGTTCCAAATACCAGCGCGAAACCCAAAAGAAAGACCAATACCGATGAGAATAAGGGGCGTTGCCTTGACGATCATCTCAGAAATGGTGAATAAATCCGTCAACGGCGTAACGAATATGATAGTAATTGCCCGCACGGGGTTCTTCCCAAGTATAAGAAACATTACCCCGCCAAAAACAATGGTGAGCGCCACGGCTATCACCGGGGTCAGGTACAGAAGATTTTTCGACATCTCCTTTCGTGGCTCGAGGCGGATCATGCTGACGCCCCTTCATCAACGTCCCCTAGACGGTCGTACACACCGCCCATGAGCAGACCGATTTCCTCGATAGTTTGACTACCCGTCGGTTTCGGTTCGGACAGACGGCCTTCGGCAATCACTGCAAAATTCGTGGATATGGCCATCAACTCCTCCAAATCTTGGGAAATCACCAAGATGGCTACACCGTCTGCCGCCATGTCCTGAAGGGTTCGGTGAATATCAGCAGCTGCAGCAGCATCAACGCCCCAGGTCGGTTGCATGATCACAAGAACAGTCGGCGCCTGCAAAATCTCGCGGCCAACGATGAATTTCTGCAAGTTACCCCCCGATAAGCTTTTGGCCGCATGATCGATACCAGCCGTCTTGACGTTGAACTTGGACACCACCTGGCCGGCAAAGTCCTTTGCAATTTGCAGATCCAAAAACCCTCTTTTTTCTATAGACTTGCGGGTGCGCGCTGAAAGAATTGTATTTTCCCATAATGACATGTCGGATACAGCTCCGTGACCCAGGCGTTCTTCGGGCACGGAGCAAATACCCCTCTCACGCCGCGCCGTCGGACCCATGGTGCCAATTGCTTCACCGTCTAGGCGTATAGAGTCCGCGACGGTTGTAATCTCGCCAATCAAGGCTTCCATAAGCTCCACCTGTCCGTTCCCGGCGACGCCGCCAATCCCCAATATTTCCCCGGAGCGCACCCGGAATGAAACATCGCAGATATCGACGCCAAAGGCATCATAACTGACGGTGGTCAGGTTGTTCACAACCAAGCGGTCTTTGCCAAGCTCGTGCACCCGACGTTCCGCAAATTTGAACGAGGTGCCGATCATCATCTCGGCCAAGCTCTTGGCCGTTTCCTCACGCGGGTCACAGGTGGCGACAACCTTGCCACCTCTGAGCACCGTCGCTTTTTCGCAAAGCTCACGGATTTCCTCGAGCTTGTGGGAAATATAGAGAATTGAGCACCCCTCTGAGGACAGCTGTCTCAAGGTCTGAAAAAGAATTTCCACTTCCTGCGGGGTTAGTACAGAAGTTGGCTCGTCCATGATTAAGAGCCGTGGTTTCTGCAATAGGCAACGAATGATTTCGACGCGCTGGCGCTCACCGACAGAGAGGGAACCAATGGATCGGGCCGGGTCCAAGGTCAGCCCGTAGGCTTTTGAAACTTCGATGATCTGTTCATCTAAATTGCTGCCAACGGCTTCCTTGTTCATGCCAAGCGCAACATTTTCGGCGACGGTCAGTGCCTCGAACAAGGAAAAGTGCTGAAACACCATTCCAATTCCCATGGCCCGCGCTTCGGATGGTTTGGCCGGCGCGTATGGTTTACCGTCGAATTGCATCGCGCCTACGTCCGGGTGAAGGACGCCATAGATTATTTTCACCAAGGTCGACTTTCCGGCTCCGTTCTCACCGAATAGGGCGTGCAACTCGCCGGGCAAAATCGAAAAAGTAACGTCATCGTTCGCAATCACCCCAGGGAAGTGTTTGGTGATCCTTGAGAGATCGAGGAGCGATTTGTCAGTCATGAGCCCCTTCAGCCCTCTCTGTTTGCAGCAGGCTTCTCTGGATCCCGCCGATTTGCAATCGTAGCAAAAAATCCGCAGCTAAAGATACGGCAATCACAGCTGGCTCTTTACCGTCAAGCCGGGCCAGTCCAATAGGTGCTTGCAGTTGTGCAATGAGTGGATCCGGGATGCCAACCTCACGCAGACGTCTCTCGAATCGGACCCGCTTCGTCTTCGAGGCGATCACCCCGATGTAGCCAAAATCACAATGCTTCATGACCGCATGGCAAATATCGAAGTCGATGGCATGAGAATGTGTCATTATCACATGCCAGGCCCCAGGTGGAGCGTGGCGAACCGCATCTGCCGGATCCCTCGCCACCAATTTTGTTACATTCTCTGGAAAATCTGAGGGATAGCGCTCTGAATGGGTATCCACCCAATAGATTTTAAACGGCAAATCGACAAACGCTTTTGTCACGGCACGACCAACATGCCCAGCGCCATATAAAAACATATCCTGGTTTGAAACATTAATGGGCTCAATAAACCAGTCTGAAATTAATGCGGCATCGCGGCCACGAGTGCCGGAAAAACATTTCCGAACATAACCACGAATCTTTAGCGGCCATGCGTCTTCATCGTCCTTGCGATGTGTTGCAAACCGCCAGGGTTGCCCTGGCTTTATATGCCGCACGAGGAGCATGTCTTTGGAACTGGCAATAGGCACATCGCGAAGCTCTGCTTCCCCCACGCGTTCAAACAACAACTGGATAAATCCGCCGCAACATTGACCAAGCGCCGGACCAAGGGGAAAGTCGTGAACTTCCCGCCACCATTGCGGTGCCGTGTCCGTCGCAAAGAGAGCCAACAACCTCCTAGCGGTGCGGAGAGCACCCATTTCCAGCGCACCGCCGCCGATTGTCCCAGAGAATGCGGTTCGACCCACGATCATGGCGCAACCAACGCCACGCGGCGTCGATCCATCAGCTCGAATAATAGTGACGCGGATAGCGGAACGTTCTGCCTCCACCATCTCGCGCAGATTGGTAAGCCATTCCCGTGTCATAATGCAGTCTCTTCATTCGCCATGACACGACGCACGGCCGCAAGCACACGCTCTGGTGTAGCTGGCGCGTTCAATTGTGGATAATGCACATAGTCACCAGCAGCAGCAACAGCATCAGACAGGGCCATTAATGCAGAGATACCCAACATTAATGGCGGTTCACCAACCGCCTTGGATCTATGGATCGTCTGCTCCACATTCTCGCCTGGAGCCCAAATATTGATCCGCATATCTGGCGGCCGGTCGCCCAGAGTGGGGATCTTGTAAGTTGACGGCGCATACGTGCGAAGATGGCCTTCGTCATCCCAACAGAGTTCCTCCGTGGTCAACCAGCCGGCGCCCTGAATGAAACCGCCTTCAATTTGACCAAGGTCAATCGCCGGGTTCAACGACTTGCCCACATCATGCAAGATATCGACTCGGAGCATACGGTTTTCTCCCGTCAGGGTATCAATGGCCACCTCTGTGACAGCAGCACCATATGCAAAGTAAAAAAATGGCCGACCTTTTGCCTGTGCTTTATTCCAGTTAATTTTTGGCGTCGCGTAAAACCCTGTTGCGGATAGGGGAACACGCGCCTGATAAGCCTCGTAGATTAATTCATCAAAAGATATCGTATCGCAGCCAACCTGCACTCGGCCGGGATAAAATTTCACCTCATCCGGCGACGTCTGCCAGCGCTCAGCAGCGAAGTTCTGAAGCCGTTTCTTAATCTTTGTACAAGCATCAGCTGTTGCCATACCGTTTAAATCTGACCCACTAGAGGCCGCCGTCGCCGACGTATTAGGGACTTTTCCCGTATGAGTCGCGGTGATCTTGATCCGATCAATGTCAACCTGAAAAGATCGGGCTGCTACTTGCGCCACCTTAGTGAACAAGCCCTGGCCCATTTCGGTGCCACCGTGGTTCAAATGTATTGAACCATCATTATAGATATGAACAAGAGCGCCAGCCTGATTGAGAAAAGTGAGAGTAAATGAGATACCGAATTTCACCGGTGTAAGAGCAATCCCTCTTTTAAGGGTTTGACTGGTTTGGTTCCATTCTCGAATGTCAGCGCGTCGTCTATCGTAGTCAGCAGTTCTTCCCAGTTCACTGACAATTTCATCAATCACACAGTCTTCCACGGTCATATCATAAGGGGTAACAGCGCGGTCTTTTACTGCTCCTTTTGGATCGTAAAAATTAACGCGTCGCACTTCGATAGGATCCTTGCCCAAATAATGGGCAATTTCGTCCACCACGCGTTCAATGCCAACCATACCCTGAGGTCCGCCGAACCCTCGAAACGCAGTATTCGAAACTGTGTGGGTTTTACATCGATAGGACGTTATCTTCACGTTGGGCAGATAATAAGTATTATCCGCATGAAACATGGCTCGGTCACAAATGGGTACGGACAGATCATAGGACATGCCGCACCGAGCAGCCTGTTGGAAGTCAATGCCTTCGATCCGGCCGTTATTATCGAACCCTACCTCGTAGTCGATACGGAAGTCATGACGCTTGCCCGTAATGATCATGTCTTGATCACGATCGTAACGAACCTTCGCGGCGCGGCCCGTCTTTGAAGCGATTAGTGCCGCTGCCGCTGCCGGCAGATTACCATTGCTCTCCTTGCCGCCAAAGGCTCCACCCATACGGCGGACCTCAACCGTAACCGCATTGTTTGCGAGACCCAGAAGCTTGGCAATGGTATGCTGGATTTCACTGGGATGTTGCGTCGAACTATGTAATGTAATATCGCCGTCCTCACCTGGTAGAGCTAACGCTGCTTGGCCTTCCAGATAGAAATGTTCCTGCCCGCCCACGTAAACACGGCCAGACAACGAGTGCACAGCGCCATCGATAGCCGCCTGCGCATCACCACGGGACATGACATACGGTTCCTCCAACAAGGAACCCTGATCCATTGCCTCGTCAATAGAAATGACAGCGGGCAGGTCTTCATAGAAAATACGCGCCAAGGCCGCGGCATCACGGGCCCTCTCAATCGTCTCCGCCCCCACGGCGAACAGGGACTGGCCGGCGTATTCCACTACTCCCTCGGCAAACAGAGGGTCATCACCCATGACCGGACTGATATCGTTCTTACCGGGAATATCGGCAGCTGCAACAACACACACAACGCCAGGAGCCGCGCGAACAGGGGATAGATCAAGATCCACAATCTTTGCATGCGCTTTCGTGCTCATAGCGACGTGGACGGCCAAGGTACCTTTCGGTGTTGGAATATCATCAACGAAAACGGCCTCGCCCGCGATGTGCTTATGGCTGCTGTCGTGCCTTTGGGGGGTCTCAACATCACCCGCAATACTCTTCATGACAGTCGGCGTAGTGACAATCGAACTATCAAGTCGCGGACCACCAATATCAGCACCAATCCCGACGAGGCGCGTTTTTGCCACGTTTCCAGAAGTTTCTTGGAAATAGCGTTTCAGCAAATTTGCAGCCACCTCCTGACGATACGTAGCACTGGCACGCATATCCGAAATTGGCGCGAAATCATTGTCAAACGCACCCATGATGGCATTGATTGTCGCTTCGCTCCAATCCTGACCGATTAAGGCCCCTTCCACCGTATGAGCCCGCTCTGGCGTCCCTGCCATGCCACCATATGCAATTCGCGCATCGATCACCCTGCCGCCCTCAACACGCACAGCCATGCAACCACAGACTGCTGAAATATCCTGATCGAAGCGTTTGGAAATCTTGTAGCACCTGAGTGCCATGCCCGGTCCGGGCAAGGGAATTTCGATCGCTTCCAGGAACTCTCCAGACGCCCGGTCCTGTTTGCCGTATTCCACAAAAAATTCTTCGATGGCGATGCGTCGTAATTCATTACCCTTTCGAAGGACAAGCGACGCATCCAAAACAATCAGCGCCGGCAGGGTATCGCCGATTGGTGATCCGTTCGCTACGTTACCGCCAATGGTGCCGACATTGCGAATTTGAACCGCACCGATGCGACGGGTCATCTCCGCAAAATCGGGAAAATAAATGGCCATAGTTTCCAAAGCCTGAGAGTACGTAACACCCGCACCAATACTCAACTTCTCACCATCATCGACGATCGACTTCAGTTCACGAACACGACCAAGATGTATTACCGTGTCTAATTTTCGGTGCATTTTCGTGACCCACAATCCCACATCGGTGGCACCAGCTACCAAGGTCGCGTTGGGCTCGGCCGCATAAATACGAGCCAAATCGTCCAGGGTTCCCGGCGAGACAAACCTCTGGCCACTACAAAAGAAATCTACAGTTTCGGTGTCTGCTGCCTCGCGGACCCAGCGTTGATCCGCTCGCAATCGCGCCCTATCCCAATCCGGTTTTTCATACGCCGCTAACTTTGCCGCCGCTGCCGCGATCGGGCCGTAGCCCGTGCACCGACAAAGATTACCCGCCAGCAAATCGGGGCTCGCATCTGCGTCCATGGGGTGATCCATAATGTAAGCTGCGTAAATAGACATGATGAACCCCGGCGTACAAAATCCACATTGGGATCCATGCTCATCAACCATCGCCTGCTGGACCGGGTGCAATTGACCGTTGGGCGCTTTTAAGGCCTCGACAGTGCGAATCGATTTCCCTTCAAGCATCCCAACGAATTGGATGCAGGCATTGATTGCCTGATAAGACACCTCTCCATCTACCAATCCTCCGACGGCAACGGTGCAAGCGCCACAGTCACCTTCCGCACACCCTTCCTTGGTCCCTGTCAGGCGTCTACGCTCACGCAAAAATTCCAGCAACGTCAACGTCGGCGAAACGTCGCGAAGAACTTGAACCTCATCATTGAGACGAAACGTTACATGGTCGCGCATAGCTATCCCCATCGTCCCGACTTCCGGCCCACGACGACCGGTCCGGCTTTTTTCTTCCCTATTGGTCTCCCAGGCAACCTTCGGCCTTGCCCAAACGACCGGAATACGCAATCAAAGGGGCGGATTGCAGCATCGCTGGACTCAACATCATAAACCAACAAATGATGCGAACCATCCGTTATTTTTTGATAATAATTAAAATTATCCAAGAAAATATGAATAACACGGGGAAACAGGAATGGTTGAGAAGACCCATGTAACGGCGCAAAGCCTCTTGGACGACTCGTTTCGGTTGGCGCTCAAGGTTATGGAGGACGGCTTCCATCCCGACTACATCATCGGTATATGGCGTGGAGGAACACCGGTGGGGATCGCCGTCCAGGAACTCCTCAATTATCACGGCCATCCCTCTGACCACATCGCTATCCGGACATCGTCTTACACGGGCATTGAACAGCAAAACGATGACATTCGTGTCCACGGCCTGCATTACATCATTGAGAATGTTAATGCCGAGGACACGCTCTTAATTGTAGATGATGTATTCGATACTGGGCGCTCTATCCGCGCCGTCATCGACCGAATAAACGAGCTTTCACGACGCAACACGCCCGACGTGATCCGAATTGCCACCGTCTATTACAAACCTGGAAAACGTAAAGTCGATCTAGTTCCCGACTACTTCATTAACGAAACCGAAGAATGGCTGGTGTTTCCACACGAATTGGAGGGCCTGACCGAAGAAGAGGTCGCCGCCAGCAAGCCAATCGCGCTAAAGAACGCCTAGACAGTTTTAGGCGCCGGCGGCAGCACCGTCACCGCGCGGATCGGCTGCACCCTCAATCAATCCATTTGGATGGCGCACCAGAGCGCCAGCGTGTCCCATAACCTCGTCAAAATCACCAATCTCCTCAATGTCATGCCCCGCATTCCGAAGGTCCTGGATGACGGCCGGGTCAAACCGGTTTTCAACACGGAGGTTCGTCGTCGCTGCTCCCCAGGTCCGTCCAAGCAGCCACCGCGGCGCCGTAACCGCCTCTTGCAAACCTTGGCCGTACATGACGTGGCGCGTGAACACCATGGCCTGGGTCTGCGGCTGTCCCTCGCCACCCATGGTTCCATACGACATAACACGTCCATCTGCCAGGCGCGCCATTGCGGGCTGAATCGTATGAAATGGTCGACGGTGCGGCTTCAGACAATTATGGTGCACTGGATCAAGGGAAAAACTGGTGCCGCGATTCTGCCACATGATCCCCGAGTTTTCGAGCACCGTACCCGAGCCAAATTCCCAATAAATGCTCTGAATGAAACTGACTGCGCGGCCCTCCTTGTCAACCGCACCCAACCAAACTGTATCACCCTTTTGGACCGGATCTGGCCACGGCAATGCTTGCTCTGCGTGGATGTCGGCGGCCATTGCGTCCAACCTTGTGCCATTAAGAAAGTTAACCGGATCAATATCCATGTAGGCCGGATCGGTGACATAGCGATCCCGGATCCGAAAAGCGCGTTTGGTCGCCTCAACAAGGCCATGGATAAAGTCAAAATCCTCAGCCACACAAACCCCAAGGCGATCATATACGCCCAGGAGAAGCAGCGAGGCTAGACCCTGTGTTGGCGGAGGCATGTTGAAGACATCATGCCCAGCGACACGCAAGGAGAGCGGCTTAACCTGAAGAGCCTTATGACGTTCTAAATCTTCCAGTCGCAGGGGCGAACCGGCGCGCTCGAGATCCGCAGCAATTTCCCGCGCGAGTTCTCCGCGATAAAAATCATCCAACCCGTGTTCGGCCAAGCGCCTAAATGTCGCGGCAATCCGAGGTTGGCGGAAACGCTGACCCTCTATCGGCAGAGCGCCATCGATGATGAAATTATCAATGAAACCGGGAGCATCCTTGAGCTCATCATGTTTGATCAGAGCATTAAAGGCCAGGGTCCTGGTCACAGCCGCACCATCCTCTGCGTAGTGCACGGCATCCTCAAGAAGGCGGCTTAAGGACATGGTTCCTCCCCACGTCTCCTTGCTGAACCTAAGCGCTTCCTCCCAACCTGAAACGGCACCCGCCACCGTGAGAGCCGCCTTAGCGCCGCGCGACGGAATACCCTTATGACCTTGTCCGCGATAATAATCTATATCAGCCAGGGCAGCCGCAGCTCCACAAGCATCAATGCCGGTGACCTCACTACCCGGCGTATGAATGAGCCAGAAATTATCACCACCCAGCGCATTCATGTGAGGATAAACCACTGTAATGGCCGCCGCCGCGGCCACCATAGCCTCAATCGCATTACCGCCCTCTTCAAGCACGCGCAGCCCGGCGCGCGCGGCTAGATGATGCGGCGCCGTGACCATGCCGCCATAGGATCGTGGAGTATGAAGCATCAATTTTCTCTGTTTGTTGAAGTGTTGTCCATCACACCTGTCCAAGTCTCGAGAACGACGACCAATCCGGCAACCATATCCCAACCCGACGTATGGCCAATTCGATCGATAGCTGCAAGTATCTCATCATCAGGTTCTCCGCCTGAACTAACAATGCACGTCAAACGGAGTATACTGTCGGCCGCTAGACCATGGGCTGCCCCACGCAAGTGCGCCCAGGAAACGATATTTGCCGAACTCTCGTCGCAATCGTTAATAATCCGCCAAAGGTCCTTCGCAAAGCCATCCTCGCGAACTGCATACAGACCGACCATCATACCGCCCAAAAAATCATCGCCAGACGGAGTCAAACCAGGGCCCAGCCCCAACAGGGCTGCCACATCGACTGGCGATGGCTGAAAAAGCCGGCGTCTGAACAGCGCCACGGACAATGCTGAACTTATTCGGCGGATTGGCCCTTTGGCAACTACAGCGAGAGAAGATCTAATATTCAAGCTCGACCGCACCACGAATTCTGCCAGACCATTCCGTGGCAATCTATCGACAACCTTCGCGCGTAAATTGGCGATGCCTTTTGAGGTCATTTCCTTATCATTGGCATGTGGGCGTGGCGGCATCCACTCGGTAGCTTCCCCATAGGGAATAACCAACATCATTCCAACCGCTATTCTACGGGACTGCAGAACGACGCGCTGTCGAACGCGCACACCACTCGCCTGCCAATTCGTCGTCTCAGGCGCGCTAGTCACGATTGTCAAAGGGCCATTATACACATCGCCGGTAGCAACACACAGAAGGCAGTTCTCTGTTCGGATATAGAATGTCCGTGCAAAGACCGCACAAACTTCACCCAACATTGATCCATTTAGCGCCCGTCTTGCCATTGGCCCGATGGAATGAGCCGTTACTTGCCAGGGGTTATAGGCATCAAGCATCGTCGGCAAGGATGTGGGTACCGGCCTCACCATGGAGCGCGGTCATAGCTTCATCCAGGTGTGCGATTATTACCCGCTCACCTCCACCTTCGAGAAACCGTAATGCAGCCTCAATCTTCGGTCCCATGCTGCCGGGTGGAAAATGTCCTTCAGCGTGCAATGCTCGTAGCTCACGCATGGTAACTTGATCGAGTTCACGCTGACCCGGTTTTCCAAAATCAACAGCCACCCTGGACACGGCAGTGAGGATCATCAGAAGTTCAATACCCAAGACATTGGCCATGTGAGCCGAAGTGAGGTCCTTATCGATGACCGCCTGCACACCTCGTCTAACGCCTTTGGGACCACGAACGACAGGAATGCCGCCGCCACCGCCAGCGATCACAATGGTGCCACGGCGCGCAAGCACCTGGACCAGGGAGATATCGCAAACATGCTGCGGTTTTGGAGATGGTACCACATGCCGCCAGCCGCGCCCAGAATCTTCCTTCATTTGCCAACCCATCTCAGCTTCAATGCGACGGGCTTCCTCCTCGGTGTAGAAGGCACCAATGAACTTGCTGGGATCATCAAAGGCAGGATCGTCTTCATCGACCTCCACCTGGGTCAGCAGGCAAGCTGCATGGCGGGAGCTGTCAACTTCCCGCAGCGCGTTCTCAAGAGCCTGTACCAATAGATAGGCAATACCTCCCTGGGAGTGACCAACACAGATATCCAGCGGCATCGGCGCTATGGTGTCGCTGGTCAGGGCTTGGCGCATAAGAATTTTACCCACCACCGGTCCATTACCATGGGTCACCACGAGCTCGTTATCTATCAACGCCAACGGCAATAGAGCCTTTGCAGTATTAGCCGCGATTATCTTTTGTTCGCGTGACGTGCCCTCAATATCTTCCGGATGAGTCGCATTGCCACCAATGGCAACAAGTATCCGATCGGGGATATCGAACGGATTGACCATGGTGAACTCTCAACTGGCCACGTTGATAAGTTCGATAGCCCATTGGGCAGCATCAGCATTGGTCGGCGCTACCTGGACGCCGGCATCAGCAAGTTTGGCCATCTGCGCGGACCGCACCTGCGGGTCTTCATCTGTGCCCGTGACAGAGGCGATGACTAACGGCGCGTCCGGAAGAGAATTGGCGGAAAGCACGGCGACCAAGTGGCCAGCGGGATCAAGGTGTGCGCCATAACCAATTACCACATCGACGAGGATAATCGCGATCTCTGGGTTATTCAAAGCCGCGATAATTGCATCGTCACGCACGCCAGGTTCAATCATTGGGTGCGGACGCCCCTGGGTGTATTGGTCATCGCCTAGATCCAGCAGACGATGACCAGTATTTGCATCAATCAAATTCGGCACGCCGGGCACAGGCGCATTGGAGCAAATCGCCAGTTCGGCCGCGCGGAGAAGAACTTGCGCTTCAGCGCAAAGGGTTCCGCCAGAATACAATCCTTGGATCTGGGACCGACCCGATACCGATACAAAACTCACTTTTGGAGTGGCTTGGTTACTATCATCCAAGCCCAGCGCTGCTCGCGCGGCCGCGCGGAGGTTGAATACCTGGGTTGCATTGTCAGGCATGGGGAGGTCACTAGCGCCAATGAAGCAAATGGTTGCCGGCTTGTGACTAATCGCAATGCGATCCAGGACCCTTGAGGCCACCTCAGCGGGAGGGGGCTTTGAGATCAAAACGATATGTTCTGTCGCCTGGTCATGACACAAACTATCGATAGCCATAACCGTGGAGATCCCGCCCACTTCGCTGTTCAAATCGCGACCGCCAACGCCTATCGCATGCGAAATTCCCCCACCATATTGAGAGATCAAGCAGCTTACCTCCTGGGTTCCAGTGCCGGAGGCACCAACAATGCCGATGCCTCCACGGGACACCACATTAGCGAAGGCAAGCGGCGTGCCGTTTATAATGGCAGTGCCACAATCGGGACCCATGACCAAGCGGCCTAGATCCTGTGCTTCTCGCTTCAATTCAGCTTCTGCTTCCACTTCTACGTTGTCGCTAAAAATCATTGCATGAAGACCACGGCGAATAGCTTTTCGCGCTTCCGCAATCGCGAAATCACCCGGCACCGAGATCAGAGCCAAATTGGCGTCGGGCACTTCCCTAACAGCCGCACGCAAGGTGCGAGGACGCCACGCCTCACCGTCACCGCCTCGCGCTGCGGGAGCGTCCAACTGCTCATTTGCTTTATCCCGCGCTAATTCCACCGAGGCCACATCTACGGCGCGAATGCCAATTATCAGGTCACCCCCACCTGCGCTCTTCCCTAATTCCTCAAGAAGCCCCGCATCCTCCATGATTTGTATGTTCGATGGGGTCCCCATCATCATTGCAGCCTCCTCGACACCGTCCAGGTCAGCCACTGTTCGAGACATGCGCATGAGAGCGACAGAGTCGAGGTAGAAGCCTTTACGAACTTCATTGATAATGACTGCGCTCATGACACACCCAAACTGGCAGCAAGTGCCAAAAGGGCTTTTTCAAAACAGGCCATGGGTGCGCGTACTACGCCTGCGCCAACCTGACCAACTCCAGGTTCCCTGTGCGCGATGCCAGTATTTATTGTTGGCGCAAGACCTGTTTCTACAACTAGCCGGATATCAATTCCCGTTGGCACCCCAAGATAATCCATGGAAGGAATTGTCCATTCTGGATTCTCAGCAATCGCGATTTCCGACATGGTGCGAGTGTAATGACCAGCCTCTGACGCCGCGCCAGCCCCTACAAAACCTGCCACTGCCGGCGCCGCGCCCATAGCAAACCCGCCCAGGCCGATGGTCTCAACGATAGTAGAGTCTCCCATGTCCGGGTTCGCGTCTTTTTCGGTAAAACCCGGGAAATACAATCCCGCCGGCATCTCCACGGGAGAGGTAAACCAGGCATCTCCCGTACCACTGACGCGAATACCAAAATCCGTACCATTCCGACACATTGCCGTAACAACGGAAGCACCCTCAATATCACGCACCGGATCCATAATCGATTTACCCATGGCCATTGCGATATTGAGAAAGAATTGGTCATTGTCACCCATGAACGCCAAAGCTTTTGCCAAAGCTTCATTAGTATCCGAGGTAGCCGCCAAAACTGGGGACAGGGCGCGAAGCGTCAACCCCGAACAAGCGACGTTACGCTGGTGCATTTCATCACCCATGGTAAGTCCGCGTGCTACAAGACTTTTTAATGGCAAACCATCCATATGCCTAAGAGCCCGACCTAAGGATGGGCCAAAATCGTCACGCAGCCAGCATAACCTCTCTAATACCTCTGCATCGTTCCCACCGAACCGCATTACCTTGCCCAGGCCTTCATTGATGGCGCAATAAGCTCGGTTACCATAAGTCGCGTTCTCCACCACCATCAAAGGCTGACTGAAGGTGGTCATACCAGTCATTGGGCCGACAGCATCGAAATGATGATTGGGATGAAACTCAAACTCACCGGCTGCAGCCATAGACTCCGCCTCAGCCAGGTCATCAGCCCAGCCTTCAAACACAGCAATGCCCATGATCGCACCGCGCATCGGACCGCACATGCGACCCCATTCAATCGGTGGCCCAGCATGCAGGATCATTCGGTCTTTGAGTGCGGGAATAGCCCTAGCTGCAGGGATTACGTCCACCAGTACTGGATCTCCCGCGACCATGCGATCTATAGCCTTTTGGTTAGCCTTCTCAATTCGCTGCATGTTCTATGACCCTAATTTAGCCAAAAGATCGGCCAACCTTGGGTCGCCGCCTGCGGGTGGGGCCCAATTGACCTGAATGACCTCTACCCGCTGTGCCTTTAGCTCCGCGCAGAACCCTTCCAAACCAATATTGATCACTGACAGAGGCTCGTGCAGCAGGTCTTGGGTCAAATCTTTAGTCATCTGGACCCCCTGAATAAATGTTCAGGACCGCATCCACTCCAGCATTAGCTGGGGCATCAAAACCGTGCCGACGCAGCACCGCGTCCAGAGCATTCACACAGCGCAGGACATTGGATTTTCGACAGACATAACCCATCGTACCAATACGCCAGATCATGCCGGCCAGGTGCCCAAATGAAGTTCCAATCTCGATACTGAAATCGTGCAGCATTTCACTGCGAACGCCCTCACCGTCTCCGCAGACTTCTGGGATCATGACACCAGTGACGTTGGTCATGCTGTTGTTTTGGTCGCCAAATAGTTTCAATCCCATGGCCTTGAGACCAGACCGCAGGGCTCGGCTAGCCGTTTCGTGACGGGCAAACCCAGCATCCAGTCCTTCTTCCAAAATCACACGTGCACATTCCCTTGCGGCATAGAGCATGGAGGTAGACTCCGTATGGTGGTTGAGACGCTTTGGGCTCCAGTAATCCATCAGCATGCCCAGATCCAGATAGTTGGAAATGATCTTCGGGCCGTCACCGGCCACATAGTCATCAGGTCGAATTCCTCCTTCAATGTGCTTGCGATTGTTGACCACGGCGGCGGCACGTTCGTTGATAGTGATAGGCGAAGTGCCGGGAGGACCAGACATACATTTCTGCAGTCCGGTGCTCACCGCATCCAATTGCAGATCATCAACAGGAATAGGCATGCCGCACAGAGTTGCCGTCGTGTCCACGTATAACAACGCGTCGACCTCTCGGCAAACTGCACTAATCCCGTCCAGGGGTTGCGCCATCGTCGTTGAGGTATCGCCATGAACAAGCGCAACAACGCGCGGCCGGTGTTTGTATATCGCATCGCAGACCCTGTCGGTCTCGAAGACCGTGCCCCACTCGGTATCCAGGGTTATCACGTCGCCACCGACCCGCTGGGCAATTTCAGTAAGAAGATATCCGAACCGTCCAAACCGGGGTACCAGCACCTTATCTCCACAGGACAACAACGACCCCAGACAGGCCTCAATGCCCGCGCGGGCCGTGCCATTTATCAAAAAAGTCCATTGGTTCTGTGTTTGATAAATCTGCCGGTAGAGCGCCATAGTCTCATTCATGTATTCAGTGAACTCGGGATCAAACTGACCCAACATAGGGACCGACATGGCACGCAGGACGCGCGGGTAGACGTCCACAGGTCCAGGGCCCATGATCAGGCGTGGGCTTGGATCCAGTTCCTGAAAGATTTCAGGCACAAGTGCATTCATTCGTATTCCCTCCTGCCCGCAGCGATGCGAACGAGCTCATCAGATCAAGTATAATTTCAGCATCTACGATCATCGCTTTCTCCAGATCGTCAAGTCGGAGTTTTATCATGTCACGGTGGCCAGTAGCCTCGCCCCAAGGAGAGACAACAACTCCGCCGTCGCGGGTTGCGTTCAACGTAGTAGCTCGGCTGCTGTCGCGGCGGAGGCGCGACCTTTTGCTCAGATACGTCAATGTACAGTGCCGAGTTTGGCACAGAGTATCCGAAATGCTCACGTGCTCTCTATCGAGCATGAATGGTCCTCCACGCGGAAGTTCTCAATGATCTGCAACAGAAGATCGGCACCAGTGCCAGCGTCAGCTTCAGTGATGGTTTCATCGGGGTTGTGACTGATGCCGCCAGCGCAGCGCACGAAAATCATTCCGACGTCCGTCAAGTCCGCCATGGCCGCAGCATCGTGACCAGCGCCACTGGGTAGACGGACGACACGGCTTTTGTCAGTCGAAATAGCATTCTCAATCTGTCTGACAATCCAAGGTGCACAGGCAACGCTATCGGCTTCGTGCACAGTTTCCACATTCAACGTGCATCCCCGATTCTCTGCAATTTTTGTTAACCACGGGTCCAACTCGGCAAGAGCCTCGGTGCGCTTGACGTCCTCATCGGCGCGAATATCAATCGAAAATGTAACGCTGCCCGGAATAACATTAGTCGCTCCAGGCGAGACCTCCATGCGACCAACTGTGGCCACGCAATGGGTTCGCTTGGCGGCTACCTTCTCCACCGCTAAAGAACATTCTGCAGCTGCCAAAAGCGCGTCTTGCCTATGATCCATAGGCACTGTCCCAGCATGACCAGCGACCCCCGAGAGAGTTACTAGCCGGCGTGTTGCGCCGGCTATGGCAGTCACCACACCAACCGGTTCACCCTTACTTTCCAATACTGGTCCCTGTTCAATATGCAGTTCCAAATATGCAATTACATCCTCCGACCGCTTCGCAGCTGTATTGATCTGGCTCGGATCTAAGCCGAATGCGCGAAGCGCGTCGGCCATGGTCATGCCGTTCGCATCACGGGCCTCCAACAACTCCTTACGAAATGTTCCTGCAATAGCACGACTGCCCAAATAGGTGGACTGAAAACGGACACCTTCTTCATCTGCAAAACCAATCACTTCGATGGCAAACGGCATTTGAATTCCACGGTTATGGAGGTCTTGCACGCATTGGATCGCTGTGACGACACCCAGCATGCCGTCGTATTTTCCTGCCATCACAACCGTATCCAAATGCGACCCGATAAGAAGCGCAGGCGCGCCCTCGTGCTCGCCCTCGTAACGGCCAATGATATTGCCGATAGCGTCCTGGTGAACCCGCATGCCGGCCTCACGCATCCAGCTACCAACTAGCTCATTGGCCTTGCGATGTTCTACCGACAAGTATTGTCGCGTGAGGCCATCATCGGACTCACTTAAATGCGCCAGGGTATCCAACCGCGACAAAATAGCAGCGCTGGTGCTTCTGGAAACGCTAATGTTCATGATATTGCTCACGCGAAATATATGTTAACTAGCAGGCCAATAGGGAAAAATCAGACATGTGACCCTCGTGGGTTCATGACCGGTGTCACATTACCAAGCATCTAACACGGATACTTTGTGTATATGTCCATATTCAAAAACTCTCAAAAATTCAAAGATAATATTAATTCATTTGGCAGCTCACTGATTATGGCTGGATTTTACCCCAACAATCCCCTGCAGCGCCCCTACGAACCGCTCAAGACTAAGCCGTGGGGGATACACAGCTCTGGGCGGCTCGTTCACGTGCGCGTAATAGTGATCTTAACCATAAACCAACCGATGTATTCGACTTTTCAGAGGGATAATCACGACTTTTGTCCATCCTATCCCCTTAGTAAAGGAGACTTGCGCAAACCAGAGGTCAGGAATTAACCTCGCGATCTGCTTGTTAGCAGACATGCGGACCAAAGTTACACACACTAGAACTCTCAGTACGTGTAACTCTTCGCCATACCTACTTTTTACGTATGCGTCAGAGTAGCGGTTTACCCAGCGTATAGAGATAAATGCGGAGCAGAATGTAACTCATTAACAATGACTGGCGAGAACTTTTGTCAACTCAGATGAATGGGATAAAAAAAGGGTGTCGGATCAACATCGTGTAAACGTAATGAATGGCGCAGAAGCTATGGTGCGCATGTTAGAAATCCACGGCGTGCGCCATATTTTTGGACTGTGCGGAGACACAACGCTTCCGTTTTACGACGCGCTATATCGTCTTGATCACGAGATGGAACACATCCTGACCCGCGATGAACGTTCCGCCGCTTACATGGCGGATGGCTATGCCCGCGTAACGGGTAAAGTCGGTGTGTGCGAAGGCCCATCGGGTGGCGGCGCTACCTACATCCTTCCAGGATTGGTTGAAGCCAACGAATCATCCGTTTCAATCTTAGCGATCACGTCGGACGTATCAGTGAAGGCACGCGGCCATTACCCGTTGACCGAGTTAGACCAGGAAGGGCTAATGCGCCCGCTGACTAAGTGGAATACGATCATCAACCGCTCCGATATGCTTCCCGATGTGGTTAGGACGGCGTTTCGTAAGATGACCACGGGTCGGCCGGGTTCGGCACACCTGGGCCTGCCCATCGACGTGCAACGCGACGAAGTCGACCCCAATGCCGTCTGGGCGGACCCCAACCACGGATTTTTCCCGGCCTATCCCGTCGGACCAGACATGATCGAAATCGAAAAGGCGCTGGAAGCCATCCAATCGGCGTCCTTCCCCGCTGTCATCGTCGGCGGCGGCATCGTGCTCGCCGGCGGAGAAGCTGAGTTCCAAGACTTTGTTGAGAGCTTAGACATTGCCGTTGCTACAACGATTTCCGGCCAGGGCACTATCCCCGAAACGCACCCCAACTGCGTTGGGGTTGTTGGATCAAACGGTGGCGTACCGGCAACAAGGGACTTGGTCAAGAAGGCGGATCTGATCGTGTTCATCGGGTGCCGAGCTGGTTCGGTGACAACGGAACTCTGGCGATATCCAGCCAAGACGACGCGGATTGTGCATATCGATTCAGATCCCGAGGTTATCTCCGCATCCTACGACACAGAAGTCGCAGTGGTCTCCGATGCTCGCCTGGCTTTATCGGCCATGAACAAACTTTTAGCCCACAACCCACCCACTGGCACCGGCTTTGGTGGCGCCAAGGCCGTGGCCGCTCAGAAAAAGATCAAATGGGACGCCTTCAACATCCTGGCTGCCAGCGACGACAGCCCTATCAAACCCGAACGCACCGTGGCCACACTTCGAAAAATCCTTGATGACGAGGCTATCATTGTTGCTGACCCGGGAACGCCTTGCCCCTACGTTTCCGCCTATTATGAAATTCGAACGACGGGCCGAACCTTGTTTTCAAACCGTGCACACGGCGCGTTAGGATACTCCTTATCGGCAGCCATGGGGGCCCACATTGGGCGACCGGATAAGAAGATCGTTGCCATGATGGGCGATGGCAGCTTCGGCTTTACCTGCGGCGAATTGGAAACTGTGGTCCGCAAGAACATGCCAATTACCCTCATTGTGTTTTCCAACTCGGTGTTTGGCTGGATCAAGGCCGGTCAGAAAACGGGCTTCGATGAACGCTACTTCTCTGTCGATTTCAGCAGGACAGATCACGCTGCAGTGGCCAATGCCTTCGGTGTAAAGTCCTACACGGTTGAAGATCCTGCACAATTGGAAGGCGTGCTCAGCGAAGCCCTCAATTATAATGGTCCGACCCTGGTTGACATCATTTCTCAACCGCTGCAAGAAGCTGCCGCGCCGGTCAGCGAATGGATTGCATGAACAAGCAACCGGCATTAATTACTGGCGGACCTGGGTACAAGAGGACCGATAAGCGCCTACTGACCGTGAGGGATCAATCGGGTGAAAGTAAAATTCGACCTTATTGAGAGATAGCCTCAGAAACGATCTGGTCGAAACGGTGCGAGGTCCACACTTGGCATGTTGTTCGTCACTAATTCCGAAATAAGCTTGCCCGTGATCCCGCCAAAGGTCAGCCCCAAATGATCATGGCCAAAGGCAAAGTAAACGTTTCGATGTAGTGGAGAGCGCCCAATTACCGGTTTAGCGTCTGGGTGAGAAGGCCTAGGCCCCATCCACTCCGAAAATTTCTGATGCGACAAAAGGCCTGGAAATAGTGCTTGGGCATGGGCGCGCACGATCTTGGCATAGCGCATGTCTGCCGGCGCATCAGGGGCAGCGAATTCAGCCATGCCGCCAACGCGAATCCCTTCCCGCATTGGCGTCACTGCTACGTGGCGTTCGACAGACATGATCGCCCCGGTCATAGCCACTTCGGAACCCACGAAGTTGGTGTGATATCCACGCTCCGCCTCAAGAGGAATGGAAGAGCCCAACTGTTTTGCCAAAGGTCGCGACCACACGCCGGCTGCCAATACCAATACCTCCACTGGTATTTCGCTCGTGTCGGTCAAAATATCACTCACCCCCTTCGACCCAACTTTGAAACCGCGAACCTCGGCACGATGATATATGCCGCCTCGCGCCAGGAATAATTGCGCCAGAGCTTGCACAAGACGCAGAGGGTCGGCCGTGTTAGAAAAGTTCGCAACCCGATAGGCGCGAATAATATTTTCCGAGAGATTAGGCTCCACCTGGCGAGCTTCGTTGCCATCAAGAAGATCCAGATCCACCCCGTTGCGCTTGCGCAGCTCGAAGGCGTAGGCTGCCTTTTGGAAGGCCGCCTCGTTCTCGAAAGTGAACATGAGGCCCGCTGATTTCATTAAGGCCTGGGCACCTGCCTCATCAATCAACGGATCAATTGCCTCATGAACCTTGTCGAGCAGGCTCTGCCGCGCTCTGGCATTTGCTTCGACGTTTGAGCGCCGCGATTGCGCGATGAACCGAATGAACCAGGGCAACGCCGTCACCGCATGGCCCCAACGAAGTTTCAGTGGCGCCGTTTCCTTGAAAAGCATGCCCGGAACTTTCCTTATGATTCCCGGCATGGCAGCCGGTGGACACGAGGCTATTCCGAACCCACCCAGATTTCCGGACGAGGTCGCTTCGCCTGGGGCGTTCCGATCGATTACCGTGACTTGATAGCCTTCGTTTTGGAGATAGAGGGCACAGCAAATGCCTACCATTCCAGCCCCGACGACCGTCGCCGTTTTTTCCCCGCTTTCCGACAAATCTATATCCTCTCACAATGCCTCAACCATGAATTTGGCACTTGGCTTTGAGGTCGACCCTGACGCAGATTATCCAGCACGTTTGTTATAACATCCGTGCCAAAATCCGGGAATACGAACTAACGAACACATTCAGTATATTCCGTAAGTCAGTGGTGCGAGGCAAGAGTTCCATTTAGAACGCTACTAGAGCAGCAAAGGCACCAATGCCAACCCGCCTAGATTAGAGAGGCCGATGAGACCTCAATCAATATAAAGCCACCACTTTGTGTCCTCCGTGCAATAGAAACATCGGATTGCATCTACAGGTGATCGCGATAAAACACAGTGCACTATGTCGACAGCAAGGAGCCAAAAATGAACCGTAATGTCGAACAATGGCAGGTCAGCAAGCGAGCGGTTTCCTCAGAGCGAGGGATCGTTGCTGCGCAAAACTGGATGTCAGCGGCGGCCGGTGCAGATGCCTTGTCGCGAGGCGGAAACGCTATTGATGCCGCCATTGCCTGCGCCTTCGCATTGAACGCCGTGGAGCCGTGGATGTGCGGCATGGGTGGCAGCGGGTATATTGTGATCTGGTTAGCCAACGAAAGACGCGCCGTCGCAATCGATTTTCAAGGGACCTTGCCTGACGCCATTGACATCGCCGACTATCCCCTGGACCCCAGTGTTCCGAACGCCATCATGGGCTTTCCGGGGGTTTCCGGAAACGCCAATGTTGTCGGTTATAAATCGATCTCCGTTCCCGGCGCCGTAGCGGGCCTGTCGGCGGCGGCCCTTGCACATGGCCGTCTTGGTTTCGACTCTTTGCTTTCGCCGGCGATCCAGTTGGCAGAGCGAGGCTTGCCCGTAGACTGGTTCGCTACACTACAAATCGGCCTGGAGGCTGGCGAACTCGCACGGTTCCCGGCTAGTGCAGCGGTTTATCTGCCGGGCGGGGCGCCAGCACAACCAGAACAATTTCTCAACCTTGGCAATCTCGGAGCGAGCCTGCGGATGCTTGCCGACGAAGGACCGGACGCCTTCTACAAAGGTGCGATCGCAACAGCCATGGCAGCGGATCTGCAAGAAGGTGGCAGCCGCATAACCGTCGAAGACTTTGCCGCGTACCGTCCACAGGTTCTTACGCCACTGGTACACGATCACCGTGGCGCGACCCTATACACCCCAAGCGAAACTAGCGGCGGCCAACGCCTGGGCGAAGCGCTAAATTTCGTCACCGAACACTTGGACCTATCGCGGCCGTTTGGCGCCCATTCCTACGAAATTTATGCGAGAGCCCTGAACCAGGCGTTTCATAATCATGACCGCCGGCTTGGCCGCCTCCCGGAGACCGGCAGCACCTCTCACATGAGTGCCGTGGACGCAGAGGGCAATATGGTCGCTCTTACATACACGCTGCTGAACCGTTTCGGGTCTAAAGTGGTGCTGCCATCGTCGGGCGTCCTCATGAACAACGCTGTTTCCTATTTCGACCCACGGCCCGGTTATCCGACCTCCATGGCGGGCGGGAAACGCATCAATGCGTCCAACATGTGCC
The DNA here is from genome assembly GCA_002709525.1 of Magnetovibrio sp. Classification (GTDB taxonomy): domain Bacteria; phylum Pseudomonadota; class Alphaproteobacteria; order Rhodospirillales; family Casp-alpha2; genus UBA3470. The sequence continues at coordinate 8,440 of PARE01000070.1, read as the reverse complement.
CCATGGTCTGCGTCCGTGACGACGAAGCGATCTTCGCGGTGGGCGCATCAGGGGCCAACCAAATAGTCCCCTGCACCATGCAGGTGGCCGCCTTTATGCTGGATTACGGCATGTCCTTGGAAGAGGCCTTCAACACACCGCGGATCGACGCCGGCGGGCGGGCATCGATACGGGTTGATCCGGCCGCTGGCGAAGAAGTGCTAGCCGCCCTGGAAAGTTCCTTCAATCTTGAGGTCGCCCAGAACCTTGTGTTCCCCAAGCTCTATTCCTGTCCGTCCGGCGTCTTCCGCGACCCAGCGAGCGGCCACACCCAAGGTTGTGGCGACAAAGCCAACCCAGTCGCCGGTGCTATCGCCGAGCAACCGTTTCACTTGGAAGAAAATGTCTCTGGCCGGGTCAGCGTTCGGGCTTAGACAAGATCTTTCAGTATCCCCGGCCCTGAGGAACCAGATCGGCAATGAGCTCACCCGCATCAAACTTTTTGATGTTTTCGGCGATCCGTTCTCCACCTGCAATGGGGTCGATAAGACTCGCGATATGCGGCGTCACCAAGACGTTCGGGTGATCCCAGAAAGCATGGTCAATCGGTAATGGTTCCACATGGAACACATCAAGAGTTGCACCGCGCACCTTTCCGCGGTCCAGGGCCGCTAGCAGATCTTCATTAACCAGATGCTGGCCTCGGGCAACGTTAATAACCGCTGCCCCGTCGGGCAACCGGTCGAACAGATCCGCGTTCAAAATACCTTCCGTTTCTGGCGTCAGCGGCAGCATGCAAACCAGAATATCGGATCGTGCAAGAAAAGCATTTCGTGTCGCTTCACCTGCGAAGCATGCAACCTGGTCGATAGTTTTCTCCGAGCGTGCCCAGCCAGCTACGTCGAAGCCAATCGCCGCAAGGGTCACCGCACAATCCGCACCCAGGTTACCCAATCCCATGATCCCAACCCGCCGCTCATGGGCCGGTGGTTCAATTATCTGGCGCCACTCCCGAGCCGACTGCGCGGCAACGATCTCCGGCAGGCGTCGATGCAAACGCAGCACATGCAAGGTCACGTATTCTCGCATACGCACTGTAAGGTCCGGGCTCGTAGTGCGGATGATTGGCAAGTGAACCGGTAGCTCTGGATCACAAAGAACATGATCGATACCGGCCCCAATTGAGACGATGCATTTCAGGTTCTCGAAGGTTCTAAGCCATCCCGGCTCCGGCTTCCAAACAACAGCGTAGTCTATGTCATCGCGGTTCATTTCCTCGTTAGCTAAGTAAACCGTGGCTTCAGACAACAAGGTAGACAAATGCTGTTTCCACCACGATGCCCGGCTGCCGCCGACTTTTAACACGATGTTCAATCAATTCTCCTGTTTCGCGGGTCAGAGCTTCATTTTTGGCGCCCAGCTAGATATGGCAACCCCAATGAGAATGGCGACCAGTGCCAGAACAGCATCCAGATGCACGATCTCGCTCAATAGAAATGCCCCCCACAAAACGCCAAATACGGGGTTCAGGTAATTGACGAAAGAAAAAAATGACGGGCCCTGGGCCTCGACAATATAAAAATAAATCAGTGTAGCTAACCCTGTCGGCAACACACCCATATACAGCGTTATCCAAATACTTTCCGCACTTGCATCGAACACGGCTGTAGCGCCATCGAGCAGTATCGCTGAAGGTAGCGAGATCGCCACACCGCATGTCATGACCATAACAGCCCGCCCAATTAACGTCCCGCCAGACGGCAGGTTTCTCGTGACAATCGCATTGATCGCGTAACAAATTGCGGCACCGGCGATTGCCAGTTGATGCCAAATTTGGCCACCCAGACCCTTGAGCGCCTCCGGACCAACTAGGACCAGAACCCCAAAAAACCCAAGAAGAATACCAACCAGTTTGCGCCAGTGAAACTGATCGCCACGTGCGAAAAAATGAGCCAGGGCGATGGTCGCGATGGGCATGACCGCCATCAGAATGGCCGCCTGTCCACTTTCCACCCGTTTCTCGCCCCAGCCAATAAGGAAGAAAGGCAGCGCCAATCCGAACACAGCCAAAACAACGCCCATATACCAACTTTTTATGTCCCTAGGCAGGGCTGCACCTTGGGCAATCATGATGGGCAGCAGCATACACAGTGCGATGACTGTCCGAACGGCGACCATGGTCATGGGTGGCATTGTTTCCACGGCGATCTTAATAGCAGCGAAAGAAGACCCCCATACCAGCGCGAGAGTGATCAACCAAAATACATCCCGGAATGGGACACCATTCATGACCTAAACACCGTAGTAATCGCGATACCACTTGATCACTTTAGGCAAACCCACATCAATTGGGGTCGATGGCACGAACCCGAAGTCCCGCGTCGTCGCCTCGATATCGGCGTAAGTTGCCTTCACGTCTCCAGGCTGCATAGGCAAGAACTCAATTTCTGCTTTGATCCCTATGGTCTCTTCGATAATCGAGATAAAACGCATTAGGAATTCAGAATTATTGTTGCCTATGTTGTAAATCCGATGCGATGGCGCGTCGTCACTTGCCTCGGGCGGCTGGTCAAGACAAGCCACGACACCTGCGACAATGTCATCCACATAGGTGAAGTCGCGTTGCATATCGCCGTTATTAAAGACCGGAATGGCCTCACCTGCGAGGATCTTCCTCAGAAAAATAAACGCTGCCATGTCTGGTCGTCCCCACGGGCCGTAGACTGTAAAAAACCGCAAACCCGTCAAAGGCAGCCCCCACATGCGAGCATAAGATTCACTCATCACCTCCATCGTCTTCTTGGTAGCGCCATATAGAGACACAGGGTTATCCGTCCGGTCACCGACGGAGAACGGCATATGCGTGTTAGCACCATAGACCGACGATGACGACGCATAAACAAAGTGCTTCAAGGCAGGCAGCCGTCGCGCCGCCTCCAGGAGAACCAAGTGCGCTTCCACATTCGCCTGTGTATAGGCGTACGGGTTCACTAATGAATAGCGAACGCCCGCCTGCGCCGCCAAATGGACAATGCCAGTCAGGTCCTGGTACTCGGCAGCGAGTGTCTCGACCTTAGCCCGGTCCGATACATCCAATTTGTGAAACACAAAGCCGTCACGGCCTCTAAGGCGAGCCAGACGTGCGTCCTTCAATGTCGGATCGTAATAGTCATTCAGATTGTCGACTCCAACGACCTTTCGACCCAGATCCAACAAGGTTTCGGCGAGGTGGAACCCTATGAATCCAGCAACTCCAGTAATCAAGACGGACATGGAGACTCCCACTTTTTTAAAGCCGGTTTCCCTATAGCCTGTTCATCGATAAAAAGCACCCGCTAGATTCATATCGTAAAGCGAAATGTCCAAAGATCGGCCCAAATTTAGTCATCCAACTTGAAACTTTCTTTCATAAGATAGCATGGGAGAAAATCAAAAAAGAGATGGCAGCCCGAATGAGCCCAAAGAATTTCAAGGAATGACACGCGAGCCGATTGTCCAACTCACACCCGCATACTACATTTTAGGGAGGAGGGAATATGACACTGCTTAAGGTCTCGCTGGACGATAAGTACACCAAGGAAGATGGCCGCATCTATCTGAACGGAACTCAGGCGCTTGTCCGCCTTACACTGATGCAGCGTCGCCGTGATCTAGCCTCTGGCCTGAATACGGCAGGATACGTCACCGGCTACAGAGGCTCCCCACTTGGCGGCATGGACAAGGAGTTCGCAGCCGCCGCAAGGCATTTGAACACGCATCACGTCAAATTTCATCCAGGCGTGAATGAGGACTTGGCCGCCACGGCCATCTGGGGTTCGCAACAGGCCAACCTTGATGAAGATCTTGCCAAGTACGATGGCGTGTACGGCATGTGGTACGGCAAGGGCCCAGGCGTCGATCGTTCGGGCGACGTATTTCGGCATGCCAACATGGCGGGAACGTCCCCCAATGGTGGCGTACTGGCATTGGCCGGCGACGATCCGTCGTGTAAATCCTCAACAGTACCGAGCCAGTCGGAACACGCGCTGATAGACGCGCAAATCCCCTTCCTTCATCCCGCCAACACTCAGGAAGTTTTGGATTATGGCATCCTGGGCTGGGCCATGTCCCGCTATTCTGGTTGCTGGGTGGGCATGAAATGCATCACCGACAACGTCGACAGTTCCGCCTCAGTCGCCGTAGATCCTCACCGCATCAAAATCGTCACCCCCATAGATTTTGAAATGCCTCACGATGGGCTTCACATCCGTTGGCCCGACCAGCCAATGGATGCGGAAATGCGCCTACACAAGTACAAGATATACGCGGCACTCGCGTTCGCCCGCGCTAACGACATTAACAAGATTACAATGGACAGCGCGAAGCCGCATTTTGGGATAATCTCCACAGGCAAATCCTACCTCGACACTCTACAAGCGCTGGACGATTTGGGTATCGACGCCGTGGAAGCAGATCGGCTAGGGCTCCGGTTGCTCAAGATCGGCATGCCGTGGCCACTGGAAAAAGAAATCATCCGTAATTTCTGCGAAGGCCTCGACGAGGTGCTGATCGTCGAGGAAAAGCGCGCCGTCATCGAGAACCAGGTGAAAGAGCAACTTTTCAACTGGCACAACAATATTCGCCCAAAGGTCATCGGAAAGTTTGACGAATCCGGCGAGTGGATCTTGCCAAGCGCCGGTGAGCTAACACCCGCTCGGGTTGCCAGGGTAATCGCTAGCCGCCTCCGCAGTTACGGCACATCGGATTCAATCATTTCGCGCCTCGGCTTTTTGAATGACAAGGAGGATAATCTGGAGAAATTAGATACAGATATCACACGCATCCCCTATTTCTGCTCCGGTTGCCCTCACAACTCATCGACAAAGGTTCCTGACGGATCCAAGGCAGCCGCCGGCATTGGCTGCCACTACATGGCCATCTGGATGGACCGCGAGACTGAAACCTTTACCCATATGGGCGCCGAGGGCACCAATTGGATCGGTCAGGCACCATTCACCAACCGCGATCACATGTTCGTCAATATTGGCGACGGTACTTATTTTCACTCGGGCATCCTGGCCATCCGCGCAGCTGTCGCGTCCGGCGTCAACATTACCTACAAAATACTTTACAATGATGCCGTCGCCATGACCGGCGGTCAAACCATGGACGGGCCACTAAACCCCGCCATAATCACACGCCAAATGGCAGCGGAAGGTGTCAAACACATTGCCCTCGCTTCTGACGAGCCGGATAAGTATCCCATTGGCACGCAATGGGCATCGGGTGTTACCTTTCATCACCGGCGCGATCTGGACTCTCTACAGCGCGATTTTAGGGAGAGGCTGGGCGTTTCAGTAATTATTTACGATCAGACCTGCGCCGCGGAGAAACGCCGCCGGCGAAAAAGAGGCACCTTCCCAAATCCGGCGAAACGAGCGTTCATTAATGAGCTTGTATGCGAAGGCTGCGGCGATTGCGGCACCGCCTCGAACTGTGTATCCATAACGCCGAAGGAGACGGAATTGGGCCGCAAACGCGCCATCGACCAATCCGCCTGCAACAAGGACTTCACCTGTATCGAAGGTTTCTGTCCCAGCTTTGTGACAGTACACGGCGCGGAGCCTCGAAAACCCAAATCCGCAGCCGATGGCGCGAGAGAAATACCGTTCCCAGCTCTCCCGGACGCCCCTGTGGCGGAGTCAGCGGTTCCATATTCGATCGTGATCGCCGGCGTCGGCGGCACGGGGGTCGTTACGATATCAGCGTTATTAGCTATGGCCGCGCACATGATGGAAAAGGGCGTGACGGTTCTCGACATGGCGGGCTTAGCTCAAAAAAACGGAGCGGTATATAGCCATGTGCGGATCTGTGACGATCCGGAACAACTCCACGCCGTACGTATTGCCGCCGGTGGTGCGAACGCTTTGTTGGGCTGTGATATGGTCACCAGCGGCAGCTATGAGACACTCTCGAAATTGCAGGCTGGCCGTACACACGCAGTCGTCAACGGTCAGAAATCGATGACAGCAGATTTCACCCGCAACCCAGATTTGAATTTCCCTGAGCGTCGCCTGCACAAAGCGATCCACCTTGCTGTCGATGGCGTGGAAACGGCGCCAAACGACAGCAAGGTTAATTTCGTCGAAGCAACCGCTTTAGCGCGTGACCTCTTGGGCGACACAATCGGCGCTAATCTCTTTTTGGTCGGATATGCCCTACAGAAGGGATTGCTGCCGCTAACGGTGAGTGCGCTGCATGCGGCTATCGAACTCAACGGCGTCGCACCCGAATTCAACAAGCGTGCTCTATTGTGGGGACGCCGTGCCGCGCATGACACAACCGCTGTGCGCGCTGTTTTGGCCACGACCTCCAACTCGACCTTACCGACACCCGAAGCGGCTAGAAATGGCGACATGGCTTTCATTGAACGCCGCGAAATGGATTTGACCACCTACCACAACGCCGCCTACGCGAAGACCTATGCAGATCTCATTGCCGAGGTCGCCGTCGCCGAGGAGGCCGTCGCTCCGGGCACGACAGCACTTCGCGAAACCGTCGCCAAGGCGCTCTACAAAGTGATGGCAATCAAGGACGAATACGAAGTAGCGCGCCTCTACACCGACGGTCGGTTCGAACAAGCTGTTCGCGACCAGTTCGCGGACGGCGCTGAAGTGACCTTCCATCTTGCACCCCCCTTGCTTGCAGAACGGGATCCGGCCACAGGCCGTCTGCGCAAAAAGGAATACGGGCCTCATATGTTAAAGGCATTTAAGATTTTAGCGGCCCTGAAATCACTTCGGGGCACGCCTTTCGACATCTTTGGTAGGACAAAAGAGCGTAAGGCCGAACGCGCGCACCGTGATGAGTACATAGCCACACTTCAACATGTGATCAATGGCCTGAACATCGAGAACCACGAACTTGCCATCGATATCGCCGGGCTTCCCCTTTCGGTCCGAGGATTTGGCCATGTCTGGGAGAAAAACCGCCAGATCGCAAAAACCCGCCATCGCACCCTCATGGACTCGTTTCATGCCGGCGCAGACGATCGCGCCGCGGCGGAGTAGTTTCCGCGGCTAAAGGGATCATCCTAAACAGATTGAGCAATGCGTTTTGATAGGTCATGCTTGGTGAGATCCAAGATGCTGTTGACGTTGGCCAACACAACGAGCAAAAACATTTGGTTTTCCGCGAACAGTTTTCCTAATTTTGTACACCTTTAAGGAGGAACTGATCGCATTAAGAATTGCCCAAGGCGGTCATTTGAGGAACACTCCGCCGATGCTAAAATTTGCCGCAAATCTGAGCATGATGTTCAATGAAGTGCCGTTTCTGGATCGCTTTGGCGCGGCCCGTGACGCTGGTTTCAATGGGGTTGAATTCCTTTTTCCATATGATTTTCCGGCCCGGGATGTCGGTCAACGGGTCCGCGACAATGGATTAACACAGGCGCTATTCAATTTGCCGCCAGGAGATTGGGATGCTGGTGAGCGCGGACTCGGTGCGCTACCCGGGCGCGAGGATGAATTCAATGCCGGCTTGGAGAAGGCGCTCATCTACGCCGAGGCCACCGGCTGCAAGACGCTGCACGCCATGGCAGGCATTGTTCCATCTGGCGCAACCACGGAACAAATGTTCGAGACCTTTGTTGAAAACCTTACCAAAGCCACAGACCTCTGTGCAGATGCCGGGGTCACAATTGTTCTGGAAGCGCTTAATAATCAGGATGCGCCCGGCTACTTCCTACCCCATATTTTCGATGCAGCACGCGTGGTGCAAGCCGTCGGCAGGCCTAACATCGGGCTGCAATTTGATTTTTACCATGTGCAGATCATGAATGGTAACCTGATCCGGAACTTTGACCTCTACCTTAATGATATCAGCCATATCCAAGTTTCTAGTGTGCAAGGCCGGCACGAACCAGACAAGGGCGAGATCAATTACCCATTTATCTTCAAGCACATTGAAGCCAGCAGTTACGATAAATGGATTGGCTGCGAATATATGCCCATCGGCGCAACACGCGATGGTCTTGCTTGGCTTGATTCGTGGCGGTAGGGGTAGGGACGGGTTGATTTTTCATGAGCATTCTACTTGGCGCCATCGCCGACGACTTCACAGGCGCGACTGACCTAGCAAACACCCTGGTCGGACAAGGCATGCCAACGATTCAATCGATCGGCGTACCCGCCAACGGCTTTGATCCGGGCGAGGCCCGTGCCATGGTAGTAGCGCTGAAAATCCGCACCAACCCCGCCGAACAGGCTGTTGCCGATGCCCTAGCCGCGCTTGCGTGGCTGCAAGACCAGGGTGCGGAGCAGATCATCTTCAAGTACTGCTCAACTTTCGATTCTACTAATGACGGTAATATCGGCCCCGTGGCGGATGCCTTGATGGACGCCTTGGACACGAGCTTCACTATTGCCTGCCCCGCTTTCCCGCAAAACAACCGAACTATCTACAATGGCTATCTCTTCGT
>PARE01000069.1 GCA_002709525.1 Magnetovibrio sp. | reverse complement strand
TTCCAGTCCTGCGGACGGGTGTAATGCGGATATTCCAGGAGGCCTGTCTCAAAGCTCTCTTCCTCAGCGCTTTCAGCCCTACCCATGACGCCAAGCAACAGGCGAACACAGGCATCTAAAAGTGTCAGGACCGCAGGTTCACCGCCGGACAAGACGATGTCGCCGACGCTAACTTCTTCCAAGTCATTCGCTTCGATGACACGCTGGTCAATTCCCTCAAATCGACCGCAGAGGATTATTACACCGGGTCCTGCCGCCAATTTGCGAACACGAGCCTGGTTCAGCGGGGTGCCGCGCGGCGAGGTAACGAGCGTGGGCAAGCCCTCCGCGCCATCACGCGCGGCCGCAAGTGCCGCGTCTGCCACATCAGGTCGCATAACCATGCCGGGCCCGCCGCCGAAGGGCGCGTCATCCACCGTGGCGTGCCGGTCAATGCCGTGATCACGGAGGTCCACGGTCTCCAGCGACCAGAGGCCATCGCTCAGCCCCTGGCCTGCCAGGCTCACGCCAAGCGGCCCCGGAAACATCTGAGGGAAGAGCGTCAAAACTTTGCTTTGCCAAGTCTGGCTCACGCGGTTTACTCCGTTTGCTTCGCTTCGTCTTCACTTGGTTCCAGCAATCCGTCCGGCGGATTCACCATCACCCAGCCTGTGTTTAGATCGATCTCGGGGACGACCTCTTTCGTGAAAGGCACCACCAAACCCTTGACGGGTCCACCGTCGACTTCCAGGACATCGCTGGCGCCAAAATCCTCCACAGCACTAACTGTTCCCAAGACTTCACCCGACGTGGTGATCACCTGCAACCCGATGAGGTCCGAATGGTAAAACTCGTCTTCCTCCAATTTGGGAAGGGCGCTTCTGGGAATGTGAAGCGTCAGTCCCTTCAGCATCTCGGCCGCAATACGATCCGAGACGCCTCTGATGCGGGCGATCAATTGTCCCCTAGCCTCGCCGGTCACTATTACTTGATAGCTAACTTCACCAGCCTTATCCCAAAGTGGGCCATAGGCGCCAAGGTCCTCGGGGTGGGCCGTGAAACTCTTGATGCGGAGCTCTCCTCTGAGGCCCCGCACTCCAGTTACGACTCCTAGCAGAACTAAGTTCGCCGGGTCGGGTTTACCATTCACGGGTTTTAGCTCTCCTCCTTGGCCTCTTCCTCAACAGCTTCCTCAACCGGAGCTTCCTCAGCCGGAGCTTCCTCAGCCGAAGCTTCCTCAGCCGAAGCTTCCTCAGCCGGAGCTTCCTCAGCCGAAGCTTCCTCAGCAGCTACAACTTCAGCCTCCGCCGCCTTGGCAGCTGCCTTATCCTCTTGCTCTCTCATGCGCTCGAGGGTCTTGGCGCGAGGCTTGTCCTTCTTTGTTTGGACCGGAATGGCCGGCTTCTCAAACATGCCAAGACCGCTCAGGTACTGAGCGACGCGGTTAGTCGGAAGCGCACCGACACCAAGCCAGTGCTTGGCCCGGTCCTCGTTTATGACGAAGCGTTCAGGGTGGTCCTTTGGCACCATCGGGTTGTAGGACCCGATACGCTCGATAAACCGACCGTCGCGAGGCTTGCGGGAGTCCGCGACCACCACACGGTAGAATGGGCGTTTCTTGGCACCGCCCCGGGAAAGTCTGATCTTCAAAGCCATTTTAATGTGGTCCTTTCGGTTGATCGTCTGTCTAAAATCGTTGAACTCAAATTACTTAATGCAATGGCACTTAGCCAAAACGCGGCCCACCAGGCATGGGAGGCATTACGCCGCCACCCATGGCACTGCCCATAGCTCCCATGAGTCCACGTTTGCCCATCTTACCGGCCTTCTTCATCATCGAGGAAATCTGCTTGTGCTGTTTCAAGAGCTTGTTCACCTCCTGAACCGAAGTACCAGAACCTGCGGCAATGCGCTTGCGCCGCGACGCCTTTATAATCTTTGGATTGCGCCGTTCTTGCACAGTCATAGAGAGGATAATCGCCTCCTGGCGGGCGAGTAATTTGTCGTCAATATCGGCGTCCGCCATCTGGCTCTTAACCTTCTGGGCTCCGGGCATCATACCCAAAAGACCCTCAAGACTGCCCATTTTTTTAACCTGCGCTATCTGCTCGGCCATATCCTCCAGAGTAAACTGCCCCTTGAGCATTTTCTTGGCCATGCGCTCAGCGTCTTCTTCCTCAACAACCTGTTGGGCCTTTTCCACGAGACCCACAATATCACCCATACCAAGGATGGAACCGGCGAGGCGCTCTGCGTTGAAGGGCTCCAGCGCATCCATCGTCTCACCCGTACCCATGAGTTTCACAGGGCAGCCTGTTGCAGCTCGCATTGATAGGGCCGCGCCGCCCCGAGCATCACCATCGACCCGGGTCAAGGCGATGCCGGTAATGCCTATTTTTTTATTGAACTCTTGTGCCAGATTGACACTATCCTGGCCGGTCATAGCGTCGGCGACCAAAAGCGTCTCCAACGGTTCGGCAGCGTCGCGAACTTGTGAGACCTCGGTCATTAACTCCGTATCAATGTGCAACCGGCCAGCCGTATCCAGGATAACCACATCGTAGGCCTCAAGTCGCGCCATCTGCATGGCGCGCTTGGCGATGGCGACGGGCTGTTCGCCGAGGACCGACGGCAGACAGGTGACGCCCGTCTGCTGTCCCAAGGTCGCCAACTGCTGTTGTGCCGCGGGCCGATAAATGTCCAGTGAAGCCATCAGGACCTTCTTTTTTTCGCGACTGGTGAGCCGCAGTCCAAGCTTCGCCGATGTAGTCGTCTTGCCGGAACCCTGCAGGCCGACCATCAGTATCGCCACAGGCGGCGTCCCGGCCAGATTGACATTATGGTCGCCGTCTCCAAGCGTATTGACCAATTCGTCATGGACAATCTTGATCACCATCTGGCCCGGCGTGACGCTTTTGAGGACATCGGCGCCAAGAGCGCGCACGCGCACGTTGGCAATGAAGTCCTTTACCACCGAGAGCGCAACGTCTGCGTCCAATAGCGCGACTCGAACTTCGCGCAGAGCCACGTCGACATCCGCCTCCTTGAGCGCGCCGCGCTTAGTGAGTTCGTCGAATACACCACTCAGCTTGTCTGTCAGACTCTCGAACATGCCTTTCCCGCAGTATCTCTTCTTAATCCCGAGCCTTAGCCACAACGTAAAACGCGCCAGTGCGCGAAACTCGCGGACTGGCGGCGCCTCCCAGAATTTTCCAGGTCGAAGGCGTAGGGTTAAGAACTGCCCCTGAAAACGTGGCGAACCTAGGAGCGCTTGCCCGCGAAGTCAACCCCAGCAACACGTCACGTTTGCAACCCCCATCATACCCCCGGTTTCAATCCACCTTGTAATGAATTAAAATCATTGAGGTGTTTGATTAAATATAAATGCGTGCAAATTGTGCTTCCATCAATTTGAACTTTTTAAATCGCCCCGACGAGAGTTTTATGTCTGACCTCTATACTTGTAGACGCACTAGGTCATCGACATGCTTAAGGCCACGCTGGCTGGAGGCACCATTGATTGACGCTCTTCTAGTCGAATGGAGCAATTTAGCTCATGCTTATGAATGACCTACAACAGGCTCTTTTGAGCAGTGGCCTTATAATCCGGGGCGGCTTTCATGTGACAGCGGAAGACGACGTCCCCTTGGATCATGGCCCCGTGCGCACTGTGGTCTTGGTGGGCAATTCCGGGGACGCCATTTGGCACGCCTTTTCCAAAAGTCGAGAATACCGCGCTGGCGCGTCACAATCTGACCCTTTAGATGCCTGGACCATGCGGATTTTGAGCACGGTGGCGGACAACTTGGGCGTTCGAGTGGTGTTTCCCTTTCAAGGCCCACCCTATCATCCCTTTCAGCAATGGGCGCAACGGGCGGACACTGTGTTCCCATCCCCTATCGGTCCACTGATTCATCCCAAGTTCGGCCTTTGGCATGCCTATCGCGGCGCAATCCTAGTCGCAGAGCGCATAGAACTGCCGCGCCGTGAAACCATCATCTCACCATGCGATACCTGTGCTGATCAACCGTGCCTCTCTACCTGTCCAGTCTCGGCATTCAGCGCGCAGGGATATGATGTCCCTGTATGCGTATCGCATCTGCAAACCGTGACCGGTGAAACCTGTGTGAACCTCGGATGCGCCGCCCGCAGGGCCTGCCCCATCGGCACGGATTACCAATACGTCCCGGATCAGTCGACCTTCCACCAAACTCATTTTCTACGTAACATTAGAGTGGACAACGTCCTTAGATATAGGGACTGATCGCGATGGCGGATGTGCTAAGCCGCAAAAGCCATGGACAAGTCCCTATCAACGGACGTATTTAGCGCTTATGGAGACAGTACCGTTCACCAAAATGCACGGCCTAGGCAACGATTTCGTTGTCCTGGATGACCGCGATGGCCGCCTGGCCGTCGGGGAAGACGAGGCTCGCGCAATTGGCGATCGCCGCAAGGGGGTCGGCTTCGATCAATTACTAATTCTAGAACCACCTCAACATCCGGACGCCCATGTTTTCATGCGCGTTCGTAATCCCGATGGCTCCGAGGCGGAGGCCTGCGGCAACGGCACGCGCTGTGTAGCCGCGCGAACTATGGATGAGTTGGGAAGCAACCGGCTCAACGTGGAGACGGTGGCAGGGGTTCTCGAGGCCACGCGCGGTGCGGATGGCCTGGTGACTGTGGATATGGGCCCAGCTAACCTGGAGTGGTGCGATATCCCCTTGGCCAAACCTTGCGATACCCTGCATCTGGATATAGCCAACGGCCCACTAGTGGACCCCGTGGCTGTCAACATAGGCAATCCGCACATGGTGTTCTTCGTCGACGACGCAGATACCATTGACTTGGGTGCCCTGGGGCCAAAATTGGAGCACCATCCGCTTTATCCAGAGCGCACCAACGTTGAAGTAGTCTCCGTTCTGGGTCCTGACAAGGTCCGCATGCGGGTCTGGGAGCGCAGCGCCGGCATCACCCAGGCCTGCGGGTCCGGCGCCTGTGCCGTCAGCGTAGCGGCCAGCCGACGGGGCCTCACAGACCGCAAGGTTGAAGTGATCCTCGATGGCGGCTCCTTGATCATCGAATGGCGCGACGACGGCCGGGTCTTGATGACCGGGCCGACCGCCATAAGCTTCGAGGGCCGGCTCAATCCCAGCCTTTTCATCGACGACGCCTGAACCATGGCCGAAACCGAGGTCATTTCTCTTGGTTGCCGACTTAATGCTTTCGAGTCGGAGCTCATACGCGAACGAAGCGCGGCGCAGAAAAACACGGTAATTATTAACACGTGCGCGGTCACCGCGGAAGCTGAGCGCCAAGCCCGCCAGATCATCCGACGGACGCGGCGCGAAAACCCTGACTCGCGCGTGATTGTGACGGGCTGCGCGGCACAGCTAGACCCAACAGGCTTTGCCGCCATGCCGGAAGTGGACAAAGTTCTGGGCAACCGCGAGAAGCTCGACCCAGCCAACTTTCTGGACGACTCCAAAGCCCAATCAATTGTCGTTTCAGATATTATGCAGGCGACAGAAACAGCGGCGCATTTAATTCATGGCTTTGGTGGACGCGCCCGCGCATTCGTCGAAATCCAGCAAGGCTGCGATCACCGATGCACCTTTTGCATCATTCCTTTTGCCCGCGGACCGAACCGAAGCGTCGGACTTGGCCGCATAGTAGAACAGGTCCGCACCCTTGTTGATCAAGGTTTCCGTGAGGTCGTGCTGACAGGGGTCGATATCTGCTCCTATGGCTTCGGTTTACCCGGCAACCCCAAGCTTGGCGAACTTGTAAGGCGTTTGTTGGCGGCGGTACCGGCGTTACCGCGGCTGCGCCTGAGTTCCCTTGATCCCGCAGCTATCGACGACAGCCTATTCGATCTGCTGGCTACGGAACCCCGATTGATGCCGCATTTGCATCTCTCCATCCAGTCTCTAGACGACGTCATACTCAAACGGATGAAGCGCCGCCATCTGTATGCGGATGTGGACAGGGTAATTACCCGCGCCCGCGCTGCCCGACCAGATGTGGTTTTTGGCGCCGATCTGATCGCAGGGTTCCCAACAGAAACGGATGCGCAATTCAAAAATACCCTGAGCAGCATAAACGCCCTGGACATCACGCACCTTCACGTCTTCCCGTATTCTGAGCGGCCAGGTACGCCTGCAGCAAGGATGCCATCGGTGTGCGTCACCGAACGTAAAGCCCGTGCCCAGCGCCTACGCGAAGCGGGCACTCAGGCACTAGGACGCTTCATGGCGAATCAAGTCGGCAATATTGCGACGGTTCTCATAGAGCGAGACGGCCTGGGCCTCAGCGAACATTACGCACCCGTGCGAATAGATGTCGATACGGTTGCCGGTCAGATCATGCCCGTCGCCTTGACCGGCACCGCCGGGGGCCATCTGGTGGGTGCGCCCTTATTATGAGCACCGGCAAAGACGGCTGGCTACTCCGCCTGAAATCCGGGCTAAGCCAATCATCGGAGAGGATTACGGGCGGCATCACCGGCCTGTTCACCAAGCGTAAACTGGATCAGGTGACATTAGACGATCTGGAGGAAATCCTTATCGCCGGCGACCTGGGAGTTGGGCCAGCTATGAAGCTGAGCCAATCCCTTGCTGACCAGCGTTTCGATCAGGAAATTACGCCGGAAGAGGTCCACGCCATCCTGGCCGATGAGGTTGCCAATATTCTAGAGCCTGTGGCTGCGCCCTTGGAGGTCAACCCCCATCAAAAACCTTTTGTCATCCTGGTTTGTGGTGTCAACGGATCAGGCAAAACGACAACAATCGGCAAGTTGGCGAACCAGTTCCGCAGCCAGGGAAAATCTGTCATCTTAGCCGCCGGCGACACTTTCCGCGCCGCCGCCGTGGAACAGCTTCAGATTTGGGGTGAGCGGTCGAACGCACCAGTGATCACCGGCAATCCAGGGACAGACCCGGCGGGGTTAGCGTTCGCAGCACTGGAACAGGCGGAATCAGAGGGTGCCGACGTTCTGATGATCGACACAGCCGGCCGTCTTCAGAACCGCAAGGATCTAATGGCCGAACTGGAGAAAATCGTCCGAGTCGTCAAAAAACTGGACGACACGGCGCCGCATGCCACGCTGTTGGTAATGGACGCCACGATCGGCCAGAACGCTCTCAGCCAAGTCGAGGCTTTCAAGGACATGATTGATGTGTCTGGGCTGGTGATGACCAAACTGGATGGGTCGGCCAAGGGCGGCGTTGTGATCGCTCTGGCTGAGAGGTTCGGCCTACCGGTACACGCCGTTGGCGTTGGTGAGGGGATCGACGACCTTCGCCCCTTTGAGGCACGGGCCTTCGCACGGTCGCTTATGGGACTAGACGCATAGAGTAAGTCACGTCTAAACGTATCACTATTATTCCATGTCAGCGTGACCTCTTCTAGCCCAGCCGCCCAAGAACTTCGTCCGTTTCCGCCGTCAGCTTTTCCAGAAGTTCGCCCGCCGCCATGGTCCGCGACATACCCAATCCCTGCCCAGCCCAAAGCGAGACAAAATCGCCCGATCCAGCCTCGGCGCTGGCTATTTGTAACGGACGCAAGAGGGTATCAGGAATCGGAAAACTTGGTAATCTATCTTCACTCCCCCTCATCTCGCGTATGTAACGATTTTCAATGCCACGCGCAGGCCGACCCGAGAAAGCATGCGTCAACCGTGTCTCATTGGCATCCGACTCCAAGAGGATATCGCGATAAACCTCAGCAATCATTGACTCAGAAGTACACAAAAATGCCGTCCCCATCTGAACTGCTTCTGCTCCAAGCGCCAAGGCAGCTGCTATACCTCGTCCATCCATAATCCCTCCAGCAGCAATTACGGGAACCGAGACAGCGTCAACAATCTGCGGAACTAGAGCCATTGTGCCCAAATAGCCATCTTCGTAAGGTTCCGCGAAAGTACCACGATGTCCCCCGGCCTCATAACCTTGGGCAATTATGGCGTCGATGCCACCCACCTCGAGTTCCTTTGCTTCACGTAAATTTGTCGCAGATGAAATAGTGAACAATCCGGCAGCCTTTACCGCCTTGAAAAGGTCGGCCCGCGGCAAACCGTAGTGAAAGCTAACCACCGGCGGCATCATATCTAGAACCGCAGCTAAATGGTCCTCATTAAAGGGTTCATAAGTAGCTTCGGCTCTTGGGACATCTTCCAATCCAAACTCTTCGAAATAAGGCTTTATTTGCTCCCGCATGGATTCGCTGCGTGCTAAATCCACTTCAGGTTCTTCATGTGCAAAGAAATTCAAATTGTATGCGCCGTTGGTCTCCGCACGAATGGTCTGGCAATCAACTCGGGTTTTGTCAGAGGGCTGCTTTCCAGCGCCCAGAGACCCTAAACCGCCGCCACGCGATACAGCTGTTGCCATAGCTGGTGTCGAGGCGCCTGCCATTGGGGCCTGAATAATCGGCACATTAAGATTTAAACGCTCTGTCAGCCGGTTCCGTTTCCAATCAGACACGACAATCTCCCATGTCATTTGATGACCAGCACTGTCTGTCTTTGGATGCGTAAAATCAAGATGCCAACCAATGTTTGCCGACGCGGACCGCCCCTGATAAACAGCGTACTCGTTCCATACATGGACACATACCCATGCTGAGACGCCTTTACGATTGGACCCTGGACCTGGCCGGACATCGGCATGCTCTCTGGGCGCTGTTCTTTGTCGCCGTGATCGAGAGCTCCTTTTTCATCGTGCCGCCGGATGTGTTGTTGATCCCGATGGTGCTGGCGGCGCGCAATCGGGCGTGGCTGATCGCCGGGGTCTGTACGGTGGGCTCGGTGCTGGGCGGTGTGCTGGGTTATGGGATCGGTATGTTCGCCTTCGAGGCAATGGGCCGGCCGATCCTGGAGATGTACCACGCCTTGGCGAGGTTAGAGGAAATGCGCGGTTTCTATAATGAGTATGGCGCCCTGATTGTGTTTTCCGCCGGCTTCAGCCCGATCCCCTACAAAGTCTTTACCATCGCATCCGGGGTAGCAGACATGAACATCTTGACGTTCACCGTGGCCTCTATCGTCGGCCGCGGGGCGCGTTTCTTCCTGGTGGCGTTTCTGTTGTGGAAGTTTGGCGAAATCATCAACACATTCATCGAGCGATACCTAGCTCAATTGACATTGGCCTTCGTGGTTTTGTTAGTGGCCGGGTTTATCACTCTTAAATACCTGATGTAGCTGCACTGGTCTTGGCCGGCGTGCTGGACAAGCGTATATGGAAAGAATGAGCATGCGTCTGACCGAGCCCATTTGGCATCGTTATATACCCATCGTCCTGCTGTTGATTGCTTTCACTGCATTGGGCAGCGCCTATACGGCTGAGTTCGCCTACAGCCTAGAGCCCTGCGTGCTCTGTATCTATCAGCGAATTCCCTTCGCGGTGATTGGGGTCCTGGGCGTGCTCGCCTATCTATTAAAAGGTCGGATGGCGATGGTAGTCCTGACCGCCCTGGCGGGCATCGTTCTATTAATCGGCGCCGGCCTCGCCTCCTATCACGTGGGTGTAGAACAGCACTGGTGGGCGTCGGTGGCGTCATGCAGTGGCGCGTCGGATCAGGCCCTGAGCATGAGAGAATTCCAGGCCCTCTTGCAGCAGGAGCCGGGAAAAGCCTGTGACGAGGTGGATTGGACCATGTTCGGTATTTCCATGGCTACTTACAATGTAGCCTTCTCTGGCGTTCTAGGTCTGGGCGGGCTCTGGGCGGCGATAACGATGAGGGCCGCGTGATGTCCATTGATACTACAGATCCGAAACCCGTTAACGGTCCAGACCGGCTGCCCGGCGATCCAAGCAAGGAAGAGTATGTGGAACGTCTGATCCGCGTGGATCACGCTGGCGAATACGGTGCTGTGCGCATTTACGAGGGCCAGTTGGCGGTTCTCGGCAAAAAATCCTCCGGTCCGCTGGTCCGACATATGCTGGAGCAGGAAAAGGCGCACCTTACGGCCTTTGACAAATTGATCGCTGAACGGCGCGTCCGTCCGACCGCGCTGATGCCGATCTGGCACATCGCAGGTTTCGCGCTGGGCGCAGCGACTGCCATGATGGGGGAGAAGGCAGCGATGGCCTGTACGGTCGGCGTCGAGGAAGCAATTGACGAACACTACCAACGCCAAATCGAAGCTTTAGAGACTTACACTGATGAGGCTGATTTAAGAGAAACCTGCGTCAAGTGCCGCGAAGAGGAACTTGAACACCGCGATACGGGACTAAATCACGGCGCCAAACAGGCGCCGGGTTACGAGGTTTTGACCGGCGCTATCAAGGCCGGCTCAAAGCTCGCCATCTGGCTATCAAAACGGATCTAACTCTTTCGCTTTTTCACTAGGCTGGTGATGATGCCACGAAAAGTGCGGACTTCTTGTTCCGTAAACCGGGCGCGCTGTAGGACATTGCGGATATTTCGGACCATGGTCGGTTTCTTTTCAAGCACATGGAAAAAGCCGCTGTCATCCAACTCTGTTTCAAGATGGTCGAACAAGCCCTGCAACTCCATTTTGTTTGCCAAGCGGGTTTCTTTGGGGATGGCAAGTACCGCATCCTCGGTCTCGGTCCCCAATTGAAACCATTCATAGCCCAAGGCAAACACCGCCTGGGCCAGGTTCAAGGACGTGAACACCGGGTTCAGGGGTACTGTTAGTATGGAGTTGGCCAACGCCACGTCATCGTTCTTTAGACCTTTGGCCTCCTTACCGAACATCACGCCAGAGCGCACGCCGCAGGTTTCATCCTTTTTCATTCTAACTACGGCTTCGCGAGGGGTCACCACTTCCGTGGTCATATCGCGTGACCTAGCCGTAGTGGCATAAACCATTTGCAAATCGGCAATAGCCGCCTCGGTGGTGTCATAAACACGGGCACGTTCGATGACCATCGTCGCCCCAGAGGCCGCTGCCTCAGCGTATTGGTTTGGCCATTCATCGCGTGGTTTAACCAGACGCATGTCCGTGAGACCACAGTTCATCATTGCCCGCGCAGCCATACCGATGTTTTCGCCCAACTGCGGTTCAATCAGAACCACCACTGGCCCCGTCACCAGCGTGTCGTCGGATCCCTCGGCGCGATCTGTCCCCGCCACGCACTTACGCCGCAACAGCGTCAATGCCATCATGGAACAGCTTGAAGATGATGCTGTCACGAAGTGCATTATAAGAGGCGTCAATGATGTTGGTGGACACCCCGACAGTAGACCAGTGCTTACCATGGCTGTCCGCAGACTCAATCATCACCCTGGTTACGGCGCGGGTTCCATCACCAGGTGTTAGAATCCGCACCTTGTAGTCTACCAAAGTTAAGTTCTCGAGCGCTGGGTAACGTGATACCAAAACCTTCCGCATGGCCGCATCCAACGCGTTGACTGGGCCATTACCCTCGGCCACGGTCATGAAGGGCTCACCGCCCACCTCCAACTTCACTGTGGCTTCTGATAGTGTGATCAGTTCTCCTTGAGAATTCCACCGCCGCTCGTCGATGACGCGAAAATGGGTACAATGAAAATAATCGGGAACTGTACCAAGTGTGCGTCGGGCTAAAAGTTCGAAACTGGCTTCGGCACCGTCGTAGGCATAACCGTTGTATTCTTGTTCCTTGACCAATTCTACAAGGCGACTAACTTTCGGGTTCTTTGGCTCGATCTCAACGCCTATTTCACGAAAGCGCGACAGAATATTCGAACGGCCGGATTGGTCTGAGACAACAATATGGCGCTGGTTGCCCACCAGATGCGGTTCCACGTGTTCGTAAGTTTGCGGATCCTTCTCCACGGCGGACGCATGAAGGCCCCCCTTATGCGCGAAGGCCGCCTCGCCGACATAAGGCGCATGACGGTCCGGTTGACGGTTCAACCGTTCGTCCAACATCCGCGAGATCTGCGTAAGCTTCGGTAAGTCGCTCTTCCCAATATTAGTTTTATATCCCATCTTCAAAACGAGGGTCGGGATTATGCTGACCAGGTTGGCATTGCCGCAGCGCTCTCCTAATCCATTGATGGTGCCCTGCACCTGACGAGCTCCGGCGCGAACGCCTGCCAGCGAGTTAGCCACCGCGTTACCCGTGTCATTGTGGAAGTGAACCCCAACCTTCTCGCCGGGAATCTCCCTGCAGACGGCGCTTACGATGTCCTCCACTTCGTGGGGCAGCGTGCCGCCGTTCGTATCGCAAAGAACCACCCAACGCGCGCCATTGTCGATGGCGGCCTGAAGGCAATCCAACGCGAACGCCGCGTTCGCCTTATATCCATCGAAAAAGTGTTCCGCATCAAACATGACCTCGTCCGTCTTTTCCGCAGCGTGGCGCATGCTGTCTGCGACCATACGCACATTTTCCTCACAATCGATCCCGAGAGCGATGTCAACCTGGAAGTCCCAGGTCTTGCCCACCATGACGACGCAGTCTGCCTCAGTGGACAGGATCGCGGCCAGCCCTGGGTCGTTATCGGCGCTTCGGCCGGGCCGACGCGTCATTCCAAAAGCAGCGATCTTGGATCGCTTCATATTAGGCAAATCTGCAAAGAAAGCGTCGTCGGTGGGATTGGCGCCGGGCCAGCCGCCTTCAACATAATCAATTCCGAGTTCATTAAGTTCACGTGCAATCATCGCCTTATCGGCAGGATTGAAATCTACACCCAAGGTTTGCGCGCCATCGCGAAGCGTAGTGTCCAGCAAATAGACTCGGTTTTCGATTTTAGTCATGACGAAAAACTCTCATTAATCATAGTGATAGCAAATGAAAAACGGTACCCCGGTCTCCTAAAAAGAGGCCGGGCCTGTAATTCGCCGAATGATCGAAACCGATTTGAGATCGTTTTTAGTCATGAGCGCGCATGATACTCGCAGCACCTCGGGGGTCAAGTATGGCCGAAGCAACACATTGGATCACACGTGTTCTTCTAGGCTCAAAGAGACCAAATTGTCAGAGTTCATGGCGAGTGTTGATTAAGGCGCGTCAGGAATTTGGAATTTATTTTATGCGATAACGATCCATACCTTCATGGAGAATGACGTCGAGGCCTCAAGCCAGGACGTCAAGCCGGTCTCGGCGCAGGTCAACGAATTTCTTGATATCAATGAATTCGCCAGTATTCGGATTGATCTTACCCTTCGCCCCAATGTCACCGCTGGGGCCGCCACCGAGTGCGCCGTTCAAAAGCCCGAGTACCCCGATCCGATAGATATCATCGAACTTGTGAACCTGAACAGTGTGGTGGTTGGCAAGCTGCTCATTACAATTAACCCTCATGTTGATCAGCTTTGTAATGGCTTTCGGATCTCGCTCCAAGACATCGTTTAGGAGGTTCACTGCTGCACTTATGGGATCGCTCATGGTAGCTCCGCGCTGTGGATTATGGCTCGTTCGCAAAAACTATCGCAATCTCGATATCCATGGTAGGTTTCATCATGCCCAGCGAAATCGTCCTGCTGACCGGCGATGCGGAGGCGCCGCATCTGGGGAGTGTTCTTCGTCGCTACAATCCCCGCCTCAGAATTGTTCATGCCCGCAACCGCCGCGAACTCCTGGATGCCTGTCCAGCGGACGGCATACACACGCGTCGCCTGATCGCCTTCTGCACGCCAGTGATCGTACCTGAGGAGATTCTCAACGCGGTCATGCCGCCAGCTTACAACTTCCATCCCGGGCCTCCCACCTACCCTGGTTCCCACGTCGCAAGCTTCGCGATATATGACGATGCCAATATGTTCGGTGCGACAGCCCATGAGATGGCGTCCAAGGTTGACAGCGGACTAATTGTTGGGGTCGAATGGTTCCAAGTCCCCGACGGACTGCGTTTCACCGATCTCGAGCTCAAGGCCTTCGACGCGCTGGTAAGCCTATTCATCCAGCTCGCGCCACATTTGGCTTTAAACGACGCGCCATTGGAACACCTTGACATGGCGTGGGCTGGCAAGGCGACAACCAACACAGACTACGAGCGTATGCGCGCAATTGATGAGACCATGAGCGAGGCGGAAATCAAACGCCGCTTTCGAGCGTTTGGGTAGATAGTGGAGAGATCATCTCACTAACGCTGCAAAACATTTAAAGTTTTAATTCGGGTTTAACAGCTCCAACTCATTCTCTTATTGTCATCAGCGAATGAGCTAACTAAAGCGGGGCCGATTTAGCCTCATTTTCTCTTGGAACTGCCTTGCGGTATCTAGGAAACTTTCGACGAGCGGTCTATCATCGTCCCCACGCCAAGCTAAACCAAACTCGACATAGAGCTCCGACAGATTATCGGCAAATTCTTTGAAGACTACACCTGGCGGTTGAAAATTCATCAATGAGGACGCGCCAACGGCTATGCCCATGCCAGATGCTACCAAACTTACCAGCGTGTGTAGATGCCCGACTTCGGCGACCACGTCTGGCGCAAATCCTGCCTGTGTAAAGGCGTGTGAAACGCGGGCATGATAGCCGGTTCCCCACCGTGGCGGAATGAAGATAAACTTCTCATTCCTCAACTCTTCAAGGTGTAATTTAGTTTTTGCCGCAAACTGGTGATCTTTAGGTAGCGCGACAATCAAACGTTCGCGATAGAAAATCTCCAAATTAAGGCCGGCAACATCTACCGTAGGCGCCAAAAAAATGCCCACATCAATATGCTTCTGACGCAGCGCTTCGGGTTGTTCTGGAGTGGTAAGTTCTATAAAACGCAAGCCAACATCGGGATAGCTTATCCGAAAGATGCGCAAAATTTGCGGCAGGACTTCATAGGTCGCCGTAGGAAAGAAACCAATAGAAATTTGGCCACGCAGTCCTTCTTTAACCGACTGGGCTAGTCTGATGCTGTCGTCTACTTGCGATAGGATTAACCTAGCCCGTTCGAGAAATATTTCACCGGCTTTAGTCAGTTCAACTCTCTTACGATCGCGCAAAACAAGTTGCACGCCGATTTCATTTTCGAGGTTGCGGATAGAGATGCTGAGCGGCGGCTGCGAAACGTTCAGGTATGCCGCCGCACGCCGGAAACTTCGTTGTTCGGCAACTGCGACGAAGCGCTGCATTTGACGTATATCAGGCATACCTAGCAGTCCTTAGGCTGGCGTTATGAGCGAAGGGTTTATGATATGATTTTTATATCAAATTATTTCAAAATCAATATTAGACGTATCAATATGGACGTCTTAACGTTCTAATTAGTCAACAAGAGGGGAGCCAAAAACCATGGCCGCAGTCGCAACGACAGTGCCACATGCCTATTCGCTCATCGAGGTGCAACCGCGTGCAGGGACACTTGGCGCTGAAATCAAAGGTGTCGATTTATCAACTCCAATGAATGATGCACTCTTCGCCGAGATTGAGCAGGCGTTTCATCAGCATTTGGTGATCGTTTTACGCAACCAGTCTATCTCGCCAAAGGACCTTCTAGAATTTTCAAAACGCTTCGGATCGGTGGAGCCACACCCCTTGGGTTCGCGACGAGGTCTCGATGACCACCCAGAGGTGATGGTTTTGGAGAACAAACCGGGGCATCTTGGGCCGCGGAACGATTTCTGGCATTCCGACATATCATTTGATGCCAAGCCACCACTGGGCTCTATCCTTTATGCCATCACGGTCACGGAGGGACGGGCCGATACCATGTTCTGCAATATGTATGAGGCATATGAAGGTTTATCGGTGGGACTGCGCACACAGCTCAATGGCATGCGGGCAATGCACTCCGCCAAGCAGTTGGTGCAGGAAGTGCCAAACCGTCTGTCGGTAAACGTTGCGCCACCGGCGGTTCCGCATCCTGTCGTGCGAACCCATCCGGGTACTGGCCGCAAAGCTCTATACGTCAATCCGCATTACACGATCAGCTTTGAAGACTGGAGCGAAGACGAGAGCAAACCGTTACTCGATATGCTAATTGCACAGGCTACTCGCCATGAGAATATCTATCGGCATCAGTGGCAAGTTGGCGACGTGTTAATGTGGGATAACCGTTGTGCGATGCACTACGCGGTCCGCGACTACGATGACACTATGCCACGGTATTTGTACCGCACGACAGCAGCCGGCGATATTCCGGTTTAGGCAACCGAACTTGTGGCGCGCGCTGAACTGCGAACATCGCAATATAAATTAGGGAGAAAAAATGACTTTTGACATTAAGCCATTTGATGCTGCACATGGCGCAGAAGTTCACGGCGTCGATCTGTCAAAGCCGATTGATAATGAAACTTTTGAACGGATCGAGCGTGCTTACAACAAATATGCCGTGCTTTTATTCCGTGATCAGAAAATTAATGAGGAACAACATTTAGGGTTTAGCCGCCAGTTCGGAAAACTTGAGGTCCACGTTCTTGACCAGTACTTGCATCCCAACCATCCCGAGATCCTGGTTGTATCAAATATCAAGGAGGGTGACCGTCACATCGGCATCTATGATGCTGGCCGATACTGGCATACAGATCTTTCCTATATGAAACGACCAAGCCGTGGCTCACTGCTCTATGCCATTGAAGTACCCCATGATGACGAAGGTAACCCGCTCGGCGATACACTATATACAAGCTCATCCGCCGCCTACGATGCCCTCCCTAAAAAAATGCGCAAGCTGATCGACGGACTGAACGCCGAATTCTCGTTGGCGAACCGACATGCCAAGTTGATTGCCGACGGCGACACGGAGGCAGTGTTGAGCGATAAGCACCAAGATAAAGTTCCACCCGTCGTACACAAGGTTGTGCGCTCACACCCAATAACAGGGCGTAAATCGATTTATGTCAACGAGGGGCAGACCGCTAAGATTTTAGGAGTGCCCGACGACGAAGCCCAAGATCTTCTGGAGAGTCTGTTGGCGCACGTGTCGAAAGACGAATTCATCTATCGCCACAAGTGGCATGTTGGCGACGTCCTGATGTGGGATAACATCCCAACGCAGCATCTCGCCATCTGTGATTATGAGCTACCTCAGAGGCGGTTGTTGCATCGTACAACACTTAAAGGTGCGGAACCGATCTAGGAGAGACGGCATTTGATATAATGGTAATCATGAGCGCAACGCAGCAACTGGCGCGGCACATTTGTGCTACCGACTATGAAAACTTGCCACGCGATGTGATCGAGACGGCAAAATGGTTTCTGCTCGATACATTCGGCACAGCTTGGGCCGGGACAGACGCGCCCGGCGCGGAAGAATTGCGCCAAACTGTTTTTTCTGATTGTGGAGATGGTAACGCAAGCGTTCTTGCGGCGCGAAAGAAGGCGCCACCTGGTTCGGCGGCTTTGCTAAACGGGATGTATGCCGGCGCGCTCGATTACGATGGCGTCTATGAAAAAGGCTCAGTGCATCCAGATATCGTCACATTTCCCGCTGCACTTGCGCTTGCCGAGACGCAGCGCGCGAGCGGGCGTGATTTCTTGACAGCGTTAGCCATTGGCAACGATATTGCTTGCAGGTCGGGTGGAGCGATGGTGGCCAACAAAGGCTGGTTCAACACAGCGACACATGGAGTATTTGGTGCTGCTGCTGCTGCTGCGAAACTTCTCGGTCTTGATGAAGAGGCGACGGCTCATGCACTAGGCCTCGCCTTCGCTCAAGCGTCCGGCACACAGCAAGCGCTCGCAGAAAAAAGTATCGTAAAGCGCATGCTTTCCGGATTAGCGGCGCGGGCGGGAGTCTTTGCGGCCCAAGCTGCAAAAAATGGGATCACGGCACCTCGCGAAGTCTTTGAGGGCAAGTACGGTTTCTACGCTCTTTATGGCAAGGGTGAGCCAACCGCATTGCTCGACGGTTTAGGTGAGCACTATGTGACGATAAAAACAGTCACTAAAAAATATCCCAGCTGCACCGCAAATCACGTCGCGATCGACGCTGCTCTGGCTCTGGCAAACGAACACGACCTAAAGTATAGCGATATTGATGCGATCACCGTAACCATTTCTCCTTTCATGGATAGCTTGGTGGGCGGAACATTCGATGCGGGCTTAAACCCGCAAGTCGCTGCACAATTTTCAATTCAGTATTCGATCGCATGTGCAATACAACGTCGTCAACTCAGCATCGCGGAAATCCAACCAGATGTAATTGCTGATCCGGAGATCAATGCCTTGCTCAAGAAGATAAAAGTAATTGTCGAGCCCCAATGGCCAGGTAAGTTTGCGCCCTGCGACCTGGAAATCCTCGCTCGCGACGGCCGTCGGCTGACCCATCATGCAGCACATACGCCAGGCACGCCCGAAAACCCAATGAGCATAGGTGACTTAAAAGCTAAATTCAGCGACTGCGCCTCGTCCGGCGTTAATCCGATGAGCATAGGCCAGTGCAACAATGCCATTAAAACGATATTGGCAATCGAAACGGTTAAGGACATGGCGGAAGCCTTGGACTTTGGGGGCACCTAACGGTCAGATAATTCAGTATTTCTAATTTTAATCGCGTCATCAGGGCTGACAGCTATCTTTTCGTGCTGCGCTCGAACGTATGCAAATAAACCGCGGACTTCTGTCCGTCGAGTAAAAACTGCGGAAATTGGCAGTTGCAAAACCGGAGCGGGTGAGAGCAGAACCACAGAAAATTGGAAGTAAGCAGCAATTAGTGAATTTCATTACGGCCAATGACAGACACTAAATCTTATGTGATACGTAAACGTAAGTAATATATCGATCCTCTTTAGCGCAGCTTCATGACAACTCTTGTGTAGCGTCTTGTGTAGCAAAACGCATAGAGATGTCTCAGGCGCTACCCAAGTAGCTGACATGATGAAGCTTCTGGAGAAAGTGGCGGAGAGACAGGGATTCGAACCCTGGGTACGCAAGCGCACAACGGTTTTCGAGACCGCCCCGTTCGACCACTCCGGCACCTCTCCG
>PARE01000068.1 GCA_002709525.1 Magnetovibrio sp. | reverse complement strand
GCACCGTTACGAACGACGGATACGGTGGCTCAGACACGGTTTCGAATATTGAAAATGTTCGTGGCTCTGATTTTGACGATGAAATATTTGGTGACAACGGAGCGAACGTCCTCGAAGGCCGTGCCGGCGCCGATGTGTTGAGTGGTGGTGCGGGTAACGACACGCTTGATGGCGGCTCAGGCCAAGATATTGCAGATTATTCTGACGACACCGCAGGCATTACGGTTACTCTTACGAATAATACTGTTGTGGATGGATATGGTGATACTGATACGCTTATCGATATTGAACATATCAAGGGGTCTGACTTTAGCGATAGCCTTATGGGCAGTGATCGCGCTGATTACCTTGAAGGTGGTGACGGCGCCGACACAATCGGCGGTGGCTTAGGTCATGATGTTCTCATAGGTGGCGCCGGTGCTGATACAATTGCTGCCGGAGACGGGGATGACACTATTAAGTATGTCGGTGGGGCCGATATCATTAACGGCGATGCCGGAAACGATGAAGTGTCCTTCGACCTTGTGCCCGGGAATAACGTAGTACTGGATTTATCGAATAACACTGCGACTGTTGGGACCGATCAGATTTCGATTACGGGTGTTGAGAATGTCGTTGGGACATCCGAGGCTGATACCATTTTGGGGGATGAAATATCCAACCGCATCATCGGCGGTGGCGGTGGAGATACTATCAATGGTGCCACGGGGAATGACTGGCTGTTCGGTTCGGCGGGCGCTGATTTAATAGACGGAGGCGCCGGCAATGATATTCTTTCTGGTGGTGGTTATGGCCAACTGACGGAAACTTCTCAGGGCTTTGGCGATTGGGAGTTTGTTCCAGGAGATGGTTGGTCATCTGCCGCTGACGGTGATGATCAACTTGAGGGTGGACTTGGTGACGACACATTCATTGCGTCATTTGGTGACGATCAGATTTCTGTTGGTGGTAATGCGGTACAGAACTACCAGGCAGCCCATGTCGATTGGCAGGACGCTATTTTGGCAGAAAATCAAAAACAGGCAGTTCACACGACGAAGAGCACGGAGTTATCGAATGCGATAACAGCGTATAATACTGCTTGGCAGGAAAACGAAGCCGCACAATCGAGCTTAAACACGGCGCAGTCGATAGCGACAGCGGCAGCGGGTAATTTGGAGCAAAAATCTGATGCCAAAAACGATGCGCAGTCGGCATATGATACGGCTTTCAACGCTTCTAGCTCGCCCCAGAACCTGAATGAAAGTGAACCTAATAACAGTCTCGGAACAGCCCAAGATGTCCCCAGATCTGGATTTAAGGTCGCGTCAAATCCTGATGTAGGCAATGACAGCTATCCGTGGGCATCAATCAACGCGCATTTAAATCCGCAAAATGAGTGGGATTGGTATCGTTTTGAGCTGCAAGCCGGTGAACGTATAATTCTTGACGTTGATTATGGTCAGGGTGCTGGTGACTCTGTAGACATGTATATGCACCTGATGAATTCAGGTGGCACACAGATAACAGAGAATGACGACACAAATCCGAGCATTGGTGGAGGCGGTAGCGTTCATGGGTACGATTCGTATATCGAATATACCGTTCCAACAACCGATGTTTATTATGCAAAACTAAAATCGTTTAGTCATAATAGCAGCGGGAGCTATGAGCTTAATGTTAGCATTGTGCCTACAGCCAATTCGATTGGTCTGGGTGTTGGCGGCGGCTCGAGTGCCGACTTAGCATGGTTGGCTTCTGATCTTGAGACAGCAACACAAGAATATAACCAGGCGGTGTCGGATAACAATGCAGCCCAAAATGCACTGTCAACGGCGCAAACTGATGCAAATACCGCGGCTTCAAACTTAAGTCAGAAAGCCACGGCTAAGACGGATGCACAAACCGCAGAAAGCAGCGCGCATACAGTTTGGCAAAATGCTGTTGGCTTAACTGCACAAAAATTGACGGTGGCAAATTCCTTGCAGCCGCTTCAATACCAAACAGATAAGTTGATCATTCCGCATATCTTTACCATGGTTGCCGCGGCGTTTAATTCAGTAACTGGTGATTTAACGCTAAATTATGTCTCGCGTGGAGACGCCACGCTGGCCGCGAACCAACACTCGGTGACAATTGCGGACCATGATATCGATCCTATCGATCTGATTAGTGTCGATGCAGTTGGCGCCGGATACCTGACCGAATTCATTGTCGCGGATGGCTTTACGTCGAATACGGGCGACAATACTCTCATCGTAGGTACTAATGATGCAGCTGGAGATTTCCTTATTGGGAATATGGGGAATGACCTCGTCTTCGCGAACGCGGGCGATGACACATTATCAGGTTATGCTGGGGATGATACCCTGAGAGGTGGTGATGGAAATGACACCATAAGTGGCGGTAGCAATTCTACTCCAAACACTGCCGGTTCGGGCACTGATTTGATTTATGGTGAGGCCGGGAACGATACGATCTTCGGCGGGGATGGAAATGATACGATCTTCGGCGGTCTTGGTGATGATACCATTAATGGTGGCATTGGCGATGACATTGTCTTCGGCGAGGAGGGCGAGGACCTAATACGTTATACGTCAGGGGCAGATATCATTGATGGTGGTGCAGGTAATGATTTTGTGACGTTTGAGCTTGTGCAAGAAAGTGGTGTTATTCTGGATATGACCGCCGAGACTTTCATCGTCGGCTCTGATACCTCATCCATTAGAAATATCGAGGGCGTGTATGGCTCAGACCAGAATGACCAGCTCACTGGTGACGGGGGGACTAACCTTTTGGATGGTGGGCTAGGTGATGATATTCTATACGGCGGAGCAGGAGCAGATGACATCTATGGAGGAGCAGGCTCCGATGTGTTCAAATATACATCAGCTTCAGACACTGGTGTTGGAGACGGTAATCGTGACACGATTTATGACTTTGACGCGGGAACCTCAACCAGTAGCGTGGATAGAATTGACCTGACAGCCTTAATTAACTCTGATTTCACTTTCCTTGGAACAGGCGATTTTGCAGCTGATGGAGGAGTCGCACAGGTTCGCGTTGAACAGAACTCGGGCAGCAGTCTTATTCAAATTGATATCGATGCAGACACCGTCGTCGATAATGAGATTGAGTTAGCTGGAAACGATGGCTCAAACCTTGACCTAACGGACTTCAATTCGGGTATATAATTTGAAATGCCTGTAGTCCGTATTTAAGAGATATAGCCTAAGATAAGGAGAACTATTAAATGTCAAATAATCAGCCGAGTGATATTTTTGTTGAGAGAATATCAAATGTGTCTCATGCCAATGGTGTATTTAGGATAACGCTGGGTGTGAACGATAGCCCAAATGACATACGTCCTGTGACCTGTTTGATGGTTCCAGCAAATCAATTAGGACCGATGCTCCAAGGTATAGCAAATGCAGCAAAAAATATTGGAGAACAAATCCAACTCACTGGCGATGGCGATCCCGCTCCTAAACAGAAAGCGCAAGCTAAGCCGGCAACTAAGAAAAAAACAGCGCCAAAGAAATCTCCCCGCACCAAGAAATAATGAAGAGACGCTGAAATATCGTATAGAAATACGGGGAACTGAGGAGGCTTTTGATCTATTGACGTCTAGCGACGGCTCCGATCTTTTTTTGGATTATAGGGTTAGATGGCACTCGTTATCTTTTACTAATCCGCACTAAAATGTTTCGTGAGTTCGTTTATGTCGGTCAATCGATCAACAGAAAAACAATGGTCGTATACCGAATTTGCGACGGTCGTGTTCCAAACACGGCCAGACAACTCAGTGTATTTGCGGTCTAGCTCGTCATCATCATAGGGGTCTTCTGTATCACCGCGATTGGTCGTCGCCTCCGCACTAAGTTCTGTACCATCGTAAAGGCGTACGGTTACGCGTGATGGCCGAAAATCGGGCATCATGGCGGTGAACGCGGGATCCTCGAAAACTTCAACTTTGTCAGCAAATGCCTGGATATTTGGATCGCGGACTTTCTCCCAGGTGAAGCTCTCGACCCCACTTGACTGGTTTATCAGTGTAGAGGCTACCGCGAAGGGAACGGAAAACTTTCCAGCAAGCGTATTCTTGGGTGTTTTATCAGAAAGCTCAGCAGCCAGAGAATAGGTGTCGACACGGATACTTTCAATGTCCTCGGCGCGCAGGCCGCCATTTTCTTCATTGATCATTGTCATGGCGTCTAGAGTGCCGTGGTTGTATCGGCAGCATGCGTGCCGTTTGAAGTAGTTGCGGGCGATTTCATAGCGGGTGCCTAATTCGTTTGTCATTTCCTCGGGGCGCCAGTCGGTTGAAATGACATTTCCCCAAATGGTCGAAAGTCCGTCGGCCTCACCGGTAAATCCACTTTCTAACATGTCCCAAGCCATGAGGCCGATCTGCCCGGAGAAGCCAGCGAAACTATTCCGCACAGTACCCCCTTGCAACATGGTCTGACGGCTAGTCGCGAGGCCAAGTGTTGACGCGATATTGATGAGCTCGCGAACCTGGTGGGCATTTGCTCCCATGAGTTTTGCAACTGCGACGGCGGCTCCCACTGTGCCCCACGTTCCGTGAGGATGCATAGTGGGTAGTATTTTTGCCGCAATCCCAATCCGAGCGCCAATTTCGTAACCGAGTACGATGGCGGTCAAGAAATCTTTACCTGAGGACCGGCAGTCTTCAGCTACGGCCAGGGCTGATGGCAAGGCGTGAATGCCTGGATGACCACGACTAAACTGGTTGCCTTCATCGAGCTCTAAGAAGGTCCCGGAAGTACCGTTCAGGAAGGCCGCTGTCGCCGGTGGGGCGCTCTGCCCAGCGCCGATGACGCTTGATCGTCCGGCCTGGGTTATCATGCGCGCTGTCAATGCGGTGACCTCCGGCTCAGCAGACCCTGCGGCAATGGCTGCAATCGTATCCGCGATAACGCGTCGGGCGCGGTCCATGGCGGCGCTTGGAAGATCGTCAAAACCGGTATTTGCGACGAACTCACTTACTTGGTCTAGGTAGTCAGCCATCGTCATCTCCAAATAATTAACGAGCGGACATCATCTGCCGTTCCAATCGGGATAGGAGCCTCACCATTGGCCACAGCATTATCAGATAAATTATTGCAGCGGCAATTAGAGGCGTTGCGTTGTAAACGAGGCCTTGAGCAACCCGTCCCATACGTAGGAGCTCTGGCAAGGCGACAACGCTGGCGATGGATGTGGCTTTGATCAACTCCAGAGTGTTGGAAGTGAGATCGGGTGCGACGTTCCGAATAGCCTGCGGCAATATGATATAGTACATGGCTTGTAATCGGTTGAGCCCCGTCGACCGGGCAGCCTCCATTTGGCCTTTAGGAATGCTCTCGATCCCAGCGCGAATGATCTCCCCGTAGTAAGATGAACTATTCAATGTAAAAGCGACCAGCACGGCTCCAAAGACAGGGACGTCCCAGCCAAGTAACGGCAGGCCATAGACAGTATAAATAAGTAGTACCAGTGGGGGGATAGAGCGAAAAAAATCAACAAAGCCAATAATTGCCCAATTCATCGGACGAATTTTGAAGCTATACATAGTCGCGATGCAGGCTCCGAGCGCAAAGCCTAAGGGTACAACGGCTACGCACAGCTTGATGGTCATCCACCATCCCTTCAGCAAAAGTGGATAAACCTGTTGGATACTGTCCCAATTTAAGAAGCTGAACCTGATGACCTCCCAGTCCATTTCTATTTTCCTAACGCTTCCAGGCGAACCGTGTTTCGATCCAACGGCTCAAGATAACAAGAGGGAGGAAAACAATCAGATAACCGATCGCCGCCAAGGTTAACGGCGACGTATTGGCGGCATACGCAAGCGATGTCTGCGCGACGGTAAGCATTTCTTGCACTGCGACGACGGAGGCTAACGCCGTATTTTTTGTGATCGCGATGGTGCGGTTTGTAAGCGGTGGAATGGTCATCCGGATTGCCTGGGGAATGACGACGTAGAATAGTGTCTGTGAAAAACCGAGCCCCGTGGAGCGTGCGGCTTCCCATTGGCCCTTATGCACGGAAGTAATGCCGGCCCAGAATATTTCTTCGGCGAAAGCTGCTAACACACAGGATAGACAGATCCAACTAATTGCAAACCCGGATAACTGCAGCCCCGCATAGGGAAGACCGAAGTAACCGACAATCAGCAAAACTAGCGGAGGCAGTGCACGAAATAGATCGATGAAGACGATGATCAGCCAATTGATCCACCGGATCTGGAAAGTTCTTATACATGCCAAGCCAAGACCGAGGAGAATACCGGTGATGATTACTAAAGTAGCTAGTGCAAGGGTGACCCAAAACCCGTCGATGACATCGGGCAGGTATTTCGACATAACCGCTTGATTAAAAAATTGGTCGAGAAAAGCATCCATATTCGCCGCCCGGTCAATGTTCGGTTACGCGCGACAGAAAAGATTTTGTACGTTCGTACTGGCTATTGCGGAAAACCTGCTCGGGCGACCCTTCTTCGATGACGACGCCTTCATCCATAAAAAGGACCCGGTCAGCGGCTTCCTCGGCGAATCGCATCTCGTGGCTGACAACAACCATGGTCATCCCACTCTCGCGCAATTCACGCATAACACCCAATACCGAACCCACTAGCTCTGGGTCTAGCGCCGAAGTTGGTTCATCGAATAAAACCACATCTGGCTCCATAGCGATGGCCCGTGCTATGGCCACGCGTTGCTGCTGCCCGCCGCTCAACTCATTCGGATAGCTCGTCGCCTTGTGGTCGAGACCAACGCGGGTCAGTGCTCCATACGCAATCTCGTTTGCCTGGGCGCGTGGAATGCTTTTTACCTTACGCAATGCAAGCGTAACGTTGGCGAGTGCCGACATGTGGGGGTAGAGATTGAAGTTTTGGAATACCATGCCGATATGCTGGCGAACCTTGTTGATGTCGACACCCTTGGCTGTGATTTCTTCGCCAGCGACACGGACTGTACCGTGGGTTGGTTGCTCCAAAAGGTTGCAGCATCGGAGTAGGGTACTTTTCCCTGATCCCGATGGGCCGATGATAAACACCAGTTCCTGTTGGGCCACCTTCAAGTCAATGCCCTTTAGTACTTCCAGGTTACCGAAGACTTTGTGGATGCCAAGCGCTTCAACGACTGGCTGGAGGTCGCCCATCTGCACATTCCTTCACTTGGGAATTTCCTAGAAAGACCGAGATGCGGACCAGGGAAGACCCCTGACCCGCCCCCCGATGTGTGCATTAATCAGCTGCAGCCACTACCTGATGGGCTGTTGTCGTAGTTGGCGAAGCCCGGCACTCCGATCCCCGGCACGACCTTGTAGGCAGCGCCACCGGCCACTGGCTTTTGACCGGTCCATTTTTGGTGGATCTTTGCTACCGTTCCATCAGCTTTCATGCATTCCATGACTTTCTCGAATTTTTTGCGCATTTCGATGCTGGTTGTGTGGAAGGCCATGGCGCCAACTCGGCCTGATGAGATCACCAGGTTCGAAGGTTCGACGAGCGGGTTCTTCTTGGCCGTCCAGCCCATCACCGTATCGCCGGCGAAATTTGCATCGGCGCGCCCTGTTGCAACCGCCTGGATGGCGTCTGCGTTCTTGCCAAAGCGGACCAGTTCCCATTTGTACTTATTCATGCGTTCCGGTGCCGACAACCATTTGTCGTAGAAGTTCCCTTTGTTGACGGCTATTTTTTTTCCGGCTAAGTCTCCCAAATTATTAATCTGCGGGGCGCCTTTCTTGATCAGGAACTGGTAGTTCACCTCGAAGTAGGGCTCACCGAAAAGCATTTTCTCTGAGCGCTCCTTGGTGACTGTAGTCGGCGCAATGATGACCACGTATTTGCCCGCGGCCAAGCCCGCGAAAATGCCCGACCATTCCTGATCGATGACCTCGTGTTTGACGCCCATGCGCTTGGCGATCTCATCCATAATGTCTACGTTGTAGCCTTCCACGCCACCGCTGGCTGAGGCCATCACGTGCGGTGAATAGCCGACGTCTGCGGCGACTTTCATTTCGGCCGCGCTCGTCACGCCAGCTGCTAAAAGCGCCGCGGCGCCGAGTGCAATTGCTGCTTTCATGGTTTTCTTTCCTTCCTGAGTGGCTTCGCTTGGTGAAGCGTTAAAAATACGGCCGCCAATAAATGTGGCCTAGCAACTACATTAGTCTTATCAAATATCATAGGCAGCGGTCCAAAACTTGAAAAGGTTCTGTTGTTCTCTCTTATGCTAAATGGGACCTTGGACTATGCCTTTCAATTCCACACCGTTGCCTTCCGGATCGCTCAGATAGATCGAAGGACCGTCGCCGTCTGCGCCGAAGCGCGTTTTTGCTGGCTCGGCCGTAACGCCCCTGCTTTTGAGATACGCGAGGATGGCTGCTTCATCGAAAGGTTCAACCTTGAGCGCGAGGTGATCGACGTTGCGTGCTTTGCTAGGTCTAGGGCCACCGTCCTTTCCAAGCGGTCCGTTCATGTCCACCAGATCAATCATCGATGATCCAGCTTTCAAATGCCATAGACCCAGTGGGTCATTGTGTTTGGCAACCGGTAGGCCCAAGACATCACGGTAGAAACCGAGCATCCTATCGATATTTTTAGCGCGCAGGACAACGTGATCAAGGCCCTTGGTCCGATAGGGCATGGCGGGTAGTGTCATGTTCTTCTCCCAACGCAAAGTAGGTTCTGGATTATACCTGTTAACCGATCAAGATCGAATGAGGATCCAAAATGCACGAATATCTTCTGGACGACCTTTCTGCGCAGGAGGGTTACAAGCTGCTGCGTGACATCGTCACGCCTCGCCCCATCGCCTTAGTGACAACGGTTGGAGCCGATGGACTAGTAAACGCCGCGCCATATTCTTTCTTTAACGCCATTGCCTATGACCCTTGTATGGTCGTTTTGGGGCTTGAGGCACGACCTGACGATAGTCCAAAAGATACTTCCCAAAACATTCGCGACAATCGAGAATTTGTTGTGAACCTGGTTGACTACGCCATGGGTGAGCAAATGAATCTGTGTTCTACGCCGTTGCCGCCGGATGAAAGCGAGATCGAATTGTCTGGTTTCACCACCGTAGCGTCAACAGTGGTGTCTCCGCCGCGAATTGGGGAGGCACCGGCAGCTCTCGAGTGCACCCGGCATACAACCTTGGAGCTGGGCATCCGCCGTGAAATCGTTGTCGGTGAGGTGAGGGCTATCGCCATCCGTCCGGATCTTATCGACGGTGAAACGATGAAAATTGACCCGTTTGGGCTGGATACAATCGGCCGCTTGGGCGGCAGCCTGTATTCGCGGACACAGGACGTTTTTGAATTGAAGCGACCCGATGGTCGCTGAACGTTAATCTGCCCGGTCCAGCGTATTCTCGCCGGCCATGTAAACCGCCACGGTATCGAACAAGCCGTCCCGTGTAGTGAAGAAATTGCAATTTGATTTGTAGACCTGGTCACCGTTATCGAAGGTGTTGGTCACGCGGAACTGGACGGAGATGTTCCCATGTGTCGGATCAACTACGAAACGGAAGTTATTGTGCCGAACTGTCGCATGGTTCGACCAAAGACGCTCGAACATGCCGCTGATGGTGTCTCGGCCTCTCAACTCAACTCCATGGGTTTCGACGGAAAAACGACAATCTTCTGTGAATGTGGAAAAGATCTTTTCCAGGTCCTCACCGTCAACGCCGGCGAAATAGGTGCGGACGAGATTAATCAGTTCATCACGTGTCATGGCAGAAACTCATTCTTTACCAAGCTTGCGGCTTGTGAGCCGGCTATGTGGCCCAGTGTGACAGCCGTTAGCAATCCGTTACCTGACAAATAGCCCCAGTCCGACGGGCCTGAAAGGCCCCGTGCAGCGCCACCGCCGGCGAATAAGTTGGGGAAAGGTATTCCATCGGACTTCAAGACCCGCGCCCTTTCATCCACATTAAGGCCACCCTGGGTATGGAATAATGCGCCGGTGACCTTCACCGCATAATAGGGAGCAGCCAAGCAATTTTTCGCAAATGTGCGACCAAACTTGTCCTGATCACCAGTGAGACTCAACGTATTAACATCTCCCAGAGTTTCCTCTAACGCGTCTCCCGGCAGCCCACAAATCTCTGCCAAATCGCCGACGCTTGAAGCTTTTCGAATAGCACCGGCGGCCTCCGCCTGTTTGTAATCATCGAAGTTCTGGGCGAACTCGTGAAGTCGTTGGTCATAGATGTTCCAAGCGATGCCACCTGGTTGAATAAGCACCCGTCGGGCTTGTTCGGAATAGCCGTCATGCTCGTTGGAAAACCGAAGTGCGTCTCTGTTTACCTGGATGCCGCCCTCCATCATCAGCGCCCAGGAGACCAGGATACCATGTGGATGGGCAACGGAGCCGTGGCCTTGGTAGCCGCCAAGATCGGTCATGCCCGCACCCAATTCCCGGCCCCAGGCGATCGCTTCACCTTGATTCCCTGCATGACCGAAATACAGGGCATCCTTCATGTCTGGGATAAGTTCAGCGACCATCTCGGGGTTTCCCCCATAACCGTTGCATGCCAGAATTATTGCCTTGCAGCCCAACGTTTCCTCACTGTTGTCTGGTCGGTGAAACCTGACGCCTTTAATCTCAGACCCTGGGCCGGCGAAAAGGTCCGTCACCTGGGCGTCCGTGATGACTGAAATTTCGAGTGCTTCGGCGCGGCTGCTCAAGGCGCCGATTAACTCTTGACCGGTCTTTGATGGAGTGCCGTGCATGCGGTAAGCGCTGTGGCCGGGATAGAGGAAGCTGTCGATGACGCTCAGGTTCAGTCCATGGGCGTCGTTCAGCCAATCGATGCTTACAGCGGATTGATGACAAAGAGCCGCGACCATGGCTGGGTCATTTTCCCTGTGTGCTTTGTTGATGATATCCGCTGCCATTTGATCGGCGCTGTCAATGAGGCCTTGGGCTTCCTGTGCTTTGGTTCCTGCAGCCGGTATCAATCCCGATGACAAGGCCGTTGAGCCTTGAGGCACGGGATCGCGTTCAAGAACGACAACCTCGCCGCCATCACTGGTTGCCGCCAAGGCCGCTACTAGCCCGCAAGCACCAGCGCCAATGACGATGATGGGTACCTCGGCGTCGAAGTTCGCTTCAGTAGCAGGCAAAATGGGCATGGTGCTCAGAATTCCTTGATGATCTCATCAGTGGAGGCGATGCGCGCGATGGTTGCCAATGACTCGATGGTCGCATCGTGGGCCTCTTGGCTAAAAGCCCCGCAGCCGTCTTTGAGAATGACGATATCATAGTCGCGGACATGAGCATCCCGCGCCGTCGAGGCAACTCCCCCGTTTGTGACGATGCCACCAAAGACCAGCGTTTTGATTCCTGCCCGCCGCAGCATCCAATCCATGCGGCTCTGGTAAAAGGCGGAAAAGGCAACTTTCTCGACTTTAAGATCCGCAGGCGTTAATTCGTCGATCAAGTCGTGTCCAAAGCTACCGGGCGCGAAATCACCTTTCGCCAAGAATGGTCGCAGGGAACGGAGGTGTTCTGAAATGAAGGGTTCGCCAGCTTTTCCAGGGACCAAGGTGAAATGCGTTGATACGATCCATCCGCCCGCCGCCCTTATCGTATTGGCCAACCGCTTCAAGCGTGCCGGCAGAGCAGAAATGGTTTCAGCCGTCTGACCTGCACGGCCGTAGGCGCCGTTCGGATGAATGAAATCGTTCTGCATGTCGACGATAACAAGGGCGGTTGCCTCCGCTTGGATTTTGCTTGCCATCAATCCTATCCTTTGCGGCTGATAACTAAATTACCAAACTCATCAACTTTTCCGACCAAATCTGGTTCGACAAAAATGGTCGTGTCCGGTTGTTCTAGCAGGGCCGGACCATAAATCTTCGCGCCGACGGGCAAATGTAGGCGTTCGTAGATCGTCGCTTCCGTCCAGCCACCGTCAACCCAGACGGGCCGAGCCCCACTTACAGCGGCTTCGATGGTTCCTTTATCGTCTGGGGCTAACAGATGGAGGTCGAAGTTGGGTCGGACGCCGATCACCGAGACCCGGAGGTTAAGGATCCGGATCGGTATTCCGCTCAGGGGATTTCCAAATACCGACTTATAACGTGCTTCGAACGCGATGCTGATTTGATCTCGATCAATGTTGAAGCCTTCTGAGAGAGAAAGCGGCACATCGACCGTATGCGTTTGGCCCAAATACGACATGTCGAGTTCAAACAAGGTTTCGCGACCGATAAAACTTACGCCGGCCGCGTCAAGACTGACACTGCCTTGTCCGGCAAGGTTGGCAAATTGGCCGGTCAATTGGCTGAGGTTAAGATCATCAAGAAGGGTGTTCAGCGTCTGAACGAAATCGTGTCGCATATCGGCTATGGTACAGCCCAAGGCCGAGGTTACGCCTGGATAGCGCGGCACCAGTGCACTTTTGAGCCCGACATCCTTGATGAGCGCACCTGCGTGGAGGGCACCGCCGCCGCCAAAAGGCATTGCTGCGAAATCGCTCGGATTATGGCCGCGTTCGATAGAGACTAGTCGGATCGCTCCCGCCATGCGGGAATTAGCAATCCTTATTATAGCTTCCGCCGCCGCTACAGAATCTAGGTCGAGCGGTTCGCCTACGTGTGTCGTAATGGCGGCCTCGGCAGCCTTCACATCCAGGTGATCGAGCTTGCCGCCGATGGGCCGTTCCGCATTGATTCGACCCAGCAACAAGTTGGCGTCTGTGACGGTCGGTCGATCGTTGCCTTGGCCATAGCAGACGGGACCGGGGTCCGAACCAGCCGACTCAGGACCGATCTGCAATAAACCACCTCGGTCGACCCAGGCAATGGAGCCCCCGCCGGCTCCGATAGTGGTCATTTCGATCATCGGTGTACGGATGACAAGACCAAAATCCACGGCGGTCTGTGCCGCGAGTGTACTTTGCCCGCCGGCCACTAAAGATACGTCGAAACTTGTGCCACCCATATCGCAGGTTATTACGTTTGGGAATCCAGCGCTCT
Source organism: Magnetovibrio sp. (assembly GCA_002709525.1). Taxonomy (GTDB): domain Bacteria; phylum Pseudomonadota; class Alphaproteobacteria; order Rhodospirillales; family Casp-alpha2; genus UBA3470. The sequence continues at coordinate 3,632 of PARE01000068.1, read as the reverse complement.
TGGCGATATGGGTGCTAGCGATGACCCCGGCTGCGGGGCCGGATAACGCCGTGCGTATGGGGCGTTTGCCGGCGGTCTCTATGGACATGACGCCACCGTTTGATTGCACGATCAACACTTCGCCACCAAAGCCGTCGTCACGCAAGGCCGTGTTTAAGCGGTTAAGATAGGAGCCGACGGTTGGCTGCAAGTAGGCGTTGAGAACCGTCGTGGAGGTCCGTTCGAACTCCCGGATCTCCGGCAAAATTTCGTGTGAGGCAACAATGTGGCTATTTGGCCAGACCTCACGGACCGCAGCCAGGGCTGCCATTTCGTTGGCGGGATTGGCGTAGGCATTGATGAAAACGATGGCGACTGACTGTGCGCCCACATTCAGGAGCGCGCGGGCCTGCGCTTTGATTTCATCGATGTCGACCTCTGTGTGAACCGAGCCATCGGCTAGGGTTCGTTCCTTTACTTCCAATCGTCGGTCACGGGGCACCACGGGATCGAATTGCCCCCAGAGCCCCCAAGTGTGTGGTCGGTCACGGCGACGCATTTCCAGGATGTCACGAAATCCGGCGGTAGTGATTATACCAGTTTTGACACCCTTACGCTCCAGCAGGGCGTTGGTGCCGACGGTTGTGCCATGAACCACGGTTGCAACCTTGGTCAGATCGGTGATACCGCTTCGAACTCCTGCGAGGAACCCCTCAGACTGGTCAGGTTTCGTCGATGGGATCTTCGCGACGCTACATTTTCCATTGGTTTCGTCGAGAAAAAAGACGTCTGTGAAGGTGCCGCCAATATCAACGCCAATAACATAGTTAGGTTGACCGCTCATGACACGCTGCCCATCCGCAGGTCCTTCGTTGCTTTGGCATCGAGCTGACCTTCGGCGTCAACAACAACGCCATAATTCTTTTTGGCTGCATCGGTTGTGACGTAACCCAACCGCACGTCTTCAGCGACAGCCGTTGGATCGCGCTCCCACGCGGGTCCAAAACCCCCGCCACCAGGTGTCTCCAGGCGGAGGTGTTGGCCTCGTTTGATTTTGATCCCGACCATCTTCGATTTCATTGGTGGCTCTTGCAGACCATCGAATTGTTCGTACTGGAACCGATTTAATGCGCCCGGGTCGCCACCGGCTACGCCCTGGGGCGGGAATCGGCCCCGTTCACCGAATAGGAAAGCATCAGCGTTTTCCTCCAGTAGCTCGATTTCGTAAAGCGCGCCCAATCCACCTCGGTGCCGGCCCGGTCCAGCTGAGTTGGTGCGCAGTGCCCAGGAACGAAAGAACACAGGATACGCCGCCTCAAGGATTTCCGCGGGCGGTATTGTGGCCGTGGATATAGGTGCATTGCCATGGTTTAAGCCGTCACCCTCCGGGTGCCCGCCATGGCCGCCTCCAAAAAAGCTGAACATCACCCAACGTTGTCCGTTTCGACGGTGCCCAGCCAAAGAAAGCGCGTTTATCGTGCCATAGGCACATCCGTTGGAGCGATCCGGTGCGGCCTGGGCAACGGCACCAAAGACGACGTCGATTATCCGGAGAATAGTCTCGGTATATCCCCCGACCGGCTTTGGCGCGCCGACAGAAAGCAACGAGTCCTCGGGAATCACTATGTCGATTGGCTCCAACACACCGGCGTTGGCAGGGACATCCGTGAAGATATGCTTTAGTGCCACATAGATCGACGCCACTGCTGTCGACTGGGAAATATTTACAGGCCCTGCACAGGCTGCTGACGTCCTGGTAAAGTCAAGGGACATGCGGTCGTTTTCGATCGTCAAATCGAGAGCAATCTTAAGGGGCTCATCAACAAGCCCATCATTGTCGAGCCAGTCGTCGCAGACAAAAGTGCCATCGGGTAACTCTAAAATATTGGAGCGCATGAGTTGAGCAGCGCGGTTTTGAAGCTCTGTAAATGCGGTCCTAACTTGCTCGTCGCCATACTCATTCAGCAAATCCTCTAGACGCCGCTCGCCTAGGTCTAGAGCGTTGATCTGCCCGTTTAGGTCGCCATATAGACTGCCGGGCAGGCGCGAGTTAGCCTGCAGAATATTTAAAATATCTTGGCGAAGGGTGCCACCTTCGATCAGCTTCACGGGTGGAATCAACATGCCTTCTTGAAAACTTTCGGTGGCAACAGGATTGTAGTTGCCTGGCACGTTACCCCCCACATCGTGCCAATGTCCGACGGAAGCGAGGAAACAGAAGATTTCGCCATTTCGATAAAACGGACGCACCAACTTGAAATCAGAGAGGTGAGTGCCGCCCTCATAAGGATCGTTGAATATGTAGGTGTCGCCCGGTCCCAAATCTCCATCAGTCGCGGCTTTGTCGATCACTAGTTTAACGGCGAATGACATGGCACCGACAAACACGGGTAGCCCAGATTTACCCTGAATTAGAGTTGCGCCGGTTGCTGCGTCATAAAGACCATGTGAGGCGTCGTGGGCCTCCGCAATTATTGGATTGAATGCTGACCTAAACAGGGTCGCATCCATTTCGTCTGCAATCTGCTCCAAGCGACCGTTTATTACAGCCAGGGTTACGGGGTCGGTCATTTTATCTCCAGCTTGGTTCCGATTATTCGAGGTCCATAACAATCATGTCTAGCTAGCGGTGGGCGTCAAGGGGCTCGTAATACCACTTCGTCATTTGATATTCTTTTACAGATTGAAAAGGCGACATCTGACAATTTCGTTTGGGGAACCGGAGTAACATTAATATGACGAAAACAGAGACTGCTCGAGATCTTGTTGGATACGGTCCAACTCCCCCGAATGCCCTTTGGCCAAACAACGCCCGTATCGCAGTTAATTTTGTCGTCAACTATGAAGAGGGTTCGGAAAATACTATTCTCGAGGGTGACGGTAGGGTCGAGACCGGGCTGGCGGAAGTTACAGGTGGGCGGATGGCTCCAGGGGTCCGCGACCTCGGCATGGAAAGTCTCTATGAGTATGGAAGCCGAGCCGGCATCTGGCGTTTGTTTCGGTTATTTGAGGAGCGGGATTTACCACTAACTGTCTTTGGTTGCGCCGTTGCTATGGAACGCAATCCTCAGGTTGCGGAAGCTATTGTAGAGGCCGATTACGATGTCTGTGGGCCTGCTTGACTGTTTGCAATTTGAACACAAACGCCGCCCAAGTCTTTGCGCAAATATAGAGACAATAGCACCAGCCACCATCCCCGGTTTTAGTCCAAGATCCAACAATCTGGGGATCGCTCCAAATGAGTCATTCGTGTGAAGGGTCGTATAGACCTGGTGACCGGTCATCGCCGCCTTTAAGGCCATTTCGGCCGTCACCTTGTCACGCACCTCACCAATAAAGATGATATCGGGATCTTGTCTTAGCAACGCTTTAATACCATCTCCAAAACCAAGAACGCCTTCCCGGACGCTTGTCTGCCTGATCATCGGCAGTGAATACTCAACCGGGTCTTCCAAAGTCTGAATATTTATTTCCACACTATTAATATGGTTTAACATTGCATAAAGAGATGTACTTTTACCACTCCCCGTAGGTCCGGTAACAATCACAATCCCCTCAGGCTTCGACTGAGATTTACGGATTTTCTCTAAATTTTCATCACTGAAACCAAGATCGCCCAGCGGCATAATACTTGTTGATTTATCCAAAACCCT
>PARE01000067.1 GCA_002709525.1 Magnetovibrio sp. | reverse complement strand
GCTCTCGTCCTCGGAAATAGGGACGCTAATCGCAGCACTCGGTACCGGCATTGGACGGGAGGACTTTGATGCCGAGAAATGCCGCTACCATAAGATCATCATCATGACTGACGCTGACGTGGACGGGAGTCACATTCGCACGCTTCTGCTGACCTTCTTTTTCCGTCAGATGCCGGAAATCGTTGAGCGCGGTTATCTCTACATTGCTCAGCCGCCCCTGTATCGTTCGAAGCGCGGCAATTCGGAGATCTATCTCAAGGATGACCCGGCGCTAGAGGATTATCTATTTAATGCGGCCATAGAGGATGGCGCTGTGTTTGAGGTCTATGACGGCACCCAGATGGCAGGCGCCGATCTTCGCGCCGCGCTGGACCAGGCGCGCGCAGCAAAGGCGGAGATCTCTCGTGTCGCGCGGCATGTACCCGCTGACGTGGTGGAGCAATCGGCGATCCTAAGCGCTTTAGATCCGGGACTGTTATTGGAGCCAGCCCAGGCTAGTCAAGTAGCCGATTTCATCGCGAAGCGCCTAGACGCGCTCTCGGATGAAACGGAGCGCGGTTGGCAGGGGACCAGTTTGGATGATGGTGGTTTGGCCTTTTCGCGGACAATACGGGGTGTCATGGAGCGCCATGAGATCGACTCGAAACTAATCCGCTCGCAGGATGCTCATCGCCTCAACCAACGCGCCGGCCAACTACAAAAGCTCTATACTAAGCATGGTAAGCTGACGTTGAAGGAGAAGGAAGTGCCTATCACTGGTCCAATGGCGTTGGTCGATGGCATTATGAACTTCGGCCGTAAGGGTATTTCGATGCAGCGCTATAAAGGGCTAGGCGAAATGAATCCGGATCAGCTCTGGGAGACGACGCTGGATCCGGACGTTCGCTCGCTTTTGCAAGTCCGTGTCAGTCATATGGATGATGCCGAGGATGTTTTTTCTACTCTGATGGGCGATGTGGTGGAGCCACGCCGCGACTTCATTCAGAAAAACGCCCTGAAGGTGGCGAATTTGGACGTATAGGATGGCTTCGAGCCTGACGTGTTTTGCGTCGGCTGTTATCAGCGCAGATCCAGTTTTCTTAGTAGCCAGAGGTCGTGGGCCCTGTTGGCATAAAACGCCACCGTGGCATACAGCGCTTAGCCTGGAGTAATAAGGAGTACTCAGGCCAGTGCTTTGATACCAGCATGTTCAATCGATATCAATTTTAACAGTACCGGATTTCGTGAAGGAACATGGAGGTCATGTTGGTCTGATAGCAGATTTTGACAAAGGATCGAATTCAGAAGCTTTGACATTTATTTGCGGCTGATAAATTCAATACCAAAATACAACTTAACAATTCAATGATGTTAATCGAATTCTAATGAGCTCTGTCTTAGGGTAGTTGAATGACAGATTTGACTGAAAAAAGAGGCGGATGGCTCTGGTGGTTTTTCAAGCTTGCAGCGACGGCAAGCGTATGGGTGATAATAGCTTTGATCGGCGTGGTCGCGTGGTACGCCACTGATCTGCCGGACATTGACGATGCACTTCAGGCGACGCGCCAGCCAACAGTAACGCTGCTTGCCGGCGATGGTACCCTGTTGGCAACCCGCGGCGACCTCTATGGCGTGCCGCTCCGGGTAGGTGATCTGCCCAATGCCCTGCCCCAGGCGGTGCTAGCGACCGAGGATCGGCGGTTTTATGACCATTTTGGTCTAGATATCATAGGGATCTTTCGCGCGGCTTTTCACAATGTGCGCGCCGGTCGCATCGTGCAGGGCGGGTCCACCCTGACGCAACAGGTGGCAAAAAACCTTTTCCTGACACCGGAGCGTTCCTTTAAGCGCAAAATCCAGGAGGTGTTGCTCTCGCTCTGGTTGGAGCACAAGTTTAGTAAGGAGCAGATCTTTTCCATATACCTTAATAGAGTTTACCTTGGTGCGGGCACCTACGGTGTAGACGCGGCGGCCAGGCAATATTTCGGCGTGTCCGCGAAACAGGTGATGGTCTATGAGGCGGCAATGCTCGCCGGCCTCCTGAAGGCGCCGAGCCGGTACAATCCGCGCGCTAATCCGGCGCTGGCGAAAAAACGGACGGCGCAGGTTCTGAAAAACATGGTATCCGCCGGCTATCTATCTGAGTCTCAGGCCTCTCAGGCGAGGCCCCGCCTGGACAGCCGCACTTCCGGGAGAGGCCAGCAGGGAAGGTACTTCATCGACTGGACGCTGGAGCAGGTGGCGGATTATTTGGCGCCTGGTGACCGCGACGTCACTGTCTTGACTACCCTCAACCCGGCACTGCAGGCGGCGGCCGAACGCCGATTAGCTTCAATTTTAGACGGTCCGGGCAAGAAACGTCATGCAACGCAGGCAGCATTGGTCGCGTTGTCTGGTGATGGCGCTGTCCAAGCTCTTGTAGGCGGCCGGCGCTATGCCTCGAGCTCCTTTAACCGCGCTACACAGGCCCGTCGACAGCCGGGGTCTGCGTTTAAACCAATTGTATTTCTGGCTGCCTTGGAAACCGGCATGCAACCCACTGATATGGTTCAGGACGCGCCCATCAACATTGACGGTTGGGCGCCTCGAAACTTCGAGCGTAAATTTCAAGGCGATGTCACTATGTCCGAAGCCTTAGCCCAATCTCTTAACGCGGCAGCCGTCCGGATCGGGCAAAAGGCCGGTTTCCCACGCGTTGCCAAGACCGCCAGTCGATTGGGCATACCGGGAAGAATGACCGCCACACCCAGCCTTGTACTAGGCACTCAAGACGTTAGCCTAATCGACCTCACTGCCGCCTATGCGCCCTTCGCCAACGGTGGAATGGCTGCATGGCCGTACGCAGTGCGCGAAATCCGCGACGCCGATGGCAGGGTATTGTACGCCCGTACTGGCTCGGGTCCTGGCCGGGTTGTCGCTGCCGAACACGTCGCTCAGATGAATCGTATGATGACAGGCGTTATTGCCGGCGGAACAGGGAGGACCGCTCGTCTGGATCGACCCGCCGCTGGCAAGACTGGTACCAGCCAAAACCATCGCGATGCTTGGTTTATAGGCTATACAGCCGACTTAATCACCGGCGTTTGGATTGGTAATGACAATGGTAAGCCCATGAAGCGTGTGACCGGCGGCGGCCTGCCTGCCGTCTTGTGGAAGCGGTTCATGACGGATGCCCACCGGGGCCAGTTTAAGAGTCCATTACCTGGCGTCACCGGTCCGGTCAGGGTCCAGTCGCGCCCGGCTGTTGTCAAGGTTCTGGAGGACAAAAGTATTTGGGACCGGATCATCTCCGTTGTAACAGGCGACTAATTAAACCGATGATCTAAACGCTTGTTCAATACAACATAAGAGCCAGTCGTTTTAAATTGAATGGAAATGTACGAAACGAAGATTGCTGTCCATCGAGAAATAAACTGCGTAGATTTAGACATATTCAATAGCTACGACATACCTCATGAGATAGACGACACAGAGGTCGACGTCATATCTGAACACCGGGTAAATGGTGTTGCCGGTTAAGATCGAATCGGGACGCCCTGCCGGCACAGGCCGCTCCTCAAAGCCGAGGGAATGATGCGCTGTAGAGCGGTTGGCGAACACAAGGGTAAGAGATGGGGAGGCTGTTAGCTCAAAACAAAGATTTTAATTAGCGTCTGGTCAGGAAGTTGTGATTTCCCCAAAACCCAACTAGGCAAGCATGTGAAACAAATGTAAATTGAATTGTCACAGAATTAGGGATTTGGCTGTCAGGAGGCATCTCCATTTCCGCTTTCTACCATCCGCGCGATTGTCGCCGTGGTGGAGAACCCATCCTTCAGTTCAGCGAGGAAGACCTGCCCGCCCCAGGACTGCACTTCCGGTGCGCCAACCACCTGGTCAACGGTGTAATCTGCACCTTTGATCAAAACATCTGGCTTAAAAAGGGTAATCAAATCGATTGGCGTATCTGCGTCGAACAGCACACAGAGGTCAACATGGATAAGGGACGCGAGTACAGCCGCCCTGGCTGTCTCGGTTTGGATTGGCCGCGACTGTCCCTTCAGGCGTTTCACCGACGCATCCGAATTGAGCGCGACCACTAAGCGATCGCAGACTGCTCTAGCTTGATGCAACAAGGATACATGTCCGGGGTGCAGAACATCAAAGCATCCGTTGGTGAAACCTATCTTAAAATCCTGACGGCGCCAAACGGCTACCTGTTCACGGGCCTGATCATGGCTCCGCAACTTGGCCTCAACTCGAGAGATGTCTTGATGACGAAGCTTTGCCATCACCTCCGCTCGGTAGGCAGCCGCGGTGCCTGCTTTGCCGACCACGATACCGGCACAAACATTGGCCAGTTTGGCTGCATTTGAGAGCGAAGCACCCACCGCCAATGCGCTTGAGATGGTCGCAACTACAGTGTCACCGGCGCCCGAAACGTCGAAGACTTCACGCGCTTCGGCGGATAAATGATGGACGTCGCCGGCCGCCGCGAGCAACATGCCGTCTTGGCTCAGCGTTACCAGAACCGAGGCTAAGCCGTGACGATCGGCGATTGTTTTGGCGGCGTCGGCGGCACCGTCAAGGCCGATCGCAGGCATGCCGCTGGCTTCGCGGATCTCTTTGCGGTTCGGTGTGATAACATCAGCGCCGGCATAAATCGTGTAATCGGTACCTTTGGGGTCCACTATGACCGGAATCCCGGCAGTCTTCGCCGCGATTATTAGGCGCTGGGCACGCCCATTGCCCAGAACTCCTTTGCCGTAATCGGAAAGGACCAAAACATGATGGGAAGACATTGCGGCCTCGGCCCTCGCAATGAGGGCGTCCCCGGTATTGTCATCCAGGGGCTCAGAAACCTCTGCGTCAGCGCGAAGAATCTGATGCGTCCCGGCCACAAAACGGGTTTTAATTGTAGTCGGTCGAGTGTCGTGACGGACTAGGTCAGCGGAAGCTGTTTCCAGGCGCGATATTGCAGCGTCAACCTCATCGGCCGCTGTATCGTCGCCGGTAAGCGCTATTAGGGTGACCTGTCCACCCAATGCGGCGACGTTGCGGGCCACGTTCCCAGCGCCGCCCAGCATGGCAGTTTCTCCAAGGATACGCAGGACTGGCACTGGCGCTTCGGGTGAAATTCGCTCCACTTCGCCAGTGATGAACTGATCGAGTATGACATCGCCCACGCAAAGCACGCGTGCCGACGCTATGTCAGAGACCAATTCTGTGAGATAACTACTCAAGTCTTCACTAGTCCCAACTCCAACTCTAAGGCGCCGCAGAGAATCTGACCCAGCGTAATATGCATCTCCTGAATCCGCGCGGTAGTGTCCGAGGGTACTACAAGGTACGGGTTGGCAATGTTATTCATGCGCCCGCCGCCCTTGCCGCCGAAGCCGGCTGCCACGCAATTCATGGCGAGGGCCTGGCGGAGGCCGAGAATTACATTTTCACTTTCGCCTGAGGTCGATATCCCGATGGCCACGTCACCCGGCTTGGCCAGGGCGGACACTTGGCGTGCGAAAATTTGATCGAATCCCAAGTCATTGCCGCCAGCGGTTAGCGACGACGTGTCTGTGGTCAATGCGATTGCAGCGATAGGGGCGCGGTTGGCTTTGTAACGGATAGTCAATTCCGTAGCCAGGTGTTGGCAATCTGCAGCACTACCGCCATTTCCAAAAAACAGGATCTTGCCACCCGCCTCGATGCTACTCTTTGCTGCTCGTACCAAAGCGGCGAAGGGTTCTTTCAGGGCCATTTGAGTAGCCGCTCTAACTTCGGCGTGTTCGTCAAACTCGGAGTCGAAAAAGGCATTGAGGTCCAAAGTATTTCCCCTAGAGATTGATGCGTTTGCCGGTCCGGAGACTATCCAAAACGGCGATTGTTGCGGCGCTGGTTTCAATCAACTCGGTCTCATCTATAGGTGCGGGCCCGCCGGCTGTGACAGCCGCGATGAACGCTGTGATTGAACCCTTGAAACCCTTGTCCTGGCGACCTTCCCAAGCAGCAATTTGATTGTCACCCATGACCTCGAGACTTCGGAAGTCCTCCAGGATGTAGGATGCCCCGCTAGAGTGGACCTCGATGCGCTCCTTGCTTACTTCCGAATTGCCACGAGCCGTATATACAATGCTAGAAATCGAGCCGTCGGCGAAGCGGAGCGCAATGGTGGCATCATCGCTGGAGCCTTTAGTGACCTGTGCGGCCTCGGCGCTAACTGTGGCGATAGGTTCGGCAACTAGAAACCGCGCAAGATCGATGAAATGACAAGCCTCACCCAGCAAACGTCCGCCGCCTTCGATGGCGGAATGGACCCAATGGTGGGGCTCAATGGCACCGGCGTTGATCCGCATCTGAATGACTTTTGGCCCAGATTGGCGGGCCAATCTATCTCGGAGGCGTTTGGCCGCCGGCGCAAAGCGGCGATTGAACCCCACCTGGAAGAAGATGTCGTCGTTGGCTTCCCGCGCTGCAACTACGGCATTAAGGCCGCCCCAATCCATAGCTAACGGCTTCTCTACAAGTACATTTTTGCCGGCAGCCAGTGCCTGGGAGGCGAGAGTTGCGTGGGAGTCATGACGGGTTGAAATTATCACTGCATTGATGGCTGGATTGTTGAAAATGGAGATGGGGTCAGTTTCGGCGTGATCGAAACCAAAGGCTTTTTGGCTGTATTCCGCGCTGGCGCCGCGCTGTGTGACGACGGTGTGTAGATGGGTTTTTGGATTAGACTTGACCAACGGCAAAAGAACCGCGCGGGCGAAGTGCCCGGCCCCAATGACACCTAGGATGCATGCCTTGGCAACCACCGCACCAGTCGTAAATTTAGGCTGGACGACCCGTTCCGAATTATTCGGATAGTCAAGAACCACGCCAAGGTGCGGCTCGGTTCCCTCGGTGATCATATTGTATGCGCGTTGTGCAGCGTCGATGGAGAACCGATGCGAGATCAGCGCCGCCACGTCAAGTCGAGCGGTGCGGCGTGGTGACATGAGTCGCAGGGTCTCTTTCAAATTGTCACGCTCGGTCCAGCGGACCCAGCCCTCTGGATACTTGATCCCCTGGTTCTCAAACTCCGAATCATACCTGCCAGGCCCATAGGACCGGGACACGATGATGTTCAATTCCTTGTGCATAAAGTCGGCATAGGGAAAGGCTGTGCCTGTTAGCCCCACCATTACGACGCGGGCTCGGTCCCGGGCCAAGGCGGCGGCGGTCTCAAAGGGTTCGCTCGACTCGCTGGCCGCGGCGATGATGACGCCATCGCAACCTCGACCGGCGGTTAGCTCATTAATGGTTGCTGCCAGACTATCATCGGCCACGTTGGCAACCAACTCGGCGCCGAGCTCGCTGGCAAGTTTCAGGCGATCTGAGTCATAATCCAGGGCCACCACCCGCGCGCCTGACAGGGTCAGGAACTGGGCCGCCATCTGACCAACCAGCCCGCATCCCAAAACGGCGACTGTATCACCTAGTCCAGCGCCAAGATTTCGCACCGCGTGCATGGCGATAGCGCCGAGCGTGGCGAAGCTGGCGGCCTCGTCGGTGACTTCATCAGGAACGGCGGCCAGAAGGTTCTCCGGCACCGCATTCACTTCGGCGTGGTTCGCGAAGCCTGCGCCAGCCATAGCGACCCGCTGGCCGACCGTATAAACTCCCTCTAGTCCGGCTCCCACGCCGATCACTTCGCCAGTGGCCGAATATCCTAACGGCAAGGGCTCGTTCAGACGGGCCATGACGGTCTGGAAAGTCGCCTTGAGACCGTCACGCTTCGCCTTGTTGATGACCTTCTTGACCAAGTCGGGGCGGGCTTTCGCCTTTCCGGGCAGGCTCTTTTTAGCGAAGTCCACGACCATGCGCTCCGTGCCTGCGGAAATCAGGGAGGCGCGGGTGCGTACCAGCACATGGCCTGGTTTCACCTGGGGCATCGGTACGTCCTTCAGGGCGAGGTGGCCAGTCCGTCGGCTTTGGATGATCTGCTTCATGCGCTCTTTTACTCCACTTTTCACCAAAGATGCAAAGACCTGATTCCATTGGAAAAATAAACAAAATGACTTTGTTCCCTGGTTATGCCGCGCTATGAAACAGGTATGTGTGGAATTGCAGCTATTTTTGCCTATAGCGCCAGTGCACCGCGTGTGGTGGTCGATGAGCTGTTGAAGATCAACCAAGCAATGATCCGGCGTGGCCCAGACGGAGGCAACTATTGGATATCTAACGATAGCTGTATCGGATTAGCGCACCGGCGCCTTGCCATTATCGATCCCGATTCACGTGCCAACCAGCCCATGGTGGTCGACCAGCGCTACTGGATTACATTTAACGGCGAAATCTATAACTATCAAGCCTTGCGGACAGCGCTAATGGCCGAGGGCATTGCGTTCGCTACGGGTTCGGATACGGAAGTTTTGCTTCGTCTTTATGAACGCGATGGTGCGGAAATGGTCCACAAACTCCGAGGCATGTTCGCCTTGGTGATCTGGGATAACTTTGAACGCAAGCTATTCATGGCGCGCGACGCCTTTGGAATTAAGCCTCTGTATTTTTGCGACGATGGCAGAACGGTTCGGGCCGCATCAACGGTTAAGGCATTGCGTGCCGGTGGACATGCCGGGGACTTTGGCCCCGACCCGGCTGGACATGTGGGATTCTTCCTTTTTGGCAGCGTGCCAGAGCCGCACACTCTTTATGCCGATATAGAGGCGTTGCCTGCTGGCCACACCCTGACCATTAGAGACGGCGGTAGGCGTAGGCTGGTCTCTTATTTTAACCCGCGCGAGATCCTGGCTGCACCCCACGACTGTTCGCTGGCCGTGGATCTTCGCCATCACCTTCTGGACAGCGTTCGCCATCATTTTGTTGCCGATGTGCCGGTGGGTTTATTCCTATCGGCTGGCATTGATTCTGCGTGCATCACGGCGCTGGCATCTGAGTGTCAACAAAGCGATTTGCGAACATTTACCCTTGGTTTTGAGGAATTTGTTAACACAAAGCGCGACGAGGTGCCTTTGGCGCAACTCATAGCCAAGCACTACAAGACAACTTCACAGGTCGAGCGGGTGGCCCAGCTGCATTTTGACGATGCGCTGCCCGACATCATTTCGAGTATGGATCAGCCAACTATCGACGGCGTGAATACTTATTTCATTGCCCGAGCGGCGGCCCGAAGTGGTTTAAAGGTGGCCCTTTCAGGGCTTGGTGGCGATGAGATATTTGCCGGGTACGATACGTTTTACAGAGTGCCAAGTCTATCTCGATGCCTTGGCTGGATTCCTGGTTTATCGACCCTAGGCAAGGGGTTGCGAGTTGTTGCGGCGCCGCTGATGGGTTCAATGATTAATCGGAAGTACCTCAGCTTGTTCGAATACGGCGGGTCGACCGCCGGAGCCTACCTTTTGGGTCGCGGTCTGTTTTTGCCTTGGGAGTTGCCCGACCTAATGGATCCCGATTTTGCCGCGGAAGGCTGGCGCCAACTAGAACCGCTGGTCAGACTTGAAGATACCATTGCCGGACTCAGCAGCGCGGAAAACCGCGTTCGGCTTCTTGAAATATGTTTTTACATGCGCAATCAGCTGCTGCGTGACGCCGATTGGGCCGGTATGGCCCATTCCCTGGAGATAAGGGTGCCGTTGGTCGATGTGGCCTTGTTTAAGGCTCTGGCCCCAATGTTGGGCACCGATATTAGCCCGACTAAACAGGATTTGGCAGCCACGCCGCTGTCGGCTTTGCCGCCCGATGTCCGCTATAAGCGAAAAACGGGATTTTTTGTGCCAGTCGAACGATGGCTTAATCAGGCTGAGAACGGCATCAACGATAACAGCCAGTCTGGACTTCGAGGGTGGGCGAAGCGCATTTACATGGCGCAAATAGCGGCTTAAGCGGCAACATTACCCCGAAAATAGGCGACCGTTTTTTTTAGGCCTTCGGCTAGGTTGACGGTGGGTTCCCAACTCAAGGCTTCCCTCGCTAGGGTAATGTCCGGGCATCTCTGCAGGGGGTCATCTTCGGGCAGATCATGGAATGTAAGGTCTGACTTCGCACCAGTCTCAGCTATCACCAATTCGGCCAATTCATTAATGGAGAATTCCCCTGGATTACCCAGATTTACTGGTCCGGTGACACTTTCGTCGGCGTTCATCAGCCGGACGAGGCCGTCGACCAGGTCATCTACGTAGCAGAACGACCGGGTTTGTGATCCATCACCATAGATGGTAATGGGCTCGCCTTTCAGTGCCTGGAGGATGAAGTTGGATACAACTCGGCCGTCGTTGGGATGCATATTCGGGCCGTAGGTATTGAAGATTCGGGCCACTCGGATTTCCAGGTCGTGTTGGCGTTTGTAGTCAAAGAACAACGTTTCAGCGCAGCGTTTGCCCTCGTCGTAACAGGAGCGGGGTCCAATGGGATTGACATTGCCTGTGTATGACTCGGACTGCGGATGTATTTTGGGGTCGCCATAAACTTCGCTGGTCGATGCCTGCAAGATACGTGCATTAGTTCGCTTCGCAAGGCCTAGCATATTGATCGCACCGTGGACGCTGGTTTTCGTCGTCTGAACGGGATCAGACTGGTAGTGTACCGGCGAGGCGGGGCAGGCTAGGTTATAGATTTGGTCGACCTCTACATAGAGTGGGAAAGTGACATCGTGGCGCAAAAGTTCAAAATGCGGGTCGTTCAGCAAATGCACGATGTTGTCCTTTGTGCCTGTGAAGAAATTGTCCAAGCACAACACATCATTGCCCTCCGCGATCAGGCGCGTGCAAAGATGCCGGCCGATGAAACCGGCGCCACCCGTGACGAGAATGCGTACTCGCTCGTGCATCGGATGGGTTTAGCATCCCGGCACCAACCGGGCAAATTGAAAGCAACGTGGCGAGGGTGCCTGGGCCTAAAGGAGGTGCCGCATCGAACAAAACAAATCCACCGGGACCACCCCTCTATATGGAATTAAATTCCTTACCACCGGTAGTTGTAGCCGACGGCCTCGGCAAACGTTTTGGCGACGTGATTGCTGTGGACTGCATAAGTTTTCAAGTTCGTCCAGGTGAGACAGTTGCACTGCTAGGTGGCAACGGGGCTGGCAAAACGACCACTATGGCCATGCTATTGGGATTGTTGACACCGTCCTCAGGTCAGGTCCGCATCTTTGATGCCGATATGGTACACGACCGTCACAAAGCGTTAGCCCGCATGAACTTCTCTTCGCCTTACGTGGACCTGCCGCGGCGATTGACGCCGCGCGAGAACTTGACTGTTTACGGCCACCTCTACGGTGTTCGAGGCGTGGCTGCTCGGGTCGATACTCTGGTTCAGGATATGGATATGGGAGCCTTCGTGGACAGGCCCATGAGCACTTTGTCAGCGGGTCAAGATACGCGTGTTGCTTTGGCCAAGGCCTTGATTAATTCGCCAGAGGTATTGTTGTTGGATGAGCCGACAGCGTCCCTCGATCCGGAGACAGGTGATCGCATACGCGGCTATCTGGAGAGTTATCGGGCCGAGACCCAGGCCGCCATCGTTCTCGCATCCCACAACATGGTGGAGGTCGAACGCATATGCGATAGGGTGTTGATGTTGCGCCACGGAAAGGTTGTCGACTCTGGATCACCGTCGGCGCTAATCAGCAAGTACGGCCGAGAAACTTTGGAGGAGGTGTTTCTGCATATTGCCCGCGACGGAGAGGTGATGGACGCATGATAAGAGCGTCGACCCTCCGACGCATCGGGGCAATGATTTTACGCCATGTCTATGTCCTGCGTCATTCTTGGCCGCGCCTTTTGGAACTGGCCTATTGGCCAACCATGCAGCTGATCCTATGGGGTTTCGTAACTAAGTTCTTCATGAGCCATTCGTCGTGGGTGGCCGACGCTGCCGGTGTTCTGATCAGCGCCGTGCTACTTTGGGATATCCTATTTCGGTCCAACTTGGGCGTTGCGCTGTCATTTATCGAGGAAATGTGGTCACGGAACCTAGGGCAGCTTTTTGTTTCACCCTTGCGGCCTATCGAGTTGATCGGTGCACTGACATTCATGAGTTTTCTACGCACCCTAATCGCGGCGACGCCGGCGGCCTTTCTGGCCTTGCCCTTGTTTGACGTCTGGGTGTTTTCGCTGGGTCTCCCGCTTGCGGCTTTCTTCTTCAACTTGCTGGTCATGGGGTGGTGTGTGGGGCTGGCTGTTTCTGCATTGGTTTTGCGTTTTGGATTGGCGGCGGAGAGCTTGTGTTGGCTGGGAATTTTTCTTGTGGCGCCCATCAGCTGTATTTACTACCCGCTCGCAACCTTACCCAACTGGCTTCAGATGATCGCTAACGCACTACCAGCTGCACCCGTTTTCGAGGGTATGCGTGCGGTTTTATTCGGCGGTGTTTTTCGTTGGGATCTGTTCTGGCAGGCGACCGGGTTGAACGCCCTCTATCTGATCTTGGCCAGCGCATTGTTTCTGAAAACGTTCCAGATCGCCCGAGAACGTGGACTTCTTTTGCAACAAGGTGAGTAGACTCATATCTTGTCGCTGACGTTGGCCTCGACGAACGTGGCCATGTCGTTATGGCAGGCGGCTGCGGCCTTGACGATATTGACGGCTAAAGTGGCGCCCGACGCCTCTCCAAGCCGCATATTCAGGTTTAGCAATGGCGACATAGTGAGTTTTTCCAGTAGTAGGCGATGGCCTGGCTCGGCCGAGACATGCGCCGTGAGGCAATGGTCGATGGCATCCACTGACGTGGACTTTAGCGCTGCGGCTGCGGCCCCTGCCATAAATCCATCCAGTAATACGGGCACCCGTTTCAGCCGCGCTGAGACGATCGCTCCCGCGATGGCCGCTAACTCGCGCCCGCCCAGGCATTGCAGGGCATTGATGCCGTCCACTAAATGCGCGGCGTGATGGCGGACGGCGTCGTCGACCACCTTCATCTTGGTCTCAAATGCGTGCTCAGTGATCCCCGTACCTGGTCCGGTCCAGTCCTTGGAGTTGCCTCCAAATAGCCCCATGCATAGGGCTGCGGCGCTTGTGGTGTTGCCGATCCCCATTTCACCGACACACAAGAGATCTGCATCTTTGGGCACGGCGGCCATGCCTCGAACTAATGCGTCTAGGAATTCCTCCTCGTTCATGGCTGGTTTCATGGTGAAGTCGGCAGTGGGAGTATCAAGGCTCAAAGCTATGACTTGCAATTCGGCGCCGGCTTGGGCGCAAAGCTGATTAATGGCGGCACCGCCGGCCTCGAAGTTTTCCACCATTTGAGTAGTGACTTCGGCCGGATAAGCCGAAACCCCCCGAGCTACCACTCCATGATTCCCGGCGAACACGCGCACCGCGACATTATCGGTTGCCGGCGGATGGCGGCCTTGCCAGGCTGAAAGCCATAGGGAGATCTCTTCCAGACGGCCCAGCGACCCCGGTGGCTTGGTCAGCTGAGGCTCTCGTTCCTTGGCGGCTTCGGCGGCGGCTTCGTCCCGACTCGGCAATTTGCTCAGCAGGGCGCGAAACATATTCATATTGGAAATTGCAACGGTATTTGACATGGGTAATAGTTCGCAGCCCTACGCAGACTTGTCTATCGGAAATAGCGAATGGCGCATCTCTTTTCTTTATGAGGTAATGCATTACCATCGGGTGATGACGATCAAATACCGCCTACAACGGGAGGGTTTGTTGGGAGGTTGGCTGCGTGATTTGGCCGTGGCCGGCGCGTTCCTAACTCGTTTACCGTTTCGCCCAACGCCGCCTGTAGACATGGCCGACTTGGGGCCGGCAACGCGAGTATTCCCGCTGGTTGGACTTGTGGTTGGAACCTGCGGTGGCGGCGCCTTATGGTTAGCCTGGCAGTTAAGCCTGCAACCCATGGCCTGCGCAATCATTGGCTTAGCGTTGACCGCCTGGATATCGGGCGGGCTGCATGAAGATGGGCTAGCAGACTTTGCCGATGGTATCGGCGCTGGGGACCAGGCCCGGCGGCTTGCGATTATGCACGATTCGCGAATAGGTACTTTTGGCGTCTTGGTCTTGATATTTTCGATCGGATTGAAGGTTATGTTGTTGGCTGGATTTGCTGCGCCTGGATTGGCGGCCGCTACGTTGATCGGTGCTGCCGCTGCATCGCGTGGTATGATGCCGGTGCTCATGTTCGCCTTGAGACCGGCGCGGGTCGAT
The DNA here is from genome assembly GCA_002709525.1 of Magnetovibrio sp. Classification (GTDB taxonomy): domain Bacteria; phylum Pseudomonadota; class Alphaproteobacteria; order Rhodospirillales; family Casp-alpha2; genus UBA3470. The sequence continues at coordinate 15,426 of PARE01000067.1, read as the reverse complement.
GGGTTGGGTCGGGATGCAGGACGACCCACTAAGCTAGAGACGGGCGCGGCGGTAGCCTTTGCCGTCCTGGTTTTATTCGCCTTTTTCGACTGGCAGCCGGCCCTTTTGGCTTTAGTTTTGTCCTTAGGCGCTACCGCGATGTTGGGTTGGCTTGCCCAGCGTCGTTTGGGCGGGTATACGGGCGATGTTCTCGGCGCTGCGCAGCAGATCGCTGAGGTCTGTGTTTTGATCGCTGCTGGAGCATATGCCACATGACTACCGTGACCCGCTGGTGGTTCGTTCGCCACGCCCCTGTTGTTGGCGTGACCGGAAAAATCTATGGTTCCGATGACGTTCAGTGCGACACCTCTGATATAGCGGCGTTCCAAGTTCTGGCCAGGACGCTTCCCGGCGAGGGCATTTGGCTTACCTCCCATCTCTCGCGAGCCAAGTTGACGGCCCAGTGCATCGCTCAAGCTGGACTTGCGTACCCTGATCCTATTGTCGAGGAGAGGCTGGGCGAACAGGACTTTGGTAAATGGCAGGGTTCTAGTTGGAATGAGATGGAGGCAACTGACCCGGACGCCTATTCCGAATTCTGGCGTGAACCAGCCCGCAATGCGCCCCCTGGTGGTGAGAGTTTCGCCGACCTGATCGTCCGAACGGCTGAAACTATTGACCAATACACGGTTGATTACGCCGGCAAGGATATTGTTGCTGTTTGTCACGGAGGCACCATCCGCGCGGCGGTCGCTCACATCCTGGACCTGACGCCTGAGCTCGGCATGTCTTTTACAATTGATACACTGTCGGTGACCCGTCTTGAACATGTCGAGGGCGGATTGCTTCGAGGCAAGGGTGGAGCCTGGCGCATTGGCGCGATCAACCAGCCTTCTCATGGCCGCGACAATGGTATCATTCGATGAGTGCGCCGCTTCCGTTGGTGACTTTGGTTTTGGGTGGCGCGCGTTCAGGCAAGAGCCGTTACGCCGAACAGCTTGTCGAAGGGCAAGGCAGAGGCCTCTATTTAGCTACCGCCGAGCCCATGGATGATGAGATGCGAGCTAGAATCGCCAAACATCAGGCGCGCCGAGGAGACCTCTGGGAAACTATAGAAGAACCGTGCGAGCTAATTGCCGTGCTCACTCGCGAGTCGCGCTCAGATCGACCGATCCTAGTTGACTGCCTGACGCTATGGCTCTCCTACGTCATGTTTCACGACATTTCGGCGGAGGAGGAGCTTCAAAAACTCATGGACCTATTACAATCGGACGCTTTACGGGGTCCAGTGGTTTTCGTATCAAACGAAATTGGACTGGGTGTCATTCCCGACAACGAGGTGTCTCGTGTCTTTGTGGATGCCCAAGGCGAATTGAACCAATTGATGGCGAAGCTGGCGAATCGGGTCGTTCTGGTCTCTGCCGGACTGCCACAGGTCCTGAAGGATGAGAACTGATGAACAAGATACCAGCCACTGTCATTACAGGATTTCTAGGTGCGGGCAAAACCTCCGTGATCCGCCACATGCTGGAAAATGCCGGCGGCAAACGCATTGCGTTGGTTATCAACGAGTTTGGTGATCTTGGCATCGACCGCGAACTGGTCATCGGCTGTGGCATTGAGGGTTGCGAAGACGAAAATGTGATGGAACTGGCCAATGGCTGTATTTGCTGCACCGTGGCTGATGATTTTCTGCCAACGATGGAAGCGCTCCTTGATCGGCCCGAGCCGCCCGAACACATCGTCATCGAGACATCTGGTCTGGCGTTGCCAAAGCCCCTTGTGAAGGCGTTTAATTGGCCTGAGATCAGGTCGCGAGTCACCGTCGATGGGGTCGTTACCGTGGTTGATGCGCCGGCTGTCGCCGCCGGCCAGTTTGCTGACGATCCAGACGCCGTTCAGGACGCCCGCGAAGCGGACGAGATGTTGGATCACGAGTCACCCCTGGAAGAGGTCTTCGAGGATCAATTGCTGTGCGCCGACATGGTGCTTTTGAACAAGTCGGATCTTCTTGATGGTGATGCCCTGGACGGCGTGCGTGCCGAGGTCAGGAGCGGTGTTGCCACGCAGGTGAAACTAGTGGATGCGGTGCATGGCGCTATCGATCCAAAGATCTTATTGGGTATCGGTGCGGGTGTCGAAGAGATCATCGAAGGCCGATGGTCTCACCATGACGCCGACGACGACCACGACCATGATGATTTCGAGAGCTTCGTCTTGACTATGGGTGATATCATCAATCCCGAAGATCTAGAAAAACGCATCAAAGCCTGCGCTGTGGATCACGACATCCTTAGGGTGAAGGGGTTTGTTAACGTGCCTGGAAAGGACATGCGACATGTGGTCCAGGCTGTCGGCGCCCGGGTCCAGCGTTATTATGACCGCCCTTGGTTAGACGGGGAGGTACGTAGATCGTCACTGGTGATCATTGGCGAAGTAGGCCTGGATCAGGATGCGATCGGGCGCGCCTTGGACGGCAACTGACATGCACCTCTTGGCCGCCCAACCCGGTGGCGTCGCCGACGGCTCAGAGGCCGTGGATCTCGGTCAGACACCTGGTGATATCGTCATTATTTCCGCCGCCGATACGGAATTGACCCTGTTGGCCCAAGCTCGTGCCCGGCGGCCTGCGGATGGATTTCCAAGCGTGCGCTTGGCCAACTTGATGCACTTGGCGCACAACATGTCCGTTGATCTGTACGTCGAAGACATCATCGCCAACGCTAAGCTTGTGGTGTTGCGCGTTCTGGGTGGACGGAGCTATTGGTCCTATGGTTGTGATGAGATTGCGGCGGTTTGTGTAAGGGAGTGTATTCCCCTCGCTTTTTTGCCCGGCGACGACCAACCAGATGCGGAATTGGTTGCTCTTTCGACCCTGGACGCCGACGCCCAACATCGGTTGTGGCAGTACTTGGTGCACGGTGGCCTAGAGAACGCTCTAGACTTTTTAGACTACGCTGCTGGGCTGATTGGGCCTGAGACAGACTGGCAGGAGCCCAGGCCATTGGTGCGCGCCGGTCTTCACTGGCCGGGCGATATGGATGCGGACATGGCCCGGGTGCAATCTAACTGGATTGCAGGCTGGCCCGTGGTGGCGCTGGTGTTTTATAGAGCTCTGGTGCAGGCAGGCAATCTCTGGGCCGTCGATGCGGTGATCGAGGGACTGATGGGAGCGAGAATAAATCCTCTGCCGATTTTTGTGGCCAGTTTGAAAGATCAGGTGGCAGCGGCAACGTTAGAGACCATCATGGCAGAGGCGCCGCCAGCGGTAATTCTAAATGCCACAGGCTTTGCTGTTTCAGCCCCGGGTCAAAACCGCACCGCTGGTCCCTTTGATATTGATGGCGCGCCGCCAGTTCTGCAGGTGGTATTTTCTGGAGGAAATGAGAAGGCCTGGCGCGACAGCACTCGGGGCTTGAGTGCACGCGATATTGCCATGAATGTGGCGTTGCCAGAAGTGGATGGGCGCGTACTGACTCGTGCGGTATCCTTCAAGGGAAGTGTGTGCTACGATCCGTTGACTGAAACGGAATTGGTGCGCTACGAGCCGGTAGCAGACCGAGTGCGCTATCTGTCCGAATTGACATTGGCCTGGACGTTGCTGCGGGAGACGGTGCCAGCGGACCGGCGTATCGCATTGGTGCTTGCCAACTATCCGAACCGGGACGGGCGCCTGGGCAACGGTGTGGGGTTGGATACACCGGCGGGCGCGATTGAGCTGTTGGGCGCGATGAAAAAGGCAGGCTATGGGATCACGGATATTCCCACCGACGGTGATGCCCTCATCGACCTGGTAATGGCCGGACCGACAAATGCCTTTGAGGACCTTGACAATCGCAACATCTCCGAAACCCTCACTATGGCCGTCTATGAGGATTTCTTCGGCGGCTTATCGAAGGTGGTTCAGGACGCTGTAAGGGAACGTTGGGGCGCGCCGGAGGCCGACCCTTTCTTTCGACAGGACGAGGTCGGTTACAGGTATTTCGCTGTTCCCGCCTTCCGGTTGGGCAACGTCGCCGTCTGTCTGCAACCGGCCCGGGGCTACAACATTGATCCCAAGGAGACCTACCACGACCCGGACCTGGTTCCGCCACACAACTACTTGGCCTTCTACGCTTGGTTGCGCAACGAATTTCGGGCCCATGCCGTTATTCACTTTGGCAAGCACGGAAATCTGGAATGGCTGCCGGGAAAGGCGTTGGCGCTATCGGAAGATTGTTTTCCAGAAGCGGCCCTCGGCCCGGTGCCGAATATTTATCCCTTTATTGTCAATGATCCGGGCGAGGGTACGCAGGCAAAACGCCGCACGAGTGCGGTCATAGTTGATCATCTAACGCCGCCGCTGACACGGGCCGAGAGTTATGGCCCAATGAAAGATCTAGAGCAGTTGGTGGATGAGTACTATGAGGCCGCTGGCGTCGATCCGCGCCGTCTAAAGGTTTTGACGCGGGATATTCTGGAGCTTTGTCACGCTACGGGTCTCGATTTGGACTGCGGTATTGTCGATGACGACGATGACAATGCGGCCTTGGTCAAGCTTGACAATTATCTTTGTGAGCTCAAGGAGATGCAGATCCGCGATGGCCTGCACGTTTTCGGCCAGACGCCAAAGGACCGATTGCTCACCGACCTCCTCGTGGCGCTGGTTCGCGTGCCGCGTGGCACCGGCGAAGGTTCGGACGCGTCATTACATCGCGCCCTGGCGACGGACCTGGACTTGGGGTTTGATCCATTGAACTGCGATATGGCTGCGCCTTGGGTCGGTCCGAAACCGGCAGTCCTTGGCAGCGATGCACCATGGCGCAGCCATGGCGATACAGTTGAGCGTCTGGAGGACTTGGCCGCCCGCCTGATTGGTCATAATGCGACCGTAGACCCCGATTGGAAGGCCTCGCAAATCGTCCTTGATCATCTAAATGCGGCCATCCGGCCCTCTGTAGAGAGCTCGGGCAAAGCGGAAATCGACGGCGTCATGACCGCGTTAGATGGCCGGTTTCTGGAGCCGGGAACGTCTGGGGCACCGACCCGCGGACGGCCGGATGTCTTGCCCACGGGGCGCAACTTCTATTCCGTCGATACCCGCACCGTGCCAACGCCCGCTGCTTGGCAATTGGGCTGGAAATCGGCCGGGCTGCTGGTCGAACGCCACCGGCAAGATCATGGTGTTTGGCCGAGGACCATGGCGTTGAGCGCCTGGGGGACTTCGAATATGCGCACCGGTGGTGATGACATTGCCCAGGCCTTAGCGCTCATGGGTGTGCAGCCGACATGGGATACGGCGAGCCGGCGGGTGACTGGGTTCGAGGTGATGCCGGCCAACGTGTTGGACCGGCCTAGGGTTGACGTGACGCTTCGAATATCGGGGTTCTTTCGTGACGCTTTCCCGGGTCTGATTGATTTATTCGACTCCGCAGCCCGCGCCGTAGCCACGCTAAACGAGGCCGATAACGTGAATCCAACGGCGGCCAGGGTGCGCGTCGAAACCGCCGCGCTAGTAGCGGGCGGCATGGAGGAAACTGCGGCTGCGACGCGTGCTGGCTTCCGTGTTTTTGGATCCAAGCCGGGCGCCTACGGGGCTGGGCTTCAGGCATTGATGGATGAAAAGGGGTGGGAAACTGATGCAGATTTAGCTCGCGCCTATGTCGCCTGGGGTGGTTACGCCTACGGAGCGGGATCCAAGGGCGTCGCCGAGCATGGTCTGTTTGAAACGCGCCTTAAGACCATCGAGGCAGTGATACATAATCAGGACAATCGTGAGCACGATCTTCTCGACTCTGATGATTACTACCAGTTCGAAGGCGGCGTTACAGCCGCCGTCCGCCATTTATCCGGCGTCCAGCCCAAGGTCTACCACATGGACCACGCCCGGCCCGAGACACCGCGTGCGCGCACTCTGGATGAAGAAATCGCGCGGGTCGTTCGCGCTCGGGTGGTCAATCCAAAATGGATTGAGGGAGTCATGCGCCACGGCTACAAGGGCGCATTTGAAATGGCGGCCACGGTCGATTACATGGTGTCGTTCCAGGCTACCGCGCGTTGTGTTAAGGATCATCATTTTGACGCCGTGTTCGAGGCATATCTGGATGATAAGACGGTGCGCGCTTTCTTAGAGCGGCACAATCCTCTAGCGCTTCAGGAGATGGCTGAACGCCTCATTGAGGCGCAAGAACGCGGCCTTTGGCGTCCCCGGCGCAACAATACTCGCACCCTATTGGACGGATTGCGCGAGCGTGCGTTAAACGCATGATGTCGCCGGTTTTGCACGCGGGCCTCTGGATGATGGGCGCGCTTGCATCCTTCACCACCATGGCCATCTGTGGTCGGGAGTTGTCCGCCGACTTGTCCACGTCACAGATCATGTTTTGGCGCAGCGTGGTGGGGTTTCTGCTGATCTTGGTGCTATTGCAAATTTCTGGCTGGGGACAACTGAAAACCGGGATCTTCCGAACTCACGCCTTCCGTGCCGTCGCCCACTTCGGGGCCCAGTTCTGCTGGTTTTATGCTATACCCTTGATCGCTCTTGCGGAACTATTTGCCATTGAATTCACCATGCCTATTTGGACCGCCATTCTGGCAGCACTGTTTTTGGGCGAACGTTTGACGCCGGCCCGCATTTGCGCCATCACCCTCGGGTTTGCGGGCGCAATGGTGATCATCCGTCCCGGCGTCGCTGAGGTTGGAATTGGTGCCATGTCCGCACTCTTGGCTGCCATGGGATTTGCCGTGGCAACTATTACGGTGCGCATGCTGGCGCAGCAAGATTCTCCGCTATGCATATTGTTCTATATGACCCTGGTTCAACTTCCCATAGGTTTCGGGCTGGCATTGGAAAGCTGGGCATGGCCGGACTCGCAAACCGACGGGCCTTGGATCGTTCTGGTTGGCTTCACGGGTTGTTCCGCGCATTACTGTATGGCGAACGCCATGCGCCTTGCCGAGGCAACAGTAGTTGTGACCATGGATTTCATGCGTCTACCGTTGATCGCACTAGTGGGTTATTTCGTGTACAATGAAAATTTGGAGACCTCAGTCGCTATCGGGGCGATGCTTGTCTGCGCCGGTATTTATTTGATAGTCCGAGACGCCGACCGACGTGAAGGCGATGTATGAGTGTACTGCCGCCAATCTGGGGCGCCGCTCTTTGGATGCTCGGCACAATCACGTCTTTCGCATTGATGTCCGTAAGTGGACGAGAGTTATCCTCCGACTTGAGCACCATACAGATCCTGTTCTGGCGGAGTTTCGTGGGGTTCTGGATTATCCTGGCCTTGGTGCACCGAGCTGGTTGGACGACGGTAAAGATGGACAACCTGAAGGTTCATGTGGGCCGCAACCTGGCGCACTTTGTGGCCCAGTTCTGCTGGTTTTATGCCATCGCGACTATTGCTCTGGCCGAAGTGACAGCGCTGGAATTCATGATGCCGATTTGGACCGCGTTGATGGCGGCGTTGTTTCTGGGTGAAAGTTTAAGCCGCTACCGAATGTTAGCGATTACCTTTGGGCTGATCGGGACTTTGGTGATCGTGCGGCCGGGCTTTGCCACTGTAGAATTGGGTACGCTGGCAGCTCTGGCCGCTTCCATCGGGTATGCGGTTGGTATGACCACGGCGCGTTTCCTGGCGCTCCGCGAAACCGTCTTGTCGATTCTATTTTACATGCTGACCCTGCAGATGCCCCTGGCCTTTGTAATCACCGTCATAGTGGATGACTGGGTCTGGCCACCCACTGATACGATCTTCTGGATTTTGTTGGTAGGCATCTCCGGCATGACCGCGCATTTCTGCATAAATCGAGCTGTGAAATTGGCGGAAGCCACAGCCGTCAGTATTCTAGGATTCCTCCGCTTGCCGGCGATGATTGTGGTGGGCTTTATAGCGTACGGTGAAACGCCAGAAATTTGGTTGGTCATCGGCTCTGTGTTGATCGTCTTTGGATTGTACTTGAATATTCGTGACTCTAGAGCTCGGGAAGGATGACCATGTTGAAGAATAGAAACAAGGTTTCGAATTAGGTTTAGTCTGGCGGGGGTATCGCAAACGCTGCCCATAGTGAGACAGCGCGCCACTGTTCAACGTGTATCTGGACCTGTGGAGAGATTCACGAACTGTGGGGTAGCTGAGGCGACATCTGCACCGACGATCTGCCGCCTTATCTGACCATCCTGCTGGTTGGTCATATCATCGTTCCATTGTTCAGGCTGTCTGACCGCCCCCTCAATTTGTTGGGACCGGTCCCAAGGGAAACGAGTTCCAGGGCGTCGCAACCGAAAAATAGGAAAATCAACTGCTAAATCTCGTGATTGCAGTTGCAATACTCGATCGGATAATCAGACGTTTGCCCGCATATATAATATGTCACTCTAGTAAAAAAATTTATGAAGATCGCCAGCTTTATGCTCTTTAAGGTTAGGGAAGCGAGTGACTTGGATGTGCGAGGGTACCACCTACGAGATTATCAGTGTTGGTCCGCGGCAGATAAGCCAGTGTCGCCAGCGCACCTACTCTGCCTTTTTGCGTGGAAGATCGTAATAAAGAGCACCGTTGGGCTCGAAGGCCTTGAAGGCAAAAGCGAAGGTGACGTCGTGAACAACATCTTGCATGGTATCCGAGGTTGCGTCACGGCGTCTCACCGTCACATTGCCCACATCCCGCCCAAAGGTGATAATTTTGGTGTCATGGATCGAGTTTTGACCCCGCTGCCAACGCAATACTAGTCCCTCGTCGGCGATGACGCCGCGCCTTTGTAGCATTTTTAAGGTCCAGGCGTTATGGCCTACCGCCACTACCCGGTCGTAGGGCCGCACGCCCTCGGGGAGTTTGAACATATCTAATCCGCCGCCGGTGCTGGTGTCCATCCGCACGTAGGGCGTCGAACCGTATGGCCGTGCTTTGGGGTCGTTCGGCACAAGAACCTGGCCTTTCGGATGTCTGGCGCGAAATCGGTTGAAAGCCTCGACGCGAAATGGCACCGGTTTCAGTCGTGTTCCGGCTAGTTTGCCGACAATAGCCTCGCCGGTATATTGCTGCCACCAGGATTCGGTGAGGCGGTCATACATGATAATGTCGAAGTTACGAAGTCGCCCCGTATTACCAAACAACAGAGCGCTCGCTCCAAAGGCCCGCGGCAACTGTCGTTCAAAGACCCCACTGGAGTTGCAAAGCGGACAATAGGTCACTAACAGAGGAATGTCGCCTACCCGATCATTGACGATTTCATGCCAAAGCAGAACGCTGAGTGGATAGGCGCGGGCGTTCTTTCCGATCTGAATACTGATTACTGGCTCCAATGCGCCGAGGTTCAGGGCCTTTGCCGCGGGAATGAACGTGGGGCTCCAGATGGGCGGGATCGAGTCACGCCGAGGGCCGTCGGAACGGATTTCCTCCAGATCGATTGTACGTTTGATAAAATCCGTGGCTGGAAATTCAACACGCCAATAGGGAAGGCCGTCCTTAGCGTGTCCGTTTCCCGGCTGTGTCAAGCCAACTATGAGCGTCGTTAGCATGATTAAGCCAGAAAAGTATTGGGTTATGCGTCTTGGGTACCTTGCCTCTGCCATGGCGAAAATGCTAACCAACCCCGTGATGTGGGACAAATAAAGAGAGTATAATAATGAACTCAAACCCCAAAACCGGAATTACGGAACATGAACGGGATGTCCGCCACGCTGAGAAAATGGCCAAAAAGAAGGCGGCCCGAGATAAGATTGTTGCCACCAAGACCATCGAGAAGGGTCTTTTGATCGTACACACGGGAAAGGGCAAGGGTAAATCCACGGCGGCGATGGGGTTGGCTGTTAGGGCAATCGGTAATGGTATGAAAGTTGGCATTGTGCAGTTCGTGAAGGGAGTTTGGGAAACTGGCGAGCGGGTGGTGCTGGATAAATTCCCCGAGCTTTGCGTCATAAAGGCTATGGGCGAGGGGTTCAGTTGGGAAACCCAGGACCGCCGACGCGATATCCAGGCGGCTGAGAATGCCTGGCAGATGGCCAAGGACATGATGGATGACGAAAGCTTCGATCTGATTATTCTGGATGAACTCAACATTCCGCTTCGCTATGATAACCTGGACATCGACGACGTGGTTAAAGAGCTTCAAAATAGGCGCCAGATGCTACACGTCGTGGTAACTGGCCGCAACGCTAAGGAACCTTTGTTGGAGGCTGCCGACTTGGTGACCGAGATGGCCATGGTGAAGCATCCTTTCCGAGCCGGCGTGAAGGCTCAGAAGGGGATTGAGTACTAAGCCGTTGTGTTGATCTCCCGCTCCTTTCGCGCTCTGATGCTTCAGGGCACAGGCTCGGACGTGGGCAAGTCTATGTTGGTAGCGGGTCTATGCCGGGTCTTCGCAAATCGCGGCGTGAAAGTTCAGCCTTTCAAGCCACAGAATATGTCGAACAACGCTGCCGTTACGGTCGAGGGCGGAGAGATTGGTCGCGCCCAGGCCCTCCAAGCACTAGCTGCTGGCGTCCCCCTGAGTGTGCACATGAACCCCGTTCTCCTGAAGCCACAATCCGAGATAGGCGCTCAGGTGGTGGTTCAAGGCCAGATGGAGGGCAATGCGAAGGCCCAAGACTATCACTCGCTAAAGCCCAGCCTAATGCCTCGGGTGCTGGAGAGCTTTGCAGTCGTAGGGGCTAATGCCGATCTGGTAATTGTGGAGGGCGCTGGTAGCCCAGCGGAGGTCAACCTGCGGGCCGGAGACATCGCCAACATGGGGTTCGCCGAGGCCGCCGACGTTCCCGTGGTTTTGGTTGGTGACATCGACCGGGGCGGCGTGATTGCGTCAATCCTGGGGACCTTCGAATTGCTCGAAGCGTCCGAACGTGCGCGGACCCGAGGCTTCATCATCAACAAGTTCCGGGGCGATGTCAGCTTGTTTGATGATGGCGTTACGATCCTGGAGGATCGCACCGCCGCGCCCTGCTTCGGTGTCGTTCCGTTTTTCCCGCGTGCCCGGCACCTTCCTCAGGAAGATGCTTTGGCGCTTGAGTATCGTGAGGGGCATACACTCGGCGGGACTATTAAGATCGCCGTGCCACGTCTTGCACGGATTTCTAATTTTGACGATCTAGATCCGCTGGCCGCTGAGTCGGATGTGGCTATCGTCATCGTTGATCCGGGCACGGCATTTCCGGGGGATGCGGATGTTATTTTGTTGCCTGGCTCAAAGGCAACCTTGGCGGATCTTCAACAGATCCGGGACGAAGGCTGGGACACGGATATCTTTGCACACTATCGGCGCGGCGGCATAATCGTAGGTTTGTGCGGTGGCTACCAAATGCTCGGCCGCGCCGTCGCAGACCCTGACGGCATCGAAGGTCCGCCCGGCGAAGGCCAAGGACTTGGCCTGCTGAATGTGACTACCATACTGGGTGGAGACAAATCCTTGGCGGAACGCACCGGCACGGAGGTCGAAAGTGGCGAAGCGATTCGCGGGTATGAGATGCACATTGGCCAGACCTCGGGTCCAGATACGGCCCGCCCATGGCTGACTTTGGCCGACGGCCGAGCAGAAGGCGCCATTTCTGCTGATGGCCGGGTTATGGCCAGCTATCTGCACGGTGTGTTTGCAGCTGATGGGTTCCGCCGTCGGTTCCTGGAACGGCTGGGGTCGCAGACCAACGGCACTGCCTATCAAACTGCCGTGGAGCAGGCATTGGACGATCTTGCGGCGCATTTGGAGACGCATTTGGACTTAGATTCATTGTTGGATTTGGCCCATTGAGCTATTCTTATTACTCGTCTGCACTGGAGTTATACTCAGACCGAAGTCAACGAGCATTTTTCGCAAGACATGGCCTTAATACATCTAATCTGATATGCCGAAATGATCGTAATAATTCATTATGATAAGTGAAGTCTCTCCATATTCCTCTCCTGACCTAACCGTTTTCTATGACGGCTCCTGTCCCCTGTGTCGGCGCGAAATTGCATTCTATCGCCGGCGGGATACCTCTGGCCGTATCCGTTGGACTGATGTCAGCACCTGTTCTTCTGAGGCTCTGGCTGAAGGCCTCTCGTGCGGTGATGCGTTGGCGCGTTTCCATGTGCAGCGCTCCGACGGTGCGTTGATCTCTGGGGCCGGCGCCTTCGCTGAGCTATGGTTGAATACGCCCGGCTTTAGGTGGGTTGGCTGCATGGCGCGATTGACTGTCATCCAGTGGGTATTGAATCATGCTTACAGCATCTTCTTAGGCTGGCGGCCGGCCTTGCAGCGGCTTCTGTCCTGATCTAGCAAATGCCGACTGAAGGGGCGGTCTATTTGTCTGATAATTGGCATAGAGTGAGACCGGCCATGGGTACGGGCATTGTCTTCTCACAGGGGCTTATGTAGATGTCATCAATCTTAATGAAAAGAGCCAACCATATGGATAAGTGGCGAGAAGGGAATTGGCCTCGGTCTTTTCCTGAAGCTTGAGCAACGCTATAGCGTTTTACGGGTGGACCTTAGCGTCCCATTCGTCGATCATGAGGCGCAAGAGTTATGATTACGTTTCAACGTTGTCTGTCGACAGGAATTTCGCGTGCCCGGGTCCTTAACTACCAAAGGCGTTCTCTATTTTCTTAGCTCTATCGGTCTCATCGCTTTGGTAGACACAACGTGCAAATTTTATACGGACGAGCTCCACGCAGTGGTTTTGGTCTGGGGGTATTTTGTAGGGATCACTGTTTTCGTCATGGGATACTATGTGACCAGGGGACAAATGGTCCTGCTCAAAACTGAACAACCGGTGATCCAGATTATTCGTCCAGGCTTTTTGGTGCTCTCCATTTCAGGCCTATTCTTGGGTCTGACGTACTTGCCCATGGCAGAGGCCACGGCCATTGGCTTCACGGGACCGTTGTTCATCGTCGCCCTGTCCGTACCCATGCTTGGGGAGCGGGTTGGTTGGCATCGGTGGTTGGCGGTCGTAGTAGGCCTAGCTGGCGTCTTGGTGATCGTGCGACCGGATGGAACAGTTTGGCATTGGTCGGCGGCAACCACGCTTTTGGGCGCCATCTGTTTTGCTATTTTTCAAATTCTTACTCGCAGGCTGGCCGGCCAAGAAAAGCATCAAACTACCCTTATTTATACTAGCCTGGCGGGCACCTTCTGGGTGAGCCTTTTGGCGCCGTTCTTTTGGACACCCCCGTCGGCTGATCACGCGTTAATGTTCTTGATTATCGGCGCCATGGGGGCAGCAGCTCATTTATGCATAATCAAGGCTTTTGCCCATGCTCAAGCATCTCTGCTAGCGCCATTTAATTATTCAAAGCTAGTCTGGGTCATTATACTTGGCTATCTGGTTTTTGGCGATGTGCCTGGCTTGGATACGATTGTGGGTAGTGCCATTATCGTAAGCTCCGGTCTTTACGTCCTTTACCGAGAAGGACGGGAGGTGGTCGCCTAGGCTCCGCGTTCCAAAGAATGGCATGCGCAGGAGGCCGCGTTCTATTACCGATTTTCTGGCCATGCTCTCTTTTCTACTGCCAGCCGCATCCCGGGATCACAGAGACTGGTTCAATAAGTTACAGTATGACTCTCATTAAATTGGCCATATGCGTAACAGAACAAGGCCTGTGACTAGGCCAAACATCACCAGATTAGCGACAATATAGATCTTGAGGGCGCGGCGGATATCGGTGGCGCCGACTTGTGCTGTGCCGTCACCCATCCATGCGCCATCGATGATTTTATCTGCGTACTTGCGCGGGCCCGCTAGGGCGATTTTGAGGGCGCCGGCCATGGGCGCTTCGGTCCAACCGGCTGTTGGCGAGCCGTGTTTCCCCGCATCCCGCCACATTATACGCCACGCGGCAATTGGGTTGGCGCTGGGCGCGAAGAAGGCGGCGACCACGATGAACAGACCAGAAAGGCGCGACGGCAAGACATTGAGTGCATCATCTAGCTTTGCCGCCGTAAAGCCGAAGGCGGCGTAGCGGGCGTTCTTGTAGCCGATCATCGAATCCATGGTGTTCACGGCCTTGTATATGCATAAACCTGGCAGACCGAATAGGACGTACCAGAAAACCGGCGCGACTACCCCGTCCGAAAAGTTTTCCGCTGTTGACTCGATGGCGGCACGGGCTACCCCATGATCGTCGAGCAACGACGGGTCGCGCCCGACGATATGGCGCACCGCCTCGCGTCCTGCCTCTGTGCTCTCGTCTAGCCCCAACGCCACTGCTTTAACGTGATCATATAGGCTGCGTCCAGCCAGTAGGGCAAAGATTAGCACCAATTCGATTAACCAGCCCCAGGGATTGGTAAGGCTCGCCCAGGTAATAGCCACGCCAACACCACCTGCGATGGCGACAACGAAAATCACCACTAGAGCGCCTCGAATGGTTCGGTCCACGTCCCCGCGTTTTTCGCGATTGAGTTTCGCGTCCAGAAAACCTATCAGTCGCCCGATCCATTCCACGGGATGACCGGTCCATCGGAACAAAAATCGGGCTTCGCCAAGGTAGGAATCCAGAACAAGCGCTAAAAGAAGCAAGATCAATGGGTCGAGCCCAGATATGCTGTCCGTCATGCCAAAGGTAAACATAGTACAAAATGCCGGGCCAGTCGCTGCGCCGTCAATACCCGTTTTAAAAACTCCTGTATAATCAATGGCTTTATGCGTTAAGAAGCCACTATCAACAAATAACAGGCGCGGTTTGATCCAGGTGTCTCAGTCGCGCATAGTTTTCTAGCGCTCTTGAAGTGCTCGCGTGGACACTATGCGTAAAAAGAGATTTATGAAAAGTGCGTCAACGCTTTGCCCTCGTCACGGCCCGATGCAGATCCCTGAGCGCATACCCCCATCGCTAACCTCACTTCTTTTCCGAACGCTTTAATCCTGTATAGTCGAAGGCTCGCCTAACCCCGGAGGCCAAGGTCAAGGGTATCTTTGGTGCGGGCTAGTCAGTCCGGGCCTTTTGTTAACGCTCAAAGGCAAGGACTAAGCGTATGACGGATAAAATTGCCGTAATGCTATGCGGCCAGGGTAGTCGCGATGCCGCTGCTACCGAGGAGTTCAATTTACTTGCTAGCGAACTAAGACACCGTCTCACAGATTACGATATAGAGAGTGGCTTTCTTGAGGCTGCCGCGCCGCGGGTCCGAGAAGGGTTAGACACTTTAGCTGAGCGGAACGCCGAGAGAATAGTCTGCATCCCCGGCGTGCTATTCCCCTCGCAACAGATCACAAAGGACCTCATTGCGGAAGTCGACAAGTTTTCCCGCGCGCATGCCGGATTGGAGGTGACATTGGGCCGCGAGCTCTCTATGGATCCGAGAGTGCTGGCGGTGGCGCGCGACCGAATTGAACAAGTGGAGCTCGAGGCCCGAAATCATTGCACACGCGAAGAGACGTTGCTAATGGTCGTTGGCCCAGGCTCTGATGACTCAAAGGTCAATTCGGACGTGGCCAAAGTGTCCCGACTGCTGTGGGAGGGTATGGGCTTTGGTTGGGCTGAGGTG
>PARE01000066.1 GCA_002709525.1 Magnetovibrio sp. | reverse complement strand
AGAAGATCGACGGCGATCCATGCGGGATTGTTATCGCCATCGGCAAGGACGAGGATCTCCGACGGGCCGGCGATCATATCAATGCCGACTGTGCCGAAGACCTGTCTTTTGGCTGCCGCGACATAGGCATTGCCAGGCCCAACGATTTTGTCCACTGGGGCAATCGTCTCCGTTCCGTATGCCAGGGCGCCGATGACCTGGGCGCCGCCGATGCGGTAAACCTCATTTACGCCGGAGATCTTGGCGGCGGCTATAACTAGGGGGTTGACCACGCCATCTGGTGTTGGAACCACCATGACTAATCTCTCGACCCCAGCAATTTTTGCGGGAATTGCATTCATCAAAACAGATGAGGGATAGGCTGCGGTGCCACCCGGGACATAAAGACCGGCTGCCCCAATAGCCGTCCATCGGTAACCTAAGCGGAGCCCTGCAGCGTCGGTTTCATCAAAATCATCTGGCCGCTGCTTTGAGTGGAAAGCTTCAATCCGAGCAGCGGCCAACTCCAATGCTTGAAGGGTCTCGGGGTCGCACTGAGCGTGTGCCTGGGCAATCTCATCGGGCGAGAGAGCCATTTTGTCCGGGCTGATATCAAAACGATCATACTTAGCCGTTGCCTCGCAAACGGCCAGGTCGCCCCGAGAGCGAACATCGTTTAGGATTGCCGCCGCTCCGTCGTTGACATCCGTTTCAGCTTCGCGCTTTTCGGATAACAAGGCTGAAAATTGGCTTTCGAACCTCGGGTCGCAGAAATCAAGCCGTTTTGGCATGGACGGCCTCCTCGAACCGCTCGATCCAGCGATTCACTTCTTCGGAACGAGTTTTCCAAGCCGCCCGATTGACGGCCAGACGAGAAGTAATGGCACAGATTTCTTCGATCTCGATAAGACCGTTGGCCCTCAGGGTGGCACCGGTAGACACTAGATCCACGATGCGTCTGCACAGGCCCAGCTGCGGTGCTAGTTCCATGGCGCCGTTCAACTTGATGCACTCCGCCTGCACGCCACGTTGGTCAAAGTGGCGCCGGGTGATTGCTGGGTATTTGGTTGCGACTCGCACGGAGCTCCATAGGCTCACGTCGTCGCCGGCCAATACATCGGCTGGCTCCGCAACAGAAATGCGGCAATGGCCAACATCTAGGTCAAGCGGCGCATAAAGTTCCGCGAAATCGAATTCCATTAATACATCATTGCCCACTACTCCTAAATGCGCGCCGCCGAAGGCGACAAAGGTGGCCACGTCAAAACTACGTACCCGGATTATATCCAGGCCGTCGATGTTAGTTGTGAAGCGGAGCTTACGGTCGGTTGGGCGGTCGAAGGCAGCTTCTGGATGGATACCGGCGCGGCGGACAATGGGCATCACTTCCTCAAGGATGCGGCCCTTTGGCAAGGCCAGGATCAGATTCTCGTTTGTCTGAACGTTGGACACAATGATCACACCTTTAGGCTAGAACCGGCCGACATTCATATAGGGTTTTTATCCGGTTCTCTAGCCCTTGTTTTAGTGAATTGGTGGTGGTCAGTCTGCCAAACGGTGAATCTCTGCCCCGCAGCGCGCCAGCTTCTCTTCAAGCCGTTCGTAGCCCCGATCCAGGTGATAAACGCGGTTGACTATGGTTTCTCCTTCTGCTGCCAGACCGGCAAGTACTAAGGAAACAGACGCGCGCAAGTCGGTCGCCATGACGGGCGCACCAGACAATGCCGGCACGCCACGGATAATGGCGGACGCGCCGTGTACATTAATGTCAGCACCCATGCGGGATAATTCGGGAACGTGCATGAAACGGTTTTCGAAAATGGTCTCTGTCACCATTGAAGCGCCGTCGGCGATGGACATGAGGGCCATGAATTGCGCCTGCATATCGGTTGGAAACCCAGGGAAGGGCTCGGTCATCAGATCTACGCCGCGCACCCGCCCATCGGTCCGGGTGACGCGGACGCCGTCGGTCTCCTCTGTAAAACTGATGCCGGCACGGCTTAGGAGGTCAACAGTGGCCTCGATTAAGTTCATACGGGCGCCACGTAAAAGTAAGTCGCCACCAGTGATCGCCGCGGCTACGGCGTAGCTGCCGGTTTCGATCCGGTCGGGCAGAACCGCATGTTCAACACCTTGCAGACGCTCAACGCCTTGGATACGCAAAGTGTCTGTCCCGATGCCCTCGATTTTTGCCCCCATGGCGGTCAGACAATGGGCGAGGTCCGTTACTTCGGGCTCCCGCGCTGCATTGGAAATCACGGTTTCACCACTCGCTAGAACTGCCGCCATTAAGACGTTCTCTGTGCCGCCGACAGTGACGGAAGGAAAAACTACGTGATTGCCAACGAGGCCGCCAGGTGCAGATGCCTCTATGTAGCCTTCCGTGAGTTCAATCTTCGCTCCCAACTGTTCCATGGCTTTTAAGTGTAAATCAACGGGCCGCGTGCCGATGGCGCAACCTCCAGGTAGTGATACGCGCGCTGCGTGTTCGCGGGCTAGGAGCGGCCCCAGAACTAATACCGAGGCACGCATTTTTCGGACCACATCGTATGGCGCGGTGGTCTCGACAATGTTACTGGCGTCCAACTCTAGCTTTCGGTTGGCGGACTCCCTCTGAAATGTGCCGCCGTTCATGGAGATTTTGACGCCCAGCTCTCTTAGCAAGTGTGCCATGGATGAGATATCGGCCAAGTGCGGCAGGTTCACAAGATGAACGGCCTCGTTCGTTAACAAACTTGCCGCCATCAATGGCAGTCCCGCATTTTTAGCGCCGCTGATGGGTATTTCGCCATATAGCGGTTTCCCGCCGACGATCCGAACTCGGTCCATTTTGTTTTCCTGAAAGTTTTATTTTGATGTTTTTAGAGCAGGCTATCAGCGCGGACAAGGAGTGCAAATTAGGTGCAAATAAATTGTGGTGGAATGGTTAAGGTCAGGATTTATTGGTGTTGTCCGGCTTTTTATTACGTCGAAGTGATTGTTCCTTGCGCTTTTGCAAATTGGCGCGCAACGATGCCGCCAAGCGGGAGTGACGTTGCGACTCAGCGGTTTCTTTTGCTGAGGCGGCTTCGGAGGAATTCTTTACTTTTGTGTTCATGGTATTTGCGAGGCCCGGATTTACATTATGGTGCGGGCGTTGTCATTCATCGTCAAGAGGAACGCGCCAGGGGAAGCTTGCGTCCGGCATAGCCCTATGGCATTTTGCGCGGGCTTTTCAAGAAATGCCGCGGTAGCTCAGGGGTAGAGCACGCCCTTGGTAAGGGCGGGGTCGGTGGTTCAATTCCACTCCGCGGCACCACTTTGTCGAAATAGCCCTTTGCAATGTAGTTTATTAGAAAACTGAGTGAACCCTATACATTGTAAATGACCGGCTTTTCTAAAATCTTGGCACAATGACTGCGGAGCGTTCCGGCATCAAGCGCGGGTAATCTGAACATCGAAAATGGCTAGTCGGCGGAAACTTTCAGTTGCGTTGCGAGTGATCAGGCCTAATGATCCAGGATAGTAATTTGTGGGCTTTCTTATATGGTTTCAGGAGGAGGGGGCTCGTTTTTAGTGAGTGACGGCCTCACACCCCGATGTGTTACCTGATCCAAATGTTTAAATATCTGCGCTTTTTTGCTTTTAGGAACCTCTCAGCGTTGGGCTTTTCGTGGTGAATGAAGACGAGAGTCTTCAATTGAAATTGGATTTAAACGACGCGGTCGATTAGGTTTATAAGAGACTAAGGAATGAATTCAGATAGTTAGAGATTTTCTGTCGGATATAACCTCATGAAACACTGGCACGTCGTTAATACCCGGGCCCGCAGAGAGCAAGATGCCCTGATAAATTTGTGCCGCCAGAATTTCGAGGTGTATTTACCAAGGTACCGAAAACGTCGTAGCCATGCGCGACGTGTGGAGTGGGTGCCGTCACCTTTGTTTCCTTGTTATCTTTTTGTTTTTCTTGATCTAGAAATTGACCAATGGCGCGCAATTAATTCGACGATCGGGGTAAGAGCTATTATCTCTCATGGCGATCGGCCGACGCCAGTTCCTGATCAATTGATTAAAGAGATAAAAGAACGCGAGGATAGCAAGGGCCTGGTCGATGTGGTCAATGCAAGCTCTCTTAACCCGAATGAAAAAGTGCGTGTGACTGGTGGGCCGTTAATTGATCGAGTAGGATTGTTCCAATGTCTAGATGATAACCAAAGAGTCCTCATTCTCATGGAGTTAATGGGTCAATACGTCGAGGTGCGTTTATCAAGAAGCGAAATTGTGCGTGCTGAATCTTGATGGTAAATCGCAGATCGAAAATAGACCTTTTATTTCTTGGAAGGGATATACTCAAACTTATTTGCCACTCCGATTTTTATATCGAGAATTGCGCTTCAGCGGCATGCCTTTTCCCGGCAAAAGGTCAACTTCAGCGAGGGACTGCAAGCGATAGTGAATTGTCTAAAGCTCTACTGATTATGTAACGTCGTGACAGTTTATTTGGCGTCGACGCGATAATTCGCAAAAATGCCTCGGCTTATAAATCAAAAAAACCTGGCTTAGACTAAAAAAATGAATTCGGCCCCTGGAAACAGCCTGGTATCCGGTATTGAGTGGGACAACGCTGTATTTGTTGATTTTGCACAAAGATTAAGACAAAAGATGTCAACGGCTTGAGTAGCAAAACATTGAATTCTCCTACCGCTATAAAAAGTTCAAAACGAAATCAAGTTGGTACAGTTTTTGTCGCTGGCGTGCCTATTGGATATGAGTTGGGTGGCCGGCTTCGGGATAACTGCAGGATGGCTTATTCAGGTGATTGGTCTTTGCATGCCCAGACCACCGCCTCTTGCCATTTGATGACCCATCGATGATCACTGCTGAGGATAAGGATGAATGAAATGTCTTGTAACGGGGGGCGCTGGGTTTATCGGCAGCCATTTGACGGAACGTTTACTTGAGGACGGTCATAAGGTTGTCGTTTTAGACAACTTTTCAACCGGACGCCCAGAGAACCTTGATAATTTGCCCTTTGCGGATCAGTTGATGATTGTTGAGGCAGACATTCAGAACCAAGACCTAATTATGCCCGCATTTAAAGATGTTGATTGGGTATTTCACATGGCCGCACTGGCCGATATCGTGCCATCTATTGAGCAGCCGTTGGCTTATCACGGCGCTAATGTAAACGGAACAATCTCGGTTCTTGAGGCCTCGCGGCGGCATGGAGTGAAACGGTTCGTTTATGCTGCATCGTCGTCTTGCTATGGAATTCCAGAGTTCTTCCCGACAAGGGAGGACGCACCAATGCGGCCGCGATATCCCTATGCCCTTACAAAGATGATTGGCGAGCAATATGTTATGCATTGGGAGAGAGTATTCGGGCTCTCCGCGGTATCGTTGAGAATGTTCAACGTTTTCGGTCCCCGGTCTAGAACCAGTGGGACATACGGCGCAGTGTTCGGCGTATTTTTAGCGCAAAAACTTGCGGGCAAGCCTTTCACTGTCGTTGGTGATGGAACCCAGACCCGAGATTTTACTTTTGTAACAGATGTCGTTGATGCGTTCGTCTCCACCGCCGCCTCGAATCTGCGCGGCGAAATTATGAATATTGGCTCAGGCAATACCTATAGCATCAACTTCTTGGTCGAACTTCTTGGCGGTGACGTAGTTTACATTCCCAAACGGCCCGGCGAACCTGACTGCACCTTCGCCGATACGACGCTGATTAAGGAAAAGCTGAATTGGTCAGCGATTGTCTCTTTCGAGGAAGGCACTCAAACCATGCTGAAGAATATTGAGTATTGGCGAGAGGCGCCTGTTTGGTGCCCCGCGACGATCGGCGAGGCGACACGGGGCTGGTTCAAGTATCTTGGGGAAAACGATTGAGTTGATGGCACATGGTTCGTGATTCCTATCGAAAGATAAAATCCTTGGAGGAGATCGCTGTTGTTGCAGGCAAGGCGCGCGAGGCTGGGAAGAGTGTGGTTCTCTGTCATGGTGTGTTTGACCTTGTGCACATGGGTCATGTTCGCCATTTCCAAAGGGCACGCCAAGAAGGGGACATCCTGATTGCGACGTTGACCAAGGAGGAATATGTAAACAAGGGGCCTGGACGGCCTATCTTCAACGACACCATGCGTGCGGAAATGCTGGCTGCATTGGAGCACGTCGACTGGGTCGCCGTAAGTCACTATCCTTCAGCGGAGAGGGCTATCGAAGCCATTCGGCCCTCAGTTTACGTTAAGGGCTCGGACTACGCTAATGCGGACGACGACGTGAGCGGTAAAATCCGCGATGAATGTGCGATGGTTGAAAAGTACGGTGGACGGGTTGTATTCACGGAGGATATCACATTCAGTTCTTCGTCGTTAATCAACGAATACATGAGCGTATTCGATCCAGAACTTCGGCGCTATCTTGCTGAGGCACGGGAACGAGATGTCGAGTCAAAATTAATGAGTGCTCTCGAAGAGGCGGCGCGCCTCAGAGTGCTAATCGTTGGCGATGCGATTATAGATGAATATCAATATGTCCAGTCGATGGGAAAGTCTGCGAAGGAAAATATGATCGCGACCCGCTTCACGTCTCGTGAGCTGTTTGCCGGGGGGGTTTTCGCGGCCGCTAATCATATTGCCAGCATTTGCCGGGAGGTCGAGATTCTTACCGTGCTTGGCGGTGTCGATAGCTATGAGAAGTTCATAGGCACTCAGTTGGCGTCAAATGTTCAAATGACTCATCTTACCCGCAAGGATATGCCAACAACGCGCAAATCCCGGTTTGTCACCACGGGATACTTAAGGAAGTTGTTCGAAGTCTACTATTTTGAGGACGCGCCAATATCTGATGATATTCGTGGGGAATTTATCGCTTGCATTGAACGCAAGGCCAAGAATTTCGATTTGATTGTCGTAACGGATTTTGGGCATGGCCTTCTGGACGACGAGAGCATTTCGGCGCTTTTGGCGACTGGGAAGTTCTTGTGCGTCAATACTCAGACGAACAGCGCCAATCACGGCTACAATCTAATCACAAAGTATCCGCGCGCCGACTTCATTTGTATTGATGCCCCGGAAGCGCAACTTGCGGCTCGCGACCGGTTTGGTTCGATCGAGTCCATTGTAGCCAATAAACTCTCGAAATTAATCGACTGCGAACGGTTCATCGTTACTCATGGGCAGTCCGGATGTGTCGTCTATGATGGAACGGATCAGGTAGTCCGAATTCCCGCGTTTACGAAGACTGTGGTCGATACGGTCGGCGCTGGAGATGCCTTTTTTTCAGTCGCGGCACCACTTGCCGCAATTGGTGCGCCGATGGAGGCGGTGGCTTTTGCCGGTAATGCTGCTGGCGGCATTGAGGTGGGCATCGTTGGGCACCGAAAGTTTATTGAAAAGACACCATTAGTGAAATACGTGGCTACTCTTCTCAAGTGATTTTCATGCGGGGCAATTGGGATGAATGAAAGAATGTGGAACATACTTGTTACCGGAGGGGCGGGTTATGTTGGTGCGGTGCTGGTGCCAAAATTACTCGAAGCCGGACATAAGGTGACCGTGCTTGACCTTTATCTCTTTGGTGAAGATGCGTTGAGCTCAGTTGCATTGCACCCCAACCTGCGTCAGGTCAGGGGAGATCTTCGCGACAAAGAGGCTGTGAAGCGATCACTCGAGGGTTGTGATGCCGTCATTCACCTGGCTTGCATATCGAATGACCCGTCCTACGACTTGGACCCAGAACTCGGCCGTTCAATCAATCATACAAGTTTTCGCCCGTTGGTTCGCGCTGCGAAAGCGGCGGGAGTAAACCGGTTCATTTATGCGTCGTCTTCATCCGTATATGGCATTAAGGATGAGCCGGAAGTAACCGAGGATCTCAAACTTGAGCCGCTCACCGACTATTCAAAATACAAGGCTGTCTGTGAGCAAGAGTTGATGGAGGAGCGCGAGGAGGGTTTCGTGACCTGCGTGGTACGTCCGGCAACCGTCTGCGGCTACTCCCCACGCCAACGGCTCGACGTCATTGTAAATATTTTAACTAATTTTGCGGTCAACAAAGGAGCCATCCGTGTCTTTGGTGGCACACAAAAACGACCAAATATCCACATCGATGATATGGCGGAATTGTATTTGTTTCTCTTAGAAAAAGATGATGCGAGGATCGACGGCCAAATCTTCAACGCCGGTTATGAAAATCACACGGTTATGCAGTTGGCGGAGATGGTTAGGAGTGTTGTTGGCGACAATCTTGTAATCAATGTTGAGCCAACTGATGACCCACGCTCTTATAAGGTGTCTTCTGCGAAGATCAAATCAGAGCTTGGCTTTACGCCTACACGATCGATTCAAGATGCGATCGTCGATCTTGTTGCGGCAATGAACGATGGCCGATTGACCAGAACCATGGATGATCCGTTATATTTTAACATCAAGCGTATGCAGGACGCGGATTTGAAGCAGTTGACGACGTTGTGCTCATCGGCATAGATTTCGACAATACCCTTGCGTGTTATGATCAAGCGTTCACGGTGGCCGCACGGGCTCGGGGACTTATTAGTGACGAAAATACCCTTTCCAAGTTTGAGATCCGTAACCGTGTCCAAACCCTGAAGAACGGCGAAGCGGAATGGAGGGCTCTGCAAGGCGAGGTATATGGTAAGCGCATAGAAGAAGCGAAGTTGATGCCAGGAGCAGCTGACTTCTTCCTTGCCTGTAAGGAGCGCCGAGTTCGAGTTGTGATTGTCAGTCATAAGACGAAATTCGGACATTTTGACCCAGACCGCGTCAACCTCCGGGACGCTGCAGTGGCATGGATGAGGGCGCAAAATTTCTTCGACAAAAAACTGCTAGGCGTTTCTGTTAGGAATGTTTTTTTTGAGGGAACCCGAGCGGGAAAGCTCGGCCGAATAAAGGCCCTTGGGTGTAGCCACTTCATAGATGATCTCGAAGAGGTCTTATTGGAGCCGGGTTTTCCAAATAACGTGGTTCGTATTCTTTTTGATCCTGACGGTCGCGCAGCCAATGACCGAGGCTTCGAGAGATATTCTGATTGGAAAAGTATTGAGCACGCTATCTTCGCAACGTGACATTGCTCTTCATGAGGAGGTGGTGGCTAAGGTGCGCAGCGTTGCTAGTGGTATCTTAGGACAGCCGATAGTTGCTTCGCGCCGCCTGGGCTGCGGGCGTAACAATGTGACTTTGTTGATTGAGACGCCTCGGGGCCGTTACGTTGCCAAGCATTATCCTAAAATCTTGGAAGATGATTGGGACAGACTACGTGCTGAGGCTGCAGGACTTGGATTTTTGAACGCAGCTGGCGTTTCGGCCGTGCCTGTATTGATCGGAACTGATGCCGCATCCCGTGTTTCCGTGATGACCGAGTGTGGGGTTCCTGCAGATTGCACAGCTTGTAGAGATGATATTGAAGCCTGTTTAGCATTCGCCAAGCGCCTTCACTATGCACGGACCCTCACTGATGCAGAGAGCTTGCCGTTGGCCGCTGAAGCGTGCCTCGCGCCCAAAGATATTGTGGACCAGGTTGTTGATCGTCGCCGAAGACTTGGCGAAGTCGGCGCGGGCCACCCTGAACTCAGTCGTTTTTTAAGCAGCACCTTCGATCCTGCATTAGATGCGTACCGCCGCCAAGCATATGCAGCGCTGGCGGCTTCTGATATTGGGCCAGCCGACCAACTGCTGGCGCGATGGCAGACGCTCAGCCCATCGGATTTTGGCCTTCACAACGCGGTTCGTGGCGATGACGGAGGCCTTACGTTTGTGGACTTTGAGTATTTTGGATGGGACGACCCAGTTCGGATAGTAAGCGATTTTCTTCTGCACCCTGGACACCTACTCGATGATGACGCGAAACGCCAATTCGTATACGGATGTTATACGGTCTTCGGGAACGACCCCCAATTTCTGAACCGACTGAGAGCCTTATATTGCCTAGTTGGGTTACGTTGGTGTCTGATTTTATTGAACGAATTTCTACCCGAGCGCTTGGCGCGCCGCCGTGCCGCTGGGAATTCAGATAAGATCGCGAACATACGCGCCAGACAGCTTCG
The DNA here is from genome assembly GCA_002709525.1 of Magnetovibrio sp. Classification (GTDB taxonomy): domain Bacteria; phylum Pseudomonadota; class Alphaproteobacteria; order Rhodospirillales; family Casp-alpha2; genus UBA3470. The sequence goes on along the minus strand of PARE01000066.1, from coordinate 12,971 downwards.
GAAAGCTGACCAAATGTTGACTGGTCTTGAAATTAGCAAAGGAGTCTTATCGACTGATGTCTTCTCCACTCTCAAATGAACTATATCCGAACTCGCCCCCGCTCGATTCACGGTCATTAGATCTCAGGCGCCTGGTGGTCAACGCATTGGATGGGGGTGGGCGGGGTCATCTTGGTTCGTCCATGTCTCTGATTGAAGTTCTTCGCGTTCTATATGATGACGTCCTTCGACACCAACCGCAGGTGCCCAACTGGGAAGGACGAGATAGGTGTATCTTGTCAAAAGGACATGGTTGTTTGGCGCTTTATGCTATTCTGTCGGAGCACGGCTACTTTGCGCGTAACGAAATGCGGACCTTTTGCCATTTCGATAGCTTGTTGGGCGGGCATCCTGAACGCGGCAAAATTCCGGGTGTGGAAGCTTCGACCGGAGCGCTTGGTCACGGGCTATCAATTGGAATTGGGATGGCCATTGCGGCCCGTATAAAGGGGCGGGACACGAGGGTATTCGTGGTAATGGGCGATGGAGAGATCAACGAAGGCTCGGTATGGGAGGCGGCGATGGCGGCAGCTAAACACCAGCTGTCTAATCTGACCGCAATCGTCGACTATAACAAGCTGCAATCCTATGGTCGGTTGTCTGACGTTCTGGATGTGGAGCCACTGGCCGATAAATGGGAGGCGTTTGGATTTGCGACTGCGGAGTGCGATGGCCACGACGTTTCCGCCCTGCGCGATCTTCTCTGCGAACCGCTCTCTGACGATAAGCCGACTATGATCATCGCTCACACGGTCAAGGGGAAGGGCGTCCCGTTTGCCGAGAACGAACCAGAGTGGCACCATAAGTCTCGGGTGCAGTCTGATCAAATTGAGGCCATGTACGCGGCGTTTTTGGAAGCGGCAGATGCGTAATGCATGTCTGAGCATGGTCTATACCTTGGCAAAAGCCGACCCGCGTGTCGTCTTTGTTGGCTCTGATCTTGGTCCCAGCGTTCTTAGTGAAATGAAGCGGGAGTTTCCGAATCGTTTCTTCATGGAGGGAGTTTCCGAACAACATATCGTGGGTTTCGCCGCAGGCTTGGCGATAGAGGGGTTCATACCTTACGTTAATACCATCGCGACCTTTATCACCCGCCGCTGTTTTGAACAGGTGGCGCTGGATTTATGTCTGCACAATCTTCCGGTTCGACTGATCGGCAATGGAGGCGGCCTTGTATATGCGCCTCTTGGACCGACACACTTGGCGATTGAAGATATGGCCATTATGCGTGCGTTGCCGAACATGACGATTGTTTCACCCTCCGATGCCGATGAGATGTCTCGTTTCATGGAGAGATCCATCGATATTGCAGGGCCCGTCTATATTAGATTGGGCAAGGGCGGTGATCCGATAGTCTCGCGGGAGGACACAGGATTTGAGGTCGGAAAGTCAATCAGCCTTCGGAGTGGCTGTGATATTTTGATGGTTAGCACTGGAGTGATGACGAGTCGTGCGTTGGTCGCGGCTGAAATACTTGACCGGCGGGGCATTTCATGTGGCGTTCTTCACATGCACACTGTCAAGCCTCTGGATCACCGTGGGTTGAGTGAGCACGCCATTGCGGCCGGTCTGGTAGTGACGATCGAGGAGCATACTTTGCCTGGAGGCTTTGGCAGCGCTGTGCTTGAGAGTCTCAGTGATAACTTAGGTCAGCAAATGCCGCCGGTCGAGCGGCTGGGTATCCCAGATACATTCGCAGCGCACTATGGTTCTCAGGATGCTATACTGGAAAGCTACAATCTGCAGCCCGAGGCTATCGCCGAAGCGGTGGCCGAGGCCTTCACAACTAATTGAGCGGTCTGAATAGTCAAAATGACGGAGCCGTGAACCCAGCATACAGCGGTTTAAATTATTGTTTGGAGCGATGCGAGGCGTTGTGCAACGGTGATGTAGGGGCGTGCACTTATGTGCGTTCTCTCCGGTAAATGAGGACTTTCCCACAGATCGGGTGAAAAAAGGTTCGCAGCGAGAGGGTTGGGTTCTATGTGTCTGGGTCGGTTTTTTTGCGACGGTAGCGCAGCCTCCGATCCTTATGCCGGTGTGTGGGTCGCTTGGTACTAGAATTAGCCCAGGAAGCGCACTGTTATCAAATTTTGGTCAGTGGAGTGAGGCTTGAATTTATCTGAATTGGTTTTCACGCGTGTTGGCAAAAAAGAAAGTATTAAGATTACGAGGTGGTTCGACGTAAGCGCGTTGATGCGCAATGACTATCGTGGTGATTTTGCGTATTTTGCCAATGCTTTAGAAAAATCCCTCGGTTCTCGGGCTCCTAATATCTAAATTTCCAGGGGCACTTTGGATTTCCTAGACGCAACCCGTTTAAATAATTTTTTAAATAATTTCCTGACTATATTAACTCCTCAACTGGGCGAAACATTATCTTTCTAGATGCAAGTCTAACCATAGCTTTTCTCGCACCGGAAAGACTCAAGAAACCACTTGCGTTCATTAAATGAACAAGTTACGTTCACAAAGTGAACGTAATTTTAACGCTAATCAGGATGCCCACCTTGCCTAGCCAAACCTCACAAAATTCTGACTCTGAAGTGATGCTTGGTCTTCTCAGAGCTGTCGAAACCGATGAATCCCTTACTCAACGCAGTGCGGCGCGCGACATGGGGATCGCTCTGGGACTGGTTAATACCTATTTCAAGCGCTGTGTTAAAAAGGGTTATGTCAAAGTTAAACACGTACCAGCAAACCGATATGCATACTATCTGACGCCTAAGGGATTCGCAGAAAAAAGCCGGCTAACGGCTGAATTTCTCTATCAATCTCTTAGCTTGTTTCGCCAAGCTCAAGATGACTATGAGGCGATGTTCCAGGCTGCCATGGCGCGCGGTTGGTATAGAATAGGGCTAATTGGTGCCAGTGATCTCGCAGATGTGGTGGTTCTTCTAGCCAAGAGCCACCCCATTGAAATTGTTGGCATTGTAAGCAATTCGGTAAGTTCTAGCGTTCGCTCGGATGTTATTGTGCGCGCCGATGTGAACGCGTTCGATAGGGTGGACGGATGGTTCTTTACTGAACTGGAGAGCCCTCAGGAGAGACTGAATAATTTGATGAATTGCCTAGATCCAAACCAAATTCTATTGCCTACCGTTCTTGAGGTGGCCATGCCCGGTCATGACGAGAACAATGCAAGGCCAAAGCAGAAGTGATGTTTTGGTTTTCGGTATACATATGGGCGGAGGGCTAGCATACGGCTACCACACACTTGGTAAGAGCGGGAAACTCTTGCTTGTGGTATCAGCGCCGCTTAGTTGGCTGTGCAAATGGGGTAGCGTGAGCAACCCTAAATAAATTTTTACCAGAGTGGAAGCTTTTTCACCCTGACTGCGGTAGCGTGCCTAAATTCATCAAGTCTTTGGTATATAAATGCTGACTTTACCCACCGTATCCGTAATTGTTCCGGTCCATAATCAAGAAAAGTATATTGGGCGCTGTCTCCGCTCCGCCCTCACTCAGTCCCTCGAGCGAGAGAGCTACGAAGTCATCGTGATCAATGACGGGAGTACAGATCGAACCGGCGATGGTCTGCATCATTTTATTGGTGATATTAGACTTCTTGAGAATGCTGAATGTCTGGGATTGCCCTCGGCGATTAACATTGGCATCAGGGAAGCACGCGGGCAGTTCATTGTACGTTTGGACTCGGACGATTACATCCATCAGGACTTTCTTAAACTACTAATTATGCACTTAAGGATGAATAACGACTTCGATGCGGTCGCCACGGATTACTTGCTGATCGATGATCACGAGAACATACTCGGACAAGTCAATTGCTTGGAGCAGCCAATCGGATGCGGGATAATGTTCCGAATTGAGCACTTAATTGAAATTGGGCTCTACGATGAAACATTTCTGTCGAGAGAAGATGAAGATTTGAGGCTGCGATTTGAAAAGAGGTACGTAGTCGAGCGGATCGCACTTCCGTTGTACCGATATCGCCGCCATGACAACAATATGACCAACAATCAGAGTCGCATGGACCAATATGCAACACATATCTACGAAAAGCATGGCCAGGTGGACTAGGCCAGGATTTATATGAAATCGAACAAAAACCAACCGGGCGTGCCCTGGAGTGGTCGCGGCTCGCGATATTCGCCTTCTGATATTGAATTTATCGTGCAGGCCATTCGCGACTCCGACCCGTTGACACAAGGGCGCTACCAGAATGAGTTCGAAGATGCGTTTCGGGCTTATACTGAGACCTCCCATGCCTTTGCGGTCAGTAGTTGCACGGCAGCCCTTCATTTGGCGGCCATCCTTTCGGGCGTTGGTGAAGGAGATGAGGTCATCATGCCTGCTCATACCTTCGCCGCCTCTGCAATTCCTTTTGCGCGCACCGGTGCTCGCCTCGTTTGGGCAGATATCGATCCAGCCACACTAGTTGTCTCGGCCGATACCATTGCGCCTTTGATTACCCCGGCAACAAAAGTCGTTGTCGTCGTTCACCTCTATGGTTTGATGGCCGATATGGATCCAATCATGGCGCTGGCGGAAAGCCACGAACTGCTGGTCGTAGAAGATGCTGCCCAAGCTCTTGGTGCAAATTACAAGGGACGACAAGCGGGCTCAATAGGGGATTTTGGTTGTTTTAGTTTTCATTCGCACAAAAACATTTCGACGCTTGGAGAGGGCGGCATGCTCACAGTTAAGGATGCAGCCCTAGCCCGCCAGGCTCCTGGGCTGCGCCATAATGGAATGCGCGCCTACAAAGGCGAGCGTGAGCACTACTGGAAGCCGGCCATGTCGAACGTTGATTTCGATCGGCCGAATTTATGGCCGTTCAACTATTGCATCGGAGAAGTGCAATGCGCAGCCGGGATTACGCAGATCCATAAAGTCGACGAATTGAATGCGTTCCGGCAGAGTCGGGCAAAGACTTTCATGCGGGCGGTGTCGGATTTCCCGGAACTGGTGTTTCAGGCCACCCCGGTAGATCATGAAAACGTCTTTTATTGCTTGCCAGCCCGTTATCTCGGTACAGATGCAAACAGAGATCGCGATGATTTTATGGCCCGAATGTCGTTACATCATAAAGTACAAATGGTAATTCAATATCATCCACTTTATCGGTACCCCATGTTTAAGAGCGCTGGTTTTGGTGAGGCCAATTGTCCGGAGACCGATGTGTTTTTTGATCAAATGGTGTCGTTCCCGTTCCATCCTTGGATGCCGCAAGACCAGTTCGATTTTATGATCGACGCGACCCGCGAAACCCTCTCTGAACTCAGGCAGTAAACCCATCACCACTCTGGATCGCATTACAAAGACAGTTGGTCAGTACTATTTTGGCGCGGGCACCCTGGAGAAGTTGCAAGAGGAGCCGAGCCTGCGTACGGCGGGTGAGGGGGTTGTCTTCCTGGTAGACTCTTATTTTCAAAACTCGGAGCTAGTGGAACGCTTGCCCGTTTGTTACAGCGATGTTTTGATTTTTGTTGACTCCAGTCACGAGCCGACAACGGATGCGGTTGATGATTATCTTGCAAAAGCTTTGGCCGGGACCGCTGGCCAGCGCGACAGCGTTGTTGGCATCGGCGGCGGTAGTACTCTGGATACGGCAAAGGCTGTCTCTAATTTAATTTCGAATGGCGGCAAGGCGGAAGACTATCAGGGATGGAATCTTGTGCAGAAGCCGGGCGTGTTCAAGTTAGGTGTTCCTACCTTGTCTGGTACGGGTGCCGAGGCATCGAGAACCTGTGTGATGATGAATCATGCCAAGAACTTGAAGTTGGGGATGAACAGTGATTATACAGTGTTCGATCGGTTGATTTTGGATGCTGAACTCACCGCGACGGTCCCGCGTGATCAGTACTTCTTCACCGGATTAGATACTTACATTCACTGCATTGAATCTCTCAATGGTTCTTTTCGGCACGCTGTTGCCGACGCCTATTCCCGGGAGGCCTTGAATCTTTGCCATGATGTATTTAGCGCTGAGGATATGATGGCGTTGGACAAGAGAGAGATGCTTATGGTTGCGTCGTTCCTGGGGGGGTCAGCCATTGGGAACAGTTTTGTCGGTGTTGTCCATCCATTGTCGGCAGGATTGAGTATGGTCTTGGGCGTTCATCATTGCGAAGCTAATTGTCTGGTTATGAACGTCATGGATGATTTTTATCCGGCGGAGGCGGCAACATTCCGGCGCATGGTCGAGAAGCAAAATATTTCCTTGCGAACGGGTCTCTGCCGAGGCCTTTCCGATGACCAATATGAAGCGCTCTTCAACGCCTCAATTATTCATGAAAAACCTCTTGAAAACGCGTTAGGTCCCAATTTCCGAAACGTGTTGACCCGCGAGCGTGTTCAAGAACTATTCGTGCGGATGTAGAATGACGAACGCAAACCCGTTGCCGAGGGCCCGCTTGGGTGATTTCATTATCGATTCTAATAGCCGTCCATATGTGATTGCCGAAATAGGCGTGAATCATGAGGGCTCCGTGACCACTGCCAAGGAGATGATTGACGCGGCCAAGTCCGGCGGTGCGGATGCCGCGAAGTTTCAAACATATAAGGCAAATACTCTGGCGGCGCAGAAAAGCCCTTCTTACTGGAATCTCGCCGAGGAACCGACGACCAGCCAGTTTGAGCTATTCAAGAGGCATGATTCATTTGGCGATGAGGAGTATCTGGAGTTGGCGCACTACTGCGGAGCGGTCGGCATCGACTTCTTATCGACGGCGTTCGATGCGCACGCGGTGGAATTATTGGCACCATTGGTGCCGATGTTCAAGATTGCTTCGGCCGACCTGACCAATATTCCGCTGATCCGACAAGTTGGTGCGAAAGGCAAGCCGACAGTACTGTCTACGGGCGCGGCGCGCATTGATGAAATCGAACGTGCAGTCAAAGAGCTAGAGGATGCCGGAGCTGGAGACATTGTCTTGTTACACTGTATTCTCAACTACCCTTGCGATTATGAGAACGCACATTTAAACATGATTGAGGGTCTTGCTGAGCAGTTTCCAAGCCATGTTATTGGTTATTCCGATCATACTCGACCCGATCCCGCTATGATTGTATTGACCAGTGCTTATCTCAAGGGCGCGCGGGTTATCGAAAAGCATTTTACTTTTGATAAGGGTCTGCCAGGGAACGACCATTATCACGCGATGGATGTTGATGACCTTCGTCGCTTTACTGAGAATGTGGCGCTGCTCTCTGAAGTGTCAGGAAATCGGCATAAAAAGCCGCTAGAAACCGAGGATATCTCGCGTCTCAATGCGAGGAGAAGTATCGTTGCCGCTTGTGCGATCAAGGCCGGTGAAACTATCGCAGAGGATATGATCATCCCCAAGCGTCCCGCCACAGGCATTAGCCCAGAGGATTGGGATCGAATTATCGGCGCTCGGGCTAAAGCCGATATAGATGAAGACCAAATTCTGCAGTGGGCGGATTTGGATCAGTGATCGCTCCGGGGTATAGTCTATTGTACAGGTTTGGGTGCACTTCGGCGCGTCTGCTCGTATCCATCAACACTATGTTCACAGATCTTGCTAAAGCGGTACGGGATTCAGCCAGGTCCTTGGATAGATGATAGCACTTCTGAGTGGCTTGCCTCTGCGGGAGCTGTTGCTCCGCCGATTTGCCAATGCAAATAATTGGGCCTATGCAAAGTCCCAAAAATCAGCTGGCTTTTAATTTTGCTGCCAATATCACGTCGACCCGTGGTGGCCCTTATTCAGGCGAGGATGGGTTCCACTCGGTTTCCTGGAAAAATGATGGCCGATTTATGCGGCTTCCCCATTATCTACTGGGTTCTCAAGCGGGTTAGCCTGGCTACGACGTTAGATCAAGTCGTCCTGACGACATCAGAAGCGGAACGTGACGACCCCTTAATTGGTGTTGCGAAGGATTTGGGATTAAATACTTTTCGTTTCGAACACGAAGGTGATGTTCTTGGCCGGTTTTGCGGAGCTGCAAAGGCGGCTGGAGCGGCGACGGTCCTGCGGGTTTGTGCCGACAACCCGGTTGTTGATCCGGAATTTATCGACCATGCGGTTTGTTCATTTTCAGAGAGCGAGGCAGATTACGCCTTCAATCACATCCCCCGCCTTGATAACGGCTATCCGGATGGATTGGGTGCGGAAGTTATGTGCGCCGATTTGCTGTATGAGATTGACGGTTTAGCAACGTCAGAGTTTCACCGGGAGGCGGCCACATCTTATATCTGGGACAATCTTGATAGATATTCGGTGCTGGCCGTTGATTGTCCAGCGGAATGGCACACTCTTGGTGACGATATCAGACTTGATGTCGATTGGCCAGGTGACCTTGACAGGATGAGAGCCTTGTGTGCTGGCTTGCCAATGTCGACGTCTGCGATCGAATTTCTGGCGCGCTGGCGCCATCTCTATGGAAATATACAACAACATCTCTATGCTGAACGACGCTGATTCTCTACGCGGCGGAATTCATGATGAAAATTTGGTTGGTCAATGAGGCTTTACACCCAATGTCCAAACTGGCGCTAAACCCAATTGTCCGATAGGCGTTCCAATGATTGTATTTCTGGCTGACCTGCAAAACTCATATTACCGCTACCTTCGGAACTCTGTTCCTATCGGCATGGGATATGTCTATGCATATATCGACAAGATTTTTGGTGATGACATTGAAGTATATCAATTCCGAAAATTTGAAGATATGCATACCACAATGGAAGATGTGAAGCCTGATTTGGTGGCGTTTGGGTCTTACTCATGGAATACATCCCTTACAAAGAAGACGGCAGCCTATTTGCGTGAGAGGTTCCCCGATACAGTAATTGCCGTTGGGGGGCCGGACATTTCGGAAAATATTTCGATGGCTGCAACTGAATTGAGAGCTTCCGTTGAATACGATTTTGTTATGCCCAACGAGGGTGAGGGACCAGTTCGCGCCCTGATCGAGGGCTACAAAAATATGGGCAGTCGAGAGCGGCTTCTTAGCGCTGCAATTCCTGGTTGTGTCTCACGCGCTGCAGGAGGGAATTTCCAAGGCCAGGCCTCGGCCCGATTTGCGGATGACATCAATGAAATACCGTCACCTTATTTTGATGGGTTTATGGATGAGTTTTTGGCTAATCCGGATTACTTGCCGATCATTCAGACCTCACGCGGATGTCCATATCGATGCACCTTCTGTGTGTCGGGAAAAGACTCATGGCGCAAGGTCAAGTCATTTGAAATTGATAGGGTTAAGGCTGAAATCGACTATGTTGCGGATAGGGCAACAAATAAGTATCTGCGCTTGGCAGATGAGAATTTCGGTATCCTGCATCGCGATGAAGAGATCGCTGAATACATCGTGAAGAAGCGGCGTGACACGGGTTTCCCGAACGCAGTTTCCATTTATACTGACAAGCATCCGACGGAGCGGGTCAAAAATATAAATAAACTCCTTAAGGATTGTCTGCCTTTTTGTATTAGTTTTCAATCCGCGACACCGACAGTTCTGGATGCAATCAAGCGCATAAACTTGAAGGATAAAGAGGTGGAGAGCGCTGTTGGGTTCGCCCGCGAACACGGCCTCATGTTGGTTACGGAATTGATTTTCCCATTGCCTGGTGAGACGCGGCAAAGTTTCCTGGCCTCCGTTGATAAGCTGATTGGCCAGCGCTTTGAGAGTATTTCGATCAACCACATGACCATCCTCAAAGGCACGGAAATGGCACTTCCTGAGGATCGGGAGAAACACGGCGTCATTGGCAAATTCCTAATGAGCGAAAATGGTTATACGGAACATCCCCATCTGCAAAATGTTGAGGTTGATGAGATTGTCGTAGGGAATAACACGCTACCCGAAGATGAGGTCCATGAAATCAACAAGTTCGTATTCCTATTGGATTTTGCCCATAACCGCAGTTTGTTCAAAGAACTGTTATTCTTTTTCGATAGTCATGGCGTAAGTGCAACCGAACTGCTGTGCCGCATCGCTGAACAAGTGGAGACATATCCTATCCTAGGTGCTCGGGCTTCCCAGTACGCGGAAGGTGTCCGAGATCGCCTGTTTGAAACGCGCGATGATGTTCGCGAGTTTGTAATGCAACAAATGGAAACTGAACCAAATCTGCCTCAGGGCATTCACCGCGTTCGTGATAATCTGATCATCGACGTTCTCATCGAAGGGGAGTTCGATTTGGCAACTGATGAAATTTGTGCTGCAGGTGAGGCGATCATTCGGGCGAGAATCGGTTCGCCGCCTGACGAGTTTTTCACTGCGCTTGATATCCTACGGTTGGTTACGCAGAAATCTTACATCCCCGTTGATGAACGAGTCGAGGAGGTAGTAACGGTCACTTCGCCATTCGATTTGTCAGCCTGGATTGAGGATAACTATAGATCGCCGCTTCAGGACTATTCAGCGAGAAATGTGCAGATGTTTCAATTACGGAATCCAAATCCACCCTTGTTTGAAAGTATATGGAACGACCAGCGAGAATCGCGTCGAGACAAGTTTGTGAAGGCCTTTCTTCAAATTAACTCTGCGAACCGACGCCGGGTAATTTCCCAGGCATAAAGTCGTGCTGACGTAATTCGCGCCAAACGCATTGATGGATAATATTCCAACCTCATTGGGTTCAGATATGCATGACCTGCTCTGCGGGCTTTTTCCGATTTGTCGGAGCATTACAGGTCGCGGAGTTCGCGAGACCCTAAAAATCATTCAAGGTAAGGTTCCATTGACGACTCATGAGGTGCCGTCGGGTACCCGATGTTTTGATTGGGTGGTTCCGGATGAATGGAACATAAATGACGCATACGTAAAGGATAAGCAGGGCCGGCGGGTCATCGATTTTAATGAAAGCAATCTGCATGTTGTGAATTACAGCAAGCCCTTCGAAGGTGAGCTGACGCTCGAAGAATTGCGCGAACGTGTTTTTACACACCCGCATCTGGCGAACGCCATTCCGTATGTGACTAGTTATTATAAACGCACATGGGGGTTTTGTATGCGACAGAGCGATTTTGATCGCTTAGGTTCCGGGCCATTCAAGGCGAAGATCGACAGCACGCTAAAGCCCGGTGTATTGAATTATGGCGAACTTCTCATTCCGGGTGAAACGGATCAAGAGATACTGCTCGCCAGCAATATTTGTCACCCATCCATGGCTAATAATGAACTGGCGGGGCCTGTGTTGTTGACCTACCTGGCGAAATGGCTCCTTGAGAGTCCCTCACGTCGCTATAGTTATCGAATACTTTGGCTACCGGAAACCATCGGCGCTATATGCTATCTATCAAAACACGCTGAGCAGCTGCGAGAACAGGTCATCGCAGGGTACCAAGTTGTTTGTACCGGTGGCCCCGGTCCGCTTGCTTACGTCCAATCACGAAACGGCAGGGCGTTGGTCGATCGCGTGACTACGCATGTATTGCACCGTTTCGATCATCAATATGAGATAAAGCCGTTTCGCTATCGCGGCAGCGATGAACGCCAATGGAATTCTCCTGGTATCGACCTACCGATTGGCATGTTGGCAAAGAGTAAGTTTGAAGAATACCCTGAATACCATACTTCCCTTGATGATTTGAGTTTTGTGAGGGCTGAATACCTTCAGACGTCTTTCGATGCGTATGCGCGGTGCCTACAAGCCTTGGAGCGCAATGATTACTATCAAATGCTGACGCCCTGCGAGCCAAAGTTGGACAAATTGGGTCTATGGAACACCGTTGGTGGACATACGCCAACGCATGCGGATATGACGCAACTACTATTTGCATTGATCGCATACTGCGATGGTGAGCATGATCTAATTGAGATCGCGGATATGCACGACATTCCAGTTTGGGATTTTTACCCACTTGTCGATCAGTTGGTTAAAGGCGGGATCCTTGGAGCAAGCTCCGAGCCTGCGGCGGCCTGATATAAAAAGCCAAAAAGTAACACTATGAATGTTGATTTCTTTTCTTCCGATACCGAGCTTTCGCGAACGTGTTTTGTGGAAGCATCAAAGCGGTTTGCAGCGCACTGCTGGCGCCATCACGTCATGGATGAGGATAAAGATGATCAGGTGGACCTGAAAAATTCAATTATCATTTCATTCTTGAACCCCTATATTTTCCCCGCAGAAGTTCTCGAAGAAGCAATTGCCGCCTATAATATTCACCCAGCACCACCAGCCTATCCAGGCCGTGACCCACAACACTTCTCAATCTATGATGGTTATCTATCAGCTGGCGCTACATTGCATCGAATGGATGCATCAGTTGATAGTGGCGAGATACTTGATGTTTTGGAGCGGCCGTTACAGCCAGATGATGGGCCCATCGAGCACGATCAATTGAGTCGTCAGTTATCCAAAGAAATATTTGAGCGCAATCTTGAAGAAATTTTAGACAATACAATCGCGCCGAGGCGCAAATGGAATTGGTCGACCCAAAATAAGCATAGGCGATCAGATTTTATTCGTATGTCGTATATTACCACAGATCTATCGGACTCAGAGATAGAACGCCGAATTCGAGCATTTCATGTTCCGGGGTATCGAAATAAAGTTCATGTAAAAGTTGGCGATCGTTATTTTATTTATGATCCAGAATTTGACGCTCGGATGCGTAAGAAAAAAAAGATATGAAAATCATCCAAAGCGAACTCTCACTCTATTTTATGCCGTCACGTCTCCATCGTGCGCCAGAAACAGGGGAGGTTGCAAAACTTGTCGTCGCGGTGTTTAATCCTATCTAACCGCTGGGGTTTTTCAGGACATTGTTTAGCTTCGTGCAGTAGATTCAGCTTCTTTTGTGCGTTGGACGAGGGTCTTCCATAACAGACTGGCAGCCAGTACCGTGGATTCTTATGCGGATTTACTCGGGAGACTCAAAGTTTACCAATGTCGACGTCTGCGATCGAATTTCTGGCGCGCTGGCGCCATCTCTATGGAAATATACAACAACATCTCTATGCTGAACGACGCTGATTCTCTACGCGGCGGAATT
>PARE01000065.1 GCA_002709525.1 Magnetovibrio sp. | reverse complement strand
CGATAGGCAGCCAGGAAATGATTTGCGGGTCCGTTTCCCGGCCGAAGGCTGCGCAACATAGTGGAGAGCTCTTGCCGGATCCAGCGTTCCAGAGGCCACTGATTTTGTTGCCAGGGAGATTGCATCATGGAGGCAAAGACAAAGACTAATTTAGCACAATTGCATGGTTTTTGCCCCTTTTTTATGAATCAAATCGGACAGCCAAGAGTCCAAGTATGGGTGAAAGGCAAGAAAGCAAAGGCATGTCTTCGGATCATCCAGCCGATGGTTGACAACCCAGGACGCAATCTTCACATTGAGATCATTCGTTCATCCATGAAATCCAAAACCCTTCAGTACATAGGCGCGGGCTCGTTGGTCATGAGTCTGCTGGTGCCTGCTCAGGCTCAGGAAAAAGTCGACTTTTTACGGCACATCAAACCCATTTTGGAGAGCACGTGCCTGAGTTGCCACAATCCCGACAACATCAAAGGTGAGTTGTTGATGAACACCCGCGCCAATGTCATCAAGGGAGGTGAATACGGGACCGCTCTGGTTCCGGGAGATCCGGATGAAAGCTCGCTTTACACCCTGACCATCCTGGATCCGGACGATGACGACATCATGCCTCCCAAGGGAGACCCCTTGAGCAAGGAACAAACGGATTTGTTGAAGGTCTGGATCGAGCAAGGAGCTGATTGGCCGGAGGAAGTCGAGTTGAAGCCTGCGATGCGGGTGGACTTCGTCCAGGATGTTCAGCCGGTGCTGGAGCAGAATTGCGTGGGTTGTCACCGCGAAGGTCACGCGGATGGGAATTTGCGCCTTGACCAGAGAGAGTTGGCTTTTGAAGGAGGCAAGTCCGGCAAGGCCATCATCCCAGGTCGCTCGGGACTCAGCAGCCTTTATACCTTCACCATTTTACCGGAAGATCATGAGGACTTGATGCCTCCTGCCAAGAAGGATGGTCCCATGGCCAAGGACAAAAGCGATATCCTGCGCTTTTGGATCGATCAGGGCGCTCAGTGGCCCGATGGGATCACTCTGGTCCCGCGCAAGGCTGAAACCGGCCCAAGCGGTGCCAACATGGAACTGGTCAACGCCATGCACCAGCGCATCATGGAAAAAGCCGACGTGACCGATGCGTCAAAGATGACTGACTACACCGAGACTTTAGCCGGAACCTCTGTCACTTTCGATATGGTCGCCATCCAGGGGGGTGTCTTCAAAATGGGCAGCCCAGAAAGCGAATCCGGTCGTCGGGAAGATGAAGGCCCACAGGTAGACATCACCTTGTCCCCTTTCTGGATCGGCAAACATGAGGTCACCTGGAATGAATACGAGCTTTTCATGTATCCCGAAGAAATGGCGCGGCTACTCAATGCCGGTGACGACTATCACGACCCATTGGCCGATGCGGTCAGCAAGCCCACCAAACCCTATGTCGAGATGAGTTTTGGTATGGGCAAGGATGGCTATCCAGCCATCAGTATGACCCAGCATGCAGCCAGCAAGTATTGTCAGTGGCTCAGCGCCAAGACCGGCCACTTCTATCGCCTGCCCACAGAGGCAGAGTGGGAATATGCCTGCAGGGCTGGCACCACAACCGCTTTCTGGTTTGGCGATGATGGCGAAAAAATTGGGGACTACGAGTGGTATGCGGACAATGCCGATTTCAAGTATCAGAAGGTAGGCACCAAAAAACCCAATCCTTGGGGCCTCTATGACATGCATGGAAATGTCGCTGAATGGGTCATTGATGCCTATGACACGGCGGGTTACCAATCATTGGAAAACGGGGACCGCACCAATCCTTTTCGTTTTTCAGACAAACTCTATCCCCGAACCGTCCGCGGAGGATCCTGGGATGACTACCCGGAAGCCATGCGGAGCGCAGCACGCAGAGCCTCGGACGCCCAATGGAAAATGCAGGATCCGCAGCTACCCAAGAGCATCTGGTATCTGACCGATGCCCAATTTTTGGGAATCCGCGTGGTCAGGCCATTGGAAACACCCAGCGCCGAAACCATTGCGCGTTACTGGAACAACCTCAATGAGAGAGATTAATCTCGCCAAAAACAGCTCATTGCTTAGGATACGAGAGAATCTCACTTCACAATCATTAATCATTCAGAAAGCCCTCAAAGGCCCCAAATTGTCAGTCTATGAAAAAAAATGATCAAATGCAGGATGCGGTCAATCGCAGAACCTTCCTGGGACAATCCTCTGGCGTCATAGGTACCAGTGTGCTGGGATCCATGGCGCTCAATCATGGTGTTTTTGCCGCCCAAAATGATGAACTCAAAATTGCTCTCATTGGTTGCGGTGGGCGCGGTTCAGGTGCTGCCGACCAAGCGTTGAACACCCACGATCAGGGCCCCATCAAATTGGTTGCGATGGCCGATGCCTTCGAAGATCGCCTGGAGGGCAGCTTGAACAACCTCGCCCGCAAGCATGGCGATCGTGTGGATGTCCCTGAGGACAGACGCTTCTACGGTTTTGAGGGTTACAAGAAGGCCATCGCACTGGCCGACGTCGTCATTCTGGCCACACCTCCAGGATTCAGGCCCATCCATTTCGAAGAAGCGGTGAAACAGGGCAAGCACGTCTTCATGGAAAAACCGGTGGCGACCGATGCTCCCGGGGTGCGAAAGGTCTTGGCAGCAGCTGAAGAGGCCAAGAAGAAAAACCTTAAAGTTGGAGTGGGGTTGCAGCGCCACCATCAAGCGGGCTACATCGAAACCATCAAGCGGCTTCAAGACGGTGCCATAGGTGATATCATTACGACTCGCGCCTACTGGAACGGCAACACCCCATGGGTTCGCAAGCGTGCCGACCTGGAAAAGCAATACGGACGCAAATTGACCGAAATGGAATACCAGATGCGCAACTGGTATTACTTCGTCTGGATCTGCGGAGACCATATCACCGAGCAACACATTCATAATCTGGATGTCATCAACTGGCTGAAAAATGACTTCCCTGTCCGCGCCAATGGCATGGGCGGTGCAGAGGTCCGCGTGGGTATCGATTACGGGGAAATTTTTGACCACCACACGGTGGAGTTCGAATATGCTGATGGCTCCCGAATGTACAGCCAGTGTCGCCATCAGGTGGGTTGCTGGAACAGCGTCTCGGAGCATGCTCATGGCAGCAAGGGCAGCGCCGAAATCAACCGGTACATCATTCGAGGTGAGAACAGCTGGAGGTTTGGGGGTAAGGGAAAGAACCCCTATCAGCAGGAGCACGATGACCTCTTCCACGCGATCCGCAACAATGTTGCCTACAATGAAGCTGAGTATGGTGCCAAGAGTTCGATGACTTCCATCCTCGGGCGTATGGCAACTTACTCTGGCAAGGTGGTTGAATGGAAAGATGCCATCAACTCCCAAATCAGCACCCTGCCGGAGGCCTTCGCATGGGATGCCATGCCCAAATCGCTCCCAGGCCCTGATGGGATGTACGCGACAGCCGTTCCGGGCAAGACGGTGGTGGTTTAAACACCTTTTATCTCACGAAAAAGGCAGCGGAACTTACCGCTGCCCTTTTTTTTTGCGTCATGGCATCACCCTTCCAAAGGAAAATTTGGTGGGTTCTTTTGGGCGAGAGCTTTTGAAACACACACACTAGCCATGAGTGACATGGATGCAGCACAGCGATCGAAACCCTCGAGTTTCGAATCCTCATCAAAGGCATGGGTATTCCTTGTTGGAACTTGTGATCACCCTTGCGCTGGTGATCTGGCTTGGCAGTCTCAGCATCGCAAACCTTGGAAAGATCAAAGGCCAAATCCACAGGATGACCTGTACGAGCCACTTGAGACAATGGGGGCTAGCCACCATCCTGTTTGCATCCGATCATGACGACTGGTTACCGATGGATGGGTCACCTAACGGGCATTCCAAACATCAGGGCTGGTATATCAGCCTCCCCAGGTCTCTCGGAGTGACTCCCTATCACCAACAGCCCTGGCGAACCAATCACTTGGTGCGTCCTCCCTCACAAAATATTTGGATTTGCCCATCCAACCGGCGGCGAAGCAACGGCAAAAACCTTTTCCACTATGCGGCCAACCGACACATCAATGGAACCGGGGCGGGTAACCGAGTCAAGTTATCTGGCATCGTTTCACCCAACCAAACCATCTGGATGTTTGACAATGGAGGGTTGGCCGCTGTAGGCGGGTGGAACCAAGT
Organism: Magnetovibrio sp.; assembly: GCA_002709525.1. Lineage (GTDB taxonomy): Bacteria > Pseudomonadota > Alphaproteobacteria > Rhodospirillales > Casp-alpha2 > UBA3470. Next base: position 13,879 of record PARE01000065.1, on the reverse strand, counting down.
GCATACCAACCTGCATTCCAAAGGTTCCAACTTCCTCTTTTTGGATGTGTCAGTGGATCATCGAAACAATTTCGACTACTGGAATTTTGAGGATCGAAAAGCAAAGGTATCCCCCCATGGCATGCAATGGCTTCCATCGCTTGGCAAGCCATTGCCATGAACACATGCCGCCTCTCAATAAGGCTGGAGCCCGGGAGCCATCGACCTTAAACTCATCCCAGAGCATGAGTCTCAGGTTAACCATGATGCTGATGAGTCTTCTGGGATACTCCATCCCAGCTCATTCAGACGCGCTCCAAAGTTATGAGGAGCATATCAAACCCATGCTCAAGGAACGTTGTTTTGCCTGCCATGGAAGTTTGAAACAAAAGGGAGGTCTTCGGCTCGACACGGCCATGCACATCAGGGAGCGCGGCGCCCAGGAGCCTCTCATCGATCTGAAACATCCGGATCAGAGCATCCTCTTGCAACGCCTTCGGACCTCCGACATGGAAGAACGCATGCCACCTGAGGGGAAGGCGGTGGACCCTGCCATCCTTGAACGCATCGAGGCATGGATCGCTGCGGGTGCTCCTGGCCCTTCACTCGAAGAAGAGGAAGGCGATCCATCCGACCATTGGTCCTTCCAACCTCCTGTCGAGGCCACCATCACCACCCGTGGCACGCATCCAATCGACGGCCTTCTCCAGCCCATTCATGAGGAGCATGAGGTGGAGCCACGGGCCATTTCCCCTCCCCTGCTGCTCATGCGCCGGCTCTTCCTGGATCTGGTAGGTACCCTCCCTGAGCCAGAGGAGATTGCGGAGTACGTCAAGGAACCCACAGACCAACACTATGAAAAGATCGTCGACCGACTGCTGGCATCCCCCCACTACGGTGAACGATGGGGGCGGCACTGGATGGACATCTGGCGTTACAGTGACTGGTTTGGACTGGGTGAACAGCTCCGATACAGCCAAAAACACATCTGGCACTGGCGCGATTGGATTGTGGAATCACTCAATAAAGACAAGAGCTATGATCAAATAATTCTGGAAATGCTCGCAGCGGACGAGCTTTTCCCCCTGGACGAGGATCGGCTCAGAGCGACCGGCTTCCTGGCCCGCAACTACTTTCTTTTCAATCGGACCACTTGGCTGGACAAAACCATTGAGCACACCGCGAGGGCTTTCGTTGGATTGACCCTCCAGTGCAGCAAGTGCCACGACCACAAATACGACCCGATTACGGCTGAAGATTACTATCGCTTTCGAGCCATCCTCGAACCCCATCAAATTCGTACCGATGCCTTACCCGGCGAAATCGATCTGGAGAAGAATGGGCTTCCCAGGGCTTTTGACATGCATCCCGATGCTGCCACATTCATTCATGTCAAAGGAGACGAGAAAAACCTGGATCAAAGCCAGCCCATGTCTCCCTCTCCTCCCGCCTTCCTTGGCCACATACCGTTCACTATTCAGCCGGTTTCACTCCCTCCCAGCGCTCATTTGCCGGCACTCAAAGACCATGTTCTGGCATCGCTGCTGCAAAAAGCCAGAGTAGCCTTGCGCGACATCTGCAACCGCCGAGAAACCGCCTCCACTCAAACGCAGGGGGAAAACCGGGCCGAAGCCATTCGCCTGCTGGATCTGGAATGGGAAGCGGCTCAAAAAAAGATTCCATCCCTCAAGGCGGTTCACGATGCGATGGTGTACCGTTCCGCGCATCCCGATGGATCCGATTTGGAAACACTCGACCGCCTCGCTGCGCAAACCACCTGGGATTATGACAGTGCATTGTTGAACTGGAAACTGGCATCAAAGCAATGGGAACTCGAGAAAACGGAGGCAAAGGATCAACCGGGCGTGCTCAAACAAATCGAGGCGCTCAAGAAAGACCTTCACAACCGGAACCTTTCCTTTCAGGAACATCCCCTCAAATACGTGGCCTTGAAAGCCTCCATCAAGGCGCTCGAGTCGCCAGCCGAGACCGAGGAGGAGCGTCGAACACCCTATCCTGACACAAGTACTGGCAGGCGTTCTGCCTTGGCTCGATGGCTGATTCATCCAGAAAACCCACTCACTGCGAGGGTCGCCGTGAACCATATGTGGTCACGCCATTTTGGGATACCCCTGGTAGATCCGGTCAGCGATTTTGGCAGACGCACCCCTGCTCCCATACTTCAATCCATTCTGGATCATCTGGCGGTCACGCTCGTGAAACACCAATGGCACATGAAGCCCATTCATCGCCTGATCGTGACCAGTGCTGCCTACAAACGCTCGAGTGCCTCGCATGGCGCCCACCCGCAGAATCTCCTCAAGGATCCCGAGAACCAGCTTCTCTGGAAACAACACACCAAGCGCATGGAGTCACAAGTGATTCGCGATAGTCTGTTGAAATCGGCAGGGCTACTGGATGAGCGCATGGGAGGCCCCAGTCTCGAGGCCGACAAACCGCATCCCCGTCGAAGTCTCTATTTCCGCCATTCAAGAGATGATCAGGAACGTTTTCTGGGTCTGTTCGACGATGCGTCCATTCTGGAATGCTACCGCCGTTCGGAGAGCATCATTCCCCAGCAAGCTCTGGCTCTTTCCAACAGCCAGCTCTCCATGGATGCAGCCATGGGTATCGCCCATCATCTGGGCTGGGAAGAAAAAAACACGCCCGCATCGGAAGAGCGATTTATTGAAAGGGCGTTTCAAACTCTGCTAGGGTGGGAGCCTGAGGAGGAGGAGCGCAATCTTTGCCGGGCTTCCCTCAAGGCGTGGAAAGAGGATCCTCCGCAGAACGGGCAACCCAATGCAGGCGTCAGCCTGATCCACTCGCTGATGAACCACAATGATTTCATCACCATTCGCTGATTCATGAAACCACCGAGCATGCTCCATCGCCGCGCCTTTCTGAGTCATAGCACCATGGGGCTTGGGTCCATCGCTCTGCAATCCCTTCTATCCTCTGACATGCAGGCCAAGCCGGGACCTGGTTTCGGTCAGGCCGACCGACCGGCAAAAGCAAAGAATGTAATTTGGCTGTTCATGCGTGGAGGGGTCAGTCACATGGAAAGTTTTGATCCAAAACCTTCCCTCAACCGTTTTGCCGGCAAAACCATTGGGGAGACGCCTTTTAGCAATGTCCAATCTCCGGATCGCCTGAAGAACGTGCGGGTCGTGGTGGTGAATGATGCCAACGGGCAGCAGCGCAACAAACTCTATCCTCTCCAGGTCGCTTTCAAACGTTACGGCCAGTCCGGACTGGAAGTCAGCGATTGGTTCCCCCACGTGGGCTCCTGTGCCGATGATCTGGCAGTGATTCGCTCGATGTGGACGACCGATGACAATCACGGCGCTCAGGTTCAATTCCATTCAGGCCGGCACATGCTCGATGGACGCCACCCCACCATTGGAGCCTGGATCACCTACGGACTGGGTTCCCTCAATGAGAATTTACCTCAATTTGTTACCATGGGGCCAAGATTTTTTGATACGAAGGATGGGCACTATCTCGGACCGGCCTACGATGCGGTTCCTTTGAACCTGGACCGCGACCAACCTCTGGATTACGCGCAACCCGAGCATTCTCTCTCCTCCACTCGTCAGCGGGATGAATTTCGCCTCACCCATCGCCTTAATCAATTTCGCAGGGGCGCTTTCCCTCAAGATGATCGGCTCGAAGCACGCATTCAATCCTACGAACTCGCCTTTCGCATGCAACGCTCGGTTCCAACCTTGTTGGATCTTGAGCAGGAAACGTCATCCATTCGCAATCTTTACGGACTGGAAAACGACATCACGCGGCCTTTCGGCAGACAATTGCTTGCCGCTCGACGCATGGTGGAAAAGGGCGTCCGATTCATTCAGATCATGCACGGTGATGGTGCGGCTGGCGCATGGGATGCGCACAGTGGCCTCAAGGCAAACCATGAAAAACTCGCTGCCCAGGTCGACTTGCCCATTGCGGGTTTGCTCAAAGATCTCAAGCAGCGAGGAATGCTTTCAGAAACCCTGGTGGTCTTCGCCACCGAGTTCGGCCGGACTCCGGGCTCACAGAATAACGATGGACGGGATCATCACCCTTACGGTTTTTCCATCTGGATGGCAGGTGGGGGCATTCAGGGTGGTAGGACCCACGGACAAACCGATGAAATTGGCTTTCATGCCGTGGAACATCCCCATTACGTCACCGATGTTCATGCGACCTTGCTCCATCAGCTGGGCCTGGACCCTCATCGAATGGAAGTGCCCCAACACAAACGCCTCGAGCAGGACTTCGGAAACGTCATGCATCACATCCTTGCGTGAACGGCAGCCCCCTGAATCATGAAAAGCCGCATTGAAGAAGTTTCTCATCCGGTGGCCATGGATGCCTTGCTCGAGCTGCTTGCACCCATCCCCGGCACCATGTTGTTGGATTCTTCCCATACAGGACATCCGGATGCTCGATTCAGTTTCCTGGTCACCCAACCCATGCTGACGTTAACCAGCCAGGGATCGTCTTGCCATATCCATTGCGCTCCCAGGAAAGAGTGTTCCACCCGATTCGGTAATCCCTGGCACATCATGGAGGACTTGATGCGCCCTTTCGAATGGCTCCATGAACTGGATTCCCCTTTCCCTTTGGGGGGATGTTTTGGTTTCTGGGGATATGATCTCAAGCATTTTGTAGAGCCCAGACTGGAAAGGCGGGCGATGCATCACAGCCCCTGTCCTGACGCCCAGCTAGGCCTTTACCCAAGTCTTTTAGTGACCGATCACCTGCAGCAAAGCCAATGGATCATTGCCACCGGGTTTGGCCCTGACGGCTCGTGGTCGGCAACCGCGTGCCAGGCACAAATAGATGATTGGAAGCACACCCTGGAAAGGGCCATGGTGTCGAAAGAACCTGCCAGGTCAAACCTCGAGGCCTTTCCCTTGCCGAACTGGAATTCCTTTCCCCGGAAAGAACCTTACCTCCGATCCGTGCAAACCGCTCAAAGGTTCATTCAACAAGGAGACATTTATCAATTGAATCTCGCCAGGGCTTTGAGCGTTCCCAAGCCAGGCCCTGCGCTTGAGCTCTACCGACGTATTCAGCAAGTGTCCCCGGCCCCTCATGGCGGCTTTTTCCAAGGAGGACACTATCAACTCCTCTGTAGTTCACCGGAATCCTTTCTCAAATTGGATGGAAGGCACATTCGCTCCCGACCTATCAAGGGAACACGACCAAGAGGATATGACGCTCAATCGGACGCCACTTTGGCATTTCAGTTACAATCCAGTGAAAAGGAACGCGCCGAACTCCTCATGATCACGGACCTCCTGCGAAATGACTTGGGAAAGGTGTGCGAATTTGGAAGTGTGATCACTCCGGATATCATGAAATTGGAACGTTATGCCCAGGTACAGCATCTGGTTTCTACGGTTGAAGGCATGCTCAAAGCCGACAGAACCCACCTGAGTGCATTGATGCAATGTTTTCCAGGTGGCAGCATTACAGGGGCTCCAAAATTCAGGGCCATGGAAATCATCGAACAACTCGAGCCCCACACCCGAGGTCCCTATACCGGCAGTATGGGTTACATGGGGTTCAATCAAATGAGTCAATGGAACATTCTCATTCGTACGGCCATCCGCACCGATGAGGAGCTCATCCTTCACGTCGGTTCGGGAATCGTCGCAGATTCGGATCCAGAAGCCGAATTCCAGGAAACAGAGGACAAAGCAGCTGGCTGGAGACAGGCCCTTTACAACACTCGCCCCGTAGACATCCTTTCGCATGCTCAGCGCCAAAACGCTGGGCAGCCACCCCATCAAACATGAATATCCCTTCTTTAAGCGATGCCAGGCGCGTTCGTGTTCTGGCTGGCATTCCGGCAGGCAACATGAACCTCTTCGATCGTTGCCAGTTTCTGGTGGGGGACCCAGCCGTATGGGTCGAATGGCAAGCAAACGAAGTCGCCTGTGAGTCCCTCTTCCTGCTTCGGGATATTGAAATGGAAAGAGCAAGCAAACAGGCTCGTGCCACTCATGTTGCCTGCCCCGCTCAATATGCTCCACCAGAAGGTTTGAGTGGTGATCGTGAGACGGCCACAGCCCAGGCGCTGGCGGAGTGCCTGAATCAGCACAAGATACATGATGTGTATTCGGATCGTTCACTTCCCCTAATCTTCCACGAAGCACTGCGGCAGGCCTCCATACGAGTCCACTATGATCCTCAAATGGGGGTCATGGACCGTCGCATCAAATCTCAGGAAGCCATGGACTCCCTGGCTCACGCACAGAAGATAACCGAGTCTACCATGCTCAAGGCATGTCAGACCATTTGTCGCGCCTCGGCAGACTCCAACGGTGTGCTGTGGCATGAAGGAGAAATCCTCAGCTCTGAGCGACTCAGGGCCATGATCGACTATTGGCTATTGAAGGACGGGTTTTCCAATCCAGGGAGCATCGTGGCTTGTGGCCAACAAGGTGCCGATTGCCACGCCATGGGGAAAGGCCCACTGCACACCGAACAACCGGTCATTGTCGATATTTTCCCCCGCAGCAAAGAAAGCCTTTACAACGGAGATTGCACTCGAACAGCGGTCCACGGGATCATCCCTGACGAAGTCAACGCAGCCTATGGAGCCGTTGTTGCTGCCAAAAAGGCTGCAATGGACTGCACCCGGGAGGGCGTGACTGGGCAACAGGTGCATGAAGCCACGCTCAAGGCATTGGAAGAACTCGGCTACCATTCAGGTCTGGATTACCAAAAAGCCCATAACGATCAATGGGTCATGGTCCACGGAACCGGTCATGGCATTGGGCTGGAAGTCCACGAACCGCCTCTCCTCGATTTCAAGGGCCCGGCGCTCAAGCAGCATGAAGCTCTCACCATAGAGCCGGGACTCTACAACCTGCAATCCGGCGGTGTGCGCAGTGAAGACATGGTCCTTGTTCAAGCCGAAGGTTGCCTGAACCTCAATCACCTGCCTGACATTTTGAACTGGTAGAAGCACCTGCGAAAGCCCCAGGCATTGTCAGTCATCAACCGATCACCTAAGTTCCTCTCCTATGAAACGCTCATTGGTCATCTTGGATGGTTATACCTTGAATCCCGGCGATCTGGATTGGTCTCCTCTAATCTCCATGGTCGATTCCTGTACGATTCACGAACGCACCGCCTTGGAGGACATTGTCGACCGGGCGCACGATGCGGAGATGATCCTGACCAACAAGACGCCCATCAGCGTCGAGACCATGGTCCACTGCCCACGTTTGAAATACATCGGTGTCTTGGCTACGGGTTACAATATCGTCGATGTCGAAGCAGCCAAGGCTCGATCCATTCCTGTCACGAACATTCCCGCCTACGGCACTCGATCGGTGGCTCAGATGACCATGGCACTCCTCCTTGAGCTGACACAACGGGTCGGAGTCCATTCAGAATCCGTCATGCGGGGAGACTGGGTGCGATGCCCTGATTTTTGTTACTGGCATCACCCTCTGGTGGAACTGGAAGGCTTGACCATGGGTATCGTTGGTTACGGAAGCATTGGACAGGCTGTGGCTGAAATGGCCCGATCCTTTGGCATGAACATTCAAACCATTGCTCGAGACTCATGGCTGCCCGATGATCACCCTGAGGTCAAGCGCGTTGATTTCCATGAACTGATCGCAACTTCCGATGTCATCAGTCTGCATTGCCCCCTGACACCGGAAACGCAATTCCTCATCAGTGAGGGAGAACTTGTTCGAATGAAGCCATCGGCCTTTTTACTCAATACCAGTCGCGGACCGCTGATCGATGAGCGGGCCCTGGCCGATGCCCTGATGGATGGCAAAATAGCTGGGGCGGGGATCGATGTTGTTGAATTGGAGCCCCCCAGAAGCGAAAGTTTGCTCTACCAGGCTCCCAATTGCTTCATCACACCCCACATCGCATGGGCCACTTCCGCCGCACGAAGGCGGCTCATGCAAACTGCCATCGACAATGTCCAAGGCTACCTCAGTGGCCAGTTGCAGCATGTCGTCAATCCCTAGCTGAAGGATGTGAGAACCGAGGTGGCATATCCACTGGGAGAAAAAGCAAAAAGTTGGACCCTTTTCCCAGTTGACTCTCGACTTCCACGCGCCCCTGATGGGCTTCGACGACGGCTTTGACCAGGCTCAGACCCAGGCCAAGCCCACGCTGTGTACGGCTTTTATCCGCCCGGTAAAGTCGGTCCCAGATCTTGCCCTTATCACCATCCAGTATCCCGACTCCTTGATCTTGAACGCTGACCACCATTTCATCCCCCTTGCGGTAGCTCCTCATCGTCACCTCGCTGCCTGAGTCACTGTACTTGATGGCATTATCGAGTAAGTTGGCAAGAACCAGGCGAATATGATGCCCGTCCACCATGGCAATGGAGGATGGACGCATTTCGAGCCGCAACCTGATGGCTTTTTCATCTGCGACCTGTTCGTAAAGATCCGCTGCCTCTTTCATCAACTCGCCCAAATCGGTCGGAACGCGATTCAATTTCATGACACCTGCCTCGGCTTCGGCAATAGACATCAAGGTCTGAAGCATGATGAGCAATTTCTCGGATTCTTCTATGCAGTCAGCGAGAGCCTCTGCCGCATGCGGTTCTGAAACGCGCGCATCCTGCAGCGCCGACTCTGCGGCATTGCGCAGGCGCGTCAACGGCGTACGAAGATCGTGAGCTACATTGTCCAAGGATTCCCTCATGGAGGTAATCAATTGCTGGTTCTGCTCCAGCATGCGATTGAACTGCCTTGCCAGTTGAGTCAGTTCACCCTCCGTTCTGGGAAGTTCCACGCGACGATCGAGTTTTCCGGTATCGATGATGGTTTGAACGGTGTGACTGATGCGCCTGAGTGGATCCAGACTCCTCCTGACCAGAAATCCACCTCCCAGAAATCCGATGAGGATGACCAGAATCATGCCTCCAAGAAAAATTTGTCGAAAAGGTTTGAGCCAATTTTCGCGATTGTCCGTCCGCCTGCCCACCATGAGCCACTGACCATTCCAGAGCTGAGAGGTCATCAGCAAAAGATCTTTTTCCTCACTTTCGGGAATTCGGAGATGATCTCTCCCCTTGACCACGAGCGGGCCCCATTGAAACGCATCGAACTTGAGCCAATTCTCTGAAGCATCCAAAAAAACTTCTCGTTCGTCCGCCGTCGTGATCCGAACGAAGAAAGATTGCAATTCCCCGGTGCTTTTTCGCTCGGCAAGCCATCGCTGAAGAGCCAATGAGCCCCCATCGCGATAAATGCGTGAGTAATCACCCATTTGAGCCTGCAAGGCTTGCAGGTCTTTCTGCAAGACAGCCTGTGCAAGCATCCAGTAGACAAAGGCGAACAAAATGGCGGCAGTAACACTAAAGATCACCCCGTACCAAAGGTTGAGACGGAAGGCGAAAGATTTGAATGCGTTCCTAAGGCCTGCGAAGAGCATATCCAACACCTCGGATGGTATGAATGCGTGTCCGATCGACATCCACTTTGTTGCGCAACCGGGAAACAAGCACGTCGACCACATTGGTCTGAGGGTCAAAATGATAATTCCAGATATGTTCCAGGATCATGGTTTTGGTCACGACACGCTCTTTTTGGCGAATGAGATACTCCAGCAGGGCAAACTCTTTGGGCTGCAAATCGATTTTTTGTGGCCCTACTGAACCCTCCCGAGTCAGCAAGTCCATCTGAATATCTTCCCACTCGAGCCGCGTCGGCTCCTTGGCCTGGCTATAGCGCCGAATCAATGCGTGAACCCTTGCCAGAAGCTCACTGAAAGAAAAGGGTTTGGTCAGATAATCATCTCCCCCAGCCTGAAGACCTTCAATCCGATCGTCGACACTCGCCTTGGCACTGAGGATCAGTACAGGTGTCTGAACATCATTGTGACGCATGCGCCGGATGATTTCCAGGCCATCCATGCCGGGAAGCATGCGATCCATGATCGCTGCATCGTAGTCCGTCGAAGTCACCCGAACGAGGCCCTCCTCTCCGTCTTCACAGATATCCACTGCAAAACCACTTTGGGTCAATCCCTTTTCAAGAAAGGAAGCTATTTTTGGATCATCTTCGAGAACGAGAACACGCATAGAGGTCTGGCGTTGCTTCAATGACTCAAGAAAATAAAGGATGTCTTGTGGAAGTGCAACGTTGGGAATGGGTGCCACGTATTGGAACAGAAACAGAAGCAAGCCCCCCCATAGCCATGGGAGGGCTTGCGAGCAACCGTCAGGAACCCAGGTCAACCCTGTTCATTCAGAGTGATGACTCGAAAAACATGAGCCCCATCCACCCAAAGTCTGAGAAGCACCGAAGGGCCGTCGAAATCTAACTGGCGAAGGTCAGCCATCTCCATCACGGCCGTTCGATTGATTTCTCTGACCACATTTCCTGGGCGCAGACCTGCATTCCAGGCGAGACTACCCTGACGAACAGCCACGATCACCAATCCATCAACGCTCTGCGGCACGCCATACTGGCTCTTGAGTGCCCTGTTCAGGGGTTCCAGCTCTAAATCCTTCAGCCACACTTGCTCATTTCCCTGGCTCGAGTGACTGGCTTTTTGGAGAAAAGATTCTCCCAGCTGACCCAATTCCACACCCAGCAGTAGCTCCTTTCCTTGGCGAAGCACTTTGACCTCATAGACCACTCCAGGCCGACTGGAGCCCACCATCAACTTGAGCTCTCGACTCCCCAGCACAGGTTTACCATCGAAGACCATAACGACATCTCCCGGCTGGAGACCAGAGACCTGGGCCGGACTGTCGGGAACCACATCCGCCACAAGCGCTCCTTGTTTTTCATCCAGATTGAAATAGGAAGCCATTTCCGGACGGAGGTCCTGAATATTGATCCCCAAATACCCTCGAATGACTTCACCGTTTGCAATAAGACTTTCCATGACACTCTTGGCCAAATTGATGGGAATCGCAAAACCTATGCCCATGTTGCCCCCTGAACGGCTTAGAATGGCTGTATTGATCCCCATTAACCGGCCTTTGGCATCCACCAGTGCCCCCCCGGAATTACCGGGATTGATGGCGGCATCGGTCTGAATGAAATCTTCATATTCGAGGCCCATGTCAGCCCTTCCTTTGGCACTCACCATCCCCATGGTCACTGTCTGGCCGACACCAAAAGGATTCCCAATGGCCAGCACCAGGTCTCCGACGAGGATTTGGTCACTATCTCCCAGGTCCATAGGGCGCAGACCCTCTGCATCAATTTTGAGAACAGCCACATCGCTCTTGGGGTCGCCGCCAACGACCTCAGCTACATGGGTCACCTCATCGGGACTGATCACCACCTTCACCTCATCGGCCCCCTTGATCACATGATAGTTGGTGAGAATGTAGCCCTCTGGGGAAACAATGACACCTGAGCCCAGTCCTTCGCGGGTCTGGGGAGTTTGCGGTGGATTGGGTGCATCCCATCCCGGGAACCCGAAAAACCGCTCCATGGGGTTTTGCTGCCATCGGGTGGATTCCCTGGACGAGGGGGCGCTGGTGTAGACCTTCACCACACTGGGAGCAGCTTGCTGAACCACCGGAGCAAAGCTAACGACCGAAGTCCCCTCCCTTTCCAATGGACTGGAGTCGATGGCAAGGGACGGTGCAGGCCGGTTCGGGCGAAGTGTGCCTCCCTTCACCCAATCATTGACAGCCAAAACACTGAGTGCCAGCAGGAGACCGGCAAGAATGCCGAGTCTGACCTTGGAACAGACGAGAGAAATGGTATGTTTCACCGAAACGCGCGGGGATGTTCTATGGGATTCCATTGTGAAATCAATAAAACACATCACCTTGACAAGAACCTTACCTCAAGATGACAAAAAGGTAATGACCTCAAACCAGTGATCGAACCACCCGGCAGGGCTAGAGGCCGAGTTGTTGATCCACTCGGAGAAGAGCCTCGTCAATGGCCTCTGTGATCCAATCGATCTCAGAATGCGTCACAACAAGAGGAGGTACCACCCAGACACCAAATTTATCTGAAGGAACATAAATATTTCGCTCTTCAAAAAGGAAGCGAGAGACTTCGGCGATGACGGTCGGGCTGTACTTTTCCGTAGACTTCCTGAGTGGCTGCCTGGTTTGAGGGTCGGCAACCAATTCCATGGTATAAAACAGACCCAGCCCACGCACATCCCCCACACATGGATGTTTTGCCGCGAGATTTTGGAGGCGTTCTTCCAAATAGCTTCCCTTTTCATCTACCGCTTCCAGGACACCATCCTCTAATAAGACCTCCAAGGCAGCCAGTGCTCCGGCACACCCGAGGGCATGCCCTGAATAGCTTTGGCCATGACCGAAAAGATGATCGTCGAAAGATCGTGACACCTTCTCTGAAAAAACCGTCGCAGTCAGCGGACAGTAGGCTCCCAGAGCTTTTCCCATGATCAGGATATCGGGCTCCACACCTGAATGTTCAATGGCAAAAAGTCGCCCTGTCCGCCCCATGCCAGTCATGGTTTCGTCGACGATCATCAGGAGACCCCATTGATCGCAAAGTCGGCGAACGCCTTCCAAATAGCGCGGTGGTGCGGGAATGATGCCATTACTTCCAACCACCGGCTCGACAAGCACTGCTGCCACTTTGTTGGAGCCACCTTCGTTTTCAATGATGTATTCCAGATAACGAAGATTCTCATCCACCATGGAATCTCCAGATCCAAAAGGAGGTCGATAAGCATTGGCTTCCGGCGCAAACACCACACCTGGGACAGTCAATGGCTCCTGAAACCATCTTCGGGGATCTCCGCTGACCGATGCAGCCCCACTGGTGGCACCATGCCATGACTTGTAGCGAGAGATGATTTTATAGGGGTAGGGATATTGTGACGGAGCATCCGCCTGATGGAGACCTCGATCATGAAACATGCGGTTGTATTGATGCAGACGAGCTCCCTTGATCGCAGCTTCCACCGCAGCCGCTCCACTTTGAGCAAAGTAAACTCGCTTGTTGGGCGATCCCGGGGTCAGTGCCGCGAGTTTTCGAGCCAACAATCCCGTGGGCTCCGTCGCAAAGTCGTCCGTTACATAGGCCACTCTGTCCAACTGCGATTTGAGGGCCGCAATAACCTTGGGGTGATTGAATCCCAGATTGATGCATTCGTGAGCGCTACGCAGATCGAAAATTTTGCGTCCATCCGAAGTGTGAATCCAACACCCCTCCACATGGTCCACGGCAATGGGAGCATATCCTTGCTGGCTAGACCAGCATTGCATCATGTGGCTTGCCTGAAGTTGGGCGAAATCAACAGAAGAACTCATCAATGACAAGGATTGCGAAGAAGGATCCTCATGTGGGCATTTCCATTTTCAATCGATCTGCAACCTGTTGCACGTCCTTGTCCCCCCTTCCAGAAAGATTGACCACAATGATTTGATCAGACCTCATCTGAGGAGCCCTCTCCATGACTACCGCAATGGCATGGCTTGATTCCAGGGCAGGAATGATCCCCTCCATTCTTGCGAGACTCATGAATGCTTCGAGGGCCTTTTCATCGGTGGCGTAACCATAGGACACTCGGCCATGGTCATTGAGCCATGCATGCTCAGGTCCTACGGCCGCGTAATCCAAACCCGCTGAAACACTGTGGGTGAGTTGAATTTGGCCATGATCGTCCTGCAAAATGTAGGATCGAGTGCCTTGCAGAACACCCAAGGAGCCTCCCTGAAAACGAGCTGCATGCCTCTCGGGTTCAATCCCCTCGCCCCCTGCTTCAATGCCAAGCATCTCCACAGAGGCGTCCTGAAGGAAGGGATAGAAAAGGCCGATCGAATTACTTCCCCCCCCAACACAGGCTACCAGCAAATCGGGAAGCTTGAATTCTTTTTCCAAGATCTGTTCTCTGGCTTCGTCACCGATCACACGCTGAAAATTGCGTACCATGACTGGATACGGATGGGCTCCAT
>PARE01000064.1 GCA_002709525.1 Magnetovibrio sp. | reverse complement strand
TTGTAGGCCTTTCTCAGTTGATTGGTGCGGAACGGAAACACCTTGTCCCCACGAGTCGAAAGCTTATATTTCGCTCATGGGAAATCTTGGTATGGATGATGTTGCGCCAAACGCGCGTATTGTTGTAGCCATGTCGGGCGGAGTGGATTCATCAACTGCGGCGGCTCTAATGGTGGAGTCCGGCTATGACGTCGTCGGTGTGACCCTGCAACTCTATGATCACGGCGAAGCCATCGGCCGAAAGGGGGGCTGCTGTGCGGGGCAGGATATATATGATGCCCGCCTTGTCGCTGAGGCTCTGGGAATCCCTCATTACGTCCTAGACTATGAGAGCCAATTTCGCGAGAACGTAATGGAAGAATTCGCCGAATCTTATGTGCGCGGCGAAACCCCTATTCCCTGCGTCCGGTGTAATCAGACGGTGAAGTTTCGTGATCTCCTGAAAACGGCTAAGGATCTCAATGCGGAATGTCTGGTTACCGGCCACTATGTTCGCCGGGTCGTCGGCCAAGATGGCGGTGAGATGCATCGGGCTCAGGATCCGACTAAGGATCAAAGCTATTTTTTGTATGCGACGACTCGTGATCAGTTGGACTACCTTCGTTTTCCTTTAGGAGGGATGACTAAAGCCGAAACCCGGCATCATGCTGAGCGGTTCAGTCTCCCTGTCGCGGCAAAATCCGAGAGCCAAGACATTTGTTTTGTGCCTGACGGCAACTACGCTAAAGTGATTGAGAGACTTCGCCCTGGCGCCTGGGAACCTGGCGAAATTTTGGATCTTAATGGTAAAGTAATTGGCCAGCACGAAGGGATCGTAAATTTCACAGTTGGGCAACGGCGTGGCCTGGGTGTTGCGGCGGAACATCCCCTTTACGTGATTAAGGTCGACCCTGAGCGTCAGCAGGTAATTGCTGGACCGAGATCAGCGCTGGAGAAAACTAAGCTAAAGGTCAGCGCTGTCAATTGGATTGGCCCCGGAGACGCCCCGCCTTCCCAGCTGCGGGTAGGAGTGAAAATTCGATCAACATCAACGGCTGACGCGTGTGTCATTCGTTATGTTGATGACAGTTGGATTGTTATATTCGATGAGCCACAGCTGGGCATAGCGCCTGGCCAGGCGGCAGTTTTCTACGATGGTGACCGTGTTCTAGGCGGGGGCTGGATTCAACGTGAAGGCTGAAATCCGGAGGGCTTCTTGGCCGCTACGTCACGCGGCTTGTGCAGCGGCCCTGCGGTATAAGGAGCGTTCCCGAACGCCCGCAAAACCGATGCTAGAAATATCATCCATAAGAACTGATAAAAGAGTTGTCTTGTTGATTTGCATAGCCGCGTCAACAAGGACCTGGTAAAAAACGTCGCGTTGGGCGTGGCTACCACAAACTTGATAGAGGTCACGGCGAACTGGCCAAAGAAGCTCAATCACTTTTTCGTATTCGTGTTTCCGGTGCGCAGCCATAGCTTTCACCAATGGGATACCCAACGCGGTGGTCACGTGTCCCAACGTCCCACGATTGGTGCCGAACGCGTGCATGTTTGCAACTAGGGCATCAATTGCAGTGAAATTACCAACGGCTGCCAGCGCCATTGCGTCGTGAGCGCTGGAGAAGGGATTCGCGTGGTCATTGGTACGATCAGCGGAAATATCTGCGATGACCTGCCAACGATCGCCCACATTGATGCCACGCAATTCTAGACGCATCAGCAAGGATGCCACATTTTGGAGATCGATAGTCGCATCAGGTACGGCCTGGACCAGTGGTGAGTCGGGGTTGCGGACCCGGCTGATCAGAAATTCAAGAACTCGATCATGCTCATCAGCTTCAAGAAGGAACAAGCAGAGATGCCACCAATTATGATGGCCAATCTGGTTGGCCTCGTCCCAATTATTGCAGAGTTTTTCCATCCACGCGCGGCCCTCATCCATACGGCCCTGCATAAGCATTAGATGGGCAATGGCGTGAGCACCCCAGGCGCTATCGGGAGCGCGCTCCACGGCGCCGCGGCCAGCACGTTCCGCTGTATCATAATCTCCCGCCTCTTCGTTGGAAAAGGCGCGGACTGCTAAGAAATGGGGATAGCCGGGACTGTCATCATTCCAGGCGGGCGCCGCACGCTCGGCGACATCTCGCATCCAATGGCTTTCGCCGCACCAGAACAATTCAAATTGAAGAAGGCGGTGTGCTAACAGGTCAAGGGGGTAGGTGGCTAGATGCGCTTCCAGAGCAGCTGCGCCAGCCTGAAAGTTACCTAAACGTGCAGCTAGCAGGCCGTCAAGCAAGGCCCGTTCACGAGGGCTTAGATTATTGGAGGGAGCGATGTCAGCAACCAAACGATCTATGGCCGGGTCATACTTGGTAGTTCGACCGCCGTGGAGTATCCAGGCCTTAAGGATCTGCGGAAGTATAAAATTGGGATCTGCCGCTATGGCGGTGTCCAAATGTCCCATTGTGTCAGCACGCCAGGCGACGAAAGATTGGGCACCGGCATTGAAGGCGCGGGCTGACTCGAGCACAGACGTTGCCATGTCAAATCCAAAATGATCAGTAAAGTCTGACACTAATTTTCCATACTCAGCATACAAAATAACGATGTTGGGAAGGGTGGAGGGGTGGCGTAGGTTCGGTCGATGTCAGGATGTCGAAGGTGGTTTTATCAGTCGTGTAATAATGTTCTCCCTCATGGCTGATTGAGCAACATTGTATTTTATAGGCCTTTTTTAACGAAGAGCCACGGCTTTGACTAGAATTGAATTAATCAGTTCTGGCTAGGAAGCCACCATAAAAATAAGGATTAAATGAAAAATAATACTTTATAATGCAACTAAGAATCATTATCATAAAAATCAGGCCGTCTATCTACACGTCATTAATGTCAAAATTTTACGGGCTAAAAACAGAGGGACTTCGATGTTACTGATTGATACAAAAATAGAGTCATTTCAAGCAACAGCGTTTGAGCCTGGAAATAGTAATTTTATCACAGTGGATAGCTCGGAAATGGCAGGAAGATGGAGTATTTTCTTCTTCTACCCTGCAGACTTTACCTATGTATGCCCTACAGAGCTTGAGGATTTAGCAGACCATTATAATGACTTCCAAGAAATGGGTGTAGACCTCTATGCGATTTCTACAGATAGCCATTTTTGCCATAAAGCGTGGCATGAGTCATCGGACTCGGTAGGTAAAATTAAGTTTAAGATGATTAGTGATAATACGTTCGAAATTTCACGGAAGTTCCAGGTCCTACGAGAAAATGAAGGAAGGTCTGAGCGCGGCACTTTTTTGATAGATCCAGATGGCGTTATCAAATACATGGAGATCAGTTGCGAAGGTGTAGGAAGAAATGCTTCAAACCTGACGCAAAAAGTAAGGGCTGCTCAATACGTGCGAGATCACCCAGATGAGGTGTGTCCCGCGAAGTGGGAAGAAGGTGAAACTACCCTAGAGCCCTCGCTCGACCTAGTCGGAAAAATTTGATTTTTAAACTCCCCGGCCCCGGGCTCGCACTTGAACCCAAAAGGCCAAAATACGGTGCATCAGCCTAGTGCTTACCGACGAAATAAAATCTANTNTTAAAGAGTATGCAAGCGGGATGAGCAAACCCGTATCTATTATAATNAATGTTGGTGAACACGATAANCGACAGGAATTACTTGAGTTTATAAAGTCNATTTCNTCAATAACCGACCTAATAAGCTTTACNGAAAAGGACATAAGTGANTTCGCGCGCAGCCCCATTACNTTCACTATAGAAGNTGAGGGAAAACCGACCGGTATTTATTTTTCGGGCATACCTAGCGGTCATGAATTTAATAGTCTGATACTTGCTATACTTCAAAGTGGTGGCGTTGAGATCAAATTGGAGGACCGACTAAAGCTTATTATCTCTAATATCAGGAAAAAGTTATTCTTTGAAACATTTGTAAGCTTAAACTGCCANAATTGTCCGGACGTAGTNCAAGCGCTTAATAGCTTTGCTTTATTNAACAAGAATATCACAAGCGAAATGATTGATGGTGGTCTATTTCAGCAAATCATAGCCGAAAGGGATATACAGGGCGTACCAAGTATTTACTTAAATGGAGAATTATTTGCTAGTGGTCGAGTAGAAATATCATCATTAATTGAAAAACTTCTTGTTTTTAATAAAGAAATTAATGCTCCGNCGCATGAGAAAGATACAATTTACGATGTTGTCGTAATTGGTGGTGGTCCNGCAGGTATAAGTGCTGCAATTTATGCGTCTAGAAAAGGATTAAAGGTGAGTGTTATTGCACAAAAAATCGGNGGTCAATTACGNGACACANTAGGAATTGAAAACTTTATTTCGGTTCCNAGAACGACAGGTNTAGAGCTTACAAACGCAATCCGGAACCACATGAGGGACTACGAATTAAATGTAAAAGAGCATGTCAGTGTTGAAGAAGTGGAAACTGGATCAATTCAATGTGTTTATCTATCAACTGGCGAGGTAATAAAGGGGAGAAGCCTTGTAATTGCAACGGGCGCGAACTGGAAAANACTCAATATACCGGGTGAGCAAGAATATATAGGGAATGGTGTTGCCTATTGTCCACATTGTGACGGGCCTTTTTATAAGGATAAAGATGTGGCCGTAATTGGTGGAGGCAACTCAGGCGTGGAGGCGGCCCTGGATCTTGCGGGTATCGTTAGTTCCGTAACTATAATTGAATATCTACCTAAACTTAATGCCGATCAGATATTAATCGATCAGATTGTTAAGCGATCAAATGTATCGGTACTTACGAACATAGAATTAACCGAGATATTAGCTACAAATGGCAAAGTATCTGGGGTTAAGTATAAAGAACGTGATACAAAAGAAGAATCTAAGCGGGATGTTGCGGGGGTTTTTGTTCAGATCGGACTCGTGCCCAACAGTAAATTCGTAGAAGAGATTATTGAGTTAAATAAATATGGTGAAATAATTATTGATGATTACTGTAACACATCCATTGANGGTNTCTTNGCATGNGGNGATGTTACGACCGTTCCTTACAAACAAATAATTTCGTCGATGGGTGAAGGTTCGAAAGCTGCTATAAGGGCTTCTGAATATCTAATGAAGGCGACAGTAAATTAGAATTTCTCACTTTTATGCCCTTATTATTAATGCAAAGCCAAGGGCAATATAAGCGTCAGGCTGCATTTTCAAATGCGGTTAGCCGTTTAGGCAATAGCTGAGTGGTTTTGATAATCGGTGTNANGANNNNTTTGTTCTGCGCANAAAAGCGCTTCGTAAGGGCGGTTAGCTAGGTGGCTNTTTTAGCTGCTAGGGTAGTAAAAGAGCCTACAGCTCTCAGGTTCTAAGTGTGTTTATAAGTATCTTTCTAGGTGNAATTGTGCAGGGGGAAGTTGGAATTTCTATTAATGAAGAACGCGGTTTTCTGATGAGGTAGATAAAGCTATTTCGTGATCGCTATGGAGATTGAGTGCCCAAGGGCGGGCACGGATCGTTAACCCACCCTTTTTCATGATCGCTGCGAGTTGGCTGGTCGGACCCTGTAGAATACGAAGCGCCGCCGGCGGCATCCAGTATGACAGGTAGACATCACCATCTNACGGTTGATTCGTTCTTTGTATAACGGCGATGGCGCCCATGATCCGATGTTCATCTAAGCTGACCTCGGTGCAGCTGGGACATCGGATATCCATAACGCCGCGTCCGGCTGTCGCAAATATATCCATCATTGCATCAAGGGCACCGAGCGCGTCGGCGACTCCAGCCAGCTTGAAGCCATTATGAAGAATGCTATGAATATTGGCGTCGTCATTGTATGCGCGCACCCACATGCGAATGCCCCACAGAAAGAGTTTTTCACTAAATTGGGCATCCGACAGGGTCATGGCAGCGTGATCTGTTGAATTTATTCGCGTCATTGTGTCTATCCTGAGGCTNAAAGCTCCGCTCCGGCGACGTGGTCNTCCAGCCCATCTCGTATTCCGGCAACGAACGAGGCAACTCCAGATGTGCGCAGNGGGACNAACGGCTTCATATTCTGATGGCAAAGCCGTTTGACCTTGTTTGCAGCGCTATGGCTTATGCAGTCTGTGGGAAANACCACGGCATCTGCTTTGGTGACGGCGCTGGCCAATTCATTAATGGAGCGTTCAACACCGCCATCATGGTGAAGAAACCGGCCATTCCAATCTTCCACCAAGGCCCGCAAGCGATGAACCGTATGCTGGTGGCCGCCTACATACAGGAGGCACAGTCCGCCCAAGTTCATAGGGCATTTNTCCTTTTTCGAGAGGGCCTCGTCCACAAGTGTCTCCGCCAGAGTTGTGTTCTCNACCCGTAAAGAATGAATCANAGANTCCAACTNTTCGATCTTCATTTTAGCATAGTCATGGGAAGTTTGCGTATCGGCGTTCAAGGCCGAGAGATGGGCGTTTTCATGACGCAGTTCTGCGATCATGGCGTCCGAGTCAAATTTGATAGGAACGTCGCGGGTCGGGTTGGGGGATTCTCTCTCCGTGCAAAGTTTATTTTGTAATTCGGCGATCATGATATCTTTTTCAGTAAGTTTGCGATGGTGGTGTTGGCGCTGGCGTGCCAGTTGCGCGTTCAACCGGTCGACGGCTTCCTCCATATCTTGCAGGCGCCGTATGTCTGCGCGGTTGGATGCGCCTACCAAGTGCGAGAGCATATGAACGTCTGCAAACATACGCTCACAAAGCTCCGTAGGTGCCGAGGGATGACTGAGGATTGCCCAGTAGGGGCCAGGTATGTCACCGGTATCGAGGGCTTCCTGCCAAAAATTNGTTAACTCGTCGGTGGTTTTCATAGATTTTGCGCGGCGAATTGAAATGGCGTGCCGTCGTTCCAAGAGTTTATTCAGCATCTTTGATGGCTTACCGCTGTTTTCAGCCTCCTTCACAAAGAAGCCGTGCAGTTGGTAATCTGGCGAAAACCCCGGGACGGTCTGTACCTTCAGTTTCCGGGCAAGCGCGCGCAGATCGGCTAGGGTGAGGCACGTTCCGATAACCGCGCAATGCCAACCACCGGCTAAATCCCAGATGCGTCGGCGGCCCGCGTTTGGAGCTACGTTCACGGCGTTTTCGCAAGCCTCACACATCTTCTATGCTCTGTTCTCGAAAAGATTTAATTGATGGATTATCAGGGCGTAAAGCTGATAATTCGGATAGGGTGTTTTCGCTTTTGCGGCCTCCCATCGCGTCTCCACCCCAGGTTTTGGTCTCGTGAATAAGAGCNCTGATCCACGANACAGTATCGACCATTTGAACCATCATGATACGGAACCTACGGGCACCGGGTTCTGGACTTCGTGTTCAACGTCGGAACAAACCAGATTGATCAACTGTGCCGATGTTTCCAGACGCCGAGTTTCCATGGAAATCCAGAGACTTGCGTAACGTCCCGCGTGTGGACATTTTTGTGTGCGACGTCGTAAAGCGGTAAGACGTTGCTTTGTTCGCCGTCGGATGCGGTTCAATACTTTTTTCGCTGTGCCGGCGTCTGCAAGATCAAGAAAACAAAATTGCATAGCCTCCAATGCTCGCAAGGCGGGGGAGAGGGCGTCGCCCGGATCGGTTAAGAGGAGGGCTTGGAACTGGGCGCGTCCAGCGTCTGTAGTCTCAATCGTGGTTCCCAACGACTCGAGTTGGCGAATCGAAAGATGACCGGCCGATACGGCGCGTTCCACGGCTGCATTGACAACACCTGCGGTCGGGAGCCATTGATCTGGGAACATTCCTTTCACCGCAGCGCGAATGTGGTCCGCTTGCACCGAGTTCCGTTGCACGACCCCAAGAACTGCTAAATCTGCAATTGTTGTCCCCGAAACGCTCATAGAAATTTCCTGATTTATTATTAATAATGATTCGCATTCTCATCTTAATAACAAAACTTTATTCGTGCAACTAATAATCACTCGCAATACGGTTTAAGATTATGAAACTTGAACAAAATGAGAGGATCAGTCGCGTGTTAGACTGGAAACTCGGTCCATGCTCTCTCGGCCCACATGTGTGAGGAGGGTATGGGAAAACACCAAGCGCATGAACCGAGCCGATTACATAATTAAGCGAGATCTTGATTAATTGCAAGTGATAATCAATCTCAAATATGTTAATGGCAATATTCTATTACCACAGAAGACGGTTAACGTAATATCTGTCCGGGTCTTCGACTCATGCTATCTCGGTTCACGTGTGCGAGAGAGATGGAGATCGCCGAGTAGAGGGACTGAGCTTGAGATATTTGAGTTAGTGGGCTATCGAAACTGAGCGGGTTTGTTAAGCTTTGCTGTATGGTTTAAGTTTCCGCCGCCCGCAATGTTCGTGCGGCCTCAGCGGCGGCCTGTTGGCGGTTCCACATACCCGCGTAAACGCCATCCGCAGCCAAAAGTTCTAAGTGACGGCCACGCTCTATGATGACGCCGCCGGATAACACAAGTATCTCATCAGCCTCGATGATCGTCGACAAGCGATGCGCAATCGTCAAGGTGGTTCGGTTTTCCGACACGTCGCGTAACGCGGCCAGGATACCTTGTTCCGTTCGGCTATCAAGTGCCGAGGTTGCTTCATCGAAGATGAGGATCTGCGGGTTCTTTAGCACCGTGCGCGCAATCGCAATTCGTTGGCGTTCCCCGCCGGATAGTTTAAGTCCCCGTTCGCCAACAGTTGATTGGTAACCGTCTGGTAAGCCCATGATAAAGTCGTGGATATGTGCAAGGCTCGCCGCATTTTCAACCTCGGCAGGAGAGGCCTCGGGCCTTCCATACGCGATATTATAGTAAATTGAGTCGTTGAACAGGACGGTGTCCTGGGGAACCATTCCGATAGCGCCCCTGAGGCTTTCTTGGGTAACGTCTCTGATATCCTGGCCATCAATGGTGATCGTGCCGCTGGTGATGTCGTAAAACCGAAATAACAATCGTGAAATTGTTGATTTCCCCGAACCGCTAGCCCCTACTATAGCGACCGTTTTCCCCGACGGGACTTGAAAACTTACACCTTTCAGGACTGGGCGGCGCGAATCATAATCGAAAGTGACGCCGTTAAAGGTTATGTGGCCTGCGTCGATCTTTAATTCATTGGCGTTTGGGGCGTTCTTGATCTCAGTATTTTCGGCTAAAATCTGAAACATGGTCTCCATATCTGTCAGGGCGCGTTTGATCTCTCGATAGACGAACCCCAGGAAGGTCAGTGGCATGAACATCTGTAGTAGGTAGGCATTGATAAGAACAAAATCGCCCATGGTCATGGTGTCATCGACCACACCGAAGCCCGCCAATATCATAGCGCTGGATACACCCGCAGCGATAATCATGCTCTGGCCAATATTCAGAAGCGCCAACGAGCCACCGCTTTTAATTGCGGCGTCCTCGTAACGCCGAAGCGCTGCGTCGAAGCGTCGCGCTTCATGGTCCTCGTTACCAAAGAATTTCACGGTTTCGAAGTTGAGTAGGCTATCGATGGCCTTGGTGTTAGCTTCAGAGTCCGTATCGTTCATGGCGCGGCGGAACCGTGTTCGCCATTCCGTGATGATGGTCGTCCAACCGATATAAGCGACCAGAGTTAAGAGGGTCAAGGCGGCGAAATACCAGCCGTAAAGTTTCCATAAGATAGCACACACCATGAGAATCTCGATCAGGGTCGGCAGAATGTTGAACAGCATGAACCGGAGCAGAAATTCAATACCCTTCGTTCCGCGTTCAACAGCCCGAGCTATGCCGCCGGTCTTGCGGTCGAGGTGAAAGCGGAGCGACAAAGCGTGAAGGTGGCGAAATGTCTTTAACCCTGCAAGCCGGATAGCCCGCTGGGCAACGCGCGTAAAAACAGCGTCCCTGAGCTCACCAAAGGCCTCTGACAGCACACGAAGAACGCCGTAGGCCAATAAAACACCAATGGGCACCGCTAACAATTCAGCCGTTGTGTCGTTCAGCGCATCCACGGCGTGTTTGTAGAGCATGGGCACGGACACATTAGCGACCTTTGCTAGAACCAGAAGAACGAGCGCAATGAGGACGCGGGCCCGCAATGACCAGGCACCTTCTGGCCAAATGTAAGGCAACATTGCTCGGATGGTGTTGAGGTCGTTGCGTGTTGCCGTGGGGGCTGAACCGGGATTTTGAGAACGCATGGCTTGCCGCAACTCCTAATTGATAATTCGCAAGGGCTTTAACAATTTGAGGGGCTATAGGTTTAGGCAGGAAATGGTATAAAAAACAAACACCCGCATAGTGGCCGAGCAATACAAAAAATATCGACATCGAGGGCGTGTTTAATATGGTGCAAGAGGGTAATAGCCAGGTTGAGACACTCTGCGCTCTATTTGTGACAGCCATCAGTGTTAAATTCTGCAAATTCATCGGTGGTTGGGCTGGGCCCTCAGCAATCGAACTTGAGACCTTCAAAGTCTATCGCGTGACCTTGAGTGCCATGCTCTACCCTCGTTCAAAGAGCGGCCAAAAAACACTCGCGAACCACTTACAAGAACTTCTTCAGTTGGTGTGGGCAAAGATCAACTTGGTCCCTAATCCGAGGGTCGGCGACCCCTTGGTGGTAATCTAAATCGATGTACGGTGTATCGAAGAGCGTGCTATGGCGTTGTGCCGCTATCGGGATCATTCCAATATTGGTCTGGGGTTTGAGCGACCCGATGCCCATCACCAAATGGGAACGTGCTGGAGACCGGCATTATAAGGTGCGGTATGTGCCGGGAGAGAATAAGGCCTGTCTGATCCTCAGAATCGAACATATTTCACCTGGCCTTCAGCCTTTCACCTGCCGAAACTGAATATGGTAGCTTGTTGATACCTTTAGTTCTTTGAGGGCACAGGCCTGGCACATGCTTTAATAGTCATCTTCGCCGAGAAATACAGGGTTGGCATGGCAGATCCGAACAACAGCATCCTGATCAGGATCCAAACCGAGGCAAACAAGTTTTTGGTCCACGTCGTCCTGAACACAACCTTCTCACCGAGAACTTTATGACCTCACCATCAACTGGTTCGGCGGGGCTTGCAGCGATGATGGCCGCGGTTAGATCCGACTTACTAGGCTCCCTCAAACAACCGGATATCGCGGTTGGCGCCACCGTCGAGCACCTTTAGAGCAGCTTGGTAGTCGTCGCTATCGAACGCTGCAACGGCGGCTTCGAAGCTCTCGAATTCGATAAGAATTGTGCGTTCAGCGACGCCGTTTTCTTTGGCTACAACACGTCCTCCGCCGGCGAGATATTTGCCGCCGTTCTTTTCCGACGCCGGTTTCGCCAACTTGCGGTAAGCGCTGCTTTTATCGGGATCGGCAGGCGACCGATGCGCGCTAATCATGTATCCTTTGGGCATAGGCATCCTCTTACGCATTTTAAAAAACTGATGATTTTGAGGTTAAACCATTAATCCTTTAACCACCACATTAATGAAGTTTTCAAAATGCATTTGGAAATATCAATTTTCCGCACGTTGATATTGTTGATCCCATGTAAGCATTTGCCACTGCTGAATAGTAATTTTCAAGAACCTCTGTCTTTTGGCACAGGCTTCCTGTGTTACGTTTGAGAATGTGTTTGAGGCGATTGCAATAGAGTAGACGCCGATTAGGTTCACGCATGTTGATTTTGTATCGTTCGTATGCTCTTCGTCAGCTATTTATCATGGATCAGAAACTAGGCCTTTTTTGCCTTAGGAACAACGATGAGCCAGAAGCCACCATTAGTGCCTTCAAGTTGATTGACTTCAAAATGCTCGCAAATTTGAGGAAGCCACCAAGAAGAAGGTTTCTGAATTATATGTGCGTTCCTCCCATCTGGTAGGGTCTTACCCGCCGGCCCAGTGTGGATTGTAAAAAAACCAATGGTTTTGGTTATTTTTTTCAAGTCTTGTAATACGCTATTCAAATAGAGAGGCTCAATATGCTCTAAAACATCAATGCAGCATGCGATTTCAGCGGGTTGCGGAGTGCCATATTCGGGAAAGGCTGGATCATAGGCAAAG
The DNA here is from genome assembly GCA_002709525.1 of Magnetovibrio sp. Taxonomy (GTDB): domain Bacteria; phylum Pseudomonadota; class Alphaproteobacteria; order Rhodospirillales; family Casp-alpha2; genus UBA3470. Next base: position 7,841 of record PARE01000064.1, on the reverse strand, counting down.
TACCTAAATCTCTTCAAACCCAATTCTTTAAGCTTCTTTTTTAAATTTTGTTTTCCCGCCCCATAATCTGATATTTCGTTCAAACCGGTCTGATTGACGATATCTAAAACAATGGGTGCATATTGAAGTGACGCCACCCCATAATTTGGGTTCTTATGAAGTTCTTTTTGTTGTGCCAAATATTCTGGTGAAATTGTCATCCGTCATCCTAAAATTTTTAATGCACCCATATGCTTTTAGGGACTGCTCCGAAACCGCAGAAGTCGAAATAATCTCTCTTTGGCTTCGACAATCGTCCAAAGGAAGAATAATACGTTTTTAATCAATCTAGCAAAAGAGAGGCTAGTCATTTTTGGGAGTATGATTTTATTTATAAACAAAAAATATTGAAAAAGTTCATTCCCACTCAATCGTACCGGGCGGCTTGGAAGTTATGTCGTAAACTACCCGGTTTATGCCACGAACCTCATTAATGATCCTATTCGCTGTTCGACCCAAGAAATCGTGCTTGTAAGGATAGTAGTCAGCCGTCATGCCGTCCGTTGAGGTTACGGCACGCAGCGCGCAGACATGTTCAAAGGTACGTGCGTCGCCCATGACGCCCACCGTTTGCACTGGCAGTAATACGACGAAGGCTTGCCAGATAGCATCATAGAGTGCTGCGTTGCGAATTTCTTCAAGATATATCGCGTCGGCCTTACGAAGTGTGTCGAGCTTGTCGCGTGTAACTTCTCCCGGGATACGGATGGCTAGGCCTGGGCCAGGGAAGGGATGACGACCGACGAAGCTCTCAGGTAGATTTAATTCGCGGCCAAGTGCCCGAACCTCATCCTTGAAAAGTTCGCGAAGCGGCTCGACCAAGTTCATATTCATGCGCTCCGGCAGACCGCCCACGTTGTGGTGCGATTTAATGGTGACGCTAGGTCCGCCAGTGAAGGAAACGCTCTCAATCACGTCGGGATATAATGTGCCTTGGGCCAAGAATTTAGCGCCGCCAATATTTTTTGCCTCTTCTTCGAAGACATCGATAAAAAGCTTGCCAATAATCTTCCGCTTGACCTCAGGGTCGGTCACACCTTCAAGCGCATCGATGAACATAGTAGACGCATCCCGGTGGACAAGGGGAATGTTGAAGTGATCTCGGAATAGACGGACCACTTCGTCCGGCTCGTTAATCCTCATGAGGCCATGGTCTACGAACACACATTGCAACTGATCTCCAATAGCTTCATGCAGCAACACGGCGACGACCGATGAGTCGACGCCTCCTGATAGACCACAAATTACTCTGCCATCACTTACCTGGTCGCGAATCTTTTGGACCGCTTCATCTTTGAAAGCGGACATAGTCCACGTACCCCTGCAACCGCAGATATTGTGGGTGAAATTGGTCAGCAACTTTCCACCATCCGGAGTGTGTACCACTTCCGGGTGGAACTGCACGGCGTAGAATTTTAGGTCATCGTTGGCTATAGCGGCGAAAGGCGCGCTTTCCGTCCGGGCGACGGGGCGGAAACCGTTAGGCAATACATCGACCCGGTCTCCGTGGCTCATCCAAACCTGATGCGTTTCGCCCGACGACCATACGCCCTGAAATAAAGCGCAATTGTCGATGATATCGACCACGGCTCTACCGAACTCCTGGTGATCCGAAGTGGTGACCCGACCACCCATCTGTTGGACCATGGTTTGTTCGCCGTAACAGATGCCCAACACTGGCAGGCCCAGGTCTCCTGTGAATAAACCTTCGGGGGCGTGGGGCGCCTCCGTTTCGTGGGCCGATGCTGGACCACCTGAGAGTATCACGCCCCTGGGGCGGAAGGCACGAACACTCTCCGTTGTGACGCGCTGGAAGGGGTGTATTTCGCAGTAGACGCCGGACTCACGGATCCGCCGGGCGATCAGTTGGGTCACTTGGGAGCCGAAGTCGATGATTAGAATACGGTCAGTTTGCAACGCGCTATCCATACCACGCTTCTAGCGGACTGCGCCAATCGAGTCACGTACCCATCTCAGCTTATCAGTTTACTCAAGTTTTGCTGCCGAACTGCTACCATTTTACGTGGCTCCCCAACAAAAGGAGTCCTTGGGGCACCCAGACGGCCCGTGGCAAGCTGGCTACTATTAAGTGCATATCATTCCCCTTGCATTCTGCAGAGGAATCTCTAGCTCTAGAGGGTGGTCAAACCTCGCTAAGAAAGAAAGTCTCATGACTGGAAACTCAATTGCTGAATTTCTGCGCAACCGGCGCTCCGTGTTGGCGACTAATCTGGTTGAGCCTGGCCCCGACGCCGAAACCCTGGATGCCATTATTGAAATCGGTCTGCGCATACCAGATCATTCGCGCTGTGGTCCCTGGCGCATCCAGATAATTGGAAAGGAAGGACAGGCAAAGCTCGGCGACTTTTACGCAATGCTCTTCGCCGAAGAGAACGATGACGCCCCGGAAAGCCAAATTGAATATTGGCGTCAACGCCCTCAGGTGGCACCGGTGCTCCTGGCCATAACATGTCATCCAAATCAGCAGAAAATTCATAAGATTCCCCTATGGGAACAGGTGCTATCTGGCGGAGCGCTCTGCCAGAATATTCTCAATGGCGTGCATGCGTTTGGCTTCGCCGCGCAATGGTTGACCGAGTGGCCAGCCTACCATCCTGAGGTTCTGAAATTCCTCGGCCATGATCCAGAGACAGAAGTTTATGGTTTCATCTTCATTGGTACGGCCATAGAAGCTCCGAATGAACGAAAGCGAATTGGCGCTGATGAAGTGGTAAGCCAATGGCCTGCGAATACTTAAGGCCCTCTCCAAAACATACGAAGATTGTCGAGAATGTAGGGAATTTACCGGGACGGCTTTAGAAAGGTTACGTGTCCCATTTTTCGACCGGGTCGAGCATCTCTTTTGCCATAGAGATGTAGTTTCACGTTAGGGATTTTGAGATAGTCAGGAACCTTTGCCATGTCCTCTCCGATGATGTTTTGCATGACGGCATCTATAAATCGGGTAGGACTCCCCAGTGGAAGGCCACAAGCGGCACGAACGAGTTGTTCAAACTGATCCGTATGGGCAGCGTCTAGCGTCCAATGGCCAGAATTGTGGGGTCGAGGTGCAATTTCGTTAGCTCGGAGTTCACCCGACGGCAGTAGAAATAGCTCAAGACAAATTATCCCAACCAATTCGAGAGCCTCGGCAAGTTTGAACCCAATGGCTTTGGCTCTTTCCGCCACCATGGGGGTAAAGGGGCCCGGAACTTCAGACGTATCAAGAATATGGTTCTTGTGTATATTGAAGGCGGGATCATAGGCGACCTTGTTGCCATCGGCACTCCGTCCGACGATCACGGATAACTCGTACTCAAAGTCGAGTTTTTCCTCTACAATCGCCGTCATGTCAGCGCCATCAGCGAGGTGGTCCCAAGCGGCCAGAGCCTCTGCATCGGTTGTTGTTTGTTCCAGCATCGCCTGGCCCTTTCCGTCGTAACCACCGTACGCGACCTTAAGGACCGCTGGTCGTCCAATTCTGGAGAGTGCCACCAAAAGTTCTTCCTTGCGCTCAACGGCGCTCCATGTCGCCGTGGAAATCCCGATGGAGGAGAGAAACGTTTTCTCGCGAACCCGATCCTGCGCTATCTCAAGGATGCGTAAGTCTGGTGCGACAGGAACGCGCGCCATCAGCCAACGAAGGGTATCTGCCGGAAGTTGCTCCAGTTCATAGGTGACGACGTCGGACAATTCCGCGAGTTTTGCGAGACCTGTCTTGTCATCGAATGCATTACAAATGTGATGATGTGCGACCGAGGCCGCCGGGTCTTCCGGGCGCGGTGACAAAACGGCTGTTATAAACCCTAGTCGATTTGCCGCAATGGCCATCATTCGGCCGAGTTGTCCACCGCCAAGAATGCCAACAACGGATCCAACTGGCAGCGGCGCAAAACTATTCGACCCCGCCTGCTTCGCCATTATTCCTCCGCCGGGTCAATCGCAGTTTCGGGAACGCTAGCCGATTGTTGTGTGCGCCAGGCCTGAACTCGTTTNGACAGGGNTAAGTCATGCAGCGCCAAGATTTGCGCTGCCATGAGTCCTGCGTTGGTGGCACCGGCCTTACCTATGGCCAAGGTTGCGACAGGCACGCCACCAGGCATTTGCACGATGGAGAGCAGACTATCCATGCCGTCAAGANACTTAGTGTGGACCGGCACGCCCAGGACCGGAAGTGTTGTCATGGATGCGACCATACCTGGCAGGTGGGCGGCCCCACCAGCCCCGGCGATGATTACCCCGAACCCTTCATTTTTGGCGCTTTTTGCGAAGGAATAAAGCCGGTCAGGTGTCCGATGCGCGGACACGACCAAGGCCTTGTGTCCGACTTGCAGCGAATCCAGCATTTTGGCTGAGTGCTGCATGGTTGGCCAATCCGAACGGCTACCCATGATAATAGCGACGCGAGGCAATTGGTCTGTTGAACTAGCTAAATCAGACGCCATGGGAGTTCTCCGGCGGATCATTTTGGCGCACCACCTGTGGCAGTGTCGAGGCCTTTGGAATAATAAATTTTTGTATCATTTTTGGTAGGCCTATTTTTATAAAGATTGTGAGCGTTCCAGTTACCCACGGTAAGGCTCGATAAACCTATACAGCCATTCCGTTGGTCTCCCGCTCGGAGAAGTGCAAGTGAATTAAAGAGAGGAGACCCAACTTACGACGTCGTGGTGATCAAGTTGTTCTAATCCCGCATACGTTGCGAGATGGGGCGTCAATCGAAATCATAGCCTAAATTGTGAAGTGCGCGCCTCAGGTTCAATCGCTTCGGTTCAGAAAAATTNTTCGCCAACCGCTCAGTCCATGGCAGGCCGTCAGCGCGGCCCGTCTCTTGTTTTTGGGCCTCCAGGCTTGCGTTGTAGGCTTGATGTAAGTCGGCCAGCGGCTTTTTCTCGTAGCGTTCCCAGTGGATAACGCCAGAGCCTGGATAGCGCGGTTTGGATTGCGGGCGCTCGGCGGGAAATCCCAGCGTCATACCGAAAGCGACAAATACTCCGTCTGGCAGNCCAAGCACGCGCGCCACGTNTTCTGGCTGATTGCGCATGCCGCCGATCATACAGCCACCGAGCTCGAGGCTNTCCGCGACCAGAGATGCCGCCATACCTACCAATGCCGCATCGATCGTTGCAACTAAGGACAACTCCATATGGCCCTTGGCGAGATTCCCGCCACCCGTGGAGATGGCGTCTTCGAGGCGATGAATATCCGCGCAAACAGCCACAAAAACTGGGCATTGGGCTACGTGATCCTGGCCACCGGCTAGTTCGGAAAGTGTAAACTTTGTTTCGGCGTCGCGAACTACCACATAAGAATAGGCCTGCATGTTTGAAGATGTGGGTGCGTGTTGTGCGGCGGATAGCACAGCGGATACCATGGCGTCTGAGACGTANCGACTNGTAAAAGATCGCACNCTCGCGCGACGTTTTAANATGTCAATTAGCCCGGAGGTATANTTCTCAACGGGAACTGCGCTCGGGTCCAAGGGAACTGGTCGGTTGTCGATTATTTCGTTCACTGCGCGCTCGATGTTGACCCGCAATTCCTCCGTACCGGAGTCGTTGTCTAGAGAGGCCCTGGTTCTGGTAACTGGAGTGTTTTCTTTGGCGGTGGTATCGACAAGTCTGGTGAGCAACACCACGTGGGCGCCAGGATATTGCTCCAAAAGGACCTCTTGTGGCTTCATGTCGCTCGAATTTGGAATGTTGATGCCGAACAAAACCAAGTCCGGCGTGTGCTCGCAATATAGCTGCAGGGCGTCGGTAGCCGTCTCTCCAGTGCCTACGACTTCGCAATTTATGCTCTGAAGGATATTCGCGATAACGCGACGGCTTCGACTGTTGTTATCGATAACAATGGCAGTGATCATGGCCGGTTAAGTATCGCAAGTTGTTGTCTATTAGATCGTTTTANGGTGTTCTCCGGTTCGCATCAACGGGGACGATTTTNCATTTGTGTTTCCCACCGTTATATTACGCCAGTCAGGGAAGGGTGTACGAAGATGAACGAGAAAAATCCGCATGCGGTTTGGACTAGCGAGCTTTTTGATATCTTTAGTCAAGCTGGCGTCACCCTTTATTCCTACATACCTGACGCGGGTAACAAACGTTTGATTGAGTTGGCCGAGGCGGCCAATGAAACAAAGACGGTTTTGTTAACATCTGAAGAAGAAGGCGTGGCGGTCTGTGCCGGCGCAGAACTCGTGGGTGAGCGGGGTGTCCTCTGCATGCAGTCGTCGGGTGTTGGCAATATCCCCAATTTTCTATCCTTCGTTAAGGGTGGGCGTTTTCCTCTTTTGATGATGGTTTCCATGCGGGGCGACTATGGTGAGCAAAACCCTTGGCAATACCCCATGGGCGAGGCAGTGCAGCCCATTCTTGATGCCATGGGCGTATTGACGTTCTGGGTCCTAGAGCCGAGTGATCTCCAGAGGGCAGCAACAGCGGCATGTAACGCCGTACATAAGGGCGGTCGCGCAGCAGCCTTGATTCTCGGCCAGAAATTTCTGGGCGCTAAGGCGTTCTGAGGAGATAAACATGATCAACAACCCCACCCTTGATCGCCGCGAGATACTGAAACCGATTATTCCCAATCCAGAGGATTACCTAATCATCACTGGCCTAGCCGGCCCCGCGCGCGATGCCGCCGCGTTGACCGATGACGGAACCAACACCTTCACTATGGCTGGTTGCATGGGTGCCGCCGTATCTATGGGGCTTGGCATGGCGTTGGCGGCACCTGACCGTCAGATCTTGGTTATTACTGGTGACGGAGAGTTGCTCATGAACCTAGGGTCACTGGCCAGTGTCGCGACCTTGCAGCCTGCAAATTTGAGTATCGTTTGTATTGACAATGGTTGCCATGGCGAAACGGGCGGCCAAACTGGCCACACGTCCCATCGTACTGACCTGGAAGTAATTGCGAGAGGTGCCGGCTTAAGCGCCACCATGACCTTGTCGGAGACGTCACAATTTGCTCAAGCCAAAGAATTTTTGACGCAATCAGTTGCGCCGCGCTTTTTGCTCTGTCGTGTGATGGATGGCCCTCCAACGGCCTACAAACGGAATATCGACCCGGCTGCCTGCCGTTTGCGGTTCAAAGCGCATGTGGTATCAATGACCGGGGCCTGAAGACGCCTAAAATATAGGTTTCATTAATAGGTTTATCCCCAAGGAGGTGCATTTTGAGATTGAGGAACCTCTGCTCTCAATAGACCGAACAACGGATTGGTTATAAATTTGTCGTGTTGGGTGCATAGCCTCTGATTCGAGCTAGTGAAGCTCCAGGAAATTTGATCCGGATTAGTCGATCTTTGCGATAAAAAATATAAATGCAGCTATCTCCACTGGAGGTTTCCAGTGAGTGGAGCACAAGTTCTAACAAGTAGATAAGCGAAGAGCCGTTGGATAATCCAACGGCCCTTTACAACTCTATCTTTGCTCTAGCGCGTCCGATTTAGTCGAGCGCCTTAAGATCTTCAGCAGAAGTTCTACCATCGCGGCCGGGCGCAATCTCGAACTCAACTTTCTGACCTTCGCGAAGGCCCTGAAGGCCCGCTCCCTCAACTGCTGAAATGTGCACGAATACGTCCTTGCCGCCATCTTCGGGCTCGATAAAGCCGTATCCCTTTGTGGTGTTAAACCACTTAACTGTACCAGTAGACATGAATATTCCTTCGAAATAAGCGTGAAGCGCGTATTTGCCGCAAATCTGCCCTAATTGAAAGTGAAATTTTTAAAAAAAACGATCGGACATCTTGCGGCGACCTATTTTGAATTTTTACAATTACAATATTATTTATTCTG
>PARE01000063.1 GCA_002709525.1 Magnetovibrio sp. | reverse complement strand
TGAAGCTGCTAATGGTCGAAGACATTCCGTTAGAGGCTTTGCGCTCGGGTGACTCCAAAGATCTGATACCGCCGCTCTATGGAGCGCTATTGAAGAACGAGCAAGATGTCCATCTCTTGGAGCGATTGGCGTTTCTCAACCGTCGCGAAAAAGGCTGATTCCCAACACCTCTGTCGTATCGGTGCTCAATCAGGACCGTTCAACAGCCAAATCAATCATGTGCAACCATCCTTGACTGGCACCGCTGTTTGTAAGCATGTCGTGCACGGGTCAGGTTGCCGGATCGTGGTCCAAAGAGTAGAAATAAGTAATGTTTATCGATTTCTTCCTTAAGCTTCGCGAAGCCCGCGTACCCGTCTCCTTGCGAGAATACCTGACGCTAGTTAAAGCCGTGGAAGCGGGTCTAGCCAACTTCGATGTCCACGATTTCTATTATTTGTCACGAGCGACAATGGTCAAGGATGAGCGAAATTTAGACAAATTCGATCAAGTCTTCGGCGAGGTCTTCAAGGGTATTGAGTCCACCGAAGAAGAAATCCAAGAAATCCCTGAGGAATGGCTGCGCAAGCTCGCCGAAAAGGTTTTGACCGAAGAGGAAAAGAAACAGATCGAGGCATTGGGCGGCTGGGAAAAACTAATGGAGACGCTGAAACAGCGCTTTGAAGAGCAGAAAAAGCGCCATCAGGGGGGCTCCAAATGGATTGGTACAGCTGGAACCTCGCCGTTTGGCGCTTACGGCTACAATCCGGAGGGGGTGCGCATTGGTCAGGAGGAAAACCGAAATTTCTCGGCTGTTAAGGTCTGGGACAAGAGAGAGTTCAAAAACCTAGACGGTGATGTTGTGCTCGGCACCAGAAATATCAAGGTGGCGTTGCGTCGACTGCGTAAGTTTGCCCGTGAGGGGGCGCACGAGGAACTAGACCTAGACGATACAATTCGGGCAACGGCAAAGAGGGGATGGCTCGATATTAAGATGATCCCCGAGCGCCACAATGCGGTCAAGGTGCTGATTTTCTTCGACGTCGGCGGATCCATGAGTCCGCATGTTAAGACATTAGAGGAGCTGTTCTCGGCGGCGAAAGCAGAATTCAAGCATCTCGAGTATTTCTACTTCCACAATTGCATCTACGAAAAAGTTTGGAAGGACAACCGACGTCGTCACTCAGACACCACATCCACGTGGGAGGTGCTGCACACGTATCCACATGATTATAAAGTTGTTTTTGTTGGGGACGCCTCTATGAGCCCCTATGAGGTCGTTTATCCTGGCGGAAGCGTCGAACATTGGAACGAAGAGGCTGGCGCCGTTTGGCTGGAGCGGGTCACACGCATATACGAGCACGCCGTCTGGCTCAACCCTGTGAAGCAGGCGTGGTGGGGCAATACCCAAAGTGTAGGGATGATCCAACAAATTATGGGCGACCGCATGTATCCATTAACGTTGGATGGACTTGACAGAGCCATGCGGGAATTGAGCCGCTAGCTATTGAGTAGTTGTCGAGTCGACTAATCTAAAAGAACGGGCGAAACGTTTACTCGAGACCTTGAGAAATTAGCGGTGGGCAGGATCGGCGGTGCAGTCGTTTTAACCCTATGATCTCTATTTGACGTCAGCCGCAATCAGCATGCGGACGATTTTGTCGGGGGCCTCGACCAAGCCATTGTTGGTGCGCGAGCCCCGTTTCAGGTTGCCCACGTGCTCCATGCCTTCGGTGACATTCCCCCAAACCGTATACTTACCATCCAGCCACTGAGACCTTGCGTAAACAATAAAGAATTGGGAGTCGCCGCTGTTTGGATTGCTTGAGCGGGCCATTGAAACCGTGCCACGCACGTGCGGTTCGTTAGAAAATTCCGCTGGGATATTCACACCTGACCCCCCGGTTCCGTTGCCGTCTGGATCGCCGCCTTGAGCCATAAAACCACCAATAACACGATGGAAGACCAAGCCGTCATAAAACTTCTGGCGAACCAATTCTTTAATGCGAGCTACGTGTTTAGGGGCAAGGTCGGGACGCATCTCAATGACCACACGACCATCTTCCAAATCCATATACAAGGTGTTCTCAGGATCAGCGGATTGGGCCGGCTTCGGGTCAGATATCATGGCTGCAATCAAAAACAGTGAGAGGAAAAGGGTGGAAATACGATGCATTAAATAAGCTCCGAATGATCGGGGAAAGAGACAACGCGCAGACGTCATAGCATGGCCGATTAACTTGCGACAAGCGGTTGGATATCATGAATGGCTTTCAAACGAACAGATGTGAACGCCATTGCACAAAAAACCTTTCATTCAAATAATGCGGGGACACGCTGTCCTGACGAGACAATAGATTTCATAACTTTGTTGGAGTACTGAACCGAAACGACCTGGAACGGACAATTTTAAAGCACGTCGATACTGATCTTGATCACTTTGTCGGGAATCGTGTCTGCCTAATTAACAAAGGCTTTATTATGAGTTCGATTGTCGGACTAGCTTTTTTCAACCGTTGACATGACGCGATCTCGCAATTTTCCCAACGCCTTCGCACATTCGGCAGGTGACATGGATGAGCAGGGGAAGGTCCTTTTTAAGATGGCTTTTTGACAAAAATTACCGCCTCATGTTCTTTCAGCCCAAAAATTTTTGGGCGCACATGCCTCAACGTTCGGCACACTGGAGTATATAAGGAAAAATTAAGAACGTACCTACGAGATGGGTTCAAGGCTTTGCGCTGTTGCTTAGGAATTGCTGAAGAATATGTTTAGCCGCGGCATTGGCGCCTAATTTCCCAGCCCGAACATCTCGCTCCAGTTTGAGCGCCAGGGACTGGGTGGCCGCGTGATTTCTAACGCCGTCCAGGAGGGCTTCAGATATTTCGCCCCACATCCAAGCGGCCGCCTGTTCTTCGCGTCGTTCTATGAGTTGGCCGGATTCCTCTCGAAGGTTTTGAAATTCGAGAACGGCGTCCCACAAGGCCGCGACCCCGGTGCCCTCCATGGCCGAACAGGCCATGACGCGGGGCTGCCAGGCGTCGGGTTGCTGTCGCAGCAGTTGAAGTGCCGATGAATAATCTTGTTGTGCACGCTCGGCGGCGGCTAGAAGGTCTCCATCCGCTTTGTTGACGGCAATAAGGTCAGCCATTTCGACGACTCCCTTTTTTATGCCTTGAAGATCGTCACCGCCGCCAGGGGCTATCAATAGAAGAAACATGTCGGTCAGATTTACAACGGCCGTTTCTGATTGACCGACACCCACCGTTTCCACAAGAACTACGTCAAATCCGGCAGCCTCCGAGGCGACCATAACCTCATGTGTTCGTCGCGCGACACCACCCAGGGTGCCGCCGGATGGCGAGGGTCGGATGAAAGCATCTTTATGGCGCGACAGTGTCTCCATTCGGGTCTTGTCTCCGAGAATTGATCCACCTGATTTAGGACTAGACGGATCAACCGTGAGAACTGCAACGCGATGGCCTCGTTCGATTATATGCAACCCAAGGGCTTCAATGAAAGTCGATTTGCCAACACCCGGCACGCCCGAGATGCCCAGACGGAATGACCGACCGGAGTGCGGAAGCAATCTATCCATGAGCGCTTCCGCGATCATACGGTGGTCTTGGCGTGTTGATTCAATCATTGTAATAGCTCGAGCCAATTCCCGCCGACGCCCGGCAAGAATGGCTTCGGCTAGGGCCGTTGTCTTTGCCAAACCAAAGTCTCTAGAAGCACTCATTTATTTGTCAGTTTGATCGTTCAATGCCTGTATGGCCATGTAGGTCAGTCTATTGCGCTGATCTTGGGTTAGCCCATCAAGGATATACAACTTCGATTGACGAATGGCCATTGCCTGTTTGATCAATGCCGCCCGCTCGCGCGTAATGGATGTGCCTTTGTTAGAAAGGTCTTGCTTGTGTAGTAATTCCTCCCTGGCACAGGCCAGAGCTTCGGAGATGAGCTTCTTAGGGTCTTCGTCCTCCACGGGTAAATGTTGGTTAGGGGCGGCGGAACGTTCGGGCGGGGCCTCCATCTCGGGCGTCATACTTGGAATATTTTCGTTTTCGACGTCGGGTGTTGACGTCACTTTTGGTTCATTCGCCGCACTCATCTTATCTCGCGCCTTCTTGTCGATGACGATGGACAGTAAAGCGTTCGAGACAAACTTTTTGAACATTTCGAACGAACCAACCTCAAATCTGACGATAGGTCCCACGGCCACATCTGAAACATAGGGCACGCGATATTAACAACCTTGTAACAGGTTTCGCTTACAAAATGCGAGTCTGGATGAAACCTATTTCAACTTACCAACAGTTCCCTGTTGTGCTCGGAATTCAGTGGTCAAAGTTGAAACGTGCTCTTAAGGTCAATCTCATGAGAAGATTTCGAAACGGAAAGATTGTCGCGACATTGGGGCCAGCGACGTCCGACACGGCCGCCATTAGTGCCCTATTCGAGGCAGGGGCGGATGTTTTCCGCATGAATTTCTCGCACGGTGGGCATGAAGATCATGCAGCTCGCGTTGGGATCATTCGCGAGTTGGAGTCACGCTTCCAGCGGCCCATAGGTATTGTAGCGGACTTACAAGGACCAAAGCTACGGGTTGGCGAGTTTGCGGATGGTGTTGTGCAGTTAGAGGCGGGAGATGCATTCCGCCTGGACCTGGAAGAGGAACTGGGCGACGCGCGGCGTGCTTCTCTACCGCATCCGGAGGTGTTCCGAGCCCTGCAGCCTGGGATGCGCCTCTTGATGGATGATGGTCGAATTCACCTAGAAGTCGCTGAGGTGGGTTTGGAGTATTTGGAGACCAACGTCATAACTGGGGGGGAGTTATCTAATCACAAGGGTGTTAATGTTCCTGATGCTGTTCTTGAGCTCTCGCCGCTGACGGCCAAAGACTTGGAGGATATGCAATTTGCCCTTAAGTCTGGAGTTGATTGGATCGCGCTATCTTTTGTTCAGCGTCCAGATGATGTTGCCGCGGCGCGTAAATTGATTGCGGGACGCGCTGCCGTGATGGCGAAGCTGGAAAAGCCAATGGCCCTGAATAGCCTGGAGGAGATCGTTAGCCTATGCGATGCCATTATGGTTGCGCGCGGGGATTTGGGTGTGGAGATGCCTGCGGAAGAGGTGCCTATCCAACAGAAACGGATTATCTCCGCATGCCGGTCTGCCGGAAAACCTGTGATTGTCGCAACCCAGATGCTTGACTCCATGGTTCATGCGCCAACTCCAACCCGAGCTGAAGCGTCTGACGTAGCGACGGCAATTTACGATGGCGCTGACGCGGTAATGTTGTCGGCTGAGACGGCGGTTGGCGACTATGCAACGGAGGCTGTCGCGATGATGGATCGTATTATCGCCCGGGTAGAGAAAGACCCATTATATGGAAAACAAATGGATGCGACTCGATTGCCACCAGAGGCCACTGCTGCTGACGCCATTACCACTGCCGCCCGACAGGTCAGTCATACCATCTCGGCGGCGATCATCGTTACCTTCACCTCGACTGGTTCGACGACTTTACGAGCATCTCGCGAACGACCGCTAGTTCCCATTCTTGGTTTGACCCCGCGCGCCGAGACGGCGAGGCGATTGGTTTTGGCTTGGGGGGTTCATGCTGTAGAGACTGAAGATCTTCATACTTTCGGTGACATGGTGATCACGGCTATTCGTGTCGCAAAAAATGAAAAGATTGCAGATGTTGGTGACGCCATGGCGATCACCGCAGGTGTTCCGTTTGGCACGCCGGGGGCTACCAACATCTTACGTATCGCGTGGGTGGAATAGGCGGTTCCGAGTGTTTTCTCCATCGTTCACGAGGCATCGAACAATTGCCGGGTTAATAGTTGCTTTGGAGCGAATGCCTAATTTTTTGATGAAGAACAGATACTGGAATGAAATATTGCCGCGCCTTATCATTATTTATCTGTATAGGCCAGTAATGCAGGAATCTTCCCCGATTTATCGAAAAGGATCATGAACTTCGGATGTTATATATTCCCGACAAATGGATGGTGATCGTTGATATAGCGAACCTAATGAAGGTTGGTAAGTTTGTATGATCGCAGTCGATCAGTTTTTGGGGCCGCTACGGGATGCCGGTTATGACTTTTTCACGGGTGTGCCATGCTCCTTTCTGACACCGGTGATAAATCGGGTTATCAGCAGTAAGGAATATGATTATATCGCTGCAGTAAGCGAAGGCGAGGCCATCGCCATTGCCGCTGGTGCGTGGCTGACAGGGCGGAAGACTGTAGTTATGATGCAGAATTCGGGCCTTGGGAATGCCGTCAACCCTCTGACATCGCTTAACTATCCTTTCCGGATTCCCACCATGATGGTGATCACATGGCGCGGCGGACCCGGTCTGAAAGATGAACCGCAGCACGAACTTATGGGCGAGATCACGCCCGATCTCCTTAATATGATCCGGGTTGCCTGCGCCGAATTTCCGAAGTCGGCAGGTGACGTTAGCGCAGCGATCATGCAGGCTGACGATGAAATGCGGATAAACCAGTTACCGTTTGCCTTCATCATGCAAAAGAACGCGATCGAGGCCGAGGAATTAGTTCCATTACCGCCACTGTTGGCTAGCCCTGTGGGCTTATATTCCGACCGACGGACCCAGGGGGAGCGCCCCCGTCGATATACCGTTCTCGAGAAGATGCTCAGTCTATTACCTGAAAATACGGGTGTGGTCGCGACAACGGGTAAAACCGGTCGCGAACTCTTTACTATCTCAGACCGGCCGCAGCACATCTATCAGGTTGGTTCGATGGGCGGGGCAGCGGGAATGGGATTAGGAGTAGCCTTGGGGGTAAAGAACCCGATTGTGGTTGTTGATGGCGATGGTGCCGCATTAATGAAGTTTGGCACGCTGGCGACGATTGGGTCTTTGGCACCATCAAACCTGATTCATCTGGTTCTTGACAATGCCACCTATGACTCGACCGGCGGACAGCCAACTGTATCGGAAGCGGTCGATTTCGCCGCTGCGGCGGTTGCGTGTGGTTACGCCCAAGGCACAGCCATTGATGGCATGGATGCGTTTGACAGCACATTTACCGAGGCGCTTCAAAACCCAGGTCCGCACTTGATCCATATGCGCATTGCTTCTGGGTCGCTTCCCTACCTGGGGCGGCCCACGATAGCACCTCAAGAGGTCGCCGTGCGTTTTAAGGCGTTTCTGGCGGAACCTTGACCTCTTGAGCCCGGCGTGTGGAAGCCGTATAAGCCGCTGGCATGTTTGGCACATGAGTTGGGTATATGACCATTGACGATGCCGCTAGGACCTACGTGATGCTCTTGGGCCGATGGGTGTCCTGGGTCGCGCGGCATGCTCGGATGGTTGCCGCTTCTACCTGCGTGCTTACGATCATCTCGGCCGTGTATTTCATCGATAACCTTGCCATCAACACTAACACATCGGATATGCTGTCTGGGGAATTGTCCTTTCGCCAGAAGTCTGCCGAGATCGATAAGGCATTTCCGCAGACGGACCCCACGTTGGTGGTCGTGATCGATGGCCAAACCGCCGATATCGCTGACGATGCCGCTCTAAAATTAGCAGGCGCTATGAGGCGTGCACCGGCATTGTATCGAGACGTTTATGATCTGGAGGGCGAACCCTTCATTCGCCGCAACGGATTTCTCTATCTGGGTCTCGATGAACTTTACGAACTGAGCGACCGGCTGACCGATGCGCAACCATTCCTAGGCGCTTTGTGGTCTGACCCAACCCTGCGGGGGTTTTTCCGGATGCTAGGATTAGCGATCGATAAGGCTGCGGAGTTTCCGGATGATCCACCACTAAACTTAGAGGGTACTCTCAATGCCATTGCCGAGGTTGCCGAAGCGCAGTCGGCAGGCCGGTTCCATTTGCTATCTTGGACGAAGCTGATGGGTGGTGAGGATAGCTCTCCGGCAGATCGGCGACGGTATATAGTTGTTCAACCCACGATGGACCATGCTTCGCTTCAACCCGCATCTAAAGCTATTGATGGAGTCAGGGCGCTTGCCCGTGAGTTGGGATTGACGCCCGAACGCGGAATTCGCGTTCGCCTGACTGGATCCGTCGCCTTGGATGAAGAGGAGCTCGAGAGCGTTGAGCGTGGAATGGGGCTGGCAGCAATCCTCTCCTTAATTCTGGTTCTCGGTCTTTTGTTTGTGGGGCTCCGTCAGACCAAATTAGTGATTTCCTGCCTGGCAACATTGATCGCGGGTCTTGTTTGGACCGCAGGTTTCGCCATTTGGGTGATAGGCACCCTAAACCTGCTGTCCGTGGCTTTTGCTGTGCTTTTTATCGGGCTCAGT
Organism: Magnetovibrio sp.; assembly: GCA_002709525.1. Classification (GTDB taxonomy): domain Bacteria; phylum Pseudomonadota; class Alphaproteobacteria; order Rhodospirillales; family Casp-alpha2; genus UBA3470. Next base: position 10,462 of record PARE01000063.1, on the reverse strand, counting down.
GTGGATTTTGGGCTTCATTTCGCCTTGCGCTATCGCGAGGAGCTTTGGTGCGGATACTCTCGGCATGAGGCTCTTGTGGAAGCGGCCAAGGGCGGAGGTGGTGCATTAACCCTCTGTGCGATAAGCGCCGCCATGGCCTTCTACGCCTTCATTCCGACGGATTATGTAGGGCTTGCGGAACTGGGGTTGATCGCCGGTACCGGGATGTTCGTTGCACTCTTTGCGAATCTGACAGTGCTTCCGGCTTTAATCGCACTGTGGCCGTTGGCCGCAGTCAATCGCGAGGTCCGCCCGCATCTATCCATAGGTGGCTTTGAGCCCTCGACTTGGATCGGCAGAAAGCCTCGTTGGATTTGCTTTGGCGCCTTAATTTTAAGTATTGCGGCGGCGGGCCTGGTGCCGAGGGTTACCTTTGACTTCGATCCCCTGAACCTAAAGGACCCATCGACGGAATCGATGTCGACACTTTACGATCTTCTGGCGGATGGTAGCAGAAATTACCATACTATCGAAGTTCTGGCTTCTGATCTCACTGCTGCTGACGATTTGGCTCAGCGATTGCGAGAATTACGGGCCGTGGGCCGAGTAATGACCTTGTCCAGTTATGTCCCCAAAAACCAAGATGATAAGCTGCTGGCGATTCAAGACATGGCATTTCTAATCGCACCGGCACTTAGTGCGAGAGAGGAGCAGCCGCGTATTACGGAAGAGGACCGGCTTACCGCCTGGTCCGTGTTATCTTTGAAGCTCGAACACATGGCCAAAGTCGTTGCTGGCCCATCAGGCGAAGCGGCAACACGTGTTCGCGACGCCATTATGAAGCTCAAAGAAAGATCATCAAAGCACGCTTCATTGAGGGAATTTGAGCACCGGTTACTGAGAGGGTTGCCGGGACGTTTGGATTCTCTGAGCCAGGCATTGCAGGCTGAGCCTGTCAGCCTCGAGGCTCTTCCTAAGGCATTGTGGGAACGTAAAGTATCTGCCGATGGCCGTGCGCTCATTGAAGTATCGCCTGAGAGCATGTTGCACGACCGGATGTCTCTACGGGCGTTTGTTGAAGCTGTGCAGAGCATTTCGGCAGATGCCGTTGGGTCGCCAGTGGTCATCCTTGAAGCGGGGCGAGCAGTGCTCGGCGCATTCTTTGAGGCCTGCGTTTTTGCTGTGATCGGGATTGTCGTCCTGTTATCAATCGTTCTTCGACGTGGCCGTGACGTGGCCCTGGTCTTTGCGCCGCTCATGCTTGCCGGACTTTGGACTTTGGCGGCAACCACGTTTCTTAACCAATCATTTAATTTTGCCAATTTAATTGTCCTTCCGCTGCTTTTCGGCCTTGGCGTGGCCGGAGGTATTCATATTGTCGCTCGTTTTCGGGCCGAAACCCAGGCTTCGGACGCCTTACTGACATCAACACCCCGAGCTGTCTTATTCAGCGCGCTGACGACTATTGGTTCATTCGGAAGTATAGCGCTTTCTGGACACCCCGGGACTGCCAGCATGGGGGTCTTGCTGACACTAGCATTGGTGATGATTTTGGTAGCGACGCTAATATTTTTGCCGGCCTTGCTGACGCTGCTGTACCCCGACGAGTAGAACAAAGTGAGCGTATCAACCGGACAACCGTTGTTGCCTTGCTTTACGTTTTAAGACTGCTATCAATCCATCGATGCCATCCGATTTTAAGATACGGCGATACTCTGAGCGGCGTACAGCCAGTTCGCTGATCCCGGTATCGAGCAAAACGTCGATAATCTTCCAGGCCCCCTGGACCTCACGGCACACGTAGGTCAGAACGACATCTGTGTCCGAGGGGTTCTTCAACACAGTATCCACCAATATGGTGTTTTGGGGCCCCTTGCGCGTTCCCTTAGTTTGGAATGATTGTCCGGAAAAACCGGAAAAACGCTTAGCGTAGGTGCCAACACTGATATCGCTAAAGGACCGGATAAGTTGTGTTTTTTGGGACGATGATGCTTTACGCCAAAACTTGCCGATCGCAATTTGCGTCATGACTGGCAAGTGAAAGCTATCTTCGATTCTTGGTTTAAGCCGTGCATAACGGCCATTAAAACCTAACGCGTCCGCGCCTCGCATTACTGTTAACAGCGACGCATGAAAATCGTCGATCAATAGTATGGGCGCCCGGCTATCGGCGGGGAGGCGCGACGACGCTAACGCAGCCGCGATAATGGCCAGGCCGACCAGAACAAACCGTCGGAGAGAGNGGTTCTGTATCATAATAAAAATAGTGACCGCNGCGNTTGAAAAANATTNANCGAGACATAAGGTCGATTGCTTTGTCATTCAACAATTTGATCAGGCCGATCATACCACTTTTTCTCAGTATAAGCGCGTATTCGGACCGCCGAACCTTCAATTCGCTGATGCCGTTATCCACGACAACGTCTATCAACTGCCATTTGCCCCCAAATTGCCGAGCTACATAGGCTATGTTGATCTTTGATTTATCTTTTTTTACAAGGTTAGTAAGGACAATGGTGGTCTTACTGGGACCGATGCGCTCTCCGACGGTTTCAAAAACTTCTCCGTTATATCCGTCAAAAAGCGTCGCCAACGTCGCGATACTCATACGTTGAAAGGCAGCAACGACCGCTGCCTTTTCACTCGGTTGCGCTGTTGACCAATGGCGGCCAGTTGCAATTTGCGTCATCAAAGGTACGTGAAAGGTATCCGAAACCGAGTGAGCCAACTTGTCGTAGCGTTGCTGCACAGAGGANTCTGAGGCAGATTGCATGACTTGTAGCAGCGATNCCTGGAATCGTTNAACGACGGTGGACGCCGATTCTGCCTGTGCCGGGAGACTATTGGCGACAAACACCGAGATTGTGAACAGAAAGGTGAAAACTCGAAACACACTATTAATCATCGGATGAATCCTTTTGCGATCTAACCGAAGACTTACAAGCCACTGATAAGGTTTAAAAATCGTGAAATTTTTATGCGGGCTCGAGGAGCCGTAAAAATTTGACTGACATGGTCTTTCTGCATTTCGGAGGTTGCCCCTTTGCCAAACATCGCCTAAAAACAATTTGCATACTTGGGTCGGTGTTCCCACTCGATCCTCGTGGAACAAAGCGATTGTGGGTCTTTTAGGGGACACGCGAAGTGAAGAACATCGAAACTATAATGACGCTGCGATTGATGAAATTCTTGCTCGCTATAGTGGTTGTTGCTGCGTTCGTGTTTTCGGGCGCGCCTGTTATTGCCGAAGCCTCGGCATCCGACAAAGAGACGACCATGATTGCGGCTACATCAGATGAGGACGATGTTAAAGATCCGTTGGAGCGGATGAACCGTGCGATCTTTGGCTTCAATGAGGTTGTCCATGAGAACGTGCTTGGTCCTGTTGCTCGTGCCTACAATCGCAGCGTCCCGCAGACTATTCGAACGGGTGTTAGTAATTTCCTGACAAATCTCTCNAGCCCGATTTCAATCGCCAATAGCCTTTTGCAAGGGGATGTGTTGGCTGCTTTTGACTTATTTGCACGCTTGGTCGTGAATTCGACGGTTGGAATTGGCGGGATAGCCGATGTTGTGAGTGAACTTGACGGTGAGCCGCGGAGTGAGGATTTTGGGCAAACTCTGGGTGTCTGGGGTATGGGTGAAGGGTTTTACCTTGTCCTGCCTATCTTTGGTCCCTCAAGTCCGCGTGACTTGGTTGGCAAGTTTATTGTTGATCCCTATTTCGATCCTTTTGGACAGTGGGTTAGTAACACGCACAAAGACAATGTTTCCTATGCTAAGCGAGGTTTGAGCGGAATTGAAGAGTTTGCTGGCGTCGTGGACGANTTGCATCAGATACGTAAGACCTCGGTCGACTACTATGCAGCAATCCGAAGTCTGTATCGTCAGAAGCGTAAATCTGAGATTTCAAATGGTGAAAGTATAGATTTGCCGCCAATCCCCAACCTTGGATACGACTTGGCTCCTGAAGATTTCAATCAGCCGTTGGCTGGTGCTGCGCGCCGCTCCCCTTGATTTTCGTTGAGAGGCTTTGCGTCCTCTCTAGAGTCGCGATGTGTTCGACATTTCAGCTTAGTTTCGAGACCTGGGAACAAAACGTGAATAATATTGACATCCTATCAATATTAGAATAGTGTGTATATATTCGGCGCTGAAAGTATCGGGCCGAACATGAAATTAGGCTTGACTAAATGCCTCAAGGTGCCGCGCATCGGGCGAAGTAAGCCGCCGTGCAAATCGCTTCGTTAGGAGGATTTTGGTATGAAGACGCCGCTTCGTTCCTTTTTTAGTTGTTAACGAGATGAATGTGGATCGTTGATCCGATTTACTTCTTGTTTCGTAGCAGATAACAACGCCTCGCCAATGATATTTTGTGCTACGCACCTGGTTGAACCACAGCTTCACAGGAGTGCGAGGTAAAAGGAGAAAGATATGTCGAATATTGCTCTACCTACCTTGCCAGCTGAAGGCAGTCTGTCTCAGTATTTCCGTGAGGTGTGGGCGTTCCCCATGTTGGATGCGGATACGGAACAAACTCTCGCTCTACAGTTCCGTGACCACGGCGACGTGGATGCTGCGCATAAACTTGTCACCTCATATCTCCGCCTCGTATGCAAAATTGCGATGGGGTACCGGGGATACGGTTTACCCGTCGCTGATCTGATTTCTGAGGGGAATATTGGGTTGATGAAGGCTGTGAAGAAGTTCGACCCGGACCGCGGTTTTCGGTTGTCNACGTACGCTATGTGGTGGATCAAAGCAGCCATAACAGAGTATGTCTTAAAATCCTGGTCCCTTGTGAAGTTGGGGACAGTTGCATCTCAGAAAAAACTTTTTTTCCGACTTCGTAATCTCAAGGCGCGCCTTGGAATTACAGATAACGGAGACTTGTCTCCAAGCGAGGTGGCCCTGCTCTCAGACGCCACGGATGCGCGGCCTGAGGATGTGATTCAGATCAACCGTCGAATTAATGGTAGGGACTTGTCTCTAAACGCGCCAGTATCGGATACTGAAGACTCCCTGGATTATCAGGACACGCTGGTCGACGAGGGTCCGTCGCCAGAGACTGCCCTGGCCAACATAGAGAACCGTCAGTTGCAACGCGAACTTTTCCAAAATGCGATGAAAGGATTGAACGAGCGTGAGCGTCACATCTTCTCGGAACGTAAGCTGAGTGCAGAACCCGCAACACTTGAAGAATTAGGCCAGTCCTATGGTTTGAGTCGCGAACGGATTCGACAAATTGAAGCGAAAGCCATGGATCATGTTGAGGCTTTCGTACGCAAAGCAGCACTTGAGGATGATGCCGTCCGTGCTGCGGCGTTCGTTAGCTGAAGGACGCGAGATCGTCCGTCGCATGCGAGCCGGTGTGAATAGCATGTATATGCGCCATGTTTATGTACGGTAACTTTATTAATTCCGTCGTTGATACGGCTGCTTTTTAATCCTATGAATCGGATGTTTGGCAAAGTCAAAAGGACCATTGGTTCCTTTTATCCATGATTGTTTTGGCGACCGATTTTGGACTTCATGGGCCCTACACCGGGCAAATGAAAGCCGCAATTCTGGCACAGGCGCCAAATGTTCCGNTCNTCGACCTATTCGCGGATCTCCCTGCCGGTAACCCGCGGGCNGCTGCTTATCTTCTTGCGGCCTACACGTCACATTTGCCGACTGAATGTGTACTAGTGTGCGTAGTTGATCCGGGCGTGGGATCAGCGCGTCGAGCCCTAGCTCTAAAGTCTAGTGGTCGTTGGTACATCGGTCCAGATAATGGGCTTTTTGAGATGGTCATACGCCGAGGCCAAGCGTCCGTTGAGGTACATGAGATTACTTGGCGCCCAGTTGCTCTATCCGCAAGTTTTCATGGCCGGGATATTTTCGCCCCTATTGCTGCACGTATCGCGCTCGGCGATAGGCCAGAAAATAACCCACATTTTTGTCATATCGACCTGAAAAGTGTCCGACGCACCGATTGGCCAGATGATTTGCCGGAGATTNTNTACCTTGACCACTTTGGGAACGCAATTACCGGCCTGCGAGCCGACTGTTTTTCCTGTGAGACCGGGCTTCAAACCGGGATATACAGAGCCCAGCGCGCCATGACGTTTTCAAGTGTTTCGCCAGGGGAGGTCTTCTGCTATGAGAATTCTAATGGATTAATGGAGATTGCTATTAGTCAAGGGANTGCGAGAGCCAAGCTTGGCCTATGCATTGGAGACACAGTAACGCCAGCACCGAAGGGGCAACCTTAGTCAGCTTTGGTAAACAACTATATGTCAAGGAACGCGGCGTTGGATAGAATGAGATTACAGATAACAACGAACTCGAAATTGAAACACGGAGGACAGCACACCTTACTAGTGTGCTCAATGGCTCGAGTAAGAGTACGGGTATTATGGCTTTAAGGATAAAATTCTGGGGAGTTCGGGGAAGCATAGCGTGTGCGTCAACGGATCACATGAAATACGGGGGAAATACTAGCTGCATCGAGGTGCAGGCCGGAGATCATACGTTCGTNATGGATGCGGGCACTGGTATTCGNAACTTTTCNAAAGTAGTNCTCGANCGTGATATCCNACACACTCATTTGCTTTTGACTCATACCCATTGGGATCACATCAACGGATTTCCNTTTTTCGTTCCCGCCTATGACCCAAAACGTTCGATTGCCATCAAAGCAGGACATTTAAAGGATCAAGGTGGTGTCAAGANCGTACTGTCTGCACAGATGNACAATCCCATGTTTCCGGTGCCGTTAGAGGCAATGCAGGCCAATCTGACCTTCGAAGATTTTGATGCCGGTGAGGACCTGGATATATGGGGCGATGTAACGGTCCGTACGGCGCCACTTAATCACCCTAACGGTGCAACAGCTTATCGCGTAGACTATGACGGCAACTCGGTCGTTTACGTCACCGATACAGAACACGTTCCAGGGGAACCGGACCAGAATATTCTCGCCCTGATCGAAGGTGCCGATTTGGTTATTTATGATAGTACATACACTGAGGACGAATTTCCCGANAAAGTTGGATGGGGACATTCCACATGGAACGAGGGAATGCGACTATGTAATATGGCGAATGTTGGTCAACTCGCTATATTTCATCACGATCCGGATCATACCGACGACTTTATGGACAAAGTGGCAGAGGAGTCGAGGTTGGCGATGGAAAACTCCTTTGTATGCATTGAAGGTGAGGATGTCGTGCTCAATTAGGGAGTGGAGCCTCTTAATTAAAGACGAATGACGTCTAAATCTGACGATGGATGTTAATAAACTGGTGCACCAAGTATGGTGTTCGCAGCTACTATCACAGTTTTCTTGTGTTTTTTCGTTTGGGGGGTTCTAACTTGACCGTGATTCTGATGAGCGGTGTACAATTCGGTGCTTAAGTTCCTGTTTTCTGATATCANTAGGAACTGGGCGAAAGATCATTTTGTTACTATGATTGGCAGTCATAGAATTTGGTAGTTAGGCGACTTCAGGGATAAATCTAGGTCTTTAGGGGGGGAAATGCGTTTTTTACGAGCGATGTTTTCAATCGATCGTTTGATCGGCTATTCAATGCTTGCGGTTTTCGTCGCCTTGAAGTGGGCCAACCCATATCCGGTTGATTTTCTTAAATTAAAGGTCTTTGATTATTATCATCAGTTGAAGCCCCGCCCCATTCCCGAGCTCAAAGACAAGCCCGTAATGATTATCGATATTGATGAGGCTTCACTCACAAAGATTGGCCAATGGCCGTGGCCAAGAACAAAAATTGCTGAGCTAATCGAGAAGACCCGAAATTATGGGGCTTCATTGATTGCTTTCGATATGGTGTTCGCTGAGGAAGATCGGTTAAATCCTAAAAACATAGCTGGGTCATTATTTGGAATAGATGAAGACACGCGTTCTAAAATTATGGCGCTCCAAAGTAATGATAGTATCCTGTCTGGTGAAATTAATAAATTCCCAGTCGTCTTGGGCCAGGCGGGTAGAAACCAACAAGTAATGGGGCAAAAAAGTACTAAACCGTTAAAAAAGCGGGTAATGGAGCAGAGGAAGAAGGGGGCTTTAGACGCAAGAACTTTCCTGCCAAGGTTCCCGTATATGACAAAAAATATCCCCGCCCTTGAAAAAGGCAAGATATTCAAGAAATACGGCGGTGTTGGGCTATTTAACGTTATACCCGACCGAGATGGCATGATTCGTAAGGTGCCTGCATTCTTTGTTCATGATTTTTGTGACGAGATTGGCATAACCGAGAAGAAGAAAAAGAGAAAGTGTCAGATCATTTATCCCGGTATGGGCCCGGAAATGTTGAGAGTGAATACCTACCTCACGAGCAAAAAACGCAAGCCACGCTCATCTATGATTGTAACGACCGATATGGCTGGCGTGAAAGAAGTAAGGGTTGATAAGAAACTTAAAATTAGAACCGATAAAAATGGTCTGATTTGGCCCTATTTCTCGGAAATGGATTCGGCAAAATATGTCCCCGCGATCGATATCTTGGAAGGAACAGCAGCCCCGGACCTTTTGAAAGGGAAAATGACAATTGTTGGGACCTCGGCTGTTGGCCTGAAAGATATTAAAGCCGTTCCTACCGAGCCTTTGATGCCCGGAGTTGAGGTGCATGCACAAGTAGTTGAGAACGCCGTGCAAGGAAGTTACCTCGAGCGTCCTGGCTATTTTGATGTAGCAGAGGTCATGTTTATCTTTGTTATAGGGCTTGTTTTAGTGATTTTAATCCCTTGGATCGGTGCGAAATGGACAGCCATAGTTTTCGTGAGTGCGGTCGTATTCGCCGGTGGGTATTCATGGCACTTATTCGCCAATGAGCGCATATTGCTGGATGCTAGTGCAGCGATATTGACTTTAACTTCGATATATATGGTCCTTACGTACACGAGTTACGCAAGGGAAGAAGCTCAGAAAAAGCAAACTCGTGCCGCATTCTCTAAATATTTATCTCCAGATATGGTTTCGCGCGTTGCTGAAAACCCCGAAGAATTGAAACTAGGAGGGGAAGAACGAGAGCTTACCCTCCTTTTTTGTGATGTGCGAGGCTTCACGCCGATTTCTGAGCTGTTTGATCCTCAGGGTCTTACAGCCCTCATCAATAAACTTCTCACTCCTCTTACCAATCAAATCATGGCCCGTCAGGGGACGGTTGATAAATACATGGGCGATTGCATCATGGCTTTTTGGAATGCGCCGCTGGATGATGAGAACCATGCGCGTAATGGCTGTTTGTCTGCTCTTGCCATGCTAGCCGAAATGGATCCACTTAATGAACGCCTTGAACAAGAAGCAAAAGAGGAAGGACGCAAACATTTGGATCTGAAGGTTGGCTTGGGTCTAAATTCTGGTCCTTGTGTTGTCGGTAACATGGGTTCGGACCAGCGGTTCGATTACTCTGTACTCGGTGATGCAGTGAACTTGGCAGCGCGGCTTGAGGGGCAGAGCAAAGGCTATGGTGTCAGGATTGTGCTCGGGCCAAGTACCGCTGAACAAGTGCCTGATCTTGCAACACTGGAACTTGATCTAATTCAAGTTAAGGGTAAGACAGAGGCAGTAAGAATTTTTGCATTATTGGGTGATGCAGACATGAAAACGTCAGATTTCTTCAACGAGTTAAAACCCAAGCATGAGGGGTTACTCGAATTATATCGAGATCAGAGGTGGGATGAAGCTATTGCAAAAGCTGATGAGTGTCGTCGATTTACTGAAACGGCACCTTTTGAAATTGCCGGTTTTTATGATCTCTATGAGGAACGTTGCAATGAATATAAAAACGAGCCTCCAGTGGCACCGGGAGAAGAGTGGGATGGTGTCTTTATTGCAACGACCAAGTAATCAACACAGGAATGCAATACCAACACACCGTTCTTCGACCCAGTGTTTAATTGTTTCCTCTCTGATGGTTTATGTCTCGTGACGCATAGATAGATGCAGATGTTCTATCGAATAGAATGCGTATCGATCATTTTCAGTGATTTTATCCAAGACTTAGATACTCAAACAGAATGTGAATGGCGGACTCTGATGCAACTGTGCTCTTAAGGAGTAAATTTGCTCGCTAATGACGCAGATTATTGGGTTTCCTGGTCCAAATCATGGGTGAACGGAATTTTATCTTCGCAATCCGGGTTGAAATATCACCCAAAAACCAAATAATATCTGAACTTTAGACTGGATATTGAAGGTTAGAATGGCTGAGGCGAGTAGCATCTCCCTTAACGATAATGAGAGCCTCCACGATGCCCAACTAGAAGTAAGGCATCTGAAAGACACCCTTTTCGTGCTTCGAGGAAAACTCGAGGATCAAGAATTCAATCGTGATGCGGCTGTTCAGCAGGCTGTTCAACATTCGGCCGATGAGATCCTTCAACTAAAAAATACGGCAACAAGCTTGCGTGATGAGCTGGAGAGCCTGAGGTTTGAGAAGGATGCGGCTGTTCAGCAGGCTGTTCAACGCTCGGCAGATGA
>PARE01000062.1 GCA_002709525.1 Magnetovibrio sp. | reverse complement strand
GTCTCGCCGTCTGCCGATGATTCAAATGTGTAATCTGCCTGTGAACCGGCAAAGACCGCTATATCATCGCCAGCACCGCCGTCGATCGTGTCATCGCCTGCGCCACCCATGATGTCGTCATCGCCAGCACCACCGTCAATGGTGTCTTCGCCGGCGCCACCAGCAACGATGTCATCGTCTGCCCCGGCATCAATCGTGTCATCTCCGGCACCACCGGCAATGGCATCATTACCAGAGCTTCCCTCGAGAATATCGTCTCCGCGATCACCTGTTAGGATGTCATCACCACCTGTACCCAGAACTTCGATGCCAACATCACCAACAACCGTGATCGTATCGGCTTCACTGGTCCCCGTAAGGATCATGTGGTCGTCCGTCCCGTCTCGGGACATGCCAATATCCGCATCGGCAAACCGCAGCGTTTCAACTCCAGTCACCGTATCCACATCACCGGTGTTCGTATCCGTGATGGTCACCGTCAGGCCATCAGCGGAAGACGCGAACGTATAATCCTCGAGATTGCCCGCAAAGACCGCGATGTCAGTTCCCGCACCACCGACAATCGTGTCGTCACCAGCGTCACCCGTCAGCAGGTCGTTCCCGGCGCCACCGTCAATCGTATCATTACCGGCGCCACCCTCGATGATATCGTCGCCGGTGCTACCCGTAAGCGTGTCCGCTTCATCCTGGCCAAGGACCGTCACCGCGACATCGCCGACAATCTTGATGCTGTCGGCATCGAAACCGGTCAGAACAAGGCCATTGGCATCAAGCGCCACACCAATGTCACCGTCCTCAAAACGAAGAGTCTCAATATTGGTGACCGTATCCGCATCACCCGTCGACACGTGGGTGACCGTGATCGTCTCGCCGTCTTCCGATGATTCAAATGTGTAATCTGCCTGTGAACCGGCAAAGACCGCTAAATCATCGCCAGCACCGCCGTCGATCGTATCGTCGCCCGCGTCACCCGCGAGGATGTCATCGCCGGCACCACCCTCAATGGTGTCTTCGCCGGCACCACCCATGATGTCGTCAGCACCGGCTCCACCGTCGAGGACGTTGTCCACGGCGTCACCGATGATCGCGTCATCACCAAAGCCAGTGGTGACATTCTCGATCCCAATGACCGCATCATCGCCGGTCGCCTCACCACTGGCCGTCTGATTAACCAGGTCGACATCAACGGATATTGCCGGAGCACCGGCACTGGCCGAAGTGAGTTCTGTTGCCACCGCGTCGACAACTATCGTCTCTACTGTAATCGGATCGATCTCAAGATCTGTCTCTGTCTCCGTCTCAGAGCCAATTTCATTATCGATGTGCGTGTGAGACATCGAGAGCGCGACGTCGAACGCAACACTTGGGGATCCGGTGACTTGAATGGCAACTGTACCTCCAGAAACTACGGTCTGGAGTGTAAAGTCTGACAATGCCGGGAATTCGGATACAAATTGCGCGCGAATATTTGCAGCTAGAGTGTCGGGATTGATGACGCCATCGTCTCCAGCATCCACCATATCACCTGCAGTTACCGTATATACAGTCGAAGCTTCGCGGCCCTCCGAGCTCACCGACAGCGTTACCGTATCGCCAGGAACAGGGGCAAAGTCCGCACCTAGGGCAAGGCTTGTGACCTGAGAAACCGGTGCTATTGCCGCGGTACCCTCGACAAACATCGCATGGTCGATACCGTCCCCACCGTCAATGACGTCATCGCCGCCTTCACCCTCAATGGTGTCATTGCCAAGACCGCCGGCAAGGAGGTCAACCCCGTCGCCACCCGTCATCTGGTCATTACCGGCGTTCGCGAAGAACGCCCCACCATCATCGCCGCTGACAAGCGTATCTGCGCTATCCGTTCCAATTATGAGCGTGTCGTCGATAATGTAACTGGTCGCGTTGTCGACACCGTCGTCGCTGAGATCAAGCTCGACGTTCGTCAGGCCGTCATTGGTCTGATCAAGGACCGTCGCCGTGTAGACTTCACCGTCATTGACGCCCGTCAACTCTAGATCAAAATTTTCATCGCCGTCGTCATCGGTTCGGATCGCTCCAGTCATCCGCCCACCCATGACAAGGCTGTCGGCGCCGCCACCGACAACGATTGTGTCATCGCCACTATCGACCGTGTACGTATCGTCGCCTGCGCCGCCAACAAGGTGGTCATCGCCAACGCCGCCAGAGAGCGCATCGTCGCCATCGCCACCCACAAGAGTGTTGTCTGATGCATCACCCGTCAGGAAGTCATTACCGCTTCCGGCAACGACGTTCTCAACGCCCGTGATCGTGTCTGAACCGGTTCCCTCGCTTACAGCCACGCCCGTATCGAGGTTGACCGTTACAGAGCTCGTTTCCCCGTCAAAAGATACGGTATCAACGCCATCGCCACCGACCAGCGTATCGCTTCCGCCCCGGCCCGTAAGCGTGTCATCACCTGCACCACCAGAGATAACGTTGTTCCCGTCATCGCCCGAGAGAATGTCGTCCCCGGAACCACCAAGAAGGTTTTCGACACCGTCAAACGTGTCGGCTCCCGTCGCTGCACCAGAGGCAACGCCAGCTTGCAGATCGGCCGAAACCGATTGCGAGGAGCCCGCAAAGGATGCCGTATCGACACCATCCCCACCGACAAATTTGTCATTGCCAGCGCCACCTTCAAGCGTATCTCGGCCACCACCGCCAACCAGTTCATCATCGCCCGTGCCCCCGGATAGCTGGTCATTGCCAAGGTTGCCAAAGATAACGCCGCCAGCGTCACTGCTTTGCAAGGTATCGGCATCATCAGATCCAACAATGAGCGTCTCGCCGACGATGTACTCAACTTCGCCGTCTGTGGGATCAATATCCACATACTTGAGTGGGTCACCAACATGATCAGAAACCGTGACCGTGAGATCGTTGGTTCCGTCATTGATCTGGAAGACGAGGTCATTCGCAACCCCCTCACCGTCGGTATCCTTGAGGCTTACCTCCGTCATATTTCCGGTCACTTTGAGGGTATCATCGCCGCCGCCGACGTAAATGGTATCGTCTCCAAGAGACGTCAGGTAGGCATCATTCCCAGCGCCGCCATACAATTGATCATCGCCAGCCCCTCCAAATAAGGTATCCGCGCCAGCATTTCCAAGAAGGACATCGGAAGCCTCACCACCCGAGAGCGCTTCTCCAGAGGAGGTTCCCACGATTAACGTGTCATCTGTATTGGCCGAGCCATCAAGACTGTCCGTCAGTGCAAATTCCTGATCGACCGTGCCGTCACCGTCATAATCGAAGCCGACAGTTTCGAGCGTTTCCGAGGTGTGTCCCAGCACTGTCGCCGAGTAGTCTTCACCGCCGAAGCTCGCCTCAAACACAAGATCTGAACCCGTGACGGTCGCTCCCCTCAACTGACCCGATAGAATCAGTTGATCATCGCCACCACCAACCGTGATTTCGTCATCACCGGACGCCACACGATATACGTCATCACCAAGGCCGCCGAAGAGTTGATCATCGCCCTCGCCGCCATCAATGATGTCATCACCCGCATTACCAAAGATGAGATCGTTACCCGACTTGCCAACCAGGGTTTCACCGCCTGAGGTTCCGTCCATCCGAGTAGCCAAGCCATCAATGCGCGCCGTATAAGTATCGGTATCGGCGTTATAATCAATCAGAAGGCTGTAATCGTCATAGTCGGTAGAGGAAGAATAAACTCTCAGCGCAGACAGCGGAGAGGCGGCATGGTTCTGAACCGTAATCGAATGGCTAGAATTGTCTGCGGTTTTGGTTAGTGAGAGAACCAAGTCCTCATCAACAAGTTCAATTTGATCAATCCTATAGCCGTGGGAGATCTCAAGCGTGTCGGAACCCGTGCCTGTAATGATCGTGTCATCGCCATCGGTGACAATGTAGGTATCATCCCCTGCACCACCGGCGAGGATATTGTCGCCCGCATCGCCCTTGATCGTGTCCCGACCGGCACCGCCCATAACATTCTCGAAATTCGAAATTGCGTCAGAGCCTGAACCGGTTCCGACTGCCGTGCCATCAGTTAGGTCGATATCGACACCGCTCGCCTCGCCGGCAAAACTCAGGGTATCCGTGCCTGCGCCGCCATCAAGGGTATCGTTCCCAGCACCCCCGGAAATCGTATCTTCACCGGTCCCACCGGAGACCGTATCGTTACCACTTCCACCAGAGAGGTCATCATCGCCGGCACCACCAGAAATCGTGTCATTGCCTGCACCCGAGACAACATTGTCATCACCATCGCCGGCCTGGATAACGTTGGCGCCGCTGTCACCAATAATGACGTCATCGCCCGTGCCCGTGTCGACGTTCTCTATGTTCGAGACCGTGTCATTACCAGCCTCGGAACTTGTCACATTCCCTGTGGCAAGATTAACCGTGACGCCAGCCGTCGTGTCCGAATAATCGACTTTATCAGTACCGGCACCGCCATCGAGAACATCGTCGCCAAGGCCACCTGAGAGCGTGTCGTCTCCGGCACCCCCTGCCAATTGGTCGACACCGGCCCCGCCAGACAGAGTGTCGTCGCCCGTATCACCGAGAAGGATATCACTCGCGCTACCACCAACAAGGCTGTCGTCGCCTGCCGTTCCAACGACCAAGGCATTTTGGGTGCCATCACCAATCGTCAGTGAGAAGACTTCCGTCGATCCATCGCCATCAAGATCCAGCTCGACGGATGACAAAGCCGCGTTCGCTTGGTTATTAATGGTGACCGTGTAATCGGTCATGAAATTAGCTTCAAACNGCANNTCGAGATTGCCGTCGTTGTTCACGTCNACCGACGANACGCTTGTGAGAGAGCCCAACAANTTCAGGCTGTCATCACCNCCNCCCGTNTTNATNGTAATCGNACCCGCAGACGCGACATATAGNTCGTCGCCTGCGCCACCATAAAGNTCGTCGGTTCCGCCCCCACCATACAAGGTGTCGTCACCATCGCCGGCTCGGAGCACGTTGTCCCCNGATGACCCGGTAATNATATCATCGCCTGCGCCGCCAATAACNTTTTCCACATTACGGAGAANGTCTGAGCCNACGTCCTCACCGGATGCCGCGCCTTGTGCCAGATTGACCTCTACCGAGGCTGCAGATTGACTGTAATCGACGGTATCGGTTCCCGACCCGCCGACCAATCGATCATCTCCAGCCCCACCGGTTAATGTGTCATCTCCGGCATGTCCGAAAAGCCGATTGTCACCGTCGTCGCCAATAAGAACATCATCACCATCGCCGCCACGTACCCGCTCGATACCACTTAGCGCATCGGATCCAATATCAGAGCTTGAAGCAGTGCCAGTTTTCAAATTAACGCTGAGGTCTGCCGAATTGCCTCGGTAATCAACTGTGTCTATGCCATCTCCACCGACAATGACGTCATTCCCCGCATCACCAATAATTCGGTCGTTTCCGCCACTCCCAAAGATGCGATCATTGGCATCGCCACCAGTCAACACTTCGGAGGCAGATGTCCCGGCTACCAAGGTCAGAACATCACCACTCGCAGAGTAAGTATTCGTCGATGCGTTGTATGTGACGGCCAAGGAGTAGTCGCTGTAATTACTCTGATCTGCATAGATACGCACCGTCGACAGGGGCTCGGTAGCATGAGCCTGGATGGTTACCAGATGATCATCCGAGCCGTCGTTGAGCGTAAGCATGAGCGTTCCGGCTTCGGTATCTAACTCCATACCCGCCAAATCATAGCCTGCGGGAATGTCCAGGCGATCCGTCCCGCCGCCGGTAATGATCGTATCGTCGCCATCGGAAGCCACATAAACGTCGTTGCCGGCGCCACCATCAAGAACATCGTTGCCGGCGCCGCCATCCAAAGTATCGGCGCCAGAACCGCCAATTAGCTGATCGCTTCGGTCTCCGCCTGATAGAACGTCGTCACCTTCGTTCCCGATAAAGACTGCGCTGACGTCGGGATCACTGGCCGTAATCGTGTCCGCGGCTTGAGATCCGATGAGAAGGGTTGAGCCAATTTCAAATGTGTCTTTTGTTCCGTCCCCATCCAAATCCAGTTCGACAAAAGTCAGAGCATTTTCGGCATCGGCGGCATGATCAATCACCGTTGCCGTATACGTTTGGTCATTATAGATACCAGTAAATTCCAGATCATTGACCTGCCCGTCACCATCGAAATCAACTAGAGTAACGCTATCGAGAAGGCCGGAAAGCCTCAGCGAGTCAGCTCCTCCCCCAACCTCAATTTGATCATCTCCCGCATCGACAAGATAACGGTCATTGCCAGCACCGCCCGCTAGGAAGTCATCACCGCCACCGCCCGAAATGTTGTCGTTGCCATCGTTGCCAAGAAGAACATCATTGCCACCCGCACCCAAAAGCGCATCGTCTCCCGACGAACCACCCACAATGGTCGGGATGTCCGTTGTCGCTCGGTAAAGCGTTTGCGCACCAAGTTGGACAACGCTGACGCTCAATCCATATTCCGCATACTCGCTATGATCGCTGGCCGTATGGATCCGGATTGTAGAAAGTTTTTCGGTTAGGTGGTTATCAACCGTAACGGTGTGCTCAGTGCCGGCCTTATCCACGACCAGGGTTAAATCACCCGTCTCTGTGTCGACCGAGAGAGAGACGGGCTCATATCCAAAAGAGAGATAAAGGGCATCTGTACCACCGCCCGTTAGAATGACATCGTCACCGTCCGTCGCCCAAAATACGTCGTCACCGAGCCCTCCATCTAGGGTGTCATCACCACTACTTCCTTTAAGGACGTCGTCTCCCGAACCCGTGACAACTTTCTCGATCCCCGACAAGGTATCACTGCCTACATCCGTGCCCGAGACTGTGCCCGCACCCAGGTCAACGCTGACAGTCGAGGTCACGTCGTCATAGCTTGCGGTATCTGATCCGTCACCACCGACGAGTACGTCATTGCCGCCACGACCGCGTAATACATCATCACCCTGACCGCCATCGAGCCGGTTTACACCACCGTCACCACTTAGCGTATCGTCAAAGCCCGTGCCCTGAACATTCTCAATGGCCGTCAGCGTGTCATTACCGCTACCTTCGCCGACTGCCGTTCCCGCATCTAAGTCGACCTCGACGGATGTTGTTGAATCTTCATAGGTTGCGGTGTCAGTCCCCGTCCCACCTGCTAGGAAATCATTACCAAGGCCACCATCGAGAATATCGTTGCCGGCACCACCACTGAGTTGGTCACCAGCAGAGCCGCCAATCAGCTTGTCACCCTCATCACCGCTTATGAGAAGCGTAGGCGTGGTTTGAGAGCTGGCATCGATTTCTGCAGGATCCACTGACGTGTCCCGGGCGGTTTGCACAAGAAGGTCATCAAATTCAGTCTCATCTCGGTAAACGCGGAGACTGAATGTGGCACCAACGCTGCCATCGCTTTTAAGCGTTACGCTATGGTCTGAATTGTCAGAGATCTTAGTAAGATTAAGCTTTAAGCCGCCACTGACGGACTCTGTATTCTTGATCTGATAATCGGCTCGAATGACAACACGATCAACGCCATCGCCGTAAGTAACGACGTCGTCACCATCAGAAATCACGACCGTGTCGTTTCCACTACCACCATCAATCGTATCGTCACCAGCACCGCCCGTGATTGTATCCGCACCAGCGTTACCATCGATGATGTCGTCACCCGAACCACCAACGATGTCATCATCGCCGTCCGCACCCAGAACCGTAACCGGAACCGAGCCGACAATCGTAATGGCGTCACCTGTACCATCGCCCGTCAGAACCAGACCGTTTGAGTCCGACGACACCCCAATATCACCATCATCAAAGCTGAGCGTC
Source organism: Magnetovibrio sp. (assembly GCA_002709525.1). Classification (GTDB taxonomy): domain Bacteria; phylum Pseudomonadota; class Alphaproteobacteria; order Rhodospirillales; family Casp-alpha2; genus UBA3470. The sequence goes on along the minus strand of PARE01000062.1, from coordinate 50,738 downwards.
TCAACACCCGTCACTGTGTCGACGTCGTTAGTGACCGTATTCGTGATCGTGATCGTCAGGCCATCAGCTGAAGACGAAAACGTGTAATCCGATTGGTTGCCAGCGAAGATCGCGGTGTCAGAACCGGCACCACCCGTGATCGTATCGTCACCAGCACCGCCATCGATGACGTCATCTCCCGCGCCTCCATCAAGGCGATTATTCCCCGCGTCGCCAACCAGACTATCGTCGCCTTCGCCACCGACGACATTCTCGAACCCTGAAATCGTATCGGCTCCACTATCGACACCTTCAGCAGTTCCGGATTCGAGATCGACGGAAACGTCACTACTTGTTCCAGCAAAGGTGACTGTATCGGAGCCTGCTCCTCCGCTCAGAACATCATCACCCCCACCACCGCCAATAGTATCGTTGCCTGTTCCGCCCGACAGGGTATTGGCATCTTCGTTACCGATAAGAGTATCGTTACCCGCGCCTCCGACAATATTTTCAATACCTTTGAGGGTATCGCGTCCAGCTGTTGAACCCGTTGCCGATCCGGTCTCCAGGTTGGCATTAACACCATCACTGAAATCACGAAAACTTACGGTATCATCGCCAGCGCCACCATCAATGGCATCATCTCCGCGACCTCCGGAAATAACGTCATCACCGCCATAGCCGTAAATAACGTCATCAAACCGGCTCCCCCCGATCTCATCGGAGCCATCAGTACCAATAATTATGGTATTTGTTGAACTGCTTCCGGCATCGAGGCTGCTTGCAAGTTGGAACCGCTCATCGCTATCAACTGTGCCGTCCTTATCAGAATCAAATTTTACGATATCAACGGCATCGGTTGTTTGGTTTAAAACCGTAACCGAGTGCAAGACGGCATCATCGGAGGTCGTAAACGTAAATTCTAGATCGTTGTTAAAATCTCCACCATCAGCGTTCACATACTGAATAGTCTCGATGTACTGTCCATCCTGGAACGCGAGGGTATCAACACCACCGCCGGCTACGATGGTATCTGCACCGCTGGAGGCCCTAAAGATGTCATTTCCAAGTCCACCGTCCAGCACATCATCACCGTCGCCACCATCAATTGTGTCATCTCCGGTGCCTGCATAAATCGTATCACTGCCCTCGCCACCAAAAATGACATCATCATTCTCGGTAGCCGCCATGACTACCAAATCAGCAGTCTTTTGAACGGTTTGGCTGCCATCTGAGACGCTGTAGGTAAACTCAAATGTCTGGCTCGTTCCCGCCGCCAGAAAATCGGAAGCCGCTGAATAAGTATAAGTGCCATTCGGAGAAACCGAGAGAGTTCCCGAGGATGGCGCATTGACAAGACCGAATGTCAGCGCGTCACCGTCAACATCACTGCCTACAAGCTTTCCACTAACAACGGCATCTTCGATGCCAAGAATTTTGGTCGTCGTCGCTTCAGGCGCATCGTTCACCGCGGCAACATCTATACTTACTGCTGCTGTTGCCTCATTTCCATCGTCATCCTGAACCGTATAGGTAAAAGTATCCAAGCCATTGAAATCTGCGTTATCAGAATCCGGCCCGTAGGTCAGAGAAGTGATATTACCATCGCCGTCTTTCGTGGCAGACAACTCTCCAAATTTTGCCGACGTCACCGAAACGATCTTGAGAGAAGAGTTACTTTGCTGGAAGTCAAAGTCATTAGCCAATAGCGAGCTCGCGTTGATCGTTAGGTTTGCACCTTCATTGACGGTCTGGACATCGCCAACAAGGATCGGCTTCACATCTCCTACAGTAATTCGGGCGTCCGAGAATTCGAGCGTTTCAATTCCAGTAAGCGTATCTGTGCCATCCGCACCATTGCTGTCGTGAGTGACTGTTATTGAGCCATTTTGATTTGTTGTAATTGTGTAGGCATTGAAAGCGTCTGAATAAACGGCGGCATCCTCACCTAGTCCGCCGCGGATCGTGTCATCCCCGGCACCACCCGTAATATAATCATCGCCAGCAAGCCCCGTGATAGCATCATCACCAGCAAGGCCAGTGATGATATCACCCCCCGAGGAACCTTTGAGAGCCGTATCATTTCCAGATGTGCCCGCAATCTCACTTACAGCACCCAACACAATCGTCTGATCTGCAAAGACGAGTTTTTCGACGCCGCTTACTTCGTCGATGCCGTCGACACCCGTTTTGTCAAATACGATCGTCGTGCCACTTGCCTGCGTGAGAACAGCATAGTTGGATTTGACACCACTATAGACTGCTGTATCGGTCCCATACCCACCAAACAACACATCGTTACCGGCGCCACCGATCAGCTGGTCATCCCCAGCCTGGCCCTCAAGGCGGTCATTCCCTCGCATGCCCCGGAGGGTATTATCGGCGGCATTGCCGGAGAAAGTATCGGCGCCGTCTCCACCGATCGCGTTCTCGATTGTTGTGTCGCTGTCGATAATCATCGACAGATCTCCGACAGAACTCACTGCGCTTGGCGTCAGATCGACATCGACGGCGCTGGTCATTGCCGCGAAATTTAAGGTGTCGTTCCCAGCAACGTCTTCAATTGTATTACGCGCCGCATCCGTGCCTAACGTGTTCCAGTCATCCGTGAAAATATAACTGGTATCAGTTGTCGCGAGATCACCAAGAAGATTAATAGACCAACTATCAAGGGTTCCGACATCACCGGTCTCCGTATCCGTAACCGTAAGGGTCCAGTCACCATTTGATGTTTCGCCCCAGAACTGAACACTATCAAAAGCAAAATCAAGCGTCCCAGCTCCCTCATATTGTCCGTCTAGGGCCCGGTTTAGTAGGGTGCTCGTCGTTCCACTTGGTGACGTGATTTCAATCAACAAGTCACCGATAAATTCATGGGTGAGCTGAACATTTACCTCGACATGATCAATGCTCATTTGATCACCAGACACGGTAATTGTGTCTGATATACTGCCACCATCTGTTATGTCGGCATCCACCGTTTCAACGTCTGAAGATGATGTCACCAAATTGTCGTAGGTGGATTGCTTGGACCATGTTTCTGCAAGGCGGACAGCCGCATGAGCATCGACAATTCCAAAGCCGTATTCATCTGTGAATGTTAGCCCGCCGCCATTTGCGCTTCCTGCAGCGTTACTACTCCATATATTTCCGGTCGGGTTGGAAGCGGAATATGCAAGAATTTCCTGAACATCGCGGTAACCAAGGTCAGGATTAGCCTCAAGCATGAGTGCCGCAACACCCGAAACAATGGGCGCCGCTGCAGACGTCCCACTAAAGCCTTCAAAATAATCATCGACGGAAAAGCCTGCTTGTCCGGAGAGGTCGGCGGTAACAATATTTTCTCCAGGCGCCGATATTAGGATTGACGATCCTGCTGAGGTAAATGCAGACGCACTTCCAAATAGACCAACAGAGCCAACCGAAATCGTTTCATGGGTGCTTGAAAAACTGTGATAGTTACTGCTATCCCCACTTTCACCATAGTTACCAGCAGCAAAAACGATAACTGTGCCAAGCCCCTCCCGGCCAGCATCCACAGCATCGGTTATGGCATCGAAGAATTCCGCTGATTTGAGTTCGTTCTTGTTGTCGGTAAACGCTTCACCATACGTCCAACTGTTATTGACGATGTCGACATTCGCCATCTGACCCAAAACAGCTTCCGTTTGACTGGCACTCGCCTCAAACCCAAAGCCCATGCGGAACATGGCCAAAGAGGCTCCGTGGGCAACACCGACAATATCGCCACCACCAAGAGAACCCGCCATAACGCCGGCGACGGCTGTTCCATGGAAATCATCAAGGCCATCAGAGATTGGATCGTCAGCACCAAGGCCCAGTATCCCATCGAGGGCATCATAATCTATTGAAGTGTCGTAATTTCCAACAATATCGGCATGTGTATAGTCTATGCCGTCATCAATAATTCCTAATGTGACACCGAGCCCCGAATACTCGTCCCAGACGGTTTCGATATCAATGTCAACACCACCCAACGCCGCGTTCGGATTACTGAGATACCATTGCGTGCCATAACCATCATCATCGGGCACCATTGCCGTAGTTGGCCCCGCCAACCCGTCGCCAGCATCAAATCCACGTAGTTCCTTGTCAGAGAGAATGGTGACGTCACCAAACTCGGACGCCGGCATGCCCATCAGATCCAGCGATTGGGAGAGGGCTAGGCCTGTTTGGGCGCCTGCATTGCCAACCTCGGAGTCGAGGGCATCCCCATAAATAACATCGTCACCAGCTCCACCTGTTAGTGTGTCTGAGCCATCACCGCCAATAACAAGGTCATCACCACCAGCAGCATCAATTGTATCGCCGGCGCCACCACCATCAATAATGTTGTCGCCCGCATCGCCAGTGATGTCATCAACGAAGCCACCACCCGTAACATTTTCAATCCCAGTGACCGTATCGGTGTCAGAGCCAACAGATGCAGTGCCATCTGTCAGGTTTACTGTCGCACCGGCATCCAGTGCTGAAAGGCTGAGGGTATCGGTCCCCTCGCCGCCATCAATTGCATCGGCACCTGTCCCAATCTGAATGGTGTCATCACCAGCGCCACCATCGACACTGTCATCACCAGCACCTCCAACAAGCAAATCATTGTTGGCGCTACCGATAAGGGTATCTGTTCCTGAACCACCAACAACCAGGGTATCGTTTGTCGAGGTGCTTGCGTCGCCAGTTGTATTAACCGAGAAGACTTCCGTAGCTGCATCGATTTCGCCGTCGCCATCGAGATCCATCTCAACCGTATTAATTGGCGATGCGGCATGATCATCAACCGTAATGGACACTGTTTCAGCTGAGGCTGCAGCATCGTCTGGATCGGTGTACTCGGCCGATATTACAAGGTCGTCACCACTAACTGAGGCAGAAACAAAATTGAAATCCTCGCCAAGAATGAGCCCATCATCGCCCCCACCAGTCGAAATCGAGATCCCGCCGGTGCCCGGCCCACGGACTCCTATTCGATCGTCTCCTGCACCTCCTCGAATAACTTCGGTGTTTTCTATTGCAATTTCATTATTACCGGAACTGTCAAGAATTAGGGTGTCCGATCCCGCACCACCATCGAACGCATCTCCGGATACAGCACGACCACTCAAGGTTAGAGCATCGTCTCCTGACGCACCTTTCAAAATCTCCTGGACAACCGCATCGAGCGTGACCGTTTGAGACCCCCCAGCCAGAGTCACTTCGCTCGTTGGCAGCGTGCCCGTTACTTCAATAATTGCGGTCGCTTCGCTTGTTCCGCCCTGAGGGTCAGTAACCGTATACTTGAAGGTGTCTATGAGTGTTTGGTTATTGCCCAAACCATCGAAGGCGGTTGAGGTCGTTGGATCATATTCAAATGTACCGTTACTAGAGATTGTGACTGTGACACCGTTTGAGCTGACAACATCTCCAGCGATCACTTCCAGGCTGCTTTGATCACTCGTATCAGGATCCGTGTCGTTCGCAAGAAGACCGCCCGCAGCCTGATCAACACTTAACGCACTTCCCTTGAACGCAGAGTATCTCTCCGCACTCGCAACAGGAGCATCATTTGTTCCTGTCACAGTCATAGTAATCGTCGCCTCATTGGAGACCGCACCACCAACATCGCGAATGGTATAGGTAACGGTGTCCGACATCGTCTCACCGACGCCAAGAGACTGGAACGCCTCAACACCTGAGGGATCGTAAACGACTTCGCCATTCACAATTGATACGGTTGCCCCATTTGCCGATGTCGCTGAGTTAATAATTAGAGTGTCTACAGTATCCACCAGGTCGGCATCGGTATCATTTGCAAGAACGTCGACACTGACCGTGTCACCATCTTCAACAACTTGGACAGCGGTCGTCTCTGACACAGCATCGGGGCGGTCATTTGCACCACTTACCGTCACATTTACCCGAGTTGCCTCTATTCCAGGGACGGTGACCTCTGCTGTTAATGGGCGATTGGAGTCCGCTGAAGCCTGAGTGGTAGTCGCATCAGCAATAACCGCCGCGCTATTCTTCGAACTAATTGTAAGTCCACCGTTTGTCGCATCGGCGACCACATCAATCAGACTTCCAAGGGTTCCGTCTGAAGTCAGCGCCGCCAACAATCCGGCCTCAATTGCAGAATTATCCGCTTCATCACCTGTAACGGTATATGTGACTGTTACGGCATTGCTGTCGCCATGGGTGAGTGTAACCGAAACTGTATCGTCAGCGATAAATTCACCTTCGATTTTAACAGCAACCTTGGCCGCACTTGCAGGATCAAGGGCCTTGTATGAAAACGTGTCCACCACTTTGTCGCCGGTGGTCATCGTATTAAAATCGCTGACACTGTCAGGATCATAGCCAACAACCGTCGTTCTGACGACACTGGCAGACGCATCGTTAAAATCGCCACCCGTGACATTTGTCGCATTTACGGTTGTCGAGAACGAAGTATCAGAACTTTTTGCGCTGATCAAAATAACGCCATTGGCCGGGCCACTTGAGGCTGTCAAAACACTTGAAAGGGTCTCATCTGTATTTATGAGCTCGATCAAGGATAGCTCGATATCGGTAATTTCCGTGTCAGTCGCCAGAGTAGTGTAGGATACAGTTGTTGCCGACCCGTCAATCGTGACGGTAATGGCGTAAGCGTCACCGGCTTCGAGAGTGCCGCCAACGGTCACACGGTCTGCTGCTAGGGTTGTCAGCGTTGCGCCGTGTGCTGTCGTCATCTCCGGCATGTGGAGGGTCAGCGTATCGCCGGTATCAACGTCTCGGTCGTTATAAAAAAGGTCTATGAGAACAACGTCACCATTTTCTCTCGCTCTTGCCATATCGGCCGTCGATACGGGAACGTCGTTCTCACCAGCGATCGTTACCGTAACCGTGGCATCCGTAAAGTTGGTCCCATCCGTCACAGAATATGTGAAAGTATCGTTCAGTGTCTGACCAACCGCCAAGCTCTCGAGCGTTGAGGCAGACGCATTGTAGGTAATAGTGCCATCATCATTAAGCGTCGTGGTACCATAAGCACCTGCTGTTGGCGTCAATACCGACAAAACGTCATTATCTTTATCACTATCGTTCGCTAGCACGTTGATGGTGACATTCCCGCCTTCAGTAACATTCGCCGTGTCATCGCCGGCAACGGGTGGCCCCTCAACCCCCAGGACCGTAAGGTTAACTTGACCTGTCGCCTCGCCACCTTCTGTATCCTGAACCGTATATAATATAGTCTGAACTGCAGCGGCAGCGTTTTTAGCCAAATCGACAAACAAAGCGTGATTTGGATCTGGTGTAATCGTGATTGTTCCATCGGAATTCTGGACAGCTGTTACAGCTCCCGAGGCACCATTAAAGGCGACACTATTTAGCTTGAGGGATATGTCCTGTCCTTCAACGTCCGTATCGTTATCCAATACGCGCAGCACAACAGACTTATCGGCCGCTAGTTCCACCGACTCATTGACTATTGTTGGCGCATCATTGACGGACGCGATATTTACAGACACGGTCTTCGTGGCCGCCACACCATTTTCATCAACCACACGGAAGATAAAGGTATCTGATCCGAAGAAATTTAGATTGGGTGCATAAGAAAATGTGCCATCAGCATTTACAGTTAGGTTTCCATTCTCTGGATTACCACCCGCCGCGACTGAATAAGTTAGTTGTGAGCCTGTGTCCGGATCCGAAGCATAATTAGAGAGGTCCCCAGTTACGGCAGATCCATCTTCCGTTCCACTGAATGACACGGCATTGGCTGTGACCTCAGGAGCGTCATTTACGCCCTGAACGGTCAGGGTCAGATTTGTAGCATCTGACTCGACACCGCTGGGATCTTCGACCTTGTACGTGAGGACCTTTTGAACAACATCCCCAGCGGAGAGCCCCTTATACCAATTGCTCTCAGGAACAAAATTAATGCGCCCGTTCGCGGGATTAACAACAACTTGGCTCCCCGTTGTAGCACCAGTGATCGTCGTTTCACCGGAAATAGCTGTTGTTACGCCCTCGAATGTCACCTCTGTAATCGAAAGGGCGTCTCCATCGATGTCGGTATCATTGCTGAGACCCCTGACGGAGGTCCCCGCCGAGGATACGACTGTACCAAAATCAGCCACAGTCGTTGGACCATCGTTTACAGCAGATACCTCGACCCTCACCGTGGCCGAACTATAACTAGGAACTTCAGCGTCGTTAGCGACGGTATAGGTGAAACTGTCGCTACCATTGTAATTCGGGTTTGGAGTATACCTAACGCTTCCGTTCGCAACATTAGTGCTCACGGCAATCTTGCTATCACTCTCGGTTAATGTGAACGGTTGCCCACCCTGAAGCGCAGAAACTCGAATGACCCCACTGCTCTCAGATGAAGCAACTACCGATTCGTTCAGCTCAGCATTACTATTGATAACCCCAACAACTTTGAGCGCTACCGCTGCTGCATCCTCTCCACTGAGCGTATTATAGTAAATTTCTTGACCATTGATAACGAGAGTGTACTCGCCAGTAGAACTAAATGTCAGAAGTTCTTGTTGAGCTAGAATTTCAACATTGCCATTTGTCGCTGCCCCGACCGACAAGAGCGTAGCCCCCACCAATGGATCTCCATCGGCGCGTGTGTCATTTTCCAGGAGATTGACGACGACGGATGTGTCTTCATCAATAGCGTCATTTCCATCTAACACATCATCAAGCGCAACTGGCCTTGCGTTGGCAAGTTCTTGAGCAATCCTCAAAGCCTCTTCTTGAAGCGTTTTTGCCAAACTTTGAGCGAACTGTGCTTGACCAGCAGATGCCTGAGCTGCCGAGCTCTCGGAATAGATCGCCTGCGCTCTCGCCAATTCAGCTTGGCTTTGCGTGGTATCTACGAGCGCTTGTGAGCTCTGCGCCGCATCACTTGCGTTATTTAAAGCTGCTTTAATCGCTGCATTGTCATCGGTTGCTGCCATTGCATTTTCAGCGGCAGCGACAATGTCAGAATAATTCTCTGCAGAATTTGCATTCGTAATAACAATATTTACAGCATCACCAATTGCGCCTGTCACATCCGCCAGCGCCGTCAAACTGGTCTCGAACCCTCGCAGGGCCGATTCGATTCCGGTCGCACTGACTGTAATTCCGGAACTCTCACCACTATCAGTTATCGAAGCTGTGACAGCGACCGAGTCAGACGCGGCAGGCACTGTGAGGACCAGTTCATTTCCAGAGAACGCTGCCGATGGCGTAACACCGATACCGTTAGAAGCCTCAACTGCCGCAACAATCTTGTCTCTGACCACCGACATTGGTGTTGAGTCGGACGCACTCGCGGTTACATCGGCGCTGGTAACCGTGTACGCCACCTCGGTCCCGCCAATCGTCAGCTTGAAAACATCGCCGGCCTCAACAGCGCCATCAAGGACCACAGAGAAGGCCTGAGAGGTCGTCTCAACAAGCGCAGAGGTTTTTGTCACAACATCAGACAGTTTTGAAGACACAGAACTCGCCGTGACACTGTCATCGCCGCCAACCTTTTCACCAATCAATGTCTCTGCGGCATTGATTGATTGCTGGAGGTCGTACATTGGTAACAGAAATTCTGGAATATTGGTTAGGTCGGTTGGAGGCGCATCTCGTTCGCCGCGGACATACTCCTCAATGGCACTGACCGTAGCCTCTTCCGCACCGTCAGTTATGGCCTTTGCCCTGTGATATGTGTACGCTTGATCAATGGTCGTTTTGGCAGCTGTAATCGCCGTGTCCGCGTTCGAAAAGGCATCGTTGGCGGCATCAAGAGCATCTGTTTCCGAACCCTCAATGGCGTTCTTGGCACCTAAAGCCGCCTGCTTTGCCTCATTGATTGCAGCTTCATTCGCCGCGGCCCGCTTTGCCGCAAATTCCTCAACACCCGCCGAGGCAACGTCAAGCTGCGCATTGGCATTTGCAAAAGAACCGTTTGCAGATACCGAAGACTGGTTTGCAGTGCTGTAGTTCAAGGTTGCGGTTGAGATAAAGTCACGCGCATCTGACAACAAGGCTGTTGCCATCGAATTAACGTTGGGATCAGAGGTAAGCTCTGTGATCGCAGCAAGAACTTTCGTTTGCGCATCAGCTACCGTGGATGGAAGCGAAGTTAAATATCCACCATCCACGATGGCTTGAACTGCATTAAGCACAACTCCCTGGGTTGCCAGAGTAACTTCAGCGGAAATTGCTGAGGCCTCTTGCGCTTCAGTAACAGCCAATTCCAAGGCGGCCTTGGCGCCAACACTTTCGATTGCAGCGAGACCTTTGTCGCCCGATGCAAAGTCGTACAATATTTCCAGCGCGCTGATGGCGGTTTCCGCCGAAGATTTAGCTGATTTCGCTGCTGTATCGGCTGCAGCCATCGCCTCAGCGGCGGAGAACGCAAACACATTTGTCGTATCGCTTCCGCCCGTTATAGAAACAGAAGACGAAAAAGAGGTATCGGCGCTGTTGGAACGTAAAACAACAAATTCATCTGCGCTACCGGCTGAGGCAACCACCAGCTGGTTACCGTCACCATCTCGTGCCGCATTAATAGCTGTTATGGTCGCCGATTGGAGGGCGGCCGCATCCATTCCACTCGCAACAGTAACCGCCACATCGATAGATGTCTGGCCACTGCTTAGAGTTGTCGTGATGACATCTCCTGTCTCAAGGCTGCCCGTTATAGAGAGCACTTCAACTTCGACAGTCGCGTCATCCAGAGCCGATGAAATGTCAAATGCTTTGGCTGAAATCAAGGCCGCACCCAAATTAGTCTGGGCCTCTGCGGCTTGTTCGACAGCAATATCTTTTTGCACTTTGATGTCGGCGAGCGCAGATGCGGCGAGTTCGTCAGAGCCCTCAAGGTTGGCAACAGCCGTCACAACAGTTATGGAATTATTTCCACCTCCCGCGGTCGTTCCTGAAGATGAGAAACCGGTCCCAGCAGAGGCGGCAGTTAGGACAATAGCCCCGCTTCCACTCCCCACAGCCGCAGTTGCAACAGAACTTAGTGCAGCGTCGGCATTAATGCCTGCGACAAGAGCGTCTCGAATATCACCAAGCGTTTCGCCAGAAGATACAGTGTGCGTAATGGTGACGCTATCAATGGTGATGGCAAATGCATCCCCTGCACTGGGGCTTCCTGCCAAGCTAACGTTATCCACTTGCGCAACTTGAGTGCTACCACTGGAATTGTTGACCGTAGTGGCGACAACCGCGGTATTTTCATTACCAGCATTGGCGCCATCTGATGCCAATGCTGTGGTGCTGAAAGCAACGCCGGGGAAATTGGAAGTCAGAAGAATTTCGCCAGCAGTAGACCCGGATGAGGCAACTACATCGATTGCTGCTGCCGACTGATTAATTGCTTCGATAAGGCCATCTCGGGCACCGGTAAGCGTAATTCCGGCACTTACATGAGAGTCCGTAACTGTAAATGTAACGGAATTTCCAGATACAATTACTGTATATGCATCACCGGATTCCAGGCTACCTGTGAAACCGAGCGTTACTGTATCAACTTGCGCCACACCTCCTGCCGTCGCTGCAGCCGATGCCGCAGCATCAGCTGCAGACTGAGCCTCGGTTCTGGCCGATGAGGCGCTTGGACTTGTCGCTAGAGCCGTAGATGCAGCCGTAGCCGCTGTGACCGCGTCCGTTGCGGCAGTTTTTGTGGTTTCAGCCAGTGTGGCCGCATCTTGCGCTGCTGCTTTTACCGCGGTGGAGTTACTGCCAGCAGATACTGTAATTGCATCCGCTTGATTTTTCGCCGAGAGTGCTGACGCTACAGCTGCTTCCGCCTGCGTCCTTGCAACCTGCGCCGCTCCATATGCCGCCTCTGCAACGGCTTCATCAACACCAGCAGCAGCTGTTGCCGCCAAAACAGACTGGGCCGCCGCCTCCGTCGACGCCGTTGCCGCGGCAGTCGCCGCCTCCTCGGCGTCTTCCAGTGCGGCGATAGACTTCGCGAGAGCATTTTGCGCGCGCGTATTCGCTTGATCGACCGCCGAATAAGCCTCGGGGTCAATTGACTGAGCCGATGCAACTGATGCCAGCGCCGAGGCCGCAGCGGCAGCCTCAGCAACTGTCACTTCATGGACAACTTTAGCCTCGGATAGAGTGGCTGCCGCAGCCGACGACGCAATTGCCGCGGCTGCCGCAGACTTTTCCGCTGCTTCAGCTGCAGATTTTGTTGCCCGCACGTCGGAGAGACGACTTTGGGCTGCTGTCTCCGACGACGCTGCATCGGCCTTAGCCGCCAGGGCCTGGTTGTAAGCCGCAGTCGCCGCCGCCTTCGCTGACAATAGGTCCTCTGTTGCCGCCTCGATACGTGCTGCTTCTCTTGCCGCCGCTCCCGCCTTAGCTGACACCGCAACCGTATAATTTTTCGCGGCAACGAGGTTGTTGGCTTCGGCTGCGAGTGTGACCTGAAGAGCGGACTCGGCCGCGGCGTCGATTGAGGCAACCGCCGCAAGTTGCGATGCGTCGGCATCTGACTGTGCAGAGAGCAGCGATTCCGGGGCGGCTAAGTCATCCGGCGGGTCATCGAACTGGTGAACGGCCGCGGCGGCATCTTTAATTAATTTGATCGGTACATTTAAAGCTTCAGCCTTTTCTTCAGCTGTTGCCTCGGAATTATCAAACAGCGCCCTAAGCGCATCTGCCTCAGTGTTGGAAAATGCATCAAGCGTGATATTCAGCTTGCTCTTAATTTGAAGGAGCATGCCCTCGTTCAAATCGCCAAGGGCTTGGGCAGCAGCAATGATGGCGTCAAGGGCAGCATCTGTCGCCGCTTCAGCGGTCGCCATAGCCGACTGCGCAACTAGGGTTGCTGCGTCAATATCTGCTTCTGCACTCGCATCACCTGCATCCAAAAGATCTGCGGAATTGCCTGCATCATCGGCTGCCGTTTTCGCCGTTTGAACCGCCGCCGCTACTTCTGCTGATTTTGTCTCTGCCGTCTCAACCGCAGTCGACAATGCGTCCACAATTGTCGCAATCGCATTGTCAGCTCTCGCTTGAGCCGCCCCTTGCGCACCGGTTTCAAAGGCCGTCGCGAAACCAGATTTTGCAGCAGCTTCTGCAGCAACACGTGAGGCCGCAGCCGCTGCACTGGCCGCACTCGCCGCTGTTGCTTGCGCCAACGTCTGGGCAGCCAGTGCGGCATCCAACGAAGCTTGGGCGGCCGCCACAGAACCCGTTGCGTCGGCGAGAGCACTCTCAGCCTGCGCCAACGCTGACTTCCAAATGGTCTCAATCGGACTGTCCGTGTCCTTGCCGTCATCGGCAGCGCTGAGCTTTGCAGTTACCTCTGCAACAGCGCGCTGTCGCGCGACCAACACGGCTTGCGCTGATGCCAAGTCAATACTTGGCTGCACAACTGCGTCTGTAGCTGCGCTTGACGCCTGGGTTGCAAGCTGCGCCGCCATATTCGCCTTTCCAGCATTACCCGCAGCTATTGATGCTGCGTTCACGGCTGAAATCCGGTCAGCGGTTGCCGTGCCCGCAACCCAGCCATCCGCTGCGATAGTTGCATTTGCAGCGACTTCATATGATGCGGACGCAGCACCCGCATCGGTCACAGCCTGTATTGCCGCACTCGCCGCGCGAGACGCCTGAGCCAACGCCTCACTACCCGCACCCGCAGCGGACTCAATGGCGGCACTTGCCGCTGCTTGCGCAAGGTCTGCCGCTTGCTGGGCAGCTTCAGAAGCAACTTTAGCCGTATCTACATCGACGTCTTTCGCAGCTTGCTGGGTAAGAACGAGTTTCTGGGCCGCCTCTTGAGCCTTTGCAACGGCAGTGTCTGCAAGCTCCTTCGCATTTTCAGCCGCGGCATTGTCCGCATCCACTTTGTCTTTGATTGTTTGATTGGCAACCTGACGCGCGGCCTCAGCCGCCGCGGCCTCAGCACTTGCCGCATCCGCCGCAGCGTTGATAGCAAACTCTTTGGCTTCTACCTCTGCCGCTTGTAAGTCTTTCGCTGCAACGGCATCGGTTGCCTTGGAGGAGGCACTCTCCAGCAATGCCTGAACCTGACTAAGCGCGGTTGCAGCAGCACTCTCAAAAACTGATGCCAGGCTCGCATTGACTTGGATTGACGTATTTCGACCACTTGCCGAATTTGTCGCAGCACCAAAGGCAATAGCCGCCTCCTGAGCCGCCGCACTTGCCATTCTTTGCGCCGCTTCCGTTGTCGCTAATTCAAGCGACGCCGCCGTCGCACTTGACGCAACCACCGATGAATTCGCCCGAGCTGCATCGAGATCAAAATTTGCATCGCCGATACTGTCCAGAGCCTCTGCTGTCTGCGCTTTTTCAGAGTGGCTACTGACCAGAGCCTCTGACACGGATGCTAGCTGAAGTGCCCCAACTGGTGTGATCGCAGTGAGAGAAATTTGCGATGATGCCCCGTCACCACCAAAAATCTCAGCCTGAACTCCGGTTCCAACCTCGACCACGTTATTTGTCAGAGAAATGGTCACCGTTGCTTTGTGCGCCAAAAGCTTACCGTCATCACCTTGCGACGCGAAGAAAAACGTGTCGGTGGTCGACGCGCCGTTCTCCAAGCCACCAAGCTTGGTCGTATCAACGGTGTAACTCAGGCCTCCACCTTCGAGCTGCTCAACGGTGCCTTTCAGCCCCGATGTAAAGCCGGCAACTTTTGCAGCGGCAGCCATCGTCTCATCAAGAGCTTTTAAAACTTCTGTTGCAGCCTGCTCGTCTTCAGCAGCACTGGTCGCCGCAGCCGCTGCAGCGGCTGCCTCTTGCGACGCCGCTGTCTCGAATTCCAGGGCTGCATCAGCTTCAGCGTTCAGCGCACCTTCCGCCATGCTTTGCGCTATTTCGCGCGCAGAGTTAATCATGGCCTGCGCTATGGCTGCGGGATCAATAGCCTGCTGCTGTGGCCCAATTTTAAGACCCTGAAGGGCAGGGTTTGCCGTCGCCTCAATCGCATCTGCTAGATCAGCAAAGGCGTCGGCCTTGGATTCAAATGACGTTAGAGACGTTAATGTGCTGTTAGAAGCTGCCAGATAATTTTCTCCAACAGCGAGAGACGACAAGGCCTCCACAGCTGCTGGATTTGATTGGGCTGCCGCGCTATCCGACGCGATACCCAAAGTGCCAAGTATCAGATTAACAGAACCACTTGCACCGTCCAGAGCGTCGCTAACAGAGGAAACATACTCGCGAACGAGGCCGGGAACAGCTTCGGATCCCAAAAGATAATCGACTTCCTCATGCAGCGCCCTTGCCTCAGCCGCAGATAAACCTGCGGCCGTTGCATCCGACGCCAACTGCTTCGCACCTTTTGCCGTAATTCCATCCAGAACTGCAGTATTATTTACGTCCGCTGTGATGCCGTTGATCGTGAGACCGTCTTGCACCTTAAGGACGACGACTTCAAATGCCGTGGGGGAATAATTTTTTGAACTGGTTTGTACAGAGTAATAAATTGTATCAATAAAGCTCTCTCCGGCGCTGAGAGCTGCCAAACTCTCCTCATTCACCGTGTAGGCAATGACGCCAGCGTCAGACACTTCTACCGAGCCACTACCTAAATCGAGCTCTGTACCATCAGTGTTTTTGGTCGTGACACCATTGCTCGCGCCAAAGGTTAGCGCCGATGCATAGGCTGCCGACTCCGCGGCATCCTCCAGAGACAACTCAAGGCCAACGCTAGCCTGCGCTCGCGCTGCGGCCTCACCAACAGACAATTCAGCTGTAATTGCAGCAAGGTCAGATGCTGCGTTGGCGGCATCTGACTTCAGGTCTATAGCAAGATCAAATGCGGCCTGATACTCCGACTGAGTGTCAGTGAGCGTGGTTTCTGCTGTTGCTAATTCCGAAGCCGCTTCGTTGGCGGTGACAACCGCGGCGTCAAGGCTGCCTTGAACTTTAGTGATCGCACTATTGAAAAGACCTAGGAAATTCTCTGAAAATGTCTCGACAAGGGCCGCATTTTTAGCCAATTGGTCTGCAAGGGTCGCCTGGCTCTCGAGAAGGGCGTTGTCAGGAAACGCCGCAGACAAGGCAGTCGAATACGTCGAAACCTGTTCAGCTCCAACAACCTTTAAACCCGCAATTTTTACGCTAGATACGGAAGCACCGGTATCGTTGGTATATGTGACGGTATAGTCTCGTGTATTAAATACGTCCGTATAAGTTGCATCGTTATCGTCTGTCGTATTCCCCTCACCATTTTGCGCACTAACAGAGGCAATGAAGGGCTGACCGGAAACTTCTGGAACTAAGGAAATGCTTCCATCTGCATTTGCTACAGCCTGCAGGATTTCTTTGATATCTTCGTCTTCATTGATTGCCTGAACGAAAGATACCGCGGCATCATTAAGCGTCATTCCGCCAGCGACATCTTCGGCCGTAATGGTATAGCTCACAGGATAACCATCGACAGTCAAACGATAGGCGTCACCCTCTTCTAGCGCACCTGAGAGCGTAATTACGCCTGTTTGAGTCGAGATCGTGATACTATCACTGATACTCGAACCATCCGCGAGCGCCTCAGTCAAATTCAGCGTCACCGCACCATTACTAACCGCTGTCGTCCCCAGCGCCCCATCACTCGCGCCATCAACCTTTGCGGCGTTGACCGCTAGGTTTTCAGACACACTCAATTCCGGATCAAGAGGACCTAGGTCTGCGCTATCGTCGCCTGTGAAAATATCCTTGAGGTCAGTTGTTAACCGACCAGTCGCCTCAGCCAGCGCTTCTTGATACGTCTCTTTCTTGGCTTTTGCCATCGCATCATCAACTAGCTTTCCAGCCAGATCTGCGCGGGCTTGCAGAAGCGCATTTGCTTTAACTTGAAGGGCCGAGTCTGCCGCGGCCGAGGCGGCCGCGATTTGGCTCGATCCTGAGGCTGTAATCGAAGACAGGGTTGTCGTTTCCGCCAATACCGTGTCGTCAGAAAGATCCGTTACAATTATGCTATTTTCAGCGGCAATCGACCCGCCCTTGTTTGCCACCGTCACGATGGCCTGCTTCGCGGTCAGGTTCCCCCCGTCATTGACCGTTGAAAAAACAAATTTATCAATGTCATAAGTCTGAGCGGCGTTGCCGCTGCCCGTCGCAGAAGCCGCAGCCTCGAACGAAACATCATCAGTTAGCGTAAGCAGACTAATGTCGTACTCGGCTGGGCTGGTGGCACCGTTCGGCGATGTCCAAGAGATATTTTGCGAAGAAAACTCGACAGGGTCTGTAGGCTCTCCATCGGCATCTTTATCGCCAGAAAGCGTGAAGTTTATGCCCCCAACACTCGATCCGCGATCGGCAATCCCTAAAGCGCTAATCACTGAATCACCATTTATCGCATCGATTAAACCCGACCTGATATCGGCAATTGTGTAGGCCTCACTTTTGGCCTCCGCCGCCGCAAAAGTGACCGTGGCGCCTCCAATCGTCACCGCGAACTCGTCACCTACACCAAAATTGCCGGTTAATTCGATCCGAGAGATCGCAACAGCTTCGATGCTCGAATTGATCGCCGATGATGCATTAATATCGGAGGCGAGCTTTGCTTGAACATTCGCGAGCGTATTTCCTGCGGATGCAGTGAACGCTGTTGTCGTGTCCGTGTTGCCAATGGAGACAACAACCGAAAAAGTATCCCCCGCCTCAATGGCATCACTCGCCGATAGTGAGACAAAGCCTCCGACGAACTTGTCTTGATTTGCAGCGTATGTGACAGAGCCATCAGACGCGACGGCGACTGTTCCCTGGCTACCATCGCTCGCCCCGTCTGTGAGGGCTTCTTTTTTTTGCGTTAAAACGCCGGAAACATAATCAAGCGCCAATTCCTGAGAACTATCCGCAGAGGCAATAGCAGTTGCCGCAGCTTCCACAGCCAATTCAGCTTCAGAGAAGGCCTCGTAGGCTGACAGGGCTTCCTCCGCAATAGACGCATCTACCTCCTGAACAATTTCTTTAAAATTGACAAGTGTTTCAGCCTCTTCCTTAAAAGCACTGGCCTGCTTTGCCGCCTCAAGAGCTTCCTCCGAACGCGCCCGAATTTCAGCTGCTGACTTTGCAGTAATTGTGGCAGATGCTTTTTCTGCTGACTCTTTTGCCTTTGTTGCCGTTGCATCCGCCTTCGCTAGCGCATCTGACATGGTGTCAGTTTTCTCTTCAGGCGGAAGGGCTGCGATTTGCTGTTTCGCCTCTGCAACTTTTTCTTGGACTTTATCGACGACCGTTGAAATCTTATCGACGGTCATCGAGGCCAGATCTGCTCCCGCCGGCGCATCCGTCACCTTGGCCGCCTCTTCGGCCATTTTTTCATTAATTTTCGTAGACAGGACCGCCACAACCATACTTTCGGCCGCGGCAAGCTTACCTGAACCCGAAGTTGATTTGACGGTATTGATGACCGTCGACACTACCGAGTCCATTGCAGCAACCGAACCTTTAACTGCAACGTCAATTTTTGCCGCTGCTAACTCGGTTTCTGTTGCGGCAGCCTCCAGACTTGCGAGCAACTCAGCATTTATTGATTTGCCTGCACTAAGGCTGCCCAGCATAGCTCCTGCTGACAACATCACTCCTGAAGCGGTTGCAGCTAGTGCACTGGCAGCGCCGAGTGCGTCAAGGGGTGCCGTTATTGCTGAGCTGAGTGAGTTCGCGGACGTTTGATCAAGACCATAGGCAGTACCTTTCGCTACAACCTCCGCCTCTACGGCTGCTTTTTTCGCTGCAGCGGATTGCTCAGCAGCACTCGCCTTTGTCGCAGCCGCTTGGGCTTTTTGTATCAAAGCCAAAAGCGGTGCTGCATCAGCACTCTGATCTTTCGTAAGGCTATCAAGCCTCGGCCCTAAACCCTTAAGTATCGTTTGGAAAGTGTCGTCAATGCGGCGGTCGATATCACGCTCGAACCGCTCATTCATTTTGCCAAAAAGTTTTTCCGCCCTCATGAAGCCTTCTTTAAGCTTCATTTCCTCGAGGCGAGCCTTTTCCATCAGGCCTCGAACTTTTGCGATATCCCCCTCAGTGCTTTGGCCAAAGTCAGACCCAGGCTTTGGCGGTTTAAAACCCTCGGGAAGCCCCTCACCTTCTCCCTGCTGCTCACCTCCACTCTGGCTATCACTTCCGGACGTTGAGGGCTGCGGCTTAGCCGGATTGACTGCCATAACCTTTCCGTACTGGGAGGAGAGCTGCGCCGCCGACAGGATCACTGGCGCGGGAGGCGCCTGGGTCATGCTGGTGATACCAACCGTCGCACCAACCTGGTTTAGAACAACAGTACCCCCGTCGTTGGTGAGTACAATTTCACCAACTGTCCCGCCAGGGTCAGCAAGGAGGGAGAATGAGTTCTCTTCACCCTCGCCACCAATTTTTCCTGCCAAGGAAGTACCGCGAATACCAATTGTCGCAACGGGCGTCTTGAGAGCCATGGCGTCGGGATCTGATTTTGAAATCTGACCGCTAACAAATGTAAACGCACCTGAGACAAGAGAGACCCCCATCGAGTTCTCTTCACCGCCTGGTTCATAGACCATGTCATCCAGGACCATACGGCCAGAGTCGCCAAGCGAGAACGTGGACTCATCCGCAAATTCAAGCCCGACTGCTCCGTCTTCGTCTGTCTCAATAACATCGTTCTGGAAAACTGGAGAGCCTTCCTCGAGCTCAACTTTTGTTCCATCAGCACGAGTGGCTGTGACCTTGCCCTCAAGTTCAACAACCTTGCCAATGGGACCCGCTGTGCCAGCCGGCGCCGCTTGGGCGTATTCTCCTGGAGCCAGAGGGCCAGCGAGCCGTACAGCGACTTGAGCGCTTATCAGAAGCCCTCCCTCGAGGGCCAAATCTGGGGGGCTTTGTAGCTGGAAAAAATCTCGTATTAAAATCCTTTGCCCATTTGCGCCAACTAGAAGTAAGTCTGACCCCTCGCGGATAAATTCCGCTTTGAGCACCCATGCGCCTGCAGGCAGTTCCTGCACAGAACTCCCACGCGCGTGGATGATGACCAAACCGCCGTCTTCAGCGGTGTCTTCACCTTGTTCGGGATTGTCTGGTCCGCCGTACTTCAACCGTCAGATCCTACCTTGACCCCTGGACAACTCTCAGGCACCACATCAAATCTTATACATGCACAAAATTGGAAGCAGACTCCCTCCCAGCAATTGCATGCTAAGCTCAGGTTTAACGTCGCCTAGGCTTAAATTATCGAGTTAAAACACATAGTGCCAACAAGAAATGAAAGTGTATGTGATGAAGATCACACTAGCAACAAAATCGAGCTGCCGAACTTCAATAATTTCAGACGCATTGACATAGTATATTCTTTTTTTGTTCTTATTATGTTCAATAGATTAGATACATAATCTTCTTATTTTACCATTGAAAAAAATAAACCCCAGCGTCAAAGGCTGGCAAGCCACTGAAAATCACGGAAATCTCCTAGATCCATAACTAATCCGACGCATCAGGGGGCTCTCAGAGATCGTTCGATCTCAACCACTTACCAAGAACACTTCGGTAATGCGCGTTTTCACGGTCTGGACGACATATAGCACAAAAACTATTAGCGTAGCAGTCATTTGCACACGCTCAGGCAAGTCACCTGGACACCGAGCATAACACGACGCCGATAGCCTCAAGTTGCAGGTACAGGACATGGCGACGCTTCTTTGGCGAGTTTGTATAGATGCATTAAATGACCTCTCTCCAATATCCATACATCGCTCTGTGCTGCAATCAAAACTGGAGAATTAGAGGAACCTCTTTTCGCCCCTGCGGATTGAGCCTACACAATTTCTCCCATTTAGGCCCGATACTTCATGGCCTACACTCAGACGTAAGTTCAGAGGATGGGGGGTTTACAGGAAAAATTTTAAGATCAATAATGTCTGAGTCTTATTTGATAGAAGGAAATCAATGGTTTGTCGATTTTCACAATAGTCGCATTGCTATCATCTATCGGGCTTTTTCTGGGAGCCATCCTTCTAAGCACCGACACTCCCTCGGCTTTTGCGGATTTACCGAGTGTGATTATGGTGGTGGGAGGGGCGTCCACAGCGATGTTTGTATCCTATGAACCACGATATGTCATACTGTCCTTAAAACTTTTGATCCGAATTCACACCGCACCCGGGATAACCCGCAATCACCTGCAAGCGGAGGTTGGCCGGTTTATCAAATGGGGCTACGCCGTTCAGAAAAACGGGCCTGTAGGCCTAGAAAAAGAGGTGCAAAGCGCGAAAGGTTTGGACCCAGTTCTCAACTACGGGGCTAACCTAGTAATATCCGGTTACGAGCCAGATCAAGTTCGCACAATTATGGACGAGTTTGTGGAGAATACGTTTAACCGTAACATGGCGCCGGTTAATATTATGAAAGACTTCGCTGCGTCTGCTCCTGCCTTCGGAATGGTTGGGACATTGGTTGGCCTTATCATCATGCTTGGCAACATGGGGGGGTCTCCTGAGGATCTGGGGGCCGGCTTAGCAGTTGCAATGCTTACAACTTTATATGGCGTGATATTCGCCAGGGTGATTTTTCTTCCCGCTGCGTCAAAAATGGCTCAGAGAGAAAGTATTATGAAATTCCGCAATGGAATATTGATTGAGGGATTTGGCCTCTTAGCGGAGAAAAAATCACCCCGTTACATTCAAGATGCACTCAACGCATACCTTGATCCATCAATTCATTACGATATCGAAAAAGATAAAAAGTAATAAGCGCACAACAGTGTAATCTGCGTAAGAAGGATCGCAATGCCAAAGCGTCCGCCGCCAGCTGAGGAGCCACCTGACGAATCGTGGATGGCGACTTTTGCCGATGCAATCACATTATTGATGGCATTTTTTGTCATGCTTCTAACTTTTGCGGAGTACGATATTCCAGCTTTTGATGAAGCTGCTGCCGCAATTGCAGAGCGTGTGAATGGGGAAGCCCCTCAAAGCCCTGCCCAGGAATTATCAATGAGCATGCAGGACGTAGTCTTTGAAATGCAGGCCGATCAAGTCGTCAGCGTCAACAAAAACTCGCGCGGCATAATTATCGAACTAGCCAGTGGCGCATTTTTCAAACCAGGTTCCGCTCAACTTCGCAAGGTCGCGGTGCCAGTTCTGAAAAAGATGTCAGATACGCTGTCAGCGAAGAAGTTTGCCTGCTTCAATATTGAAGTTGAAGGTCACTCAGACGACACCCCTATTCGAACTAAACAATTTCCGTCAAACTGGGAGCTATCCGCAGCGCGAGCGTCTCGAGTTGTGCGATTCTTTATCGAGGACAAGATGGCGCCGTTCCGCCTACAGGCGATTGGGTTTGCTGAGACAAAACCAAAAGTACCAAACCGCGATGCTGAGGGAAAACCAATCAAGCAGAACCAGATGACTAATCGGCGCATCGAACTACACGTTGAACGAATGAGCCTCGAGGAACAGCAGCGGTGTAACGAAGAGACCGATTTCAAGGACATTCTGCAAAAGGTAAATAAAGGTCCCAATGCCGATGGACAGGATGCGCCTCTACCAAAGCAGCAGTAGAATTAGTTAGAGCGACTTCGCACCTGATAGAAACGCGCGATCAACTGTTAGTTGAATAAGCCAATTATAACTACTCTGCACCCTGAGAATGTTAAATCTTATTTTCAAAGGGCATAGCGCTCTTATTTGTTAAGTTCTTCGCAATGCCCTTCTATCCGCTTAGTCCTTCAGACATAATATCGATCTTGGTTTCCGTGCGGTATTTACGCTAGACCCACTCGGTTTCTCTCGGGCACTATTTCTGACCGACTCTGTTTTCAATCAAGTTTTCTCAGATATCTTCGGATCAGTCCGGTTCCGTAAAAGATTCTGATAAGCCCTTAATGATTGGGAACAGTAGATAGGTAATCAAGCGGCGCTTGCCAACTTTCATGTCTGCTGAAGCTGTCATCCCTGATGTTAATTGGAAGTCTTCTGGCAGGCTTTTAAGCTCTGGCACGGGAATGTTCACCCGGCCCCTGTAAAACGCGCCCTTTTCGCCATCTAAACTTTCTTCATATGTGTCTTGTGAGAGATAAGATAGCTTCCCTTTGAGGTCTCCGTACTGCTGAAATGGAAGAGCATCAAGCTTAACCGACACATCCGCGCCTAATCTAGTATCGCTAATATCCTTGGGGGATATATCTACTTCAAGGGTCAATGGTTGATTTGTTCTGACCAGGGTAGCAATAACATCTCCCTCTTTCACGATTGAGCCCGAAGTTACCTTTGGCAGGTCAAGAACAATACCTTCAACAGATGCGCGCACCTCCACATTACTCATATCGCGACGAAGCTTGACGGCCTCCTGCGAGAGCTGAACTCGCTTTTCTTCTTCTTTCGATCTATCTTCCCCGAGGCTCGAGGACCACTGTGCTGTAAATTCTTCTTTGTCCGCCTGTAGCACCGACAAGTCAGTCATCTTGGCGGCTAACGCTGCTTTTTTCAGCGCGAGTAAATTTTTCGCATCGTAATATGCTCTCTCCGATGCGAGAGTTGCATCTTGAGCCTGCAGATAGCTCAAAAGAGATCCATTTTTCCGCTCATAGAGCTCTTTCCGCGCGCCTTCGATCCGCCGCTTAAGACCTGCCTGTTTTTTTGTAATTCTGACAGATTCTTTAGCTGAGGTTATTTCTTGTCTAGCGGCATTAATTTCTTGTCTTAATTTTTCAATACGGGAGGCAAATGACGAAAGTTTAGACCTATATTGATCAACCCTCTTCTTCAATATATCTCTGAGTAAATTTGAAAGGGACGTTTTAGCAGGTAATGGGTTGCCAGTTTTTATGTGGTCTTGTTCTAATCGAATTCTTAATAGCCGCTCATTTACCGAGGCAAGCGTTTCTGTATTTTGAGCGAGATTAGTTTGGGCATTGACTTCATCTAATATGGCAACAACCTGTCCTTCGCGTAATATTTGACCTCGCTCAACAATGACCTTCTTTACAATTGCGTTTGAAGTAGCTTGGACGTCAACGTTTGGAACCTTTGTTGCAAACTTCCCTCTAGACGACACTGTCGTATCAATTTCAAAGATGGATGCGAATGAAAACGCGACAACAAACAAGAAAAAAATGATCGAGGCAGCGTAAATCAGCAGCCTGGATGGCGGCGTGTAATAAATTGCGTCCGTGTCATCGACATCATCGTGTGTTTGCTCCTCCTGAACTTCAAAGCCCTCTGAGCGATCGCCTTCTCCAGAAATCGCTTGGGTTTGTAATTCAGCTATCTCGGCATTAGCATGCCGCACTTCTTGTGATAATTTTACCATTATATTATGTGCCGCCTGAGGATTCTGCGCCACATAGTTCAAAAAATTGGGCTTATCAACCTGGGTAACGACAACATCCGTTTTGGCTCGCGCGCCTGCGCTTCGAGGCGCGCCATCGATAAGCGCCATTTCACCAAAGATCGTATTTTTTTGCTCAAGTTCAGCGAGAGAGGTCTCCCCATCTATCCCTAATTTTAATATTTCGACCGTACCGGATTGCAACACATAGGCATAGCGTGCAGACTCACCCTCCCTAAATATATAAGAGCCTTTTGGAATATTTTGATCGTTACTCATATCATGACAATCTTTTTATGATTGGGTTCATCTAAAAATTAGAGAGTTCTTGCTCACTCTCATAAAGCTCTAGATACAAGGAGCTGTTTTTTATCAGATCTTCATGTGTTCCCTGATCAACGATTTGCCCTTTATCCATCACCAATATCCAGTCGAACGCCGGTACAAAACGCAAATCGTTTGAAACCATGATAAGGGTTTTTCCAACACTTAATCGGTCAAGATTTTTCATGAAATGAATTTGAGAAAATTTATCCAAATTATTAATTGTCTCATCAACCAAAATCAAATTCGGTGCGCTAGCAAGCCCACGTGCCATCGCAACAATTAGTTTATGGGATTGTGAAAGACTGCTTCCTGTTACATCCAGATGTGTCGCGAGCCCATCAGGAAGACTTTTTGATATTGTATTTAGACCCGATATGTCCAAAACTTCTTCAAACTCAGTCTCACTGATACTGGGTCTTGCTCTTCTAATATTCTCTTCTATCGAGCTGCTAAAAAATGTTGGTGTATTGTCTAAAAGGCACACTTGATGCCTGTAAAAACTCAGATCGAGGCTCGCCAGGTTGTTGCCATCTATTTCAACTAGCCCCTCAGATGGCTTAATCAGTCCTTGTAGTAATCTAAGAAGCGTCGTTTTACCTGCGCCAGATGGACCAACAATACCAATTTTCTTTCTTCCCGGCACATTGCCATTAACTTTTTCTAAAGCAAGTTTTTCGCCAAACCTGACCGACAAGTCTTTAAAGTGGAAATCTCCAGAGATTACTTTTTGAGGGCCTAATCCTGCGCGTTCAGGATTCGCGTTCCAAATAGAGCCCAAGCGCTCCATGGCGCCGGAAATAGATTTTAAATCAGCGAAAAACGTGATCAGCCCCTTTACTGGAGCGACAACTTTTGCCCCCAACATATTGCAAGAGATAATCGCACCTGCGGATATGGCTCCTGCAAAAACTAGATTAATGCCCGTAAATATAATAGCTACGGTCATAAGGTTCATAAGTGTCGAATTAATATTTATTCCAATCGTTGAGACTTTTGAAGCCATACCACTGGCGCGAATATACTTTGCTGTTGCATCACGCCACTGTCGCCTTTGGACGGGCTCTTGAGACAAAGTCTTTACAGTATCAATGCCGCTAATCGTCTCCCGTAAAGTTGCATTTCGAGCATTATTGGCAAATGCTGTGCTGCTGCTCAGAACTTGTCCTTGTTTTTTTGAGAACAGGTCAACCAGCCCTTGTAGAATTGAGAAGCCAACAACAACAAGCGCCAGTATGGGGCTGTATCCGATTAGTACCGGCAAAAAAACGAGAATACCGGTGGCATCAAAAATATTTGTTAAGACTTGCCTGGATAGAAACGCACGGATTGTATTAATGGATTGTACTTTAGCTTCCATTTCGCTGGGCGGCGTCACCTGGAACATTTGAGCAGGCAAATGCAAAACTTTATCAAATGCATCACCGGTCAGTCGCGCTTCAATTACTGAAGTAACATGATTAACAACGTAATCTCGAACAAAGCCCAGAACGCCCAGAAAAAGTAACGCAATCGTTACGGCCCCTGTGAGAACATAAAGCGTTCCGACAGCTTCGTATCCCAGAACCTTATCGAGAGCTATCTGGATGAAAATAATTGGCGCTATACCCAGAGCGTGCACCAACACAGAGATAATGAACGTGAAAAACAAAGCACCCTTAAATCGGCTCAGTTCCGGATAGAACCAACTCCAATCAAAGGCCCGATCCATCGAAGCCGTTTCGCTTTTAGGCGAAACAATTATAATTTTCTTGGACCATTTCTCCTCAAACTCTGACGCCTCATGTCGATGGACCTCAGCCGTTGGGTCCACCGGGTCGATCGTCAGGATATGGGTCGATTTTCCATCTTCGCTGGCCTTTGCGGCAATTAGTATAAGCGCCTGGCCTGTTTTCATTACCCCAACGCAAGGATAAAGGTAGCTTTTCTCTTTCAAATCAGAAAATTTAGTTTTCCGGGCTTTTGTTAGAATTCCCTGTCTCGCNAAGAAATCTGTAAATTCTTTTGGATTGGATAAGGAGCCATTNTTTANAGTATTCTCAACAAAATCAGCATTAATNCGCACACCAAATTGTCGGGCAATAAATGTAACCGCAAGACAAGAACTTCTGATTGTGCGAGACGCATCTGGCGCCATCTCTTAAACCCCCAACAGGAAACGAGTCTTGAATTATTAATTAGACTAATAAATGGGTTGGGGAAAGCCTGGTATGGCGCAAATGAAAAAAGCCCGCCGCCTTAAAATGAGACGGCGGGCTTTTTCATGATTGTTGGATTAACCCATACCAGCTGATGGATCTACCTCTGGACCGTCGTCTTCAGCGGGCATGCCCTCGTTCGGATCGGCCTCAGCTCCTGCCGGATCCGCCGGTGCGGGCGCACCACCTTGATCCATAGCGCCATCCATCGCAGCACCAATAGCAGCATCAGCCGCATCGGGCATCGGCGCAGCAGGACCAGCATCAGCCGGTCCACCAAGTGCATCACCCAAAGCGCCCATGCCACCGTCAGCCATATCACCCGGAGGAGGTGCAGCCATATCACCCGGGGGAGGAGGAGGCGCACCATCGCCATCCATGTCCATCGCCGGATCAATATAACCCTCACCCATATCCATCGGCGGAGGCATTACCGCATCAGCCGGCATGGGGGCGTGATCATAGCCACCCTCAGGCGGCATCATAGCACCACCCATATCTGCGCATGCACCATCCATTGGCGGCGGCGCGCAAACGTCAGCGGGACATGCTGCAGGGTCACCTGGCGGCACTATGCACTCTCCCCCCGCATCACAAGGAAACGGGAAGCCGGGGTCACCTGGCGGGGGCATCATCTCCCCAGCGACATCATGAGGCATACATCCAGCATCAGCCAATCCTTGGCCCATATCACCCATCGCATCCATCACCGGAGCTGGGACCTCGGTGCCTGGTGGCATCATCATTTCGACTGCATCTTGGCAAATGGCGCCCATTTCCGCACCACCACAATCAGCAGGTGCCATGTGCATACCACCGCCGATCGCAGCACCCACTGCATCACCAGCAGCCTCAAAGGCTTCGGGCGAAACGCCCATATCTTGCATAATTGGGCCCATCACGTCGCCCATAGCTTCGAACGCGGCACCCATATCGCCGCCCTCACCCATGGCACCTTGAAAAGCCTCCATACCCGTGGCTAAGCAATCAGCAAAACCCTCCGGATTTGCCGCAGCTGCATCCATAATTTCTGGAGGCATCGGCGGCATTGGCATCGGGAACATCATATGTAGTTCTCCTTCCTAAGCTCAAATTTGTTGTATTTGATTAAATACAACGCTGCGATAAGCAGCCTTGCAATTTCTATTTTGCAAGGATAGTGGAAATCAACCTAACAGCAAACCTAATTTAAGAATGTGACGTCGATCACACAAAAAAGTTATTTCATGCCTAGTGCTTTAGTGGGTGACGTCACGCGATTAGTATTCAAGGCTACAGATACTAGTATTCAAGACTGCAAATAAATGATCTAGCTTAGACAGTATCTTGTTCAAGTCAGAATCCCGTGCCGGCTGAACGGTCTTAGATAGTTGTTGCTAATAATAACAAGTAGTTGTATTCGTTAAAGTCAGTATTGGTATAATGTTAATTATAAAGTGAGTGTAACATGAGGTATGGTGAGTTCATCGCGAAGCATAAGGTGCGTCATACAGAACTCAGTTACAATTTACTTACACCTAAGCCAGATCCGGCTGGAGAAAAGTCTCTCAGGCCAGCACAAATACAAATTACCCCCTCCAGAGCAGCCGCTCTATTAGGGCCGTATGTCGGCGTCCGCATAACGGAACAACTTAAAGCAGTGGTGCCCCTCGCCGCGTACCTGATGATATTTCAACTGCTGGTTCTGAATTATCCGATACAAGATGCGTTTAGCCTGTTTGTGGGGCTAGTGGCCGTTATTGTTGGACTAGCAGTGTTCATGGAGGGCTTAAACGTCGGGCTTATGCCTTTCGGCACAATTATCGGCGACAATTTGCCCAAAAAAGCCAGCATGTTTGTCGTTTTGGTCATTATTGGCATTCTTGGCGTTGGCGTGACGTTCGCGGAACCCGCCATCGGAGCTCTTCAAGCGTTCGGATCATCGGTCGATGTTACGAAAGCGCCATACCTCTATGAAATTTTGAATAACTGGACCCTTCCTCTTGTGCTCATTGTTGGTGCGGGAGTAGGCATTGCGGCTATTCTTGGCACGATCCGGTTTGTCAGAGGCTGGTCTTTAAAGCCAATGATTTATTGTGCCCTCATTCCTGTGGTGATTTTGACCGCTTATTGTTGGATGAATCCGGATTTAAGAAGCATCCTTGGGCTGGCTTGGGACTGTGGGGCCGTGACCACGGGTCCTGTAACCGTGCCATTAGTTCTGTCTCTCGGAATTGGAATCGCAAATGCCGCCGGAAAAGGAAACAGCTCTCTCTCGGGATTTGGGGTTGTTACCATGGCATCACTGTTCCCAATCCTTGCAGTCTTAGCCCTGGCGATCTTTGTGTCGTTTCAGATCTCACCAGAAGAAATTATAGGCGCGACTAAGGCCCAAAGTTCGGTCATAGCGGCTGAACCTACTATTTGGGAAAAAACGCCATTAAGCGAGATTGTTCTTGGGGTGCGGGCAATTCTACCCCTAGTGCTTTTCTTGATGTTCGTTCTTTTTATTGTACTTAAGTCGAGCCTGCCAAATCGTATGGTGACGGTTTACGGCCTTATTCTCTCCATTCTGGGGATGTGTATCTTCAACGTAGGTTTAACATACGGCCTAGGAGCCATTGGGAATCAGACAGGTAGCGTCCTTCCTGCTGCATTTATGGAATTACCTATTAGCCCGGTTTCTCCAATTTTCTCCGAGTATGTAGGGCTCGTTATTGTGATCGGTTTTGCGTTCTTGATGGGTTTTGGGGCCACACTTGCTGAGCCTGCGCTGAACGCCCTTGGCCTAACCGTTCAAAAACTTACCAACGGCGCCTTTAAAAAATCCATGCTGATGTACAGCGTCGCTGGCGGTGTATCAGTTGGAATCGCATTAGGTATAGCGAAGTTAATTATCGGTTTCGACCTTGCATCCGTTCTGATACCTCTTTACGCCATCGGTGTGATTCTCACCTTCTTCTCATCCGAGGAGTTCGTAAACGTCGGTTGGGATAGCGCGGGTGTTACCACCGGCCCCGTTACAGTTCCCCTAGTTTTAGCGATGGGGCTTGGTTTAGGTAACGCAGTGTCGGCAGTTGAAGGATTTGGAATACTATCTTTAGCCAGTATATGCCCAATCATTGCAGTACTAAGCATGGGTATATTTATTCAGTTCAGGCGGGTCCATGCGTCGAGAACAACCACCACTGATTCAGCGGGGTTTGAAAATGAGTGATCGCCATATTGTCTACTTAACAGATGTGAAATTAATCACGTGTGTTCTGCAAACAGGCTTAGCGGAAGAAGTGCTAGAAGCCGCAAAGAACTGTGGGGCTCAAGGAGCCACCGTCAGTTATGCACGCGGCACAGGTGTACGCGACAGAATGGGACTCATTGGCGTGACGATTGATGAGCAAAAAGAAGTTGTTCGTATTGTCGCGTCAGAGGAACAAGCGAACAGGGTCTTCGAGGCTATGTATTTAGCCGGTGATCTTGATACGCCTGGAAAGGGCATCATGTACATGTCAGACCTTGAACACGTCGCTACATATATTCCTGAGAATATCGTAGATTCAGCCTCTCAGCAAACGAGTGACGCCGATCATGTTGGTTGAAATCGGCTCAATGACCTCGCTGCGCGCGGGACAGAAAATCTATGATCTGCTCAAACAAGATGACAAAGTTCTGTTCGTATTCCTTGAAGCCGGCAGGAGTAACGATCTCTTTGATGAAAAGCAATTCGGTGAATACGGCGAGGCCGCCACTCTGACGGTGATTGTCGACGAAACCGATCAGACCGAGGTGTTTGATCGCGTTTTTAAGCATGCCGAATTACATGAAAAAGACGATGGTATTATCTCTTTAAATTCCAAAGTTATTAGCATGAATGATATCAAGAGCTTGGGAACATCCTAACCTGGTCGTTGATTTTGGATCCACCTGACGTGGCATTGAGACACCGCCTCTTGCCGGTGGTGATTAAGGGGAGTTGCGTAGCGATCAATTCCCTAATTTTTTGACGCAAGGAATCACTAGTACCTAAAAACTCAGTCGAACTTCATGCATCTAAAGGTTAAAACACAAGCCCTGAAGAGGTCTCATTCTGCCGCCACCGATTTCAACAAAAGCTGCAAAAGATATGCATAAGTATCCTTAGCTTGGCGTCCATCCCAATGTCACCGGAACAAATAACTCATCGACTATAACCGGTCGGGCAGAAATGCCCTGAGCATATGAATATTCGCACAAGGACTGAAGCGCTGGCCGGTTGGCATCGACCCCATAAGACCAAAAACCATCTCCCAGAACCTGCCGCGAACGCGCGGCCTCTTTAGGAGCCCACGGTAGGCTAGTGAACGGTGCTTGGCTCTCGTTGGTGCGCCCGACCGCATAACGCCGAGAAGCCTCAAACGCATCACACACCCCTAGGCAAAGCTCAGGGTCTCGCTCCGCTAACTCACGTTGAACGCCAAGCAGATGCATAATTGGAAATATGCCAGTGCGACGTGCATAGTCAGCCTCAATTAAGTCATAATCGTCAAACAAACGGCCAACATTTGGGGCGCCGTCTAAAAACGCCTGAGGTGGCTTGTATGCCACTAGCGCGTCTATTTCACCATTAAGCAAAGCATCCGACAGGTTTGAAGCATCCGCAAGCGGCTCTAGTTCGATGTCCTTCGGCTTCATTCGCACGATCGGATCGCTGTCTCCCGCCCCGGCCGGGCCATACCGCCAGCGCAAGTCGGCTGCGCGAACACCAAAATCATCCTCTAGCATGCCGCGCGCTACTAGTGCCGCTGTCATAGAATATTCACGGACCCCGACAGTGCGGCCAATCAAGTCACGCGGTCCTTGTATGTTTCGGTCTGTTCTAATGAAAATTGCCGAGTGGCGAAACGACCGCGACGGGAATATCGGTAAGCCGATATAGGGGCAAGTGCCGGTCGACGTTAAAAATAGGTAATTGCTAAACGACAGCTCGGTAATGTCATAGGCTTGCTCATCGAATGCTTGAGCGAAAATCTCTTCCAACGGCGCTGTCACGTATTCGGCAACTATATTATCGACTGCGACAAGCCCGGCCATCAACGGGAGGGTCCGATCGTAAGCACCAACCGCGATCTTTAGACATTTAGTCAGGTGATCACCTCCTCAAAAACGCCACGGCAATCCATCTCGTACTCCAGGTTGACAACTGGCGGACGGTCAAAATGCCACGTGATACCCGCCGGCGCGGCACCCCTACCAACAATTTCGCTGGCTAGAAAGGTATAGATGTTATGCACGGTATAGACCTGTGTTGCCGTTACATCAGCCCAACCTGCACCAAACGCATTAAGGCGTCGCTCCATCTCGTTGAGCACGAAACGCGCCTTCTCAAGAAGCGCATTTTCACTCAGTTCTCCAAGTCGCACGATGTTATCGCGATAGTTACCAAGTCCCTCCGGACATTCGCCGCTGCCGGCAATCACGAAGGACAAGCGCGGCTCTGAGTGCGCAACGGTGAAAGTAAAAGCATGGAGTGACGGCTCCAACGGGGCACCTATTTCGGGGCAAACATTGCTGCGTGCCACGGGGTTGGTCGACCCATCAAAAATCCCCCACCGTGATAAAGTTTCGACATATCGTTCGTTAAAATTCTTGAAAGCATCTTCGGAGAACTGGCCGGGCGATCTCAGTTCGCAGGCACAAAAGGCCGTAAGTGGCCGTCCTGCCTCCTTTATAATAGACTCGATCCTTACGAACCCTTCGTCTAGAGGAACTGGACGATGGAATTGGACACGGCGCATGCCGTATCCGGCCAATGCCGCAACTCCGGCGGAGTATTGAAAAACTCCTGGAACGAAGCGATAGCCACCCAGGTGAAAATCAACTGCAGTCATTCCATAGTTCTCACGCTCAGTCGCCGGATCCAAACTTAAATACACAAGCTCACTTGGTACCCTATGAAAATGATGAGTTGTAAGCAAACGGCAAGAAGCTCCATATACCGGTTATTTTAGTACACCGCACTTCTTCAAGAATTCGACAGCTCCAAAGAACAAAGGACAGATTACTCGCTAAATCCATGTGAATGGTTTTCGCGTCTCCACCGCTTCATACACTGATCGCAATAGGAGAGCTAAGACACTACTGTTTACGGTCAGAGACATGCACCGCGACTTCGTTTCGACGCATAAACGGTATCGTCCAGGGAGGGTCATAAAAATAGGCTGTCATAGATCCTTGAACGTCCCAGTGCGTGGAAGCAAGAGCCTTTGTTAATTTATCATGTTGGGTCACTAGATCACTTTTACTGGCGAGCCCTGTAAAACCTAACACTGCTAGCGTCTGCCGAGGTACTGAAATAACCCTTACTTTCGGATCCCTGGGGACGGGTACCGTATTAACGTCCAATTCCGAAGGAAGGAAAAACCGCATTTTGAGGCGGTCTTTGTGAGGTAAAATTTCCACTGGCGCCGTCATCGCGATCTCGATGCCAGATCCACTAGCGCCCATCGCTATTTTCGCCGGTGCCGTCATGGAAATTTTGCTAACGCGCTGATTGTCTCCGCTGATGTAGTTAAAGAGGCGCCGAAAGGCCTGGCTCCTAGCATTTTTCCAATCTCCACCCTGTATAGTGGTCTCCAATGCCAGTCTGGGCTCATAACGTCGTATTTCAAGGTTGTTGCGAAGCAACTCGACCACCTCATAGTGCGACTGTTCGATGCCAGAACGGATCCCAATAATGGAGCAAGCAACCATAAGCATGATGACGGGCAATAGTAATGAAAACCGCAACATGATTCCCTTACGCCCCACGCTTTTTGTTAGATCACCTGGGTTTATACTAACACTTTAGACGGAGACAATGCTGACACTTGAAAAGCTGAGATTTTTGGCACCTAATTAGAGGAGATCTGGCCTGGTCTTTCTCAGGGAAGCGGGCACGCCGTCCACTTTGCAATGATATGCTGCTACGAAGGCGTTGATCAAATTCGCCTTGCGCAAGCAACCGCAATTCTTGAACCGAGCGAGACTAGAGCACACCATAATCTAGCTAATAATCCGGGTCTTTTTGTTGCGATCTGAAGGGCTTCATCTCGATGGGCAATTTCATCGGCTCGGCAAGCCTCCAAGATCGTGCGTACCGCCGCCATATCTGGGTCTAAATTACGAATAGCTTCTAGTCGACGAATTTGTAATTCGTAGTGTGCATCAACAAAGGTCTCAACAGCCTCAATAGTATAAAAGACCCACCGCGAGCCTATCAGTGCCGGCACAGCACCAGTTATGAACCCGGCGATCCGCCACACCGGTAACAGTCGACTGCGGCGCGTCCGCTTAAGCACACTCCCAATCTCATAGAGGTGACGTTTTTCAGTTTTCAAATGACGTTGAGCAAATTCGCGGACAATAGGATTCCTGCTAACCGACAATATACCGTGATATATCCACACGGCCCCTGTTTCGCCGGCATGATCCGTGCGCAAATCACCCTCAAGCCATGCCGGGAGTATCACGATCCGGGCTCGCGCAAGGCTTTGATGTTCGCTGGTTTCTGTGCGGTTAGCATGTAGTTTACCGAGGTATTTGCGGTAATTCTCCATTTCCGGCTCAGCGGGTTCATGCCAACTCCGACGGTTTCTCCAATCATAAGTTCTTCGGAGGCCAACATGGCCTCAACTTCAAGCGGTTTGAGAAGCCGTCGCCAATCATGGGTGCCTACCGGCAGCCAACGCAATATATATTCCCCGCCGATGATAGCCAGCACCAAAGCACGAAAGGACCTATTCAACGTCGCGATGAAAATAACGCCGCCGGGCTTCAAGTGCGCCGTGCAATCGGCAATCAATTTCCGGGGGTTATCAACATGCTCAATGACTTCAAGGTTGAGCACTACGTCGAACAGTTCCTCCGCTGCCACAGCGCTATGAGTGGTGCCATGCCTGTAGTCAATCTCGACACCCGTTCGGTGTGCATGGCATCTTGCAATTTCAATATTGCGCGACGTGGCATCCACACCGACAACTTTGGCGCCCAGGGACGCTATGGGCTCAGAAGCCAAGCCGCCGCCACAACCAACGTCAAGCACGCTTATGTGTCTAAGAGGCTTTTCCTCGGTCAAATCACGGTTAAACTTATTGGCAATAAAGGTCTGAATATAAATGCCGCGAGCATCATTAAACCCATGCATCACGCGGAACTTGCCGTCGGGTTTCCACCACTCTTCAGCCAGAGCCTCGAACCTC
The DNA here is from genome assembly GCA_002709525.1 of Magnetovibrio sp. Taxonomy (GTDB): domain Bacteria; phylum Pseudomonadota; class Alphaproteobacteria; order Rhodospirillales; family Casp-alpha2; genus UBA3470. Next base: position 15,784 of record PARE01000062.1, on the reverse strand, counting down.
ATTATCTGTTCTGCATTAACCGTTGTATCAGCAATAGACTGGTCAATCCGGTCTTTGACGAGCATACGTTTGACCTCCTTGTGCCATTGTTTGCGAGGAGTCTGTGGCACCTTCGTATGTACGGCAGACGCATTAACAGTAGATCACGTCCCGTGGCCTAGAGTTTGAGTGTTTGCACTCAAAATACCTTTCTTAGTTTCGAATGAAACCGCCCAAATCCATACAATTGGGACGCATACAGCAGGCATTCCAAGAGAGGTGCTATAGTCACATCGGGAGGACTAAAGGACTAAGCCTTTTTGGTTTCATGGGCTGACAACCCGTTGCAATATCCACCTACGTCCATAGGCACCAAATGGCACGGTGTGGTTTTGGGCCAGATCGAATGCGGGAGATTCGTGTTGCCTATAATTTGCGAGACAAGGAACACCACATGTATCCAGTTGAGGGTAGCATAGATTTTCGAGCCGTCTTCACGCCTATCGAAGGCATGGGCTACACAGGTCAATACACAAATGGTTTTGGCAACATGGATGACATTCTTCGTGGTCGAGAATATCTCGTCGCAGAAGCTAAGGCGACTGAAGTTCCATCCGCCCAATAATCACAATTTCCTTTATTCTTGGAGCACCCAATGAAGCCACGTATCGCTGTCATCCATGGAGAACCTGCCGGCATCGGCCCGGAATTGATTGGCAAACTTCTCGCCGAGCCCGATATCAAGGAAAAGGCGGATATCATTCTTGTCGGTGACAGGCATGTTTTTGAAATGGGAATGCGTCAAGCCGAAACCGAGTGGTCGATCAGAGAATTGGATAAAAATGACCAAACCGAGTGGGGCCATGATGCCGCTTATCCATTGCTTTCCATGAGCACGATCGACAAGAAGAGCGTGCGGATTGCACAAATCAGCGAGGCAGGCGGTACAGCCAGCCTCCGCAACCTCGACCGGGCCTTGGACCTAACTGTCCGCAATGATGCTGACGCCGTGCTTTTTGGCCCATTCAACAAGGCCTCATTGCATCTCGCGGGAATGAAGGAAGAAGATGAGCATCGTTATATCGCGCGTTACCTCAACTTTTGTGGGTATCACTCAGAAGTTAACATGCTCGATGAACTAATCACCACCCGCGTAACCAGCCATATTGCGCTTCGCAATGTTGCCAAATCTATCGATGTTGATGGTATCATCAACGCAATCAAGCTTGCGAACGACACTCTTATTGCCGCTGGCAAGACACGCCCGAAAATTGGTGTCGCCGCCTTGAACCCGCATGCTGGTGACAATGGGAACTTCGGCACCGAGGAGATCGACATTTTAGCGCCCGCCATTGAAATGGCGCGAGGCCTACAAATTGATGTTGATGGACCTTGGCCATCGGACACGGTGTTTCTGCGCGGTCGCGACGGCAAGCTCGATGCAGTGGTTACAATGTACCATGACCAGGGGCAGATTGCGATGAAGATGATGGGGTTCGACCGGGGTGTCACAATCGCAGCCGGTCTGCCAGTACCCATCGCAACGCCAGCGCATGGCACCGCCTTTGACATTGCAGGTAAGGGTATAGCTAATCTTAATGCAACCCGAAAGGCGTTCGATATTCTTTGTCGTATGGGCGCGAATTTCCGCCGAAACCGGTTGGCGGCTTAATTGATGGACAACCCGATCCAAATTGGCCAGTCCATCAGGCAGGATTGAGATTGGGAAATATGGAGACCCGGGTCGTCGAGCGCCCTTATGTTCAGGATTTTCCGCGACATGGTGACCCCGCAAGGTTCGCCAGACAGTACATACCGACACTGCAATCTTGGTCGGAAAACACTTTTGCCGCAGGATTGTCGCCCGCGTGACCCGAAGAAGAGCGCCAAAAAGTTCTTGACCATTATTATGATGCCTACGAGACACGCGTTAGGCAGGACCCAGCTGGTCACGCCAAGGATTATTCCATTATTACCTTATTTTTCAGAAGCTCTAACAAGAAGCCTTGAAACGCTACACATGGCAAACCGACCTAAAATTTCTTTATTTTCCAGCCGTCTTTGACGTAGACGATGTTTTCTCGACACCATAGGGGGTTCACACGCTGCTCTGAACGGTTTTGTATCTGTACAAAATAAATTAAACTGACCATCGGACGCGCTTGCTGCTTTTAATTTCGGACTCTTTTTGCTCCGCGGCGGCTGAAGCGGGCTTATGTGCTCGGGAGGCATGCAATGGCCTGAAAATCCTGGGAATAGTGGTTTGCGCCGTCAAGCCATCCCAATATAAATGTTTTGAAAGACGCCCAACCCATGACGAATCGGCCCCTTATAATTGATTGCCTACAATACAGCGACTGGTCGGAGAAAATCTTCCGACAAATGAATGAAGGTAACATTGCAGCTGTTCATGTCACCATTTGTTACCATGAAGATTTTCGTGAAACCGTTGGAAATATTGTCGCTTGGAACCACCGCTTTGAGAAATACCAAGATCTTATTTTGCCAGGCCGTTCAGCAAATGATGTTCGCCGGGCACACGCTGAAGGCAAAACGGCGATCCTGTTCGGGTTCCAGAATTGCTCGCCCATTGAAGATAATATTGGCCTAGTCGAAGTTTGCCATCAGCTAGGCGCGCGGTTCATGCAACTCAGCTATAATAATCAAAGCTTATTGGCAACAGGTTGCTACGAAGACAATGATCCGGGGATTACTCGGATGGGCCGCCAAGTGATCCGAGAAATGAACCGTGTTGGATTGGTTATTGATATGAGCCACTCTGCCGAGCGGTCAACACTGGAGGCGATAGAAATTTCCGAGCGGCCGATCGCAATTACCCATGCCAATCCGGCTTCATGGCATCCAGCTTTGCGAAACAAATCAGACACGGTGCTTAAGGCTTTGGCTGAAAGCGGCGGTATGCTCGGCTTTTCTCTATACCCACATCATTTGAGCAACGGCAGTCAGTGCACGCTCGATGATTTTTGCATTATGATCGCAAGAACTGCCGAGATGATGGGTATAGATCAGGTCGGATTTGGGTCCGACTTATGTCAAGATCAGCCCGATACTGTTGTCGCCTGGATGCGTAATGGAACCTGGACGCTTGATACAGATTTTGGCGAAGGATCAGCGAACGCACCGGGCTTCCCCGATCAGCCAACATGGTTCGGGGATAATCGGGATTTTAAGGACATATTGGCAGGCATGCGTAAAGTGGGTTTCTCAGATACAGATATCGCCAAGATCGGCGGCGACAACTGGCTAAACTTTTTTGAACGGTCGTTTGGCAGAGAAGAGGCGGCATAAGTGGTTGGTCTGAGAAGTCCCGAGAGGGTCATGCGACTCGACCGAATGGGTGCATCCCATCAAACCCGCTTGAGCTTTATGCGAGTATTGCTGCGTCGCATGTCCAAGGAGGCCTGGCGTTTCGAACGATTAAGGTTTGATCTCGACTCAGATGGCTACGGAACGTCCATTTTTGCGGTGCATACGCCGAACCGCACGTACTCATTAGTTGCGTTCACGCATGCACTGAATTCAAACCAGCGAACCGATAGGGTGATCGCGGAGGCTTGGGATGCAACTTTCAACCTATTTGACGGAGTGCCAACAGAAGCTGATCTGATGCGATTGGCTAACAATACCCCAAAGCAAGAACTTGGACGCTTCTCCGCGACTGAGCTTGTGGTAGCGCGGGCAAACAAGAGTGTTCGCGCCTTTGACCATGTGGTGGAACGCCTAGCGGATGGCCGCCAACCTGATATAGATTTCCTTGCCGGTGTTGGCTATCTGATGCGTACGACAGCTGTTTACGGCAGTGGAAAATTTGGGTGTGCCGACCGAGAGCGGATTGCCAAACGACCAGAAACACGCGGCGCATTTCAGGTCGAAATGCTCGCCGTGTATTTAATCCGCTGGTTTACTATGGAACTCGTTGAATATGTCGCCCAAGTAAGAGGGTGTGATCGAGCCGTTAGGCTGGATCCAAACATCAAACAGTTCTTGGGTGTTGGCAACGCTACCGGACTCGGAATGGCACCATTTCTGGCCAAGCACCCAATCCTAATGAACAACTGGGTTTTGGCTCGCGAGACGGCGTTGGCACGAGTGCGTTCCTTAGAGCTAGCTTCCAAAGAACAACTCTCAGAACTACGCACGCTGATTAAACGGGTGCGTGGTCATCTGGATGAATGGAATGTAAACGACGAAATCCAGCAGGCTCGGACGTCGACACTACGCAACGAGATGGAGGACTATGAGCAACGTCTATCGGATGATGGGCTATCATCCGAAGAGCTACCTTGGGACGCGCTTTATCTGTATGCCGAGGCCAACTATTCACTCGAGGGGCAAGAACTAGCTGCAAGTATGCTCATGGAACCGCATGCTGACCTGATCGACGATTTAGCCGAGACAATGCACTCAGATCGCTCAGCCTGTCTGCAGCCATCTATGAGTATAACAGAACTGCAGGAATTAATTGCATCGCGCTATAATTGGGGATTGAAGCGCGACTATGATGATCCCGATGAACAGCGGTATTTTTGGTACTATTCTGAGGACAAATTGGAACCGCGTTTTAGCGACCGGCTCGCCGAACCCGGGGACGAGTATGAAATACCCTTGGCCTTCGGACGAGACATAGCAGCATTAGATAAGGAACTGGCTAGAACAGAACCGTTATCAAGTGTTGCAGAATTTCTTCTGAAACACCCTGAGTGCCGCCATGTTGTCCGCCGGGTACAGACGACGGCAAATTCTCCTTACAGCGAAATTTATGACAGTCTAATTGACTCCAATGTGCGCCCAATTGATCTGCTAAGGTTTAAGTTAGCATTTTTTGGCGCGTCGAAATTTGATCCAAAATCGGACCTATGGACGCGGATCACAATGTTTCAGGGCGCGCCGATGCCGGACGATCTTGGCGGCCCAAGCTCCGACAACTGGTTCTTGCCTGTAAAGCCCGAGGTGATCCGATGACATCCGGAAGCAAGCATGTATCCATGGGAGAAATCGAATTTATTGTGACCCGCGCGGCATTTGGCGTCGGCGCCCCGTTCGGCATCGCGGAGGACTTTGCAGAAACCATTCAAGCGGCGGCTCGGTTTGGTATTGATCCCACGCCGGCAGCACTCGCCTGTCTGAAACATTTGGATCGCGAGCCGGAGTCCGGACAGCTCTCGGTTGCAGAGTACGACACTGAGGTCATTCTCTCCGGACCAGGTCGATTATCAGCAATCTTTGCAGGACCGACACTATCCGATTTTGGTCATCTACCACAGTTCCGTGGAATTAAGATCACAGCACTAAATGTCGACTATCCGTTTCTGGTCGCTACAAGCTTTGTATCCAGCCAAATGAAGAGCTGTATAATTGAGTGGCCGAACGTCCAGGTGATTTTAGACGAGCAACGGGCCATACAGTTGAACGTCACCGATGAAGATCAATTGCAAACTCCAGGACCCGTCAATCTGTCGATTCAAACTACTGTTACGGACACAATTGCTTGTAGTGATAAACTATGTGGGATCAATGCCGCCACTAAAGAAGTCGAGTTTAAGCGGATCGCTTATGACGGGATTATGGTAGATACCAATGCCTGGGCCGGATTGGAGGAACTATTCAATCGATGCCTCGTACCGTCAAGCGAGTTGTCACTCCTCGCCGGCGCAGGTGCCGGATTGGTTGATTTGGATTAAGGTTAATTATGCGGAAGCGGAATCTTTCTTTAGAAAAAGTCGAGGACCTGGCACGCAGGGCTTTAGAGGGCTCAGGGACGCGATCGGAGTCTGCTGCCTCGCTCGCACGGGCTGTTGCTGCTGCCGAACGTGACGGTATTGCAAGCCATGGTTTGGTTTACGTGCCGGTATATTGCGAACACGTTCAATGCGGGAAAGTGATCGGTAACGCTATTCCAAAGGTTGAACAGCCATCCAGCTCGGCTGTTGTCGTTGACGCGGGTAGTGGCTTCGCTCACCCCGCTATCGACACCGGATTCGAACGAGTTATCCCGTTAGCCCATGAAGCAGGAATTGCCGGTTTGGCGATCAGAAATTCCTACAACTGTGGTGTTTTAGGCTATCACGTAGAGAGGCTTGCAGCACAAGGGCTCGTCGGTCTGGGGTTCACCAACGCGCCGGCATCGATTGCACCAGTCGGAGGGGTTACGCCAGTTATCGGCACCAATCCTTTCGCACTAGGCGTACCCGGCGACGATAACGGCGCGGCTTTTGTCATCGATCAATCGGCAAGCGTCATAGCAAAAAGCGAAATCATGATGCATGCGCGCGCTGGCAAAAACATCCCCGATAGCTGGGCTCTCGATGCAAATGGGAGCCCAACAACCGACGCTGAGGTTGCGTTGAAGGGCTCAATGGCGCCGAGCGGCGGCTACAAGGGGGTTAGTGTGGGGTTGATGGTCGAGACCTTCGCCGCAGCATTGGCAGGTGCCACGTTGGGCAAAGACGCGAGCCCCTTCGCCGGAACGAGCGGTGGACCACCAAAAACCGGACAGTTTTTCATTGCCATTTCGACTGAGTGCTTTTCCGGGGGGGAATTTACATCTCGAATTCAAGCCCTTACCAAAGCAATTTCTTCTCAGCCAAATGCCCGACTTCCTGGAAGTCGGCGCCAAGCCCAGCGCTCAACCCACCACAGCGATGGGATCAATGTTGACGAGGAATTGCTTGCTAAAATTGAGGCATTCGTCAGAAGTTAGCCATTGATTAGACAAGTCTCCCGGTTCAGCTTATTATCCGGAATGGAACTTTCCCCAACACAAGACCATCGAAGTTGGCATGGCGTGCATAACTGCCAGTCTTTAAAGAGGCTAGCCTTTTCGGCTTGGGAGTATTTCTTCACAAGCTTCAGCAGTAAAATTGAAGCTTCAGGGAAAGTCAGATGAAAGCCATTCGGCAGTTAAGACAAGGAGGAAAATCGATGCGTACGTTTAAATTAGCAGTTGTTGGTGCTGCCTGTGGTATCGCCATGATGGCATCTGGAGCCAATGCAGCAAGTTGCGGCAAGGTCTCGATCACAGAAATGAACTGGGCCTCATCCCAGATCATCACAGAGGTAGCAAAATTCCTAATGGAGCAAGGATACGGCTGCAAGGTAGAAAAAGTGCCATCAGCGACGACCACTGCGGTCGCATCTCTGGCCGAGAATGGCGAGCCTGACATCGTCACTGAACTCTGGCTCAATTCGACGGGTGATGCTTATTCAAAAATGGAAAAAGCTGGAAAAGTCGAGCGCCTTGCCGACGTTTTAGCGCCTGGCGGCGTTGAAGGTTGGTGGGTCCCTGAATACCTGGTAAAAAAACATCCTGAGCTTAAAACCGTCAAAGACGTTCTCGCCAACCCAAAACTGGTCGGCAGTCGCTTCAATAACTGTCCAGACGGATGGGGATGCCGTATCGTCAACGATAACCTCGCGAAGGCCCTGAATATGAAAGCCGCCGGTGTGGAAGTTTTCAATCACGGCTCAGGCGAGACCTTGGCTACATCGATTGCGGCAGCCTACGAAGATAAGAAACCTTGGTTCGGTTATTACTGGGGCCCAACAGCGGTGCTCGGAAAGTACAAGATGGTCAAACTGTCCATCGGTGACATCGACAAAAAAATTCACGCCAATAACTCGAATAAGGGCATTGCTAATCCAGGAGTTTCAGATTTTCCACCAGCACCAGTTCTGACCGTTGTGACTGCCGCCTTCAAGAAGCGTGAACCAGCTATCGCCGAGCTTATGAGTAAAGTCAGTTTCGACGTTGATACTATGAACGGGATACTGGCCTGGAAGAAGGAGAAAAAAGCCTCCGCCACCGAGGCAGCGGTGCGTTTTCTTACCCAGGAAAAAGATACCTGGTCAAAGTGGGTCAACCCTGAAGCGCGCAAAAAGCTCAGCGCGATTTTAAAGTAAAGCTGCAGCTGAGGCAGGGCCCCATGGTCCTGCCTCAACGCCAGAAATATAATTGTGTCTTATCCATAGCATGATAAGGCAGCTTGGCCGCGATGGTGGTCGGGGGTTTAGAGATGGCGACCTACGATTCCGTATTTAATGCCATAGGTCTTAGAGACTGGTGCGATACGGCGAAGGCCGAAAATGACCGCCCGATGTCGATGGCAGAGCTCTTGGCCAAAAGCAAAGGTCAATCCGGGGTGGAAACTTCTTGGTGGGAATTGCCATTCCCATCACTTGATGCCCTTAACAAGGCTTGTGCTGCGTTTCCACAATCTCGAGATGTAACAGTTGGCGTAGAAAAAAGTTTTCTATCCATAAAGGATTCTTTGCGTTTTGTCTTGGACCCAATTACGCAACCATTGAGCTGGTTCTTAGAGTGGGCATTGTCCCTGTTCCAGGCAACGCCATGGTGGGTCATGATCCCGGTCCTTATGGTGATTGTCTATTTCGCCTCGAAGTCATGGCGCTTAGTTTTTTTTGTGGCCGCTTGCATTGCATTTCTGGCGTTCATAGACCATTACGAGCATGCCATTCAAACCTTGGCCATCATATTCGTCTGCGCATTTCTATGCGTCGTATTTGGAGTGCCAATCGGCATCGCTATGTCACGCAGTGATACGATGCAAAAGTTGACCATCCCGATCCTTGATATGCTGCAGACCTTACCTCCCTTCGTCTATCTCATCCCACTTATTTTTCTTTTCTCGGTCACGGAACCAAAACTCTACGGCATTGCTATTATTCTCTACGCCATTGTTCCAGTAATTCGATTAACTGACCTTGGGATTCGGCTGGTTGACACGGACGTCATTGAAGCGGCCGACTCATTCGGCATGACAGACACTCAGAAACTATTCGGTGTGCAGGTGCCCCTGGCCCTCCCGAATATCATGGCAGGGATAAATCAAACGATCATGATGAGTCTTGCCATGGTTGTTATTGCCTCATTGGTCTCGGCCCCCGGTCTTGGTGTTCTTGTCTTGCGAGGTATTCGGAACTTAGAACTCGGTGTCGGACTGATATCCGGTCTTGGGATCGTGCTTCTTGCTATCATTCTTGACCGAGTAACAAAAGCGGCACTTGATAGAGTGAACGCCGCTCAAAAACACTAGCCAAAGGGACGAGTCAATGTACCGAAAAACTAAAATCTCGATCCGTAATCTCTATAAGATCTTTGGCGTTGAGCCAAAATCTGCACTTCAACATGTTCAAAATGGTGTCGGTAAGGCAGATTTACTCGAGCAATACCTGCATGTTCTTGGGCTTCAAGATATTAACGTCGATATGGGCGAAGGTGAGATAACAGTCATTATGGGGTTATCGGGTTCTGGCAAATCAACCCTCATAAGACACCTCAATAGATTGATTGAACCAACCGCCGGCGCAATCGAAGTCGATGGCGAGAATGTTCTCGCCTACAGCGAAGAACGTCTCCGCCAATTGCGCCGGGAGACAATGTCCATGGTCTTCCAGAAATTCGCCTTGTTTCCTCACAAAACAGTAGCAGATAACGCTGCCACTCTTCTTAGGGTCCGCGGCATCGAACGACAGAATAGCCTAGCCGAGGCCCACAAATGGCTAGAACGGGTCGGCCTACACGGTTTTGGTGATCATTACCCGCATCAATTGTCCGGTGGCATGCAGCAACGCGTAGGAATCGCTCGGGCCTTGGCTTCAAATTCTCCAATCATGCTCATGGACGAAGCATTTTCAGCTCTCGACCCATTAATCCGTACCGATATGCAGGACCTTCTTCTGGAACTCCAGAAAGAGCTCCATAAAACTATTGTTTTCATCACTCATGATCTTGACGAAGCACTGAAACTTGCTGATCACCTCGTTATCCTCAAAGACGGGCACATCGTTCAGAAAGGCGAACCACAGCACATCCTGCTCAACCCTAATGATCCTTATATCGAAGATTTCGTGAGCGATATTAATCGCGCACGGGTCTTACGGGTCCGTTCAATCATGACACCACTCCGGAACGGCGTCCCAGAAAATTCCCATGGTGAAGTTGATTACAACGACACATTAGAGAGCATGATTGCATATTCCGGTGGAGATACCTCACACTCCTACGTCATTTTAAAGGATGGGGCGCCTGTTGGTATCCTCAATATGTCTAATCTTGTCAAAGCTCTAGTCCCTAGCACGACCGCTAGTCCTGGACTGAGATCTGAAGCTACCATACGTTGACGGAGATAAACTCCATGGTCATAACCATTCTTTAATTCTGTTCTAAATACTTAATCCTTGGTCTCTGTTGGGGATATAAATTGGACTTTGCTACTATACTGGGTCTTTTAGGAGGCGTAACCGTAGTTATCTTTGCTATTGGCGAAGATGGAAACTTTGCACAATTCATAAATGTCCAAGGATTTATAATCGTTCTTGGAGGTACATTTGCCTCAACAATGATCAAATTTCCAATTCAAAGTTTCTTTAAAGCAATCCCCATTGGTCTGAAAGCGGTTGTAACAAATACCAGTTTTAGCCCGCTCGACCTAATAAATCAGGCTATTGAACTCTCTGATACCTGCCGTAAGGATCCAAGAAAACTTCTAGCTGTAGAAGAGCATTTAAAGCAGGTTCAAGACCCATTCTTCAGGAAGGGCTTACAGATGTGTGCGGATGGCCGAGACCCAGGTTACATTCGCGAATTTCTCAACGCAGAGATGGATTTAAGCATTGTTCGGCAAGAGAGTAGCATAAAAATCTTTTTTTCTATCGCTGAGGCTGCGCCTGCATTTGGAATGTTTGGCACTCTCGTTGGGCTTATTCAAATGTTAAGTAGCCTTGAAGACCCAACTACGGTTGGAAAAGGCTTGGCTGTCGCACTCCTCACTACAATGTATGGTGTTCTTATTTCGTATTTATTTGCTCAACCCATTGCAGAAAAGTTGGACCAAAAGCTGTCGGCCGATTCTGGAAACAGAGTGTTAGTCATAGAGTGTGTTGTCCTGGTCCAACAACTCAAAAATCCTACTGAAATGTACGATATATTGGAGGCATATCTTCCAGAGAACCTCAGAAGATCAGTCTCGGTCGAAGATGCCTCCGCACAGGAGAGCGAATAATAAAATGGCACGAGTTAAAAAAAGAAAAGATTTAAGCCAAGGGTGGCTAATGACATTTACAGATATGCTTATGCTACTAGTTGTGATGTTTGTTCTATTTTTATCATTCTCTGAGATAAGTTCTGACAGTTTTAAGCAAAATGCTGGCGCAATATCTGAGGCGTTTAATCAAGCCCCCACAACGTCTTTGTTGCCTGGTTATTCGTCTGTGGTAGATCTTTCTCGAAGTAATATAAACATTGATAGAATTGGTGAACAAGCCGGCATAAACACTAAAGAAAAAAATGAGAAAGAGACCATAGATTTTGCAGAAAGAAAGTACAAAGATGAGGACCTAAAAGAGAAAGAGGCCTATATAAAAGATTACCAGAAAGATGATCGGCAAGATAAGCTAACGTTCTTTAAAAAAGATGAGTATGAAGACGTAAATGATATTTCAAATCGTAAAAATATAAACGCCATTAAAAATAATATAACTCAGCAGTTGAAAAATGATGTCAGCAAGGGAAAGCTTGAGATAATCGAGCGCAATAAGCAGGTTATATTACGGTTCCCAGAGAAAGTTACTTTCCCTAGCGGCAGCGCTGATCTAAATGAGAATATTAAGGTAGTGATAAAAAGGGTTCGAGACATTGTGGAGGAAGCACCCGAACTTCGTAAAATTGTCGTAACTGGACATACCGACAATATTCCAATATCTAACGATTACTTCTCGTCGAATTGGGAACTCTCAGCCGCCAGGGCAGTTTCTGTTGTTCACAGTTTACTTGATACTGCCCAAATTGATAAAAATTTAGTTTTAGCTGTTGGTTCGGCCGATACAAAGCCCGTTGCCCCGAATACAGGTCCCGCAAATCGAGCCGCAAACAGACGTGTTGAAATCAAACTTGAGTTTTAGTCTAAGACGCAAGGACATTTACCGTAAACCGATGAGAGGACTTACCTGTGCGTTTACGAGAGGGTGATTAATTCAGCTCTTTCCGCTCTAATCGATCAGGATAAGCAACACGGCGGAAGGAGTTTTGTTCGTACAAATGGCTAACTATGTCTATGTCATCGGTAGCGTTGATGCTCGACCCCACCGGACCTATGTTGGATGGACCAATGATCTGGGTAAACGCCTTGCGGCGCATAACTTGGGCAAAGGGGCTCGATCGACGAGTGGACGGCAATGGATGCTACTTTATGCGGAACGCTATCGGACTCGTTCTGAAGCCATGAGCCGCGAATGGCGTCTCAAACGGGAGCGGCCGTTCCGGGAGCGCTTAAAATCTAACCTCCAGTTCTTTCTGCCCAAACGCCCCTGACCCGCTTATAGATAGGTTCATGAGTTACCTACCTCCAAGGTGCAGAATATGTACATGTGATTTTTCATAACCGCCGTGCCAATTTTCACGCCGCCTCTGGCGTGGTCGACTAGTTTCATAATAGCTCGGCAAAGTAGGGAAAAACTCGACTATGTCTAATTTGGGTCAAATGCGAATCATAATGTAAGCGGTCGCAGGCGTTCGTCTCGCGGCGACTTAGCCGAGGCATGTTACAGGTGGCACCAATGTTACACATGGCAAGGATAGAAAACTCGTTTGCCAAGGAGAAAAGAACCAAAAATACTGTTTTGTTAACGAGGTAGATCATTTACATAAACAGAAAAACGCTATCGATCTATTTTTAATTTTTCGGTGGCGCACAAACATTCGTCATTGCTGTCAATGATGAACTTGTTCATGCCGTGTCAGGATACCAGAAAATATTCTGAGGGGTTCAGCTAAGATGATACGTGTCTTTATCGGTTTTGATCCACGCGAGACTGTCGCTTTCCACGTACTGTCGCAAAGCATTCATTCGCGGGCCAGCCAGCCCGTATCAATCACACCGATTATGCTGTCCCAATTAGAAGGCATTATGACCAGAGAACCAAACCCTCTCCAGTCGACTGACTTCTCCTTCTCTCGGTTTCTAACGCCCTATCTCTGCAAGTACGAGGGATGGGCTATTTTCATGGATTGCGACATGTTAGTCCTTCAAGATATGGCCAAGCTCTGGGCTTTAAGGGAAGATGATTACGCGGTTCAAGTGGTGAAGCACAATCACGTGCCGAAGGAAAATACTAAGTTCCTAGGTGCGCCGCAAACTCAGTACGAAAAGAAGAATTGGTCCAGCGTTATGCTGTTCAACTGTGAGAAATGTAAGGCCTTAACACCCGAATACGTTAACACAGCATCAGGTTTGGATCTTCACAGATTTCACTGGCTTGATGGCGACCATCTCATCGGCGAAATACCGCATCCCTGGAACCATCTCGTCGCGTATGATCCAACTATCCCCGTCAACGAAATCTTCAACCTTCACTATACCATTGGTGGGCCCTACTTTGAGGAGTACCAGACCACCGATTATGCAGATGAATGGTTCTCTGAGAAAGAAAACATGCTCAGGTGCGACCAGAACCAGAAAGGTGATTAGATCTCGGCCTTGATTATTTTCTTACAACATCAAAGGCGATACTGATCCGGACATCATCCGAATGAAACGGGATGGTTCGATGTGTCAAATAGCCGGGGAACAGGAACATGGACCCTACAATAGGCTTGTAGGCCCTCACCTTTCCAGCTCGGACAGAGGTAAAGTCCGCTGTTGGTGCTCCAAATTCAATCCAACCTTCGTGCCCCTCATCGTCTTCCGAGATCACAGGCGGAAGCTGAGCATAAAAACAGCCAGACATCCAAGCATCCGGATGGATATGAGCGATTTGATGACCCTGGTTTCTCATAGCGACACCCCAGATATTAAGCACCCAATCGGTCGGCCGGCGAGACACTATGAAATCATTATCTTCCTTGCACTTAAGAAATTCGACATAACCATCCAAAGAATTGGAAATGCACGCCTCTAAGTGCGTGAGTGGCCCCATTCCGGAAAGCCTTAGATTCCCAGTATGAAATCCATTCCGCGTGGCATGATCTTCACCCGCATCGCGAAGTGTTGAGTGGCTGAGGATATAATCAGCCATGTCCTTTATAAACGCGGCTTCATTATTGTAAGTGGAGGGTGTTGGCACCTTGACTGTCTGGATAATAGCCTCGAACGAATTGTAACGTTCATTATCTTTCTCAGGGCCATGCTCTGCTGCCATCAAGGCAAGGCAAGATATTGTTGTTGTGTCGCCTGGATGCTTCTCAAGAAAACGGCCACAGACAGCCCTCGCCTCTCTTGGGTCACCATTCTTGATGTGGCCACAGGCCAACATAAATGATATTTTCGCGTCGTTTGGCGAAGCTTCGAGGGCCTTGCCGAACATCTGAATGGCGCTCCCGGCGTCATCCCACTGCAAATATGTGTGCCCGAGGGTCTTAAGAACCTCGGAGGAATTGGAATCGATCTCATGAGCCTTCATAAGCGCTTCAATGGCTTTATCGTATTTTTCTTGACGCTGATACTCGATACCCAAGTTATACCAAGTTTGTGGCTGCCCAGGGTTCAGTGCCAGCGAGCGGTGAAAATAGTCAATAGCTGCTGTATGGTCCTTCATTGAAACGCTCAGAGCGCCATAATTGTTGATGGCCGGAATGTAGTTGGCATCAAATTCTAAAGCCGCCAAACAGGATTCACGAGCCTCATCGAATTCACCCATTGATCGTTGGGCATTAGCAAGCCCTGTCCAAACCATGGGGTTATCTGGCACAACTTCCAGCGCGCAAGCGTACATGCTTAGTGCCTCTTTGGACTGATGGTTGGAATCCAAGTGGACTGCAAAACAATACAAGGTTTCAGCATCTTTGGGATCAATCCTCAGAGCCTTCCGGAAAGCACGGTTGGCCTCCTCTATCTGGCCCAACTGGCTTTTTAAGACCCCAAGATTACGCTGCACAACAAGACTGTCGGGACACACCTTGGCAGCTTGCAAGAGAAATTTCTCAGCCTGCTGACTTTGGCCACGCGCCTGCGCCGCCTGGGCTCCCAAAAGATAGGCATCAACAAACCCAGGGTCTGCGCCAATGACTTTTCGGCAAGTCTTAAGACATCGGTCAAACCGTGACTGCTGAAAATAATTAATGGCTGTTTCAAAATTAGCAGACATATTCATCCATCTCTATCGCATTTGACATCCCGTTGGATTGCATCATTCACGACCCACTTGTATTATTTACGATCTACGAAGCTCTGATCTAGCGCAAAGAGCTCGTAATTTGAAGAGAATTTGATCGCAACCCGACACATTGAGCGATAAGCCTCATTAGGATAAAGCGTAGACAGACCACAACTCGCACCCTTAGTATCCACGTCCGCTTTGAGCTTAGCCGAACTCGGTTGCACCATGGACCCCCAAAAAACTCTTGCCAAGGCGATAGCAAAACACAACGCAGGTGATCTACGCCGTGCGCAAAGGCTGTACCAGCGGGTACTAAAAAAGTCCCCCAAGCACTCAGACGCTTTGCACTTGATGGGGCTGGTCCTAGCAGAAGGTGGCGACGTCCAGAACGGCATCACGCATATCCTGAAGGCCGTCCAATACCAGTCCGAGTTTCCCGAGGCTCATTTCAATCTTGGCAACTTGCTGAGAAGCATAGGGGAGAACAAATTGGCAGCTCATCATCTCCTGCAGGCCCTCCGGGACTCTCCGAGTTTAATCGATGCACATTTTAACCTGACACCTATTCTATGTGACCTTGGCCAGCTTGAAGAAGCCCTCCATCATGGTCGAATCGCGCTCGAAGCTGATCCTACGGATCCACTCGCCCACTTCAATTTAGGCGTAGCATTTG
>PARE01000061.1 GCA_002709525.1 Magnetovibrio sp. | reverse complement strand
TTCCGTGGTTTTCGACGGGATGCTCACCCCATGGCGGTCATGTGTGGGACCGTTGGTGCCCTATCCGCCTTCTATCATGACAGCCTTGACATTACTGACCCAAAACATCGCATGGTAGCGTCCTATAGGCTGATAGCTAAAATGCCAACCATCGCGGCCATGGCCTACAAGTTCTCCATCGGTGCGCCGTTTATGTATCCCCGCAATGATTTGAACTACGCTGAGAACTTCCTTCACATGATGTTTTCCAATCCTTGCGAGGAATATGAAGTCAACCCAATTCTGTCAAAAGCCATGGATCGGATTCTGATTCTGCACGCTGATCATGAGCAGAACGCGTCTACGTCCACGGTACGCCTGGCTGGCTCCAGCGGTGCCAACCCCTTTGCTTGCATCTCCGCTGGTATAGCCTCTCTATGGGGACCAGCCCACGGGGGAGCAAACGAGGCGGTGCTAAACATGCTCGAAGAAATAGAGCATCCAAAGAACATCGCCAAGTTTGTACAAAAGGCGAAGGATAAGGATGATGCTTTCCGACTAATGGGCTTTGGCCATCGGGTTTACAAGAATTTTGATCCTCGCGCCAAGGTGATGCACCAGACTTGCCACGAAGTACTCGGTGAGTTGGGGATCACGGATGAGCCACTTCTTGATATTGCCGTGGAACTGGAGCGTCTGGCGCTTGAGGATGACTACTTCATCGAGAAGAAGCTGTATCCAAATGTGGACTTTTACTCTGGTATTATCTTCAAGGCCATGGGCATTCCGACCAGCTTGTTCACGGTGCTTTTTGCAGTGGCGCGGACGGTGGGTTGGGTTGCGCAATGGAATGAGATGGTCGAAGACCCGTCCCAGAAAATCGGGCGTCCGCGTCAACTTTACACGGGCGAAACAATTCGCGCGTTCGTTCCCCAGGATCAGCGCTGATCCTCGTTAAGGTACGCACAAACAAATACGGTGATTTCTACATTGCGTCATTTTTTTTGGCGTTGATGAGGCCAAGTATGGTCTTGGCTGCCCGTTGTCCCGCTGGTTCGTCATCTCGGCCAAGTTTGATCAGGGCGTCTGCGTAGTCATTTTTCTGACGTTGACGGCGTTCAGGCGTGGTGAGAAGTGAGATAATTGCTGGGGCGATGAGTTCGGCCTGACATTTGTTCAGGAGAAATTCAGGAACAGCCTCGCGGTCCAATATCAGATTGATGAGATTGGCATAGCGTACCTTCACCAGACGCTTTGCGAGCCAAGCCGTCACTGGGTTCATCCGATAGGCAATAACCGATGGAACCATTGCCATCGCCAACTCCAGAGCCACCGTTCCAGAGGCTGCCAAAGCTACATCGCTTGCCGCAAAGGCATCGAACTTATGAGATGGATCACTCAGCGTAATCACGTCGTCGGGCCACTGCTTAACCGCTTGTGAGACGAGCTCTTCCGTTGGTGAAGCGGTAACGGTGATCACACGGAGCGTTCCGACCTCGTCACGGACGCGTTTGACGGTCTCGGCGAACACGGGGAGATGGCAGGCGGCTTCGCTTCGGCGGCTACCAAGAAGAACCAAAAGTACCTGTTCATCCTCGCTAATACCGCGGGCTCGCCGGAACGCTTGACCGTCCCCCTGATCGGCCCGGCTATCGAGGATGGGATGGCCAACATAGGTGGTGGCGAGGCCGTGCTTCTCGAAATAGGGCGGCTCGAACGGCAGAAGAGTTAGCAGATGATCAAGAAAGCCTGCAATCTTCTTGGCTCGTCCAGCTCGCCACGCCCAGACACTGGGGGCGACAAAATGCATGAGAGGGATGCCTTGCCCGGCTAATTGCTGCTCTAGTCGAAAATTAAAGTCTGGCGAGTCGATGCCGATCACAACGTCTGGCTGCCGCGCGAGGACATCTGCCTTGGTTTGCAAGATACGCCGACGCAAGGTGGGCACGCGGGGAAGTACCTCCGCCAAACCCATGACCGCGAGATCCTCCATTGGAAACAGGCTCTCTAAACCCTCGGCGGACATTGCCGCTCCTCCAACGCCGGCGAACCGAAGTCGGCCTCTGGTTAATTGTTTCAGACCTATCATCAAGCGGGCACCCAAGTTATCGGCGGACGGCTCGCCCGCGATCAAGTAAATCAAAGGGTGGTAGAGGGTTTCAGCGTCCTGAGTAGTGAGCCCATATATGAATAGTCCTGCGTCGTTTGCTTCTTTAAGCATCTCCGCCCGGTCGAGGATCAGTGCGTTTCCAGAGTCCACGGCAATACCGCGAAGACCGTGGCGTTTCCCAGTCTTGACCGTATCCGGCCCAATTGTTGGTAGATCCGCTCTACGTTCTTGCCCGGGTTTCAGCATCTTAACTAGAACGCCGTGACGTTCCTGGCTCTCTGCCCATGCTGGGAGTTTGGCCATCATGGAATCGGTCCCAAGACGGTTTTCGCGCGCGATAATTACGCCCTCTGCTACGATTACACCCTGCCCCTTGTCTTGGCGACCAAGTTCGCGTGCTGCGGCTGCACCGACGGCAATATCTGCTAAATCTGCCTTTGTAGGTTTGACCCGTGTCAGGGTTCCCGACGAAGCAAGGAGTTCCGGCGCGATATCAGTGACTGAGACGACGCGAAGCCCCTCTTCACGCTCTAAATGTTTGATCAATCGTCGTAATAGGCCATCATCGCCCAATCCGTAAATATTACCGCCTGCAAGAAATCGGGCGGTCCAGAGATCTGGGCGTAAATCCGCGGCTGCTGGCTTGCTGACCGACCCGGCAAACACAAGTTCCTCTACTTTTTGTTGTTTAAGAAACGCCAGGGCTTCTCCCGCAGCTCCGAGACGGACCCATTTATGTGAACAGTCACCCACCGTCGCCGGATAAGTTTGCCCTTTCAGAGCAATCACGACAAAGTCTCGCGTCTCACGCTTACAATTCTTGATAAGGACTCCAGGCAGCGTCCCGCCGCCGGCTACAATGCCCAGCCTAGGCCGCATCATCCATTGCGGGCTGACAAATAGCGCGGGAGGAGTCGGCGCGAATGAACTGTAAAATATCCATTACCGCTTCATTGTTACCGAAGTCTTCGGCAACATCCGCGAGGCGCTCCGACATAGTTCCTTCTGCCGCAAAAATTAGCCTGTAAGCTTTGCGCATCTCATGGATGTCGTCACGCGAAAAGCTGCGGCGCTTCAGGCCAACGATATTCAGACCTTGAAGGCGCGCTCGGTTACCGGTCACGGAGCCATAGGGGATGACATCTTGTTCGACGCCGGACATGCCGCCGATCATGGCGTGTTTGCCCACACGTACGAATTGATGGATCGCGGACAAACCGCCAATAATTGCCCATTCACCAACATGGACATGTCCGCCCAGTGTGGCGTTGTTCACTAAAATGACGTGATCATCGACGATGCAATCGTGAGCAACATGCGCGCCAACCATGAGCAAACAGTTGTTTCCAATCCGCGTCAACATGCCCCCACCCTCGGTACCTGGATTCACAGTCACATGTTCACGAATGACATTGTTGCAACCGATCTCCAGACGCGAGGGCTCACCATGGTATTTGAGATCTTGAGGTCTATGCCCGATCGATGAGAACGGAAACACATGGGTGTTTGCGCCAATTCGGGTAAATCCTTCGACCACGACATGGGAGATGAGTTCAACCCCCTTCTCCAGGACAACACCGTCGCCTACTGCGCAATAGGGTCCAATGCTGACGCCGTCACCGACTTCCGCCTTCGTGCTAACAATAGCGCTTGGATGAATGTCAGCCATTTACCTCGTCCACGATCATCGCCGAATAGTTTGCTTCTGCCACCAACTTTTGATCGACCTTAGCTTCGCCTCGGAACTTCCAAACATTGCCCCGGCTGCGCTGCTTTTCCACGTGAAGCTCTAAACGGTCTCCTGGCACAACTGGTTGGCGAAACCGCGCTTGTTCGATTGTCATGAAATATACTACCCCGCTGGCTTTTTTGCCGGTGGTTTCAATCACTAAAATGGCTGACGTCTGCGCCATGGCCTCTACGATCAGAACGCCCGGCATGATTGGGTGGTCGGGGAAGTGGCCCTGAAAGAATGGCTCGTTCATGGTTACGTTTTTGACACCAGTTGCGGTGGGATCGGGAACCAAATCGATCACCTTGTCTACCAAAAGAAACGGATACCGGTGAGGTATCATTTTCATTATTTTGCCGATTTCGACCGTTCGGTTCTGATTTGTCGCGGAATTATCCATACGCAGTTATCTACCCTTTTTTTTCCCTAACCTCTCGATGATGGCGACCTCTCTCAACCATTCGCGCATTGGCTTCGCAGGTGACCCGCCTACGGTGGTACCGGGGTCCACATCGCGCATTACGCCGCTCTGAGCGGCAATTTTGGAACCACTGCCGATTTGAAGGTGTCCCGTCAAACCGGCTTGCCCGCCAATCATGACAAAATCCCCGATTTCTGTGCTACCTGAAATACCCACTTGACTGACAATAATGCAACCCTTGCCGATGCGAACGTTGTGTGCGATTTGCACCAAGTTGTCGATTTTGGTGCCCGCTCCGACAACCGTATCCGGACCTGCGCCGCGATCAATGGCCGTGTTTGCACCAATTTCCACGTCATCTTCAATGATAACGCGACCGAGTTGGGGAACCTTAAGGTGGCCTAAGGAAGACTGAGCAAAACCGAATCCGTCCTGGCCGATATTGACACCGCCATGGATGATCACGCGATCTCCAATGAGGCAATGAGACAGGCACGTGTTCGGTCCGATGCGAGAACCCGTGCCGATAACAACTCCGGGTCCCACGACCGCGCCGACGCCAATGTGGGCACCAGCCCCAATCTCGGCATGAGCTTGGATAACAGCGCCAGCCTGAATCATGGCGCCGTCGCCAATACTTGCAGTAGACTCGATGTGGGCGTTGGCTGAAACATTCGTGTTGTCATCAGCCCGTGTCGGGTAAAAAGCGGCGGCAATCAGGGCATAACCCAGGTATGGAGAGTCCGTAACCAGTAGCGCCATGCCAGAGGGTGCTTGCTCAACATAGGCGGCTTCAACTACGCAAGCTCCCGCCTTACTTACGTTGAATGAACCGACATAGCGCTTGTTGTCTAGAAAACTTACGTCTTTTGGCCCAGAGTCAGAGAGCGGCTTGACATCAACGTAGGTTTGATCAGGCGCCACATTTCCGGCGATTGTCGCGTTCGCGATTTCGGCTAAATCCGCCAGAGAGATTGGTTTTGCGCGGCGAAAGAACCGCGGATCTGCCATGTTATTTGCTTCCAGGTTTGCCGACGGGAACGGTTTTAAGTTCCGTGTTCAACCGCTTCAGGACTTCTTTGGTCATGTCCATTGAGCTATCTGCAAGAATGGTATTCTGGCGTCGGAGAACGAGGCTGGCGCCCCGCTTAGTCGCTACGTCGGCCATGATTACATTCATCTTCTTTTCAACTACAAGCATAGCCTTATTTAGCGCGCCATCGAGATCAATCTTCCGCTGACGAACTAATTTTTGGACGCCGACGACTTTTTGTTCGAACAACCGACGTTCGTTTGCGAACGCTTCAGGTCCTAATAATGTTCGTTTCTTTGCCAGTTCCTGATTAGCTACACGGAGAGCATCTTCTTCTTTTTTGATATTAGCTTGAAAGCCTTGCCGATATTTTTCGATTTGCGCGCGAATATCCTTGATTGCCAGCGAGTTCGTCCGAATAGCATTGAGGTCGAGAACCGCAACCTTTAACGGTACCTGTGCCGACGCAGGCACCGTCAATCCGAGAACGAGAGCAAGTATACCCGGTGCGATTAATTTGATTATACGTTTGCGAATTTTCACGCAACCCTCCTAGAAGCGGGTACCGAAACTAATCTGTACCACTTCTTTTTTGTCATAATTCTCTTTGAGAATGGGGAAACCTGCATCCATCCCAACAGGGCCCAGGGGAGAGCGCCAAGTCATCCCAATGCCCGCAGACATTCGGAGTGAACCGTCGTCCTGAACGTCAGAATTGGTCGGACTTAGCTGTCCGGAGCTACCTAGGTCACTGAAGATTCGGCCTTTCACGCCGAAATCTGCCGGTAGGCCAAGTGGAAATGTCAGCTGGAACTTCGACGCATATATCCATTCGGCACCCAGAGCGTCATCCGATATGGAGTCTCTGGGCCCGAAGCCAGAACTCTCGAAGCCACGAATTTCCGAACCGCCTGGGAAATATCTCTCAAGAAACTGTACGTCTTCGCCAAGTCCCAGAATGTATCCGAATTTGCTCCCTACGGAGAAAATTACGTCCTCGGTTACCGGCTGGTGAAGGCCAGCGCGTAACGTATTTCTAAGGTGCCGTACGGACCCTCCGAGGCCTGCAAGGTCGGTTCGGATAGACGCTGTATAACCCTTAGTCGGATCGAGTTTGCTGTCGAGCGTATCGTAGGCCAGCTCGTGCGTGATCTGTGAGGTAACTTTGTTGCCTTCTTGGTCCTTAACGAGCTGGGCTGCTCCGCTGTCGACATTAGAGATTGACGCTCTCTTGATCAAATACGCCCACTTCTGGGAGAGATCATGTGTAACACGATATCCCGTTCGGAGACGGCCTCCTGTTCGGTTGGTGTCAATTGAACTCAGATCTTGAAGGTCTTGGCGGACATGAAAAACATCAAACCCGGCCGCCACCTCGCGGTTCATGAAATAGGGTTCGGTATATGTGAAGTCGATCTCGCTACGGGCCGACGCGAGCGAAAAACTGACGCCGACGTTCTGCCCCCGGCCAAGGAAATTACGCTCCGTCATACTAATTTCGCCGATCGGGCCAAGTGAGGACGAATAGCCGGCACCTAGGGAGATTGAGCCGGTGGACTTTTCTTCAACCTCAACCGTGATGATCGCTTTGTCAGACGCGCTTCCGGGTACTTTGTCGACGGTCACTTTTTCAAAAAAATTAAGCTTACGTAGTCTTGTATTGGATCGCCGCAATTTGGCAGAGTTGAACGCATCTCCCTCAACGAGTTGAAACTCCCGGCGAATAACCTTATCCAGAGTCCGAACATTGCCTGAAATATCAATACGTTCCACGAAGACACGTGGCCCCTCCTTAACTTGGAAGGTGATATTTAGCTCACGGTTCTTTCTGTCTCGTTTAATCCGAGGGCGGACATCCACAAAAGCGTATCCAAGCTCCCCAACGCGTGCCACGATTTTATCGATCGACCCATCAACGTCGCGAACGTCATACCATTCACCGGATTCGACTTGTAGAACCTCGGCAATATCCTCAGCCTTCAGGTCACGCAGCTTTGCATCGATCTTAATCTTGCCAATTTTATAGCGTTTCCCCTCATTGACCCCAAATGTAACGAAGAAGTCTTTTCGATCTGGGGTCAATTCCGCAATCGCTGACGTAACACGGAAATCTGCATATCCATCGGACAAGTAATGCTGTCGCAACAACTCGCGATCCAAAGTAATCCGATCTGGATCATAGTTGTCGTTCATCGAGAGCACACGATACCAGGCTGTTTCTTTGGTCCGGACAACAGATCTTAATTTTCGGTCGCTGAACTGCTTGTTACCAACGAAACGGATACTGCGAATTTTTGTTGGCTCGCCTTCATCGATCTCGAACGCCAGGTCAATCCTGTTCTGCGGAAGCTGAATGACTTTTGGTTCGACACTGACCGCAAAACGACCATCCCGGCGATACAACGTAAGAATGCGTTTGAGATCATCTTGTACCTTGGAGCGGGTATAAATTACGCGTGGACGTAGGGATACCTCTGCCTCAAGTGTCTCATCACCCAGGGCGCGATTGCCTTCGAACGCAATTCGGTTGATAACGGGGTTTTCAACCACGTTTACGATTAGAGCGGTGCCCTGCGAATTGATCGAGACATCCGCGAATAAACCAGTGGCAAATAAGCTTTTTAATGACCTATCAACGCGAAGCGGATCGAAGCTATCGCCCTCGCGCACCAGCAGGTAGGACTTAACTGTCCCCGGTTCCAAGCGCTGAGTACCGTTAACTATAATCTGTTCGATTACTCCCGCTTGTGTAATTTCAACCTGATCCGCGCGCGCAGGGAACAACTCCACAACCATACCAAAGAAGGTTCCGCTCAAAACCGCCGCAAAGAATAGATGCCGTTTAATCAAGTAATCCCCCGGTTGATCGATTATTAGACGATTGACCCTCTTAAAAACCCGATCACTCTCAGGTGCACGAGGTCATTGCAATAGGAATACGATATCGTTCCAAGTCACAAATACGAATAAGACCAATACCAGAATCAGGCCGAATCGAAAACCGTATTCTTGCGCTTTCGGCCCAAGCGGCTGTCCACGTAATGCCTCCGCCGCGTAAAATACAAGATGGCCACCATCGAGCATTGGAATTGGGAAAAGGTTAATGAGTCCGAGGTTTACCGATAGCATGGCCATAAGAAGGATTACTTGAGCCAAACCTAACTGAGCCATGTCACCCGAAATCTTTGCAATCCGGAGCGGTCCGCCTAGGTCATCGGCGTTGCGTTGGCCGCTGATCATCTCGCCGACGTAAACAAGTATCCGGTATGTAAGGACAAAGGTACGCTCCGTTCCTACCCAAATGGCGGTGAATGGGTCGGTACGGTCATATCGCAAATGATCCAAATGGGGGCGGACGCCGAGTTGACCGATATTTTGCGGCTGGCCGTCACGGCCCAATGCTGCCCTCGGCGTAGCGATAATCTTGAAAATCTTCTCATTTCGTTGGACATCAAATACTAGCTGGCGCCCTGGATTGGCGATCACAACTTGTCGGAGGTCCTCAAATGTCTCAACTTCACGGTTGTCAATGGCGACAATAACGTCTCCGGACTGAAATTTAGCTTGGGCGGCGGCGCTGCCTGGAACAATCTCTCCCACTACCGATAAAGGTACAGGGTTCCCATGAAAAATGGCTAGGCCGGCGAACGCGACGATAGCAAATAGAAAATTGACGATAGGTCCGGCGGCAACGATAGCCGCTCGTTGACCCAAGGTCTTGTGATGAAAAGAGACGGCCCTC
This sequence comes from Magnetovibrio sp., assembly GCA_002709525.1. Classification (GTDB taxonomy): domain Bacteria; phylum Pseudomonadota; class Alphaproteobacteria; order Rhodospirillales; family Casp-alpha2; genus UBA3470. The sequence goes on along the minus strand of PARE01000061.1, from coordinate 21,414 downwards.
TCTTCATCCGTCAAATCCACCAGTTTGCCTTCATCATCCTCGCGGCTGTGGTCTTCGCCAAACATCTTGACGTAGCCGCCTAATGGTATCAGACCGATTTTCCATCGGGTACCGGCTTCATCGGTCCAGCCGGCAACTTCTGGCCCGAAACCGATGGAAAAAACCTCGACGCGGACGCCATTTCGTCGCGCAACCCAGTAGTGCCCCCACTCATGTACAAAGATGAGTACGGATAAAACAATAAGAAACACAATGATGTAGTTCCAAGTCCAGTCGATAAATTCCATTTTTGCGCCTACTCTTAATTAGTCAGTTCGTGTGTGTACTTTATTCGCCCAATTTGTCTGAATTATGATACTCTCTCTGCTGATCGACGGGCCACTTCATCGATTGATACGACATCACCCAGAGAATTGATCGCTGAATGTGTCACATTCTCAAGTGTTTTTTCTACGACGACTGAAATATCTAAAAAACCTATCTCACCATCCAGGAAACGGCGAACCGCAACTTCATTTGCGGCGTTCAGTATGGTTGATGCGGCACCGCCCGCATCGAGTGCCTCGCGCGCCAATCTAAGTGCCGGGAAGCGCTCAGTATCTGGGTCCTCGAAAGTTAACTGACCAATTTCATGTAGATCAAGTTTCGGGGAGGGCGCTGGCATGCGCTGTGGCCAGGCCATGGCAAAAGCGATGGGGGTCCGCATATCGGGTGTTCCCAACTGGGCGAGAACAGATCCATCCACATACTCTACAAGGCTATGGATAACGGATTGCGGATGGACAAGAATATCAATCGCCGATTTCTCTACTGGAAACAAATGAAAGACCTCGATCAGTTCGAGGCCCTTATTCATCATAGTTGCTGAGTCCACGGAAATCTTGGCACCCATATCCCAATTTGGGTGAGCAATAGCTTCCGCTGGTGTAACATTTCGCATGCTGGCAATCTCACGGGTCCGGAATGGACCGCCCGATGCGGTCAAGATGACTTTAGTGACCCGGTCCGCCTGATCAAAATCAAAGACTTGGTATATCGCGCTGTGCTCGGAGTCCACTGGCAGCAGGGTTGCACCATGTTCCGTGACCGCCTGGGTAAAGATATCTCCGGCAGACACGAGGCACTCCTTGTTTGCTAGTGCCACGGTGGTGCCGCGTCTGACTGCTTCCATTGTTGGGGCTAATCCGGCGGCGCCTACGATGGCAGCCATGACGAGTTCTGATGGCTGGGCCGCAGCCTCATTAAGCGCTTCCGGTCCAGCAGCACACGCAATTGAAGTCCCAGAGAGCAAAGATTTTAGGTCTTTATAGCGACCTTCATCGGCGATCACGGCCAGTTTGGCATCAAATTTCTGGGCTTGGCTTGCTAACGCTTCTACATTTTGGTTTGCGGTCAGGGCTTCGACGGCGAACAGCTCCCGGTTTCGAGCCACTAAGTCCAGCGTGTTGGTCCCCACAGAGCCGGTTGAGCCCAAGACAGTGATCCGCTTTGCGAGTCCGAGTGCATCGGCAGCCGGAGAGGTTACAGCCATTTCAGTAAGGACTCCGTCGTCATTCCATCTAAAACCCAAGCGCCAATTGCCGCAGCGGCCAAGCTATCGACCCGATCTGCCAAACCACCGTGACCTGGTATCAAATTGCTCATATCTTTTCTATCGAATCGCCTTTTAACCCAAGATTCAAGCAGGTCACCGAACTGGGACAGCCCTCCAAGAAAACCAGAGATTGCGGCAATGCGCCAGAGCACCTCTAGACCAAGTATGTGTGCCGTCGCTATTCCGATCAGAGCGGCGAAGACAACCGCGCCAAAAAAACCAGACCAAGTCTTCTTCGGACTGAGCTGTGGTGCTAATTTTGGACCGCCAAGCGCGCGGCCTGTGATAAAGGCTCCAGTATCGGCGAACCACACCAGCACGAACAGCCAGCATACAGTCTCAAATCCAACATCGTTATTGCTGCGGAGTACTATCAGTGCATAACAAACAACGGCGATGTAGACTGCGCCAACCACTGTCCAGTAAAGGCTTTTGTTCGTAGCTAAAAAAATCTCGGAGATAAGAATAACAGTCGCAATGGCCATAAAAAATTGGAAATATACCCCTCCTAGGTAAATGAGCAGTATAACCGGCGGTATCATAACCACCGCCGAGAAAACCCGCAGCCATAGCTCAGGGAACGGCGATTTAGCCTCCTGAGGCGCCAAACCGGCGCTCTCTTGAGTGGAACTCAGAGATGGCAATCCGCAAATCCTCTTTGTTAAAGTCGGGCCAGCGTTTGTCTAAGAACACCAGCTCCGTATATGCCAGCTGCCAAAGGAGGAAGTTGCTGATTCGATGTTCACCGCTGGTACGAACAAGCAAGTCGGGATCCGGGATATGGTGTGTGTAGAGATGAGAACTGATCAAATTTTCTGATATATCTCCAGGAGTGAGGTCGCCGGCAGCAACCTGTTCAGCGATCTTCCTAGCGGCTAAAACGATTTCGGCACGGCTACCATAACTCAGCGCGATGGTGAGATCGAGACGCATGTTGTCGGCCGTTCTCGCCTCCGCTTCTGAAATTAATGTCACAATATCAGTTTCCAGGCGGTGTCGATCACCAATGATACGGAGACGGACTCCCTCTTTGTTAAGTTTTTTTATTTCGCTCTTCAGATAAAATCGCAATAGTCCCATGAGGTCATGGACTTCTTGTGCCGGACGCTTCCAGTTCTCTGAGGAAAACCCGAACAGTGTGAGGTAACGAATACCCTCTTCCACCGCACCTTCTACTACGCGACGAACAGCCTCTGCACCACGCTTGTGACCAGCTGTCCGGGTCAGGCCTCTGGTCTGTGCCCATCGTCCATTACCGTCCATTATGATGGCGATGTGCTGCGGCGATGCCGCGACGCTATTGCGGGTGAGTGGGGCCGCCGTCATTGACATCAAACCTGCATAATTTCTTCTTCTTTATTGGCCAAGGCATCGTCAATCTTTCCGACGAATTCATCTGTCAGATCTTGCACTTCCTTATTGTAGTCGTGAAGCAAGTCTTGCGAAATGTCGCCATCCTTCTCTGCCTTCTTCAGGTCGTCCATGGCGTGACGGCGCACATTACGGACCGCAATTCGCGCTTCTTCGGCGTACTTTCCGGCCACTTTCGCAAGCTCTGCGCGTCGTTCCTCGGTGAGAATAGGAATCGGAACTCGTATAACCTGTCCTTCGGCAGCTGGGTTTAAGCCTAAGCCGGATTCTAAAATAGCCTTCTCGACGGACTGGACAAGAGATTTGTCCCAAACTTGGACGGTTAACAACCGCGGTTCGGGTGCACTGACAGTGCCCACCTGGTTTAAGGGCATCTCAGAGCCATAAGCCTGGACGACAACGGGCTCTAACAAGCTTGTCGCGGCACGCCCAGTTCGCAGACCGCCGAATTCTTTATGAAGGACTTCCGCGGCGCCTTCCATGCGGCGGCGGATATCTTTTTTCGCTGCATTGATGTCTTCGAAAATCACTACGGCCTCCTATGCGCGAAAGTAAATTCAACCCTCGATCAGTGTATACCTACCCTGGCCATGCACAACCTCGCTCAAGCTGCCCGGATTGTGGATCGAAAAGACGAGAATTGGAACTTTGTTCTCGCGAGCCAGGGCTATTGCTGACGTATCCATTACGCGGAGGTCTCTTTTTATAACATCATCGTAACTCAAACGCTCATAGCGATGGGCATTTTTTGTCGTCTTCGGGTCCAGATCATAGACACCGTCAACCTGTGTCCCTTTCAGCAATGCGTCGCACTCCATTTCCACGGCGCGCAGGGCCGCGGCAGTGTCGGTAGTGAAAAATGGGTTACCAGTGCCGGCAGCAAAGATCACAATCCGCCCCTTCTGCATGTGACGCATCGCGCGGCGGCGTATGTAGGGTTCACAGACGGTCGCCATGGGAATGGCGGATTGCACGCGGGTGGGAACACCTTTGCCCTCTAAAACGCTCTGAACGGCAAGAGCATTCATTATAGTTGCCAACATACCCATGTAGTCGGCGTTCGCCCTTTCTATGCCAATCGAAGGGCCGGCCATGCCACGAAAAATGTTTCCTGCGCCGATAACCAGGGCTAATTGTGCGCCAAGGGATTGGACGTCCAGAATCTCTTCGCAAATACGATCTACGCACTCAGGATCGAGGCCTGACTCCTTGGGGCCCATCAATCCCTCACCAGAGAGTTTTAAAAGGATGCGTGGGTATTTAAGATCCATTGCCATTTGGGTTGTATGATCTCCTGAACACTTCTAGCCCTCTCAGCCGCATAGCACATTACTCGCGGGTGACCAACCAACCGATTTTGCATGCTCGTGAAGATCACCCCCCCGCGGCAGCCGCAACCTCAGCAGCGAAGTCTTCCTCCTTCTTCTCGACGCCTTCACCCAGCACCATTAGCACAAAGCCACCCACGGACACCGGCGCGCCGAGCTCTTTTTCGGCATTGGCGAGGACACCAGAGATTTTGGTTTCACCGTCTATCACATAGGTCTGATCTAAAAGGCATACCTCTTCATAGTATTTTCGCAACCGACCAATAACCATTTTTTCGATAATCTCTTCCGGCTTACCAGAATCACGAGCCTGCTCGGATAGCACCGCTCTCTCTCGTGCGACCTCCGCCTGATCCAAGTCGTCCGGTGAAACGGCTAATGGTTTGGCGGCGGCGATATGCATAGCAAGATGTCTGCCTAATTCGGCAAGCGAGTTTGGATCCGCATTTGACTCTAGGCTTACTAAGACCCCGATTTTTCCCCTGCCCGGCGCAACGGCGCTGTGTACATAGCTAGCAAGTATGCCGTTTGTCACAGACAACTTAGCAGCGCGGCGCAAGGTCATGTTTTCGCCGATCGTCGAAATTAGGTGGGTTAATTCATCACCAACATTGCGCCCAGCACCTGGAATGTCTGCGGCATTTATGTCTTCAATATCGCTGCCGCGGCCAAGAGCTATATGAGCAACTTTGTCGACGAATTCTTGGAATGTTTCATTGCGAGCAACAAAATCCGTCTCCGCATTGATTTCCACAACAGCGCCGATGTTGCCCTCCACGGCAACGCCTACCAAACCCTCTGACGCAGCCCGACCGGCTTTCTTTGCGGCGGCGGCAAGGCCTTTGGTCCGCAACCAGTCTACAGCGGCCTCGAGATCGGCGTTTGTTTCCGCGAGCGCTTTCTTGCAATCCATCATGCCAGCGCCAGTTTTTTCGCGCAGTTCCTTAACGAGAGCCGCTGAAATTTGTGCCATTCTTAATCCTTGATCATTAAAATCATTGTTAGTTTTTGTTTTTAAAAATTACTCGGCCGGTGCCTTTTCTGCGTCTTCAATCAAAGCGTCAGTTTGGGCCGTCGCCGGCGCTTCCTCGGCCAACGCTGTTTGCTCGGCTAGCGATGTTTCAGCTTCAACACTTACTTCGGTTAGGTCCTCTTGTGGTACGGTTTCCGCATCACCGATATCCCCGCCTGTCGTCGTGACTTCTGCCTGCAGGCCGTCAAAAACACAGCCGACAACCAACTCGCAATACAGGCTGATTGCGCGAATGGCGTCGTCGTTCCCAGGGATTGGGAAATCTATGCCCTCGGGACTGGAATTAGAATCAATGACGCCAATCACAGGAATGCCGAGTTTGTTCGCTTCCGCAATGGCGATGGCTTCCTTGTTGGTATCGATAACGAAGAGAATATCTGGTAGGCCGCCCATTTCCTTAATGCCGCCGAGCGCGCGGTCCAGTTTGTCACGCTCTCGGGTCAATCCTAGGATTTCTTTCTTTGTAAGACCCTCTGTTTCGCCGGCGAGCCGATCGTCCAGAGTCCGTAAGCGTTTGATGGAATTGGAAATAGTTTGCCAGTTGGTCATCATGCCGCCAAGCCACCGGTGATTAACGTAGTATTGGCCGCATCGGGCCGCCGCTTCAGATATCCGCGTAGCAGCTTGGCGTTTGGTGCCGACGAACAACACCCGGCCACCCCCTTTGACGGTGTCGCGAATCGCCGTCATGGCTCGGTGCAGCATCGGTGCGGTTTGCTGCAGGTCGATGATATGGATGCCGTTGCGAACGCCGAATATGTACTGTTCCATCTTTGGATTCCAGCGTCGAGTATTATGGCCAAAGTGAACACCAGCCTCTAAAAGCTGACGCATCGAGAATTCTGGAAGTGCCATGGTCTTGGTCCTTTTCCGGTTAATCCTCCGCGGGCATTGTCCAAATGATCCGGACACCGGAGCGACATAAAACGAATTTGCGATTAGGCCGCAAGCCCACGTGTGAAATTTTGAAATTTTTTACTCGTTTGCTGCGGCTAATGCAAGGGTGACGGAGCCGATTTCCGGCCGCTATCGCATCTAAAAGGTCTCGATGCGAATAACGTCTGGCAGGTTGCGCAAGGCTAGATGGGCATCAGGCGAAAGAGTAAAACTCTCATCCAGCTCTAGCTCCGCTTCCCAGCGGCAATCTCTGGGCTGCGCTTGGATTCTGATCCGACCAAGACCGGCTTTTTCCTCTGCCAGAATATCCCGAATAGCGGGGACGGCACAATCGGAGTCAATGTAGATCCGTAGATTTTCTGATGTGCGAGCCGCGGCACTCGCTAAGGGCATGAACTCATTAGCTAGAAACCGGATTCCTCCCTCGTCTGGTTGCAAGGTAGCTTTGATAAATACGGATTGGCCAACTTCTAAAAACTCTCGTGCTGCGGACAAGGTCTCGGAGAAGACTGTTACCTCATAGGCACCTGAGGTGTCTGACAAGCCTACAAAGGCATAACGGTTGCCCTTGGCCGAGGTGCGCTCCTTCTTGGTCACCACTGTACCAGCCAGTTTGACTGGCGCAGTTTCTTTGCGGTTCATGGCTTGTGCGACCGTTTCCACACCCAACTTCTTAAGCTTGCTGCAGTAGGCATCTAGGGGATGTCCAGACAGGTAGCAACCAAGAGCTTCAAACTCTTCGTTAAGTCGTTCCATTATTGGCCAATCGTTTATATCTGGGATTTCAACCGTCATGTTGGTTTCTGGACCATCGGCGAATAGACCGATTTGATCGCTTTCACGGTCATTCTGGGCGGTCACGGCATGGCGCATGAGTGTCTCGATCCCCGCAAACACTTTATGTCGGTTTCTATCCAGGCAGTCCAAGCCTCCGGCACGAGTAAGATTTTCTAACTGGCGCTTGTTGATGCTACGGGTGTCGAGGCGGCTAACAAAATCCGAAAGGTCGGCAAAAGGTCCGTTCGCTTCGCGCTCTGCAACCATTGTCGCCATTGCCACGCCACCAACGTTTTTCACGGCCGCAAGGGCGTAACGAATGGCCGGTTCTTTGCATTTGTGTTCCACGGTGAACACAACGTCTGATGCATTTACGTCTGGCGGGAGGATCGGGATGTTTAAACGTTGCAGTTCTTGACGGAAAAAATTCAGCTTGTCGGTATTGTTTATATCCAAGGTCATTGATGCTGCCATGAATTCCACCGGGTGGTTGGCCTTCATGTAGGCTGTCTGATAAGCCACTAGGGCATAGGCTGCTGCGTGGGACTTGTTGAATCCATATCCAGCGAATTTGTTGACTTGGTCGAAGATTTCGGAGGCTTTTCTCTCAGGCACTCCATTCTCCACTGCGCCCTCTATAAAAATCTGGCGCTGTTGGTCCATCTCGGCCTGGATTTTTTTTCCCATGGCGCGGCGCAGGAGGTCCGCGCTGCCCAATGTGAAGCCCGACAGTTCCTGCGCAATCTGCATTACCTGTTCTTGATAAATCATGATCCCAAAAGTCTCTTTAAGGATCGGTTCCAGGGTCGGATAGAGATAGTCGATCTCCTCCTCGCCGTGCTTGCGGCGGATATAGCTTGGGATGTTATCCATGGGACCGGGACGATATAGCGCCACTACAGCGATAATATCTTCGAAGGTGTCGGGCTGCATACCTTTGAGGACATCTACCATGCCGGAGCTTTCCAGCTGGAAAACGCCGGCTGTTTGGCCACGGCTGATCATCTCGAAAGTTGCTCGGTCGTCCAAGGGCAGCTTGGCAAGGTCAACTTCAATCCCCTTGTCATGTACCAGCTTCTCAGCTTTCGCTAGAACGGTAAGGGTTTTCAAGCCGAGGAAATCAAACTTCACCAAGCCAGCAGACTCTACGAATTTCATATTGAACCCGGTGACTGGCATGTCGGAGCGCGCATCCCGATAAAGGGGAATTAACGTATCCAGTGGCCTGTCACCGATAACAACGCCAGCTGCGTGGGTGGATGCATGCCGGTACAAACCTTCCAGCTGTTTCGCCATGTCTGTGAGGCGACGCACCTCCGGGTCTTCATTGATCAGTTCGCGAAGTTGTGCCTCACTTGCGATAGCTTCCGGCAAGCTGATGGGATTGGCAGGATTGTTCGGCACCATTTTGCAAATCTTGTCGATGTACCCGTAGGGCATCTCAAGAACCCGGCCGACATCTCGCAGTACCGCGCGGGCCTGAAGTTTACCAAAGGTAATAATCTGGGCGACGTGATCGCGACCGTATTTTTCTTGAACATAGCGAATTACCTCATCACGGCGGTCCTGGCAGAAGTCCACGTCGAAGTCTGGCATGGAGACACGTTCCGGATTTAAGAAGCGCTCAAACAGAAGACCGAACCGCAAGGGGTCGAGATCGGTGATCTTCAATGCCCAAGCCGCCACTGATCCGGCACCGGATCCGCGGCCGGGTCCCACTGGTATCATGCGATCCTTCGCCCATTGGATGAAATCTGCGACGATTAGAAAGTACCCCGGGAACCCCATCTGGTTGATCACACGGAGCTCATAATCAAGTTGGTCACGATAGGGAGCCGCCGTTTTCTCTCGTGCGCTCTCATCCATGCTGTCTTGATAGACGTGTTGTTCCAAGCGTGCGTTCAGGCCTTCAACGGATCGCGCCCGCAGTTCGTCTTGTTCGGACCGCCCGTTTCCACAATCGAAGCGCGGAAGGATCGGATCGATATGTTCGACCATGAAAGCGCAGCGTTGGGCAATTACAAGAGTGTTATCTAATGCTTCCGGCAGGTCGGCGAACAGGGTGCGCATTTCCGGAGCACTCTTTAGATAGTGTTCTGGCGTTTTGTTACGTCGTTCCTGTTGAGAGACATAAGCACCGTCAGCGATACACAGGAGCGCATCATGAGCCTCATACATATTTCTCTCCGGGAAATAGACCTCATTGGTAGCGACCAATGGAATATCGCGAGCGAAAGCCAGCTCTATAAACATCTCCTCTGTCGTTCGTTCATCGAGAGTGCCGTGCCGTTGAATTTCCATATAAAGCCGGTCGTCGAAGGCGGCTTGCAGTGTATCCAGGAAGCTCTCCGCCAATGGCATCTGACTTGAAGCCAGAATCTTGCCCAGCGGGCCAAGGGCCCCGCCTGTGAGTGCAATCAAACCCTCGGCATACCTCGCCATTAGATCGAGGGAAATATGCGGCTCGTCGGCGTCGTCGGTTTCCAGGTAAGCGTAAGCCAGGAGCTTGAGAAGATTTCGGTAACCGATGTCGTTTTTCACCAGGAACACCATGTCGCCAGAGATTTGCGGTTTATCAGTGTGCCGGCTGGACGACGCTCCGCCGACAGTTGATTGGACCCGCAACTGGCAACCGATGATGGGTTGTAAACCGCACTTTACAGCGGCTTCGGAGAACTCCAGCGCGCCGAACAAATTATTAGTATCTGTTACAGCAACTGCCGGCATAGACATTTCGCGACACAAGTTGGTGAGATCCTTAACTTGGATCGCACATTCGGACAGCGAATAAGCAGAATGTACTCGGAGGTGAACAAAATTTGCATGTTTCATGGAGAAAAGGATCACATACCCTCGACGTCGTTAAAACGCTCGATTGGCAGCGTCTTCCACAATTGTGGCAATGGGCGTGGATAACTCTGTGATAAAGCTTGTAAAAACTCTTTTGTCGATGGCGACGGTTTGGCTGTTGTCGGCCGCCCGACCCTTGTGTCATGCTTTCATCGTACAAAATAATTCCGAATCGGAGACCGCCATGCCCCATGATGGCCATGACCCTAGCGACCCTCCTGATGACCTGACGCTTAGAGTGCAGGCCCTTGAGAGCCTGTTGGTGGAGAAAGGACTCGTTGATCCTGCCGCCCTAGACGTGGTGATTGAAACTTACGAGCACAAGGTCGGACCCCAGAACGGCGCAAAGGTGGTTGCCCGTGCCTGGGTCAATCCGGAATTTATGGCCGCTATCAAGGAAGATTGCTCTGCCATCATTGACCAGGAATTCGGCTACAAGGGTCGACAGGGTGAGCACATCATGGCTTTAGAGAACACGCCTGACATCCACAACGTGGTCGTCTGCACGCTATGTTCGTGTTATCCTTGGACCGTGTTGGGCCTGCCGCCGGTTTGGTATAAATCGGCCCCCTACCGATCAAGGGTCGTTCAGGACCCCCGCAGCGTGCTGGCCGAATTTGGCACCACTGTCGCCGACGTCAAGGAGATCAGGGTTTGGGACTCAACTTCCGAAATGCGTTATTTGGTTATTCCCGAACGGCCGGCCGGGACCGAAGGTTGGAGTGAAGACAAACTCCGAGCTCTGGTCACCCGCAATTCCATGATCGGGGTTGAGGAAGCTAAATTGCCAGAGACCATCTTGTGAACGGGCCACATGACCTGGGCGGCCAGCATGGACTTGGCCCAATCAATCCCGAACCGGAGGCGGAAGAGCCAGTGTTCCATGGAGATTGGGAACGCCGCACCTTCGCGTTGACACTGACCTGTGGCATGCTTGGCCAGTGGAACATCGACGAGGGTCGCTATGCCCGAGAACGCCAGCACCCTGTGGAATATCTCTCTAATACCTATTACGAGAACTGGCTTGCTGGTCTACAAACACTTTTGGTGGAGAAAGGTCTGGTCACCGCGGAGGAATTGCTATCTGGGTCCGCCGAAGGTAAGGCCGAGGGCTACCGTGTTCCGGACGTAGATGCGACCCGTAAATTACTGGCCAGTGGCGGCCCAACCCGTATTCAATCTGATCTCAAGCCGAGCTTTTCAGCGGGTGACAAGGTTCGTGTTATCAATCAAAATTCCCTGACCCACACGCGCGCGCCGCGTTACACCCGAAATCATACAGGCACTATCGAATTCGGTCACGGCGTTCACGTTTTTGCTGATGCTAATGCGCAAGGGCGCTACGAAGGAGTTCACCTCTACGCGGTCCGGTTTGAGGCGGATGAGCTCTGGGGCGAGGGGGCTGCTGGTGGCCCGGTCTATGTCGACCTCTGGGAACCTCATATCGAGCCCGTTTGAGACATGGCCTCGCCGTCGGTTCATGACCCCAAATCGCCCTTACCTTTCCAGCCTCGTGATGAGGATGGTCCGGTATTCCGTGAACCATGGGAAGCCCAGGTCTTCGCCATGACCGTGCACTTACACGCCGCTGATTATTTTACCTGGCCTGAATGGACCGAGGCCCTTAGCACCGAAATCAACGCTGCCAAGAACCGGGGCGAAGCGGACTTGGGTGACACATATTACCATCATTGGCTGCGGGCTCTGGAAACCATCGTGGTTGGCAAGGGTTTGGAGACCACGTCTGCCATTGAGGAGCGAATAGAAACCTGGCGGCGTGCATACTTGGCGACGCCACACGGCCATAGCGTCGAGTTAGATGCCAAATAATATTACTCTTAGTAGCCCCTCCTCAAGACTGACTGCGCTAATCGTTCTGGAGTAACCCGCTCAGATTTCGACCAGGTGCCCGTCTTCCAGTCGCGCAATCCGGTCCATACGTGATGCAAGTCCTGGGTTATGGGTAGCGATGACCGCCGCTAGATTGGCGCCGCGGGCAAGACGGAGAAGCATGTCGAATACCTCGTCCGCTGTTTGCGGGTCGAGGTTGCCCGTGGGTTCATCCGCCAACAAGAGATTGGGCCCCGTAGCTATGGCTCGGCCGATCGCGACGCGCTGTTGTTCACCGCCGGAGAGCCGCGCAGGACGATGCGTTTCGCGTTCCGCCAACCCGAGCCATGTGAGGATTTCGCGCGCTCGGTCCTGTGCGTCGCTATTGTCGTGTCCTGCAATGATTTGGGGAATCACGATGTTTTCTAGTGCCGTGAACTCTGGTAACAGGTGATGGTGCTGATAGACGAAGCCTAAATGCCGTCGGCGCACAGACGTCCGCTCGTCATCGGCCAGGTTTGCACAGGCCTCGCCGCAAATCGTGATGCTGCCGGCATCGGGACTTTCCAGGAGCCCAGAAATGTGCAGCAACGTCGACTTCCCAGCGCCTGAAGGCCCTACCAGGGCAACGATCTCGCCCGCACGAACCGACAGGCTGATGTCTTTCAGGATCTTCAAGTTCTGGCGGCCCTGGCGAAAGGATCTCTCAACTTTCTCTAGGCTAAGCACCGGTTGACCTCTGGTGGTTTCATCGCCATTGAGTTCATTCATATCTTAATGCCTCTGCCGGATCGATACGCGCCGCGCGCCATGAGGGATACAGCGTCGCTAGAAACGACAGCGCTAAGCCCATTAGCACCACGGTCACAACCTCGCCAGGGTTGACCACGGCGGGCAGTTTAGAGAGGAAATAGATCTCGGCGGCAAACAGATCTGTACCGGTCAGTCCTTGGATCCACTGGCGAATGCTTTCGATGTTGTTGGTAAATGATAGTCCGAGGATAAAACCCGCTAGGGTACCGATGATACCGACGCTGGCACCTGCCAGGAAAAAAACGCGCATTATCATGCCTCTAGTTGCTCCCATCGTGCGTAGGATAGCAATGTCCCTACCCTTATCCTTCACCAGCATTATCATGGAGGAAATAATGTTGAAGGCTGCCACCAGGATGATCAGAGTTAGTATCAGGAACATGACGTTGCGTTCTACCTGGATGGCATTAAAGAAGCTCGCATTGGCACGTTGCCAATCGTGGACCCGGGCCTTGCCGGTTAACTTCAGCAGGATATCTTTGCCAAGCGCAGGCGCCGTTTCGGGATTGTCGCCGAAAACCTCAAGGTTGGTGACCGCACCCGGTAATCGAAAGTAGATCTGTGCGGCCTGTAGGGGCATAAAGACGAAATTAGAGTCGTATTCGAACATTCCAATGTTAAAGGTGCCCACTAGCTTGAAGGCCTTCAACCTGGGCACGGAGCCAAACGCAGTGACAGTGCCCTTGGGTGAAATCAGCGTCACCTTGTCGCCAATGCGTACTCCCAACTTTTGTGCCAAGCGTTCTCCCATGACAATATTGTTATTGCCTTTAAAGTCGGTCAGGGAGCCCCGCTTGATGTTGGCAGATATGATATTGCGTTTTTCTAGGTCTTCAGGACGAAACGCTCGGACTACGCCACCCTGTGCGACGCCGCGGGAAGTGAGCATTACCTGGCCTTCGATCATAGGCGTCACAGAAACTACACCCTTGATCGTGCGGATTTCCTTTGCAAGGTCGTCAAAATTAGCCAAGGCGTTGGTCTGGCCGTAGACGCTCAAATGTCCGTTCAGGCCCAGAATACGGGTCAGAAGTTCCTGGCGGAAACCGTTCATCACCGACATGACAATGATCAGCGTTGCCACACCTAGGGCAATACCCAGAAGTGAGAACCAAGCAATGACGGAGATGAATCCTTCCTGACGTCGGGCGCGAAGGTAACGTAGCGCTACCATCCATTCAAAACGTGAAAACATTCAGATGCCACCTAGACCAGAAGCTGCGTCAATGCGCTTTCCAGGCTTAATTCCTGGCGCTCGCCGCTAGCTCGGTGCTTTATTTCCACGACACCGGATTTAAGTCCCCTGGGCCCAATGATTAACTGCCATGGCACGCCAATTAGGTCCATGTTGGCAAATTTCGCTCCCGTTCGGATGTTACGGTCTTCATAGAGCACCTCCTCACCCTTTTCCCGCAGTTCGTTGTAGGCGTTATCACAGGCGGCATTACAGGTGGCATCATCCGTTTTCAGATTGATTAGACCCACCTTGAACGGCGCGATATTGTTGGGCCAGATAATGCCATTGTCGTCGTGAGACGCCTCAATTATGGCGCCGGCCAAGCGCGAGACCCCAATCCCGTATGAGCCCATCTCTACGTGGACCTCTTGACCGTCGGCGTCAGTGACCCGGGCGCCAAGTGGCTTAGAGTATTTTGTCCCAAAATAGAAGATGTGGCCAACCTCAATACCACGCGCAGTGACCAGGTCGTCGCCCAATACTGCCTCAGCGTCCGCTTCGCGCTTTTCGTCTGTGGCTGCGTACTGGCTAGTATAGCTGTCGACGATAGGCTGCAGGTCGCTCTCAAAATCGATTTCTGTGTCCGAGAGCTTACGGTCTAAGAAGTCTTTGTGGCAGGCGATCTCGCCTTCGCCCGTGTCCGCCAGAATCAGGAACTCGTGGCTCATATCGCCGCCGATAGGGCCCGTGTCGGCAGCCATGGGTATCGCGGTGAGCCCCATCCGTTCATAGGTTCGTAGATAAGAAACAAACATTTTATTATAGGACTTCCGCGCGCCTTCCGCATGCAAATCGAAGGAGTACGCATCCTTCATCATGAATTCGCGGCCTCGCATGACACCAAAACGGGGCCGCACTTCGTCTCGGAACTTCCATTGGATATGGTACATCAACTTCGGCAGATCACGATAACTGCGGGCCGACGCAGCTAGAATTTCGGTGATCTGCTCCTCGTTGGTGGGGCCGTAAAGCATGTCGCGTTCGTGACGGTCTTTGATTCGCAGCATTTCTGGTCCGTAGTCATCGTAGCGGCCACTTTTTTGCCACAGGTCGGCGGGCTGGATTGTTGGCATAAGGATTTCCTGACAACCAATGGCGTTCTGTTCCTCACGGACAATTTTCTCAATATTCCTAAGAACCCGGAGACCCATCGGCAGCCATGAATAAATGCCAGCGCTAGACTGACGGATCATACCTGCGCGCAACATGAGACGGTGAGAGACGATTTCCGCCTCGGCGGGGTTTTCCTTTAGGGTCGGCAGAAAGTATTGGGATAAACGCATAAGAGCCTCGATTTTCGGGCCGCCAGCAGCGGGTCAGCATTCCTTAGGCAATCTATGCAACCCGATCAGCAATGACAATGTAAAGGGATAGGGGCCCCCCAATGAAAATGTGTAAGTCTTTATCGTGCCCCAGTGCGTTCTAATTGAATTTTTTGGTCCGAGAAAAAACTAGATATCCCTGATTTTTTGATCCTATGGCCGCGGTGCAACGAGGTTTGGTGATGCACCGCGGCCTGGGGTTTGCCCTAGATATAGCTCTGGGGCTGTGGAAGTGGCTCTATGAGGCCCAACAACGTGGGGATCACAAAATGAAAACGTGAGACCGGCGCTGGGTCGAGAGAATTAATGTCAGCCTAAAAAACTGAAGCAAAACCGGTTTTGCGTAACAGTGACAATCCACTCGGGCGAGCGTTGACACTTAATTTTCATCTTATTGTCCACCTTCTGTGGAGGGGAATACTTTCAAACTTTGTTCTTAACGCAGAGGTTTTAAGAAACAGTAAAACCATTGGAGGGAGTAGAACTAGGGGCAAAGTTTAATAGTAACCTTGTATCAGTGTCGGTGCTGCGGCAGGTTGAGCGTATGGAAATTTCGGTCAATGTAGCCCAATTTGGTGGGCCGCGGCCTCTGGCCGTTGTCGTTGGGCACGAGCGGTCCGGCAACCATTTTCTAATGAATGCAATTGCCGAGGTATGCGGTTATACGGTCTCACCCTACCTGGATCTTGACCACACGGATGTTAACATAAACTTCCATCACTCTGAGACGTTGGCTGATGTGCTCGGCGCGCTTGCCGCGCATTGTACTGCGAGTGTAATCAAGTCCCACCATGACGCGGAATTTTTCGCCCCTATAATCGGTGACGTCGCTGACCAAGCGCGCGTGTTTTACATTTACCGCCGCCCTGGTCCCGTGATGGCGAGTTTCTGGAAATTTATTCAAGGCTTGCCTTGGCCGGAAGGACCATCGGCGGAGGATGCGGTGACCTTTGCGCAGGCGCCACCGGCTGGTCGTTTGCTGCGCTATCAGATGGCACAAGCTGAAACCATGTTCGCGCGCTGGGCTGCCCACCTTCGGGGTTGGCTGGCGCTAGCCGAAACCCATACCCACGTGCATTTGATCTCCTACGAGGCTCTGCGTGACGATTACGAAAACGTCATGGCATCTGTCTGCGGGGTTTTGGGGTGTCCAGGTGGCCCCTTCCTCAAGCCGGACCGAGAGAACTACGTCAAGGCACCAGAGGCTGCGATGCACGTGGTCAACGAAGAGGACTGGATGCTTCTCGAGTCTTGGATCGCTCAGCAGATGCCGACCGATCTATTCGCGAAATGAGATGACGCCGCTCTCGTAGACGAAATAAAAGATAACGAAGAACACCAGTGATACGCCCGTGGTGATGATGAACTTCTTAAATAGCTGCGGTTTCGCTGGCGCGCCCGGGTCTTCGCCGGGTAGCAAGTCGTCTGGATTGATCGGCGAGATGCCCCAGGGAAGAATCATGAACAGGGTCAACCACCAAATGACAATATAGACTGCAAAGCCAAGCGTAAGCGACACGCCACGTCTCCTTTCCTAGGCTTGTTCCAACTCGACCAGAGTGCCGCAGAAGTCTCTCGGGTGCAGGAACAGGACCGGCTTCCCGTGAGCGCCAATTTTTGGCTCTCCGTCACCTAGCACGCGGGCGCCTTCCGACTTCATTTGATCGCGTGCTTTGATGATGTCATCGACCTCGTAGCATATATGATGCATGCCGCCGGACGGGTTTTTGCTCAGGAAAGCGGCGATTGGTGAGTTCTCGTCCAGAGGGTGCAGTAGCTCGATCTTAGTGTTTGGCAACTCCACAAAGACCACAGTGACGCCGTGTTTTGGCTCCACCTTCTGTTCGGAGACGGTGGCCCCCAGGGTGTCTCGGTACGTAGTCGTGGCGGCCTCGAGGTCAGGGACGGCGATGGCGACGTGATTGAGACGGCCGATCATGGCAAAACTCCTTCGTGTTAGTCCAGTCGCACCAGATGCACGCGGGTGATGGGACGCTTGTCAATGAGGGCGCGGAAGGCTCGGCGTGCGGCTATACGGGCGACCTCGGAAATGGTGTGATCGTCTGCATCATTGGCTTGGGGGAATAGTCTATGGATCGCTTCCCGAACGGCAAGTCGAACCGTATCCAAGATCGCGTCATCTTCATCTGCCAAAAGGCCCGCGGTGGAGATAGGCATTTCCTCATCGACCTCATTGCGGTCCAGGATAACTGTGAGCACCGCGAACCCGTGCCACATGGCCCTTGCTCGGCTTTTTACAATTTCCGATTGGATGGGCACTAGGCGGTTGCCGTCGGACGCCAAGCGTCCGACTGGCACATGATCGATGATATCGGGAACCCCTGGCGCCAGGCGCACAGCGCCACCGTTTTCGTTGACGATGGCGTGCGGCACCTGGCAGGTACGAGCCAATTTGGCGTGTTCCGTGAGATGGCGGAGTTCCCCGTGCACAGGAATCGAGATCTCGGGTCGAAGATGTTCGTACAAGCGTGTCAATTCATCCCGTGCGGGATGACCCGAGACGTGGATCATGGCGTCTTTGGCTGTGATCACATGGATATCTCGGCGCAGGAATTTTGCCTGCAGTTCCGCGATGGCCCGTTCGTTTCCGGGGATTACCCGCGACGAGAAGATCAGTGTGTCGCCCGGGTTCAGAACTATGCGGGGATGGTCTTCGGCAGCGATGCGGGCGAGCGCCGCGCGTGGCTCGCCTTGACTGCCAGTGCAGATGATCAACGTCTTGTCATCCGGCAGGAACCCTGCGTCCTCCTCCATGAGGAAGGCGGGGACGTCGTTCATATAGCCGTTCTCTCGGGCCGCATCAGTAATGCGCTTCAACGACCGCCCGGCCAGAACCACGTTGCGCCCGTTTTTGGCCGCCGCCATGGCAATAGTTTCAAGTCGCGCCACATTGGTGGCGAAACAGGCCACCGCCACCTGGCCCGTGCAACTGGCGATGATGTCGGTGAGGTTATCCAGGATGTCCGCTTCAGATCCCGTGGTGCCCGGCGTGAACACGTTCGTGGAATCACAAACCACGGCCAGGGTTCCCTCTTCCCCAATGCGCCGGAGGGTTTTCTCGTCCGCCGGTTCCCCGACGACTGGATCTGGATCGAACTTCCAATCGCCTGTATGCAGGACGGTGCCCAATGGCGTCCTTAATGCAATGGCGTTCGGCTCGGGAATTGAGTGGGTCATAGTTACCCACTCCAGATTGAAAGGGCCAAGCGTGAATTTTGCTCCAAGAGGAACTTCGTTGATTTGTACCTCGCTGCAGAATTCCGTCTCGGCAAGCTTGCGACGCAGCACAGAGACTGTGAATGGTGTCGCGTAGATGGGGCATCGCAGTTTTGGCCACAAGTACTGGACCGCGCCCAAGTGATCTTCATGCGCGTGGGTTAGTATCAGTGCCAGAAGGCGGTCCTTTCGATCTTCAATGAATCTGGGATCAGGCATTAGGACGTCGATGCCCGGCAATTCGCCATCATTGAAGGTGACGCCCAAGTCAATCATCAACCAATCCTCGTTCCCAGGCAGGCCAAAGCCGTAGAGGTTAAGGTTCATTCCAATCTCGCCTGCGCCGCCAAGCGGCACAAACAAGAGCTCATCAGCATTTGTTGTACTCATGTCGCATTGCGTCGGTTGATTGTAAAAAGCCCGCGAAGCGTCAAATCGGCGTCGGTCTCGCAGATCGTGTCGGAGGCCCTCGCGAAGAGGGGCGCAAGGCCGCCTGTGGCGATGACTGGCATATCGTTGGCTCCGTACTCGGTGCGGATACGTGACACGAGCCCCTCAATAAGCCCCACATATCCCCAAAAAATGCCGGTCTGCATAGCAGGTACAGTGGCCTTGCCGATGATTTGTTTAGGCCGTTCGACAGCGATTCGCGGGAGGCGCGCCGCGGCCTGGTGCAGTGCCTCCAACGACAAGTTTACGCCCGGGGCGATCACGCCGCCCTGGTAACTGCCCTCCGCGCCGACTACGTCGAAAGTGGTCGCGGTTCCGAAATCGACCACGATCAATGGTCCGCCGTAGCGTTCATGTGCCGCCACCGTATTGACCAACCGATCTGCGCCTACGTCATCGGGACGATCCACCTGCACCTCAATGCCCAGGTCCACGTCCGGTTCCCCAATCACCAAAGGCGTGCAGTCAAAGTATTTTTGGCAAAGCAATTTTAAGGAAAACAGCGTTGCTGGCACCACGGTGGACACGATAGCCGAAGTGATATCCGTGCGCGCCAAGCCCTGCAAATGTATGAGCTGTTCCAGCCAGATGCCAAATTCGTCCGCCGTTTTGTTAGCGTCCGTCGAAGAACGCCATTCACCCATCACGGTACCGTCGTCGCCAAATACTGCAAAGACGATATTGGTATTGCCAGAATCAATAGCAAGCAGCATGTCCGTCCCGATCAATTATCTGGAAAATAGACGACGCCGGCGGCAACCCGCCGTTCTGCGCCGTCGCGCTCGAGGATAAGAGCGCCATCATCATCCAAGTCCTTGAAGTTACCGGTTAGGGTCTCGTTCTCCAAACGCACCTCGATGGACTTGCCCTTGCCTATGGCCCGGTTGAGCCAGGTCCGACGCACTATGCCAAACCCCTCTTCCACCCATATGTTGGCCCACCTCTGGAAACTACGGGTAAAGGCGACAAGAGTATCCTCCACCGAAACGGCCCAATGTTCGGCACTCAGCGACGTTGCCGGATAGGCCGAGTCGTCGGGAAAATGCGCGACATTGACGCCAAGACCGACGATAATCCATTCGGGAAACTCGACCCCGCCGGCTTCCGACTCCAGCAATATACCGGCGACCTTCTTCTCCTGGAGGAGGACGTCGTTTGGCCACTTCAAGTGAATTTGGTGTCCGGGCTCTGAAATGTTGCCAAGGGCATCGTAGAGCGCGACAGCAGTGACGAAACTGAGTTGCGCCGCTTCGCGCAGCGGTACCTCGGGCCGGAGGATCAGTGATAGGTGGAGGTTGCCCAGTGGGCTGACCCAGTCGCTTCCGCGTCGACCCCGCCCCTGGGTTTGTTCGCGTGCCCAAACCAAGGTGCCGTCAGGTGCAGCGTCGTCACCCTGACGGGCGAGGTCGCGAGCCTCGTCATTTGTAGACGCGCAACGATCCAGAGAAATCAGGTTATAAATAGAGGGAAGGTGTGGTTCGGACATAATCCCAGAGCACTCAACCCGCGAACAGGGATGCCGCCGCTGCCGCGGCGTTGGACACCAACGGTTCCGGGTAGGCAATGAATGCCACGATCAGAATTCCAGTGAACGTCAGCAGCGTCCCAATTTCGCGGTCTACGGACTGATCAAGCGGGTCTTCGGTGTTGTCGAAGTACATGATCTGGATGATCCGGAGGTAATAGAAAGCGCCAACCACGCTGGTTAGCACGCCAATGATCGCCAAGGTATAGAACTCCACTGCGATTGCGGCCTGGAAGATGTAAAGCTTGCCGAAGAAACCAGCCAGCGGCGGAATTCCGGCCATAGAGAACATGAAAGTCGCCAATGCCAAAGCGATCATCGGGTGCGTCTTGCCGAGGCCCGCCAGATCATCGATACCCTCTACTATTCGTCCGCCGCGCCGCATGCAGAGGATGCAGGCAAAAGTACCAATATTCATGAACAAATAGATGGCCAGGTAGATCAGCACCGCGCGGATTCCGGCCTCCGAACCGACCGACAGGCCGATCAGCGCATAGCCGACGTGACCAATAGAGCTGTACGCCATAAGGCGTTTGATGTTGCGTTGGTTTATTGCGGCGAATGAACCAAGGATCATTGAGGCGATGGAAATGAAAATAACGATTTGCTGCCATTGCGCCATCAGATCGCCAAAAGGCCCAACCATGACCCGCATTAACAGTGCCATCCCCGCAATTTTCGGGGCAATCGCGAAGAAGGCCGTGACCGGCGTTGGTGCACCTTCGTAGACGTCTGGTGTCCACATGTGGAAAGGCACAGCGGACACCTTGAAGGCTAGGCCCGCAAGGATAAATACGATCCCGAAGATCATGCCGGTTCCCGGTCCTTCGGGCCCCGTGTTAGCAAACATCTTGGCCATGTCTTCAAAGCTGGTGGTACCGGCGAAACCGTAAATCAAAGACATGCCGTAAAGCAGCATTCCGGACGCCACCGCACCTAGAACAAAATATTTGAGGCCAGCCTCCGTGGAGCGGGTGTCGTCGCGCTGGAAAGCGGCGATTATGTATAGCGAGAGGCTTTGCATTTCGAGACCAAGATAGAGCGCGATCATATCATTGGCCGAGATCATCATCAGCATGCCGAGGGTCGCGAAAACCACAAGGATCGGGAACTCGAACCGAGCCAAACTATGTCTCTCCAGGAATCCTTT
>PARE01000060.1 GCA_002709525.1 Magnetovibrio sp. | reverse complement strand
CCCCGATCCACGGACGTGCTGCCCGCTGCGGACTGCCGAACTGGCGAAGGTCATTGAGGATGGGGCCCAAAAGATCGATGGGCACAATCATGTTGCCGTCATAGGTTTGGCCGCTGGCGCGATTTTCTTGAACGTATAGAGATCCGATACCGCACAAGCTGCCGTCTGGGCCGATCAGTGCTCCGCCGCCCCAGAACGGATGTGCGGGCGAGGTAAATAGAGCCTCATCCAACAAATATTCCCAGTAACCCGCGAATTCGCGCTTGTCCTCTATGCGAGTGGCAATGGCGCCCGCTCGCCCGCCATGACCGGCAAAAACAACCGGGTCCCCGACCGAGATCTGGGATGCGGAACCGATGGGTAAGGCCGGTGCACTCAATTGGCCAAGGGCTTGCACGAGGCCGAAACCCGTCTCGTGGTCGTATCCGGCCACATGGCCTGGAATGGCCGCACCCGTATGGTCGACCAACCAGATGGTTTCCGACTCAACAACTAAGTAACCGATGGTCAGAATCAGCCCATCTTCGCTGATTGTCACGCCATGGCCGGATCGTTCCGTACCAAGGACCCCCGCCGTATAGGCGCTTTCTGGAACCTGAGATTGCAATGCGACGACGCTGTTTAGGGCAGTTTTCAAATCAAAATCATAAGAGGCCGTATCCGGCAGCAACTTAGGGTCAATTCCGGGGGCGAAGAATTCTGACATGCGGCGTATCCGGTTCCTACCTGATAACTTTAGGTTCTTGGAAGCATTATAGTGTGACGTTTGTCACTGACGAAACGTCTTGTTGGCCAATATCATAAAAATACGAACTTTGTTGATCTTTAAACAGGAGTTGGCGACATGTTCAAGAACTTAGCCAGTCGCGACGGGGATTTCCCAGTCAAAAGGCCGTACGATAAAGACCGGAGGTCCGGAACGCCACGGCGACAGTCGCCTCCGTTTCATCTTTCCGTTGATCGGCGACATAGAGCGGAACGACGAAAAGATGCGGATTGGCGATTTGCTGTCATCCGCCAATGGATGACCGAATTGCGGAACCTATCTCCGTCTTCTTAGGGCCTGCTGAGGTTTGACAGTACCTCTCGCATTGCCAAAACGGGCCTAAGCCAATTTCCCGGGGTGCTCTGACGGAATAGCCTCATAGACTGGTACCAGGGCGTGTCCGGGCGCGATAGCATCCACCGCCAGTCAGGCACGTGCGGGAGCAGGACAAACGTGGGCATGCCCATGGCGCCGGCCAAATGAGCGACCGCAGTATCGACGCTGATAAGCGCGTCAAGGTCGGCCAAGCGTTCGGCTGTGTCACGAAAATCGGTCACGTTCGACATTATGTCGACGATTTGGCTTTTGCCGGAATATTGGCTCAGGTCGTTGCGGCGTTCACCCATCTGTAGGCTGCAAAAGGCGTAACCGTTGCAACTCAAGATTGGAGCTAGATCTTCCAGGCGAATGGATCGGATGGCATCGTTGCCGTGCGTTGGGCTGCCCGCCCAAACTAGGCCGATCCGGCGAACGCCATGCTCTTGTGTCGATGGCCTGGGTAGGCGGAAATAGCCTTCGTTGGCAGGAATATCGTGCTCGCGTGTCCCCAGGATGAAGGGTAGACTCATCAGCGGCGACCAGACCTGAGCATCGACAGCATCTCCCAAATTACCAACCCCATCGACCCCTGGTGCTTCGGCAATCAGGCGGTGTAGGGCTGAACGGCAATGTACGATCACGCGCGCACCCATGGCTTCCAACCTGGGTGCGAAACGTATGAATTGTATCGTGTCGCCATAGCCTTGCTCTCCTAGCAGCAGCACGGTTTGTCCGCGGAGAGGTTCACCGCGCCACTGGGGAAGATGCGTCGGCTCACCTGTTAGTGGGGGGCGGTTCTTCCAGCGCCACTCAAAGTCCGCCCAGCCGCCCAGCCAATCGCCTAGGAGCAGGCGAAGTGTGCCTCGGTTATAATTGCCCTCAGCATGGTTTGGATCTGCTGCCAGCGCTTGGTCAAACGCCTTACGCGCGCCGATGAAGTCTGCTCTAGCGCGGGAAATGAGTCCCAAAACGTTGAGCGCATCAGCGTTATCTGAGGCTACGTCCAATGCCTTCGCAATGTGCGATGAAGCTTCCTCCGTTTGGTTCCGTTCGAGAGCCAAAACGGCCAGCGCGATCCATGGGTTGGGGTCTCGCAAAAGTTCCTTGGCGGCACGCCAAAGATGCGTCGCCGCGGTATCGTTGTGGCCGAGGGCCCGAAGCACGACGCCGAGGGCGTAGCGGATTTCGGCTGAACCTGGCGCATATTCTAGGCAAGCGGCATAGTGTTCGGCGGCGCCCTCGAGATCACCGATGTCGCGCAATAGATTGCCAAGATTACCATGTGGTTCCGCAGCATCCGGATGGAGGGCAATGGCGCTCCGATAGAGCGTAGCCGCGCTCGCTGAGTCCCCCAACGCGGCTCTCGTGGCGGCCAAATTGTTGAGCGAAGGCAAATGGTTGGGGTTAAGCTCCAAGGCAGAGCTATAGTCCTTAGCGGCGGCGTTCAGATCGCCGGCTTTATGTAAGGCTACGGCGTTGCGATACAGACGGTCTACCGAATCCAGTTTAGCCATAATCGAAATTTATCAGAAATGGAATGACCGAACCTTGTGCGTTATGTCGCCATTGGGCAAGATTACAGTTCTTCAATGAGAGGAATTTACTATGGCCGAGGCGGCAACAACAATCAGTGTCCAAGATATGGTAAGCGACTCGGAGTGGCAGCAGCGGGTTGATTTGGCCGCGTGTTACCGCTTGTTGGCGCATTACGGTTGGGATGACTTGGTATTTACTCACAACACCGCCCGTGTCCCTGATACGGAGCATTTCTTGATCAATCCCTTTGGGTTAAAATTCAACGAAGTGTCCGCTTCCAGCTTGGTGAAAATCGACTGCGAAGGCAACAAGGTGATGGATAGTGCCTATCCAATCCTGCAAGCTGGTTTCATCGTCCATTCCGCCATACACCTGGGTCGTGATGACGCTCACTGCGTCATGCACACTCATACGCGAGCCGGTTGCGCCGTTGGGGCGCAGGAAGCAGGGCTTCTTATGATTAATCAAAAGTCTATGGAGTTTTATAACAGACTCGGTTACCACGATTACGAGGGCATTGCCGATAACTTTGAAGAACGCGATCGCATGGCGAAAAACCTAGGTTCGCACAAGGCGATGATCATGCGCAACCACGGCCTTTTGTTAGTTGGTGACAACATGGCTCAGGCCTTCGGCACCATGCGGCGTCTGCATGAGGCCTGCGAGATTCAGTTAATGGCTCAAGCGGGTGGCGGTGTGCTGACGATACCGTCTCCGGAGATCTGCGAGCACGCCGCATGCCAGTTCGACAACATCGGTGGTTTAAACGAGACCGCATGGGCCGCTGAGCTCAGGATGTTGGACTGCATCGATCCCAGTTTCCGCGACTGATTATCTTGTCCGTTCATAGGAGAAAACCAAGATGACCCACGGGATGGTATCGGCCCCGCAGCCGGAGGCTGTGGAGGCAGGCGCCTGGGCCCTGAAGAAAGGTGGAAACGCCGTAGATTCAGCAATTGCGTGTGCGTTGGTGCAAACGGCTGTCGATCCGCAGATGTGCGGCATCGCTGGGTTTGGTTCTATGCACCTCTATCTGGCGGAGCGCAGTAAGCATCTTTTACTCGACTTTCACGGGCGCGCGCCGCTAGCCGTAACCCCGGATATGTGGGTCGACCTTATAGAGCATGAGGCCGAGGATGGGTTCGGCTTTATACTTAAAGGCCGGGTGAATGAGATGGGTTATGGCTCGATTACATCGCCAATGAGCCTTCGCGCCTATGATGAGGCGCTGAAGTGCTATGGAACCATGGAACTTGCGACGCTTTTAGAGCCAGCGATCGACTATGCAGAAAACGGATTTATGGTGCGCCCACACGTGAGCTACTTCTGGGAGGTAAAAGAGGGTACCGGCCGAATCCCCCAGATCGAGAAGTTCAAGTGCTCAGAGGAAAGCCGTAAGATCTACTTCAAGGCGGACGGCACCTTACGCCAACCTGGCGAAACTCTGCGCAATAGCAATATGGCGAGCACGCTGCGCCGTATCGCGAAGAACGGTGTCGATGATTTCTATACTGGTGCCATCGCTGATGAGATCGTTCTTGATATGCAGGCTAATGGCGGCTTGATCTCTCATGATGATCTTAAGGCCGCCACGCCTGAGGTCCACGAACCTCTTTGGGGGGAATATCGGGGTTATCGCATAGCTGTGCCACCACCGCCCGCCGGCGGAGTAATGGTGTTAGAAATGCTTAACATACTTGAGAATTTCGACTTGGTCGCCTTGGGCCACAACTCTGCCGATTACATCGCCGTCGTGTCCGAAGCCATGAAGATCGCCACTGTGGACAAGGACAGCCACGTTGGGGACCCGCGGTTTGTCGACGTGCCCCTGCAGCGCTTGTGCGACAAAGGTTACGCCGCTGGGTTGGCCGAGCGAATCAAGTCTGGCAAAAAGACCCACGTGCCGCGCCTAGGCGCTGCTGGTGGTGCGGAATCAAAGGATACCACCCAGGTCTCCACAGTGGATGAGTTCGGCAACTGTGTATCCATGACCCATTCACTGGGCATGCCGTCGGGAGTGGTCACCGAAGGCCTTGGGTTCATGTACAACGGCTGCATGGCTGTTTTCGATCCACGTCCAGGCAACCCAGATTCTTTAGCGCCTGGAAAATCTCGTTTCACAGCAATGACACCAAGCATCGTTTTCGACGGGCAAAACCCCTATTTCGTTGTTGGTGCGCCGGGCGGCACCTTCATTACTATGGGGGTTTTACAGGCGATCCTTAATATTATCGATTTTAGTATGGATGCACAGCAGTCTATATCGGCGTCACGATTCTGTACGACGTCGGACATCATCGACATTTCCAACCGTATTCCACGTTTTGTGGAGGCGGAACTGAAGAACCGGGGCTATCAAGTTCGCCGGACATATCTCAGCTACCATTTCGCCGGTGTGCACGGCATTCGGATCAAAGATGGCCGATGGGATGGAGGCGCTGACCCAGGTCGCGACGGAATGGTTATGGAGGTTTAGCCGCCGGGTGAGTTGAGCCTCGGATCAGGGCAAGTCAAGCGCCGTACTCACTAAGTTCTTGCGACGGTTCTGATTTTCAACTTTTCGAGAGCCTCGCCGCTTGTGCGGAATTCCCGATAGGCTTGTTTGGGTCTCGCGTGTTGGAAGTTGCCGCCTTATACTTGTCGTCATGATCCGTAGCCAAGGCCTCCGACGGCGTTATTTGCGTATGGCTTCCATACGATTATTCGTGGCTGCATTGTTGCTGGCTGCGACGTGGCCGATCGCTGGCCTATCGTTTGATTCAAAGATCATGAATTCCGTCGTTGCCGTCATACCCGAGAGGCTCGGGCAGTCGCCACGCGGCGGCACCGGAGCACGAGACGCGCCAGAGGGAACGGCGGTGGCGGTGTTTGGGGGTGGCTATCTGGTTACCAACGCGCACGTTTTGGGTCGAGCGGTGAACGTGGATATCCGATTGGCCGACGGTCGTCTTGTCGCGGTTGAGATTGTTGGCCGCGACCCTCGTACAGATTTGGCCCTATTAAAGGCTCCGATGGATTTTCCTGTCCCGCAAATGGCGCCAGCGCCAAAGCCTGGCGGACGTGTTTGCGCCATCGGCAATCAGTTTGGCCTGGGCCTGAGCGTCACTTGCGGGGTGGTTTCCGCACGACGGCGGACGAACGCTGGGTTCAACCCCGTCGAGGATTTTGTCCAGACCGACGCGGCCGTAAACCCGGGCGGTTCGGGCGGAGCGTTGGTGGATGTC
The DNA here is from genome assembly GCA_002709525.1 of Magnetovibrio sp. GTDB lineage: Bacteria > Pseudomonadota > Alphaproteobacteria > Rhodospirillales > Casp-alpha2 > UBA3470. The sequence continues at coordinate 55,228 of PARE01000060.1, read as the reverse complement.
GAGGGCCGGCTGGTGGGCATTGTCTCGGCAATTTTCACTAAGCAAAGCGATGCTAATATAGGTGTCAACTTTGCCGCCGCCATGGGGCTCGTACAAAGGGTCGTAGGTGATATCAAGGATCATGGTAGAATTAAGATCGGATGGTCGGGACTTCTGGTGGCGCCATTGTCGCCAGAAGGCCGACGAAAGTGGAGCGGCGCCCGCGTTGCCCGAATTATCCCCGGTAGTGCTGCCGAATCGTCGGATCTTGAGGTGGGCGACATTGTGACCCGCATCGATGACCGTCCGATCGTTCTACCGTCCGATGTTCGCGCCGCTATCTTCATGCGCCGGCCTGGGGATACGGTTATAGTCCGTTATCGTCGCGGCGGTGAAGATGCTGAGACGGGCCTGACTTTGAAATCCGGTCGATAATCGGGCCCCGCAGCCTCGTTATTTGAGAGCGCATCCCGGGAACGGCAGGCTTGCCTCAGTGAGTTGGAAATAGATTAGTTATGCGGCACCCTTGGCTGCGTGGCAATGTCATTGGTCTCGCCAATGCCGGCAAGATAGGCCTATCATGTCCCATGCAATGTGAGATCTCCCAAAGGGGCCGACACCTCTATGTCGATTCTGATACTAGGCAAACCTGCCTGGAAAAACCGCTGATCGAATGCCATGCGCTCTACCATCAAATTTGTCAGCAGATTTTTGCCTCCCAGCATGGCCCGCCGCGCCCGTCGGGTAGCCGGCTGACTGTCCGTGGGTTTGATGTCTTGAGCGACGCTGTCAATAGATCGGAAGCGGCGGCCCTGAGCTGTATGGTGAGCGACCAGATTGGCGAGAAGGACCGGGCCCTAACAGTGGTGCCGGTTTCGGGAGCGCTGGAGGCACGTCTTTTGGCGGCCATGGAGTCAACCCTGGACAGGGGATTGTCGGCATTGCTCGAGGCCTATTACGCGAGTCATTTCCGTGTCGTGCATTGCCAGCTATACCGGACCGAGGTGGACGGTGAGAGACATTATTCCTTCCGCTGGCATCGGGACGTTGAGCCAATGGCGCAGATCCATGTCATGATTTATTTCACGCCGTCTGGCCCAGATGACGGCGGCACCCAGTTTCTGGACTTCGCCGAAACGGCGCGTCTGGCTGCAAACGGTTATGCGTTTGGTGCCTTTGAGGATCGGGTTTTGTCATTGGACGGCGTCTTTCCAAAGGGCGAGCGTTCGCCCGAGCCGGAGCGGCCCATAGTGGATGCTGGTGACGCGGTGATCTTTGCTGCGCCCCGGATCCTGCATCGTGGTGTCGCGCCGAAACATGGTCACCGGGATGTCTTGGTGCTCAACATTGTGCCCAGCTTGGTGCCGTGGCGCGCGACGCTTGAGGAATTTGGGACGGATCACCTGTTCAGTGCAGACGGGGGCACCCGCAACACGTTGATGACCGATCCCTTCGACCCGCTGATGGCTTATTTTGCCAGAAGCCCCGGCCCCGTCGACATGCCCNCCTGGGCCATGTTCGGCGGCATGTTGCCNNCCTGANGATTATCAAACGGGTTTCGCGAAGGCCGCCTCGAAGGCNGTCATGATCTGGNCCACGGCGGCGCGTTTCACATGGCGGGTGTCGTCCTCCCANGGGTCGTTNAAGCAGNAACTCACCATTTCGTAACTCGGGAAGTAATAGACGCCGTCGTTGCGGCGACGAAGCTCCTCGGCCGCGGTCCGCAGAACGGCCTTGGAATGGCCGTTCGCGGCGATCACGTGGGTGTCGTCGGCTAATCCTGTTGCCACTAGGGGCACTGGCGACACAGTCACGATTAGTTTAAGAGCTGGATTGTGTGCACGGACCACGTCCAGGAACCGTTGCAGGCAGGCGAGGTTCTCGTCAACGCTGAGCACCCGGTGGCGGAAAAGGGCGAAGTGGTGCGACGTTTTGGGCCCGCGCGAGATGACGCTGCCGTCGGGGATGAACTCCCAGCACTCATTGAGACCGAGGGTCAGGATGAACACCTCGACCCTCTCGAAGGCGCGACGGCAGGCGGTGATGTGTGCTGCCCGGTTCGCTTCTAGTTCATCGATACTGTCGAAGCCGATGTTCTCACGGTAGGGGTCTTGAAAATAGTCACCATCGACCCGCTGTTCGATCAGACGCGGCAGGTCACGCAAGCCGAAAGCCTTCTCCGCCAGTTGTTGAATTGAGGGTGTGTTGAAGATGATGCCCCAACGGGCCGAGGATTCCGGCAACTCTCCGTCCCGAGGGTCGGATTCCGTCACCACGTAGTTATATCCTCCTACTTGCAGGTAGTAGGCGATCTCACTGGCGAAACAGCTTCCAGCTGAGCCGATGGGCGTTGATTTGTCCACCAAGGGAATGTTACCGGCATGAGGGACGGCCCCAATGAGTGGCCGTGCTAACGTTGGATGCGCTGGGTTCGGCCAGAACACTGCATCGGGGTTCGGTTTTACTTCGGTCTTGTAGCGGTTTGTCTCGGTCAGGAACTGCCGTTCGTAGCGTGCAAAATGTGCCCCCTGTTCCAGAAGGTCGGCATTCAAATGGCCAAGTGGTGCGTTCTTGAACGCGCTGTCTAAGTTTTTGGCGAAGAATCCGCGCAGCATGCCCAACAATTGATCTAGAGACGCGAACGTATGTCCCGACTTGGCGATGCTCTCGCTAATGAAGTCGCGGACTGTCCCGGAAGGAATGGCGGCGTTCAAAACCAGGTTAACGAAGGCGGGCTGAAGACTCTCGGCCTCGGTGAACAGAACGGACGGCGTGTCGTCGGCCAAGGGGCGTTCCTCAATCATGTGGCGACAGTCTCGGCCTTAATCAGATCCGCGCATTTTTCGCCGACCATGATGCTGGGGGCATTGGTGTTGCCCGATGGCATCGTGGGAAAAATGGATGCATCTGCAATACGAAGGCCTTTCAAGCCATATACTCTTAAATGGTCGTCGACCACCCCATTCGGCCCCATTCGGCAGGTACCAATCGGGTGGTAGGCGGTTTCTGCGTTCGACCGGATCCAGTGTTCAATCTCGTCATCAGTGCTGACGTCGGCTCCCGGCACGAACTCGATGCCGCGGATCTCATCCAGGGGCGACTGATTGGCGATCTCGCGGGCCATCTTCACGCTGGTGATCATCGTCTCCTGATCAATTCTCTCACTCATGAAGTTAAAACGGATAGCCGGTTGAGAGTAGGGGTTGGCGGATCGTACATGAATAGAGCCGAGGCTTTCTGGCCGAAGCTGACAAACTGAAAAACCCATGGCTGGAAACGGTTGGGGTTTGCGACGCTTCACATCCTTTATGGCATACGGGATAGCGAATAACTGAATGTCGGGGCTCGCGAGTTCTGGACGGGATTTCAAGAACCCCATAATTGGGGCCGCAGGCAGGCTAAGGAAACCGCGCCGCGTTAAAAAATAACGGGTGACCTCGCTGACTAGTCCAAGGCCTGAAGCGCGGTGGTTATATGAAAGATTGGCTTGGCTCAACTTCCATTGCATTCGGGCGATGATGTGGTCGCGTAGGTTCTCCCCAACCGCATCCATCTCGTGCAATAACTCGATCCCGCACGCCCTCAACAGCTCTGGCCGGCCGATACCCGAAAGTTCCAGGATCTGTGGCGATCCAATGGCACCCGCCGATAAGATAACCTCTCGGCACGCGCGCGCTTCGTGAACTTGACCGCCACGCTCATAGGTGACGCCCACGCAGCGCTTGCCCTCCAAGATAAGGCGGCTGACGTGAGCCTCGGTTACGATCGTCAGGTTTTGCCGATGCCGGGCGGTCTTCAAATAACATTCAGCAGTACTCATGCGTCGGCCGTTCCGGATTGAGGCTTGGGTGCGGACAATGCCCTCCTGATCGGTTCCGTTGTAATCTGGATTACGGGGGTGACCGGCCGCTTCGGCGGCATCCATGATAGCATCATAGAGCGGGTTCTGATCGTCGATCTCGCTCACGCTCTGCGGGCCGTCCCCGCCGCGCAACTCGTCCCCGCCTTTTTCGTAGTTTTCCATCCGCTTGAAAATTGGGCCGACGTCGGACCAACTCCAGCCTCGATTTCCCAGTTGGCCCCAAGTCTCGTAATCGAGATGTTGGCCGCGCACCCAGACCTGGCCGTTGATGGCCGACGAGCCACCCAGAAGCTTGCCGCGCGGAACAGGGATCGTGCGGTTTGCGGTGGTCTCCTCGGGTTCCGAGAGAAACCGCCAGTTTGGGCCGGGCCGGTCAATTAAAAGACCGAAGCTGATTGGCAATGGCGTGTAGGGGTGACTGGCTTTCCCGGCCTCGAGTAGGAGCACGCGGGAGCGCGTATCTTCACTCAGCCGATTCGCCAACGCGGCGCCGGCTGAGCCGGCGCCGATGATGATGTAGTCCGCTTGGGCTTCAGGGCTAGTCTGCATGCTGATGGCTCCTCCCACTGTTACTCAGCCTAGCGCGGGCCCTGCCCTTGGGACAAGCTTGTGCGCTGTCTTTTTAATGGCCTCACTGACAGACAACTTATACTAAAAGAGCCACCACCGACGCTGTCAGCGCTGTCGCTAAGACCCCGGCGATGATGGACTTTAGGCCTAGACTAACGATTTCGCTCCGCCGATTGGGCGCCATGGTGCCCATGCCTCCGATCATGATTCCCAACGAACCGAAGTTAGCAAAACCACAAAGCGCATAAGTTAGAATCAGTTTTGAGCGCGGCTCTAAGGTGCTGGCAGATAGGTCCGCCATTTTGGCGTAAGCAATGAACTCATTCAGCATGATTTTGGTGCCCAAAAGCCCACCGGCCGTCACCGCCTGATCCCAGGGAATACCAATAAGCCAGGCTAGCGGTGACAGGGCCCAGCCAAGGGTGCGCTCCAGCGTGAACGGCGCTCCGCCTATATCTGGCAGCAGGCTCAACACGGCGTTCACCAAGCTTACCAACGCAACCATCACGATCAGCATGGCGATGACATTAATCAGAAGCTTCACCCCTTCGATTGTACCTTGGGTAATTGCATCCACGGGACCAGTGGCCGTCTGCGGCAAACTAATATGCTCGCCAAGGATGGCAGCGTTTGGTTCTGGTCGCACCATAAGTCGGGCAATTAGGACCGCGGCTGGGGCATTAATCAGGCTTGCTGTTAAAATATGGCCCAAGCTTTCCGGGACGGCCTGGCCTAGTATGGCAGCGTAGATGACCATCATGGTTCCGGCTATGGTCGCCATGCCGGCGACCATGATTACAAATAGGTCTGGGCGACTCATGTGGTTCAGGTAGGGCTTGATTAGCAGCGGCGCCTCAACCATGCCGACAAAAATATTTGCTGCCGTGCCAATGCCAGCTGGACCGTCCAATCCGAGCGCCCGGTTAAGAACCCAGGCGAAACCGCGGACTAGGATGGGCAGGATTCGCCAGTAGTAAAGCAGCGCGGACAACGCGCTAACCACCAAGATCAGAGGCAGGGCCTGAGTAGCTAGAATGAACGCCGCACCGGGGGAGGGTTCCTTGAAGGGTGGTGGCGCGCCTCCGATGTAACCAAAAACCAAGCTGGTGCCCTTCTTGGTCGCTGCCTGCAGGGCCAGGACCACGTCATTGAGGCCCAGAAAAAATTCTCGCGCCGCTGGNACCTTCAACAACACCGTGGCAATTATAAACATCAACACTAAAGCGGTTACGGTGCGTTGCCACAATGCCCGATCGACTAGACCGCCTCCCGAGCGCCCNGCCGCGGAGGCGACAGCCAATATCACAANTATACCNAGTNCGCTNTGCATCNCGNACTTCCNCGAACCCTGTTTCTATTCNGCCTACAGGTGGCAGCTGTCCNGCGATAAGGCTTGCTNATCTTGACCTCCAGCGTCCCAACGCTTATGTCCGGGGGTACGAGATCACAACTGCTGAGGCCCTTCCCGCATGGCCCTGATGCCGATCATTATAGCGCCTGATGCGCGTCTAAAGATCAAGACCAAGCCCGTCGATCATGTCGACGCCGCTGTGAAAACGCTAATGGACAACATGTTAGAAACCATGTACGCGGCGAACGGCATTGGGCTCGCTGCTCCTCAGGTTGGCGATATGCGCAGCGTCATCGTTGTCGATTGCGCCCGTCAAGCTGAAAATCCTGCCCCCATCAAGATGGCCAATCCAGAAATAATCGCTGTTTCTCCCAACGACAATACCCACGAGGAAGGATGCCTGTCTCTTCCGGAGCACTATGCTGATGTGGTCCGTCCGGACAGCATAACGCTCCGTTATTTGAATGAGAACAATAAAATTGTAGAGATAGATGCCGACGGCATTCTGGCGACCTGCATCCAACATGAAATGGACCACCTTGAAGGCATCTTGTTTGTCGACCACATATCGGCGCTGAAGCGCAACATGATCTTGCGAAAGCTGAAAAAGGTGAAAAAACAGGTGGCAGAGACCTAGGAGCGACGCCTTGACAACCGCCATCACACGCTTGCGTCTCGCCTTTATGGGTAGCCCTGATTTTGCCATGCCCACACTAGCGGCTCTTTTGGAGGCAGGTCACGACATAGTCTGTGTATACGCGCAGCCGCCGCGACCGGCCGGCCGAGGTCAGAAGGAGCGACCCTGCCCCGTCCATGCGGACGCCTCAGCGCGGGGGCTGCATGTTCGTACGCCCGTCAACTTTAAGGCTGAGTCTGATCGCCAAGACTTCGCTGCGCTTGATCTGGATGCGGCGGTGGTCGTAGCGTATGGTCTCATTTTGCCAGCCGACGTAATTGCTGCGCCGCGGCTCGGCTGTTTAAACGTTCACGCTTCTTTGTTGCCTCGTTGGCGCGGCGCTGCCCCCATTCAGCGGGCGATTCTGGCTGGCGATGAGATGACCGGGGTCACGGTAATGCGAATGGATGAAAGTTTAGATACGGGGCCTGTGTTCGCCAATGCCAAGGTCGCCATCACGACCCAAACAACCGCCAAGGATCTTCACAATGCCCTTGCGCATATGGGGGGTGCCCTGATGGTTTCCGCCCTCGATGGAATTGCTGCGGGCACGCTGAGCGGGATACCACAATCAGATGCTGATATTACCTATGCTCCCAAGTTGGGGAAAGCTGAAGGGCGTATCGATTGGTCTATCTCTGCGGCCCAGATTGAACGCCATGTTCGCGGACTAAACCCTTGGCCAGGAGTATGGTTTGAACATGAAGCGAGACGCTTCAAGGTTTTGGATGCGCATGTTACAGAACACGAAGGCCCCGCCGGGACAGTTGTGGCGCCGCCGCTGACTGTTGCCTGCGGCGATGGCGCGATCAGCATTGATCGTCTGCAGCGCTCCGGCAAAGGCCCGATGACCACTTCCGACTATCTGCGAGGCTCCCCTATCAACGTCGGTACAAAATTCAGTTAGTTGGCCTCCAGTATATTAGCGTCAACCCTGATTGTGATGAGCTTAGCCCGCAATCTGCAAAGCCTGCTTCCATGAGCGGCATAATTACGTCGTTTTAAGGCAGTATCTCTAGTAATTCGCGTTTGTAAATTTCGATGGTTGGGCCAACGGCATGATCGCGGCAGAGCATATAGAGAGCTCGAGTATGGTGTAAGATCTTGGAATCGTCGCCTTCTCAAATGATGATCGTAATGCATTAAATTAAAATCAAAACCTCCCAATACATCTCGCGCATGTTTAACAATAGGGTCAACAAGTCATGGCACGAACTATTTCCTATCCGAATGGAGTGATCGGATGCCGCGTTACAGATTGACCCTTGAATATGACGGCCGCGGGTTTGTCGGCTGGCAGCGTCAGGATAACGGTTTGGGTGTTCAACAGGCCATCGAAGATGCAGTGAGGGCGTTCTGCGGCGAGGTGGTGACAGTTCAGGGTGCGGGCCGCACTGATTCCGGTGTTCACGCCCTCGCGCAGGTGGCGCACTTGGATCTAGAAAAAGAATGGGATGCCGACACAATTCGTGACGCTTTGAACGCGCACTTAAAAAAAATTCCCGCCAGCGTGCTGGACGTGGTAGTCAAACCGTCTACCTTCCATGCACGGTTCTCCGCCCTCGAACGTTCCTATCGCTACCGAATTGTGAACCGGCGTGCCCCCCTGACGATGGATGTGGGCTTGGCGTGGTGGGTGCCGGCGAGATTGGATTCAGCCGCCATGGCGGACGCCGCGGCGGTGCTTGTGGGTACCCACGATTTTACCAGTTTCCGAGCCAGCGAGTGCCAGGCGAAGTCACCCGTGAAGACCATAGATGAGTTGAAGGTTGAGGCGACGGGCAAAGAGATCCATGTTTCTGCAAGGGCCCGATCGTTTTTGCACCACCAAGTCCGCAACATTGTTGGCTCGCTTGCTTGGATAGGAGATGGGAAATGGACGTGTGCACAACTGAGAGATGCTCTGGCTGCCAAGGACCGACGCGCCGGGGGGCCGACGGCGCCGGCCGATGGCCTTTACCTGACGGGGGTACGTTATTCCGAAACGACAGAGGCCTAGAAGGCTTGGGCCCATTGCCCTAATGTGATCATGTGTCTTTAAGGAGCCATAATGAGCAAAATACCTCTCAGCCTAAATGGTAGCGGTGCTCGGGCTTGGTTCAGCGTCGCAGCCTTGGGCGCGGCCCAAAAGCAGGACGTTGCGCCGGCCAGCCCGATCATGGGCTATCTTGCGGTAGGCTGTGGTCTTTTAGGAATATTCACAATTGGGTTCGTGTTTATGCCGCTGGGACTGATATTTTCCATTGGGGCACTATTTCGAGGTCAATCCGTGTGGGGCGTGGTCGGATTAATGCTGGCCGTCGCCGGGTTTGTCACTTCGCCGAAGCTCTGGCTGATCGTCGGCATAAGTGCCTTCTATGTAATGTTCGAATTAGACGAGGTGTTGAGGCCGGTGTTCGAGTTTTTGCGACTCATTAGGATAAAAGACAATACCACCGAGGTCTAAAGCCTCAGCCTGGCCGACTGGTCAACACCTCGACTAGTACACCCAACAGCAGATCCACAACGACAATTCCCGCCGCCGTTCCGAACGGCACCTCGAGAGCCTTGCGGGTTACAAACAAGGTGATGCCTAAGACCCACATGAGGGTTATCATAGCCAGGAAATTGGATAGCCCTTGTGCAAAGGCACCGGTTATTCCGAGCATTACCACCGGCAGATAAGCCCCATTTTGGATTACGGACAGCCAGTTGTAGGCCACCAGGTAGCGGACCACCTTGTCTTCTTTCTGGAGAACGGGCGCCAGGTAAAGCATGACCAGCGGAAATGCCAACCAGGCAATAACGTAGGCTAGCATCTGGGCGGAAATATACACGGGAAGTGAACCGTCTGTATTCGATCCCACGTAGCGGATAACCAAGTAGAGAAGAAACAGCGGTGCCACTACGGCGGCGGCTAAAAATGATCGCCAAAAATCTGCGTTGGTATCACCAAAATAATCGAGTCCCTGGCTATCAAGCTTGATCAGCCTAATCGCGCCTGAAAGCCCGACCGAAATGTAGGCTGCCAAGTGTGTTAATGTTAGCATCAGGCCAATCCGAAGTAGCCTACTAACACCCGCTCATATATATCCGCGAGTGCATAGATATCGTCGATACTAGCGTTCTCGTCGACTTTGTGTGCGGTGGCGTTGACGAGGCCCAGTTCCACCACTGGGCAATGGTCCTTGATGAAACGCGCGTCTGACGTGCCGCCCGTGGTCGAAAGCTCTGGCGTCTGGCCGCTGACCGCTGTTACCGCGTCAGCCACCAGGTTGCTCAAATCGCCCGGCGGTGTCAGAAAGGCTTCTCCCGAAACTGAGATATCCATGTCGATGGCATTTGAATTACCGGCTATCTCAGCCCGAACCGTTTCCATATATTTGGATAGGCTGTTGCCCGAATGTTGGTCGTTGAAGCGAATATTTAGCCTAGCGGTTGCCGTCGCTGGGATCAGATTGGTTGTCGGATTGCCGACGTCAATAGTGGTAATTTCCAGGTTGGTTGGCGGGAAATGTTCGGTGCCTTTGTCAAAGACGCAGTCATCGACGGTCTTAAGAAACTGAAGCAGTCGGGGTACTGGATTATCAGCAAGCGTCGGGTAGGCTACGTGGCCCTGGGTCCCGCGCACAGTGACTTGTACATTCATGGACCCGCGACGCCCAATTTTAATCATGTCGCCCAGTACGTTAATGTTGGTTGGCTCTCCTACTACGCAGGCGTTTAAGACCTCATTATTTGCGCGCAGCCAATCCAACATCTTCACAGTGCCGTTGATAGCTGGTCCCTCTTCGTCGCCGGTGATCAAAAGCGAAATGGAGCCAGGAATCTTGTCACCGAACATTGCGACTACGCGTGATGCCGCCGCCACAAAGGCTGCGATTGCGCATTTCATATCGGCTGCGCCCCTACCGTAAAGACGGCCTTTGCGAATTTCTGGCTGAAACGGATCGCTAGTCCAGGTCGATAGATCTCCCGGCGGCACAACGTCCGTATGCCCTGCAAAACAGAGGTTGGGGCCCTCTTTGCCGAAACGGGCATAGAGATTATCCACGTCTGGCGTGCCTTTCTCTGTGAAAGTTAGCCGGTGGCAGGAAAAGTCAAGCGGTGCAAGATGCTCCTCTAGAACACTTAACGCCCCCTCGTCCAAGGGCGTCACGCTCGGTCGGCGGATCAGTGCTTTGGAAAGCGCCACCGGGTCATGAATGGGTAGGCTCACGTCGGGTTTAGTCCCTCAGCAGGTCGTTGATGGAGGTTTTTGCCCGAGTGCTCTCGTCAACCCGCTTGATTATGACGGCGCAGTATAGGGCGGGAGTGGGTTTGCCATTGACAACTGGTCCAGGAAGGGAGCCCGGGACGACGACGGAATAGGCGGGAACACGGCCGTAGTGGATTGCGCCGGTATCGCGTTCAACGATTTTCGTCGATTGGCCGATGAACACTCCCATAGACAGGACGGAGCCCTCTTCGATGACGACGCCTTCCACCACTTCAGATCGAGCACCGATAAAACAGTTGTCTTCAATGATCACAGGCCCGGCTTGCAGCGGCTCCAAAACGCCACCGATGCCTGCGCCGCCCGACAGGTGCACGTTCTTGCCGATCTGCGCGCAAGATCCCACTGTTGCCCAGGTGTCGACCATGGTGCCCGTGTCGACATAGGCGCCAAGGTTGACAAAACTTGGCATTAAAACGACGCTTGGCGCGATATAGGCGGAATGTCTAACGATGCAATGCGGCACGGCACGGAATCCGGCCTTCGTGAATTCGGCTTCACCCCAACCAGCGAATTTCGAGTCCACCTTGTCCCACCAAGGCGCACCACCGGGCCCACCGTCAATGGTGTACATGTCATTCAACCGAAAGGATAATAGTACGGCTTTCTTCAGCCACTGGTTAACGACCCAATCACCGTCGATCGGTTCGGCAACGCGGGTCTGCCCCGAATCAAGCTGGTTCAGGGCCTCTTCAATGGCTTCACGGACTTCTCCGGTGAGCGTTGGGGAGATGTTGTCACGGTTCTCCCAAGCGTCGTCGATGGTAGCTGCTAAAGTCATCAGATCATTCCATTCGCTTATTGGCGGAACGCCGCCGGAAAGAGCTTCCGAAGATGCGGCAGGGGACAGGCGCTGTCAACATGGGTAGAGCGCCGGATGATTGCTTTGAGCGCGTGCCAATTGGACTGCCGACTGCATCTGCTTCTGACAGTCTGCAGAGCTCCGTACCCTGAAGACGGCATCTAAGAAGTTCGGCATAAGACCATGCGAAATTGGATTCATGCGGTGGTTCTTAGCCCCTGCCCGCATCGCTTCGAGAGATTTGGCAGGGGCTTCGCTTAAGGTGCTGGCGCCGACCTTGCTGGCGGCTCAATGGCCACTGCCCCGGCAGCGTTTAAAGTGGCGGCCAATCGTTACGATAATGGATATTTGGCAGTTTGTTCTTTTGCCATGTTTAGAAGTTATCCTTTCGTAATCGAGTTTCGGCAAATACGGACACCAGATCGGCGCCGCTGAGGCCGATAGTTTTTTGGAGGTTCTCGCTCATTGGGCGCAAAAAAGGGTTCGTGGCTCGCTCTTGACCAATGGTAGTAGGTACTGTTGGTTTGCCAACAGCGCGCAAGGCGTCGATTTTTTGGCTGCGTGCGACCAGCTCCGCGTTTTCCGGTTCTACCGAGAGCGCGAATTTAGCGTTCGACTGGGTGTATTCATGGGCACAGTAGACGATCGTCTCATCGGGGAGCGCCATAAGCTTCTGCAGGCTGTTCCACATCATTTCGGGCGTGCCCTCGAACAGGCGACCGCAACCAAGTGCGAAGAGGGTGTCGCCTACGAAAGCGATGCCCTCGCTAGAAAAATAGAAGGCGATGTGACCCGTGGTGTGGCCCGGCACCTCAAATACATCTGCGGTCAGTGAGCCGAATTGGTATTGGTCACCGTCAGTCATCCCCACGTCGATCCCCGGAATGCGCTCCGCGTCATTGGCAGCGCCCACGATAGTGCAGCCCCAGCGTTTTTTAAGTGATGTATTGGCACCTGTGTGATCGCCGTGATGATGTGTGTTTAAGATATGGGTAAGGTGCCAGCCTTTTTCCTCTAGAGCGGCGTTGATGGGGTCCTCATCGGGCGTGTCGATGCATGCGGTGACGCCCTGTCTGGGATCATGTGCTAGGAAACCATAGTTGTCGGTGCGGCAAGGAAACTGATGAACTTGAAGGGCCATTGTTTGAGTCTCCGGAAATGGTGATGTCGGTTAAACTCTCTCTTATAACTGGCGTTATATCATGAGATTGTCCAGTGCGAACGAGAGCCCAGCCTAACCCGCCCTAATCATTGCGGCGCCTTTTTCGCCAATCATCAGGGATGCAGCATTAGTGTTGGCGGACGGCATAGTTGGCATGATCGAGGCATCGATAACCCGCAGCCTCTCCAGGCCATAGACCCGAAGTTTGTGGTCGACGACGGCAGTGGGATCTACATCAGGCCCCATGCGGCAGGTTCCCATCATGTGGAAGCATGTGGTTCCCCGTTCGCGGGCCGTGTCTAAAATCTCGTCATCCGTGACCACAGCGTCGCCTGGATACAGTTCGCCGGCGAAATAAGGCACCATAGGTTCGGTGCGCAATAGCCGGCGGGCTAGCTTTAGACCAGCTAACAGAACGCGACGGTCGCTCTCCTCGCCAAGATAGTTGGCATCGATTGCCGGTTTTTCGAAGGGATTATTAGAGCGGATAAGAACTGAACCAAGGCTGTCCGGGCGTTGCTGCCAGGCTGCGATAGTCATGCCCGGTAGGCTGTCGAGGGTGCTTTGGACGCCTGCCTTGTAGCTCGCCGGCATGAAGGTGATCTGAAGGTCGTTGACTTCTACGGAAGGGTTTGACTTGGCGAAGAGATAACAGGCTGTCGCAGGGATGCCGAGGATCGAGGGCTTGTTGAGGGCCCATTTCATGGCTTCTGCAATCAGCCGAATTCCGTGTACACGCTCGTTGAAAGTATCTGAATTTTTAACCCGTGCGGTGTAACGGGGCGTGAAGTGGTCGCGCATGTTCCTGCCGACGCCGGGCAGTGCCTGACGGAGTTCAATCCCGTGTTGACTGAGATGGTTTGGATCGCCGACGCCCGATAGCTGCAGGAGTTGTGGAGAATTGATTACGCCACCGGCCAAGATTACCTCACGTGAGGCGGTGATTTGGAAGGGCGTCCCGCGAGGGCCGCCCTTATTATATCGGACGCCGGTGCAGCGCTTTCCATCGAAGATCAGGCCGGTTGCATGGGCGTGAGTGCGAATGTCCAGGTTGGATCGATTGCGAATGGGGGTAAGAAAGGCCTTCGAGGCGCTCTCCCGTCGCCCATTGGCGATGGTGCGCTGGGTATAGGAGGCGCCTTCCTGGCGCACGCCGTTGTAGTCCGGGTTCCGGGGAATACCCATGGTCTCCGCGCCCGCGATAAAGGCGTCGACTAGAGGGTGTTGCCAGTCTGATGGAGTTACACGGAGCGGACCATTATGGCCTCTGAGACCCTCCGGGTCATCGCCCTGAAAGTTTTCCAGGCTCTTAAAGTGTGGCAGCACGTCGTCATAGCTCCAGCCTTGGTTGCCTCGCTGCGCCCAGTGGTCAAAATCCTCCGGTGTACCTCGGTTAAATATACAGCCGTTTATGGAGGATGATCCGCCCAGAGTTTTGCCTCTGGGAATCCCGATTGTCCGACCACCGATGTTTTTTGACGGCTCTGTCTCATACAGCCAATTATAGGTGGGGTTGGTCATCAGCTTCATCCAGCCAACAGGTATGTGAATCATCGGGTTCCAATCTGAAGGCCCAGCCTCCAAAACGCAGACGTTAACCCCTGTGTCCGCAGACAGCCGGTTTGCAAGTACGCAGCCGGCCGAGCCCGCACCGATGATCACGTAGTCGAAAGTGTCTGGAATGATACTGTCCTCCCGCCGGTTGCAACGGCTCGCTCCATTGACCGCCGACAGTGTGCATCCAGAAGTTCCTGATCGCAATCGTGCGGATCTTCCAGGCTTTTACCAGCCACGCTTGATGCTTGCGTGGGAATCGTTCCTTGAGCCCGCCACCCAAGGATTGGGTGAGGCTGCGCTTGGTTGGTTTACGCAGAACAGAAGACGTGTGCAGCCAGTACCAGCGATTGGCGGCGAACGATGGACGATCCCGTTCCCCGAGCTAGCGCGGCTGCCCTTGAAGATAGCAACGTCATGTGCGCCTAAACGTTCCAGGGGGCCTGAAAATTCCTTTTGTTCAAGAATTGCGCGTTCTCCATGCGACGGTGTTACCCACTCCGTTGTTGGCCCGCGGTAAGTGGTGATCAGTCGGGCGTCAACGCTGTCGCGATGAAATTTCCAGCAGGCATCATCGTTGACGCGCTCCAGGCGGAGATCGACGCGGGCGCTAGCCGTGATGCCGGCAAAGACCTGTATCAGGTTAGCGAGGTCGGCGATCAGAAGGTCGCGCATATCGCCAGCTTGCACCCCACACTGATCTAGGAGTGGTTCAAGCGCAATTTGTAGCTCGCTAGGTTTGATGAGAAGCCGAAGATCGGGCAACACTTCGATTGGAATATGGTCCAACCAATCCCGAAACTGAGGCGGTAGCCAGCGTTTCCAGATCACAAGCTCGGTAGACGATGACTGTATCTCGGTAAGACCGTCCACGGACCTACATGTTTGAACGCTGTCTTTTTCGGGCGCAGCGCCCCCGAACGGGGGCAAGATAATTTCGTCTTTTTTAGCAAGCATGGAACCGTTTCGTTAACTAAAATCGACGACCTGCTGATGACCTTAAAAACCTCTTAAACGTTATATCATTACATATACGTATTACAATGTAGAAAACGGTATGAGGATTTTCTGAGAGTGAGATCATCGTGTGTGATATTAGGCAACCGGGATCGACCGTCACGAGCCGACGCGGCGAATCAGCTCGTCAGCTGGGCTGCATGCCACGCCACATGATCGCGCATAAAGCTCGAAATGAAGTAGTAGGAATGGTCGTAGCCGGGCTGCATGCGTAATTGAAGATCGACACCTGCGTTGGCGCAGGCCGTCTGAAATAGGCCCGGTCTGAGCTGTTCCAAAAGGAATTCGTCCGCTTCACCCTGATCAATTAGGATTTCGCTGTGCCAGCCTAAGGCCTGCACAAGGGCGACAGCGTCGTATTCCATCCAATCGCTTTTATTGTCGCCCAGATAGCGGCCAAGCGCCTTTTCGCCCCAGGGCGCTTGGGTCGGTGCGACGATTGGGGCGAAGGCGGAAACGGACTGATAGGTCTCCGGGTTTTTCAGGGCGATAGTCAGCGCCCCATGCCCGCCCATAGAATGACCAAAAATACCCTGACGATGCATGTCAGCACCTTTGACCGTGTTGGCGATTAGGCTAGGTAGTTCGTCGACCACGTAGGCGTACATACGATAGTTCTTTGCCCAAGGTTCGCGGGTTGCATTAAGGTAGAACCCAGCACCCTTTCCGAAGTCGTAATCATCCGCCGCGTCCGGGACATTTTCGCCACGCGGACTGGTGTCGGGGCAGACGACAATTACGCCCGCTTCAGCTGCCCAAGCCTGAAAGCCAGCTTTCGTGGTGACGTTCTCCCAGGTGCAGGTGAGGCCAGACAGGTACGTCAGAACTGGGACAGGTTCCGCATCCGCCTGGGGCGGGGTGAAGATGGCAACTTCAGCGGGACCGCCGAGTTCGGAGCTGTTATGAACATATACGGTCTGACGGCCGCCAAAGCTCGCCCACTCTGATTTTATTTGCACGTCGAGGGTTCCTTCTCCAAGGGTTATCTCTGGTCTTACTCAGTGAGCTTGTTGATAGATCTCGAGCGCCGCCTCGTAGGTCATTTCGCGTGGATTGTTGACCAAGAGCCGCGCTTGTTTCATGGCGTCATCTGCCAGCATGGGGATCTGATTTTCTGATACACCCACTTCGCGAAGCCTGGTCTCTAAGCCCAATTCTTCGGCCAGCCGGGCCAGTCGGTGGGCCAAATTTAAGGCTACTGTCTCCGTCGAGCCTCGGTCGATATCGGGGAACAAAATGGATGCCAATTCCGCGTAGGCGTCCTTTGCTGCCGGAATGTTGAACCGCATAACGTGGGGTAGCACCAAGGAATTCGAAAGTCCGTGGGGCACATGGAAGTGTCCACCGAGGGGATAAGCTAACGCGTGTACGGCTGCCACGGGCGCATTTGAGAAGGCCATGCCCGCTAGCATGGAACCCAGGAGCATGTCGCTGCGCGCCTGCCGGGCATTACTGTCCTCACAGACTTTGCGGATATTTGCGCCAAGCAAGTGAAGAGCCTCCTTTGCCAAACAATCAGACATGGGATTTTTTTTAACCTTCGAGGTATAGGCTTCAATAGCGTGAACCATGGCGTCGATGCCGGTTGCCGCTGTGATGTGCGTGGGCAGGCCGAGGGTTAAATCTGCGTCTAGCACAGACCAATCGGGAAGAAGCTGTGGCGATACAACGCCCTTCTTTTCACTTGCGCCTGTGGTTACGATGGAGATTGGCGTTACCTCCGAACCCGTGCCCGCCGTCGTTGGTGCCAAGGCTAGTGGCAGGCGTTCGCCTTGGCACATGTCGATTCCATAGATATCGGATAGCGTTTGGTCGCTTCCCAGCAAAAAGGCCAGCAACTTGGCCACGTCCATGGAACTGCCGCCACCAAGGCCAACGACACCGTCAATATTTTTCGCATTGGCGTCCGATACCGCTCTTAGAATGATCTCTTCCGGCGGATCAGCGACGACGTCGGCGAAGACAGAGAGATTTACGCCGGCATTGGAGAAACCGCCAATGGCCGGTTCCGCTAGACCCAGGTCCATGATCCCGCTGTCAGTAACAAGCAGCACGTTGGTGCAACCCAGGCTTGCCATTAATGAGCCCAATTTTCGTGAGCTACCCGGCTCGACGACTACCGAGCGCGTGGTTTGAAAAGTGAAAGTTGCCATATGCTTTCTCCTCACTGGCTCAAAGTGGACAAATCAGCTTGCGAATTCATCAATTTGCAAATTCGCCGCAACGATGGCCGCCGCCATTATCTCCGCCGGTCCGAGTCGGAACAATGCCGTTTTATCATCGGGCTGATCCCCTTCAGAAGCGCCGATAGCACAGCTTTCCCCGCGCCATTTGTCAGCTGGCGGGACCAGGAGCGGAAATTCACATTATCGTGGTTTCGGTGGACATCATTCTGGCACACAGCGAAAACCTATGGGGCTGCAGTTTGGATCGTGTCATAACCAAACGCCAAGACATCGACTGACTGCTCAATGCCATCAATCCTATCCCGGTTTAGACAATACATGCACTGGCCTGACGGGTTGGCGTGCCCTCCTCCTGCTAAAGGCGTGCCGAGGCCATAAGATTGGATAATATCATGGGTCGGAAACGATCTCCAGCCATTGGGTCACATCACTGACGACGTAATGCACGTGATCGCCATCGTGGCCGGCCTTGGCCCAATCGTTGTCCGACGTTACCCAAACGCAGGTCATGCCCATCTCATGAGCTGGGGCGAGGTTGCGCGCCATGTCTTCGACCATTACAGCCTGATTTGGGTCAATATTGTGATTTGAGACAAACTTATCATAGACGGCGCGTTCTGGTTTGGGGCGGAAATCCGACGCGACGATATCGAAAATGGCTTCAAAATGGTGGCCCACGCCCAGTGCACCCATGACGCCTTTAGCATGAGCCATTGAACCGTTGGTAAAGATGATCTTGCGACCCGGCAGTTTCGCCAGCGCCGCGTCCATGCGTGGGTTTGGGTCGACGGGTGAGAGGTCAATGTCGTGTACGAATTCCATAAATTCATGCGGGTTTGCATCGTGTAAGGTCATCAAGCCGTTCATGGTGGTCCCATATTGACGGAAATAGCCTTTCTGAAGGCCATAGGCTTCGTCCCATTCCAGGCCTAGGAACTGCATGATGTATCGGGTGATGTTTTTATCCACCTGGTCGAACAGGCGACATGTCGCTGGATAAAGGGTGTTGTCTAGGTCGAATACCCAGGTTTCCGCTTCCCGCATCGGTCGCTTACCGTCCCTTGTCAGGGGGGCATCAGGTTTCTCTTCCATGAGTGTATTAGGGTGATGTTACAGGACATTTTGCAAGCGCGATTGAGAATTTTTTAGTCGGGTAACGAAGTGACGACCGAATCCCCAGAGTTACAAAAAATTATAGCAATTCCGGGGGTGTAAAAATTAATGCAAACCGAGACCGTGAGACTCGTGTTTTTCACGAATTGAAATGTGAACCCAACCGCGAAGAACTGTGGCTAGCCGCAGTCAGCGGTTTCAGGTTTAGGAGCGAAGTAGATTATGCGCGTTTAGAGGATAAACTGCCCGATGGACCCATACGAGATTGAAAGGGCAGTTCGATTTCTGGTGACTGTTCTCGCTCCCGAGGTTGACGCAGACATGCGTCGCCACATGCGCGACGTGTTCTTCGCTGCTTGGGAAACAAATGTATCTTCACTAAGGTTGACTCTAGCGTCTGCAAAAATCAGCGGTTATGATCCTTGTGTCGTGTCTTGATAGAGTTAGGGCCTGACAAAATTTTTCACATGCATTGATACGAAAAGAGCATCACATGAATTTGAATGAACCTTTCACCATCAGGGCCGTCTGCAACATCATGGTCTATGGTGCCGCAATTGCTCTGGCGCTTGTACTTCTTGTTATTGGTGTCCTTGAAATCTTCGTCTAGGCCTCAAGCCTAATTGTGTGGCCGGGGAGCTCCCCAGCGCGCCGAGGGGTCAGTGGCTAAATCACCGCTTCCACCACATAGGGCCCGTCGGAGGCTAGGCCGCGCTGGAAGGCATCGATGAAGCTCTCAGTTTCTTTTACCCTCTCTCCTCCGACTCCCATGCCTGCAGCGATTGAAACCCAATCCAAATTTGGGCGATCCAAGCCGAACATGTCCTTGGCGACTCGGCCTGGTTCCTTCACGCCCATAGCGGTCATCTCTCCCTGCAGGATGCGATAAGCCCGGTTGGCGTAGATTACGATGGTTGCATCGATGTTTTCACGCGCCATGGTCCACAATGCCTGCACAGTGTACATAGCTGAACCATCCGCCTGCAGGCCGACGATCTTTCGGTCCGGACTGGCAATGCCAGCCCCAGCGGCAAGGGGCAGCCCGATGCCAATTGCGCCGCCGCAAATGCTGAGCCAACTATGAGGCAGGGCTCCCGAGGTCTGCCAATTGAGCTGACGACCTGATGAGATGCTCTCGTCCACGACGATAGCGTTCTCTGGCAAAAGTGCGGAAACGGTGGCAGCGATTGTGTCTTGGGTCAGCTCCCCTGTCGGTAGTTCCGGCTCGCGCCGGTCGGCAACGGACGGAGTTTCGTTATGAGCGTCCAGCGCGTCGACTAACATCTCCAATGCCCTCGTGCCGTCTTCCTCTTCTGTAGCGAGGTGCTGGACGGTGCAGTTGTCAGGCAGAATGCGGCTTGGTTTGTTGGGATAGGCGAAGAAGGCCACTGGTTCTGCGTCGCCAATGCCAATCATATGTTCCAGATCAGATAAACGCTCTACCGCCAATTCGACCACATAGGGAACCCGTTCCACGGCGACCCGTCCCGCACCGCGATCTATGCGGGCGTTGGACGTGGGGGCGTATAGGCGCGCGCCGGTCTTTGCCGCGATTTTGCCGGCTAGGGTCAGGCCCGGTTCGCGGAGTGTTGGGCCCTTTAGGAAAATGCCCGTGCGCTTGCCGCTGGAGAGCGTCTTCACCGCTTTTTCAATTTTATTCATGCTGGGCGCAGCTGGGGCGTTGGGCTTTGCCGTGGGAACCGGTTCAGCGCCTTTGTTCCAAGCCGTATCCCCGGGCAAGATTAGTGTCGCGATGTGGCCCGGATGCATACTCGCCTGACGAATAGCTTCCGCCCCATCTTCGGCAATGCCTTCAGCGACCGGCGAGGTTCGGATCCAGTCCGATACGGGCCGGGCGATACCTTCGATATCGGAGGTTAGGGGTGCGTTGTACTCTAGGTGATAGGTTGCGTGGTCTCCAACGATGTTGACAATCCCTGTACCTGCCTTTGAGGCGTTATGCAGGTTGGACAGGCCATTTGCTAACCCTGGGCCAAGGTGCAGCAAGGTTGCAGCGGGTTTATTGGCCATCCGCGCGTAGCCGTCGGCCATGCCAGTGACGACGTTTTCCTGTAGGCCGAGGACGCAACGAAGTGCGTTTGTGCGGTCGAGGGCGGCCATAAAATGCATTTCGGATGTGCCGGGGTTGGTGAAACAGACATCGATCCCACCTAGCTTCAAGGTGCGGACTAGGCTTTCGGCGCCGTTCATGGGGTTACTCCTCTTCTGTTGGCTCAGGAAAAATGGTTTTTTAGGCGTGCCGCGGCCTCGTCTAGAACGCTGTCTTGCTTGCAGAAACAGAAGCGGACAAAGTCGGGTTGGCCGTTTTCTTGATAAAAGGCGCTCAAGGGTATGGCGGCAACACCGGCCTCGCGGATTATATGTTCGCAAAATGCTTCGTCGCCATCCTCAAACCCTACCGATCGGATATCGACAGATAGAAAATAGGTGCCTGCCGTATGCAGTGTTTTAAATCCCGCGTCCTCTAAGGCGTCGCGGATGCGGTCGCGCTTCGCTTCCTGCGTGGCGCGGAGACTGGCGAAATAGCTGTCTTCTTGTTCCAGGCCCATTGCCACAGCGCGCTGCAG
The DNA here is from genome assembly GCA_002709525.1 of Magnetovibrio sp. Taxonomy (GTDB): domain Bacteria; phylum Pseudomonadota; class Alphaproteobacteria; order Rhodospirillales; family Casp-alpha2; genus UBA3470. The sequence continues at coordinate 34,113 of PARE01000060.1, read as the reverse complement.
GTTTGTTGGCGTGGTGAAGGTGACGAACTGATGTGCTTTGGCGATGGCGCTTAAGAGGTTCGCCGGGGCGGTCACGTAGCCAACTTTCCAGGCTGTCATGGAGAAAGTCTTACCTGCCGAGCCGATGCGTACGCAGCGATCGCGCATGTCGGGCAACGTCATCAATGGAATGTGTTGCGCTCCATCGAAGACGATATGTTCATAGACCTCGTCGCAAACGGCATAGGCATCGTGTTTTATCACAAGGTCGGCAATAAACTTGAGTTCGTCGTGGCCATAGACCTTGGCTGCGGGGTTTTGGGGTGTATTAAGCAAGATCATCTTGGTCCTATTGGAAAAGGCGTCGGCCAGGGCGGCGCGCGGTAGTTCCCAATGTGGTGGCTCCACGCGGACCAGCTTAGGGACCCCTCCGGCCCTACGCACCATGGGAAGGTAGCTATCATAAAGGGGCTCGATGAGCACCACCTCATCGCCAGGCTCGATCAGCGCCAGGATGCAATCGGTGAGGCTTTCTGTAGCACCGCAGGTAACCATGGTCTCCGTTTCCCAATCGACGTCCAGGCCGTAAAAGCGCTTGTTATGTGCCGCTACCGCCTGGCGCAATTCTGGGATGCCGAGCATAGGTGGATATTGGTTTGGCCCTTCGATGACTGCCTCAGCGGCTTTGACTCTTAGGTTCTCCGGCCCGTTGTCATCGGGAAAACCCTGCCCAAGGTTAATGGCGCCCATATCCATGGCGAGGCGGGACATAGTCTCAAATACTGTGACGCCGTAACTGGACAGGACGGAATTGATAGGTTTCATGCAGGCTTCCCTTAAGCTTTTCCAAGGGGTCAACCCCGTTGCTCAAATACGATCGCTAACATAGAGTGCCGACCAGCGAACGAAAAGACGGAGAGAGATCGATGATTAAAATGGTCGCCGCCATGGATCGACTTGGCACCGAGTCGGCGTTTGAGGTTCTGGCTCGGGCCAATAAGTTGTCTGCCGAAGGCAAGGACATTATCAACCTCGGCATCGGTCAGCCGGACTTCAAAACACCTGACCACATTGTTGATGCTGCGGTTAAGGCACTCCGCGACGGCCATCACGGCTATACGCCGGCGAACGGCATCATCGAGTGCCGCGAGGCTGTAGCCGCCGATATCGCGGAACGGCGCGACGTTAACATTGATCCCGATCAGATCATGATCGTGCCCGGTGGCAAGGTGACCATGTTCTTCGCCATTGTTATGTTTGGCGAGCAAGGGACCGAGATCATCTACCCCAATCCGGGCTTCCCGATCTATGAGAGCGTAATTAACTTCACCGGGGCCAAACCCGTGCCCATGGCGCTTCATGAAGCGAACAATTTTTCTTTCTCTGCGGACGAGGTTCTCGATTTAATTACGCCGGCCACGCGCCTTCTTGTCATAAACAGCCCGTCCAACCCCACGGGAGGTTACGTGCCTCGCGAGGAATTGGACAAATTGGCGGCCGGTCTAGAGCAACATCCACACGTGACGGTGATGTCGGATGAAATCTACGACAGACTGCTTTACGACGACCGAGAACATGTGAGCATGCTTGAATATGAGAGCCTCAGAGATCGGCTGATCGTACTCAACGGTTGGTCAAAGACCTATGCCATGACCGGCTGGCGTATGGGCTATGGGGTCTGGCCAAAGGACCTAATCGCGTCAGCTACGCGGCTTTCAATAAATTGCCACTCGTGCGTCAATGCCGCGGCTCAGTTTGCTGGCGTCGCTGCGCTAACTGGCCCGCAAGATGCTGTGGATGAAATGGTTGCCGCCTTTGACGAGCGCCGACAGGTTATAATGCGTGAACTAAACGAGATTCCTGGCTTTTCCTGTGTTGAACCCTCGGGCGCCTTCTATGCCTTTCCTAACATTTCGGGAACCCAATTCTCGGCCCAGGAGCTGCAAGACCGACTTCTTAGCCAGGCCGGTGTGGCGCTGATTGCCGGCACTAGCTTCGGCGTCCAGGGCGAGGGCTACTTGCGGTTTTCGTACGCCAACTCTGAGGAGAATATTCTAACCGCTATTGAGCGTATTAAAGCGTCTCTTTAGGCCCACCACCAAAAGGCCAAGCGGTGTAGTGGCCAGACGAGCGGCACGTATATATCGCCTCGCAACCAATTTATGCCAGCTTGTCATTGAGGAGTGCGGACACTTCGGTATCGTTGGCAACGGGGCACATGGTGAATCTCTGACTAGTGAGGATAGGAAATTCAGAGAAGGGCTGTGTGCTGGGGGAGGGTTGCATCACCGTTTAGGCGGGCTGATGATCGCCATATGGGCAAATGCCAAAAAATTAAGCAATTGTGATGCGTGGCAATATTCTCAAATCACCAAGTGATTCACTAACTAATTGACTTAAATACAATAATTTTTGAACTGGATTTTGGCATGATCCCTGCGTTTACGCGTGAAGCGATGCGTTTATGTATGGCTTAAACAGCACAAGACTCAAGACCCTGAGGATCGCGTCCATGAAGAAAATAGAAGCTATAATCAAACCATTCAAGCTGGACGAGGTTAAGGAGGCTCTTCATGAGGTAGGCCTTCAAGGAATTACCGTTTTAGAGGCCAAGGGATTTGGCCGACAGAAAGGTCATACTGAACTTTACCGTGGAGCAGAGTACGTTGTCGACTTCTTGCCGAAGGTAAAGCTGGAGATTGTAGTCGAAGATGAAATGCTGGATCGCGCAGTCGAAGCCATTCAGAACGCCGCCCATACGGGGCGTATTGGCGACGGCAAAATATTCATCGTTCCCGTTGAAGACGCGATCCGTGTTCGCACAGGGGAACGTGGCAGTGAGGCTATATAAAAAACGCCTCGGAGAAACCGTGGACTACATGTCCAGAGCGTTGCAACACTATTACTTACCGATGAAGGGAAATCAAAAATGGCTCTAGATTGCAAACCTCCCGCCGACGTCCTGAAGGCTCTAAAAGACGAGGACATTCCCTTCGTCGACCTGCGCTTCACCGACCCACGCGGCAAATGGCAGCACCTCACCATGTGCTCTGATTTCATCGAAGATGACAGCTTTGTCGACGGCATTATGTTCGACGGCTCCTCCATTGCTGGCTGGAAGGCTATCAACGAGTCCGACATGGCGCTAATCCCCGATGCTTCGACTGCCGTAATGGACCCATTTGCGGCACAACCTTCCATGATCATGTTTTGCGACATCATGGAACCGACTACTGGTCAGCCCTACGGTCGCGACCCGCGCTCGGTTGCAAAGAAAGCGGAGGCCTATTTGGGCTCTACTGGTATCGGCGACACGGCTTACTTTGGTTCCGAGGCGGAATTTTTCGTCTTCGACGATGTGCGCTTCGACGTGCAGATGAATTCCACCTTCTTCGAGTTCGAATCGGAAGAGGGCCCATATGTAACGGGTAAGATGTTTAGCGAGGGCAACTTGGGTCACCGCCCAGGCATCAAGGGAGGCTATTTCCCGGTTCCACCGGTTGACAGCGCACATGATCTCCGCGCCGAGATGGTCACTGTCATGCAAGAAATGGGTCTGAACATGGATAAGCACCACCATGAGGTGGCGCCCTCACAGCACGAACTCGGGATGACCTTTTCGACCCTCGTGCGTGCTGCCGACAATCTACAGATCTACAAGTATTGTACCCAAATGACGGCCCACACTTACGGCAAAACAGCGACTTTCATGCCTAAGCCAGTGGCCGGTGATAACGGATCAGGGATGCACACGCATCAGTCTATCTGGAAGGATGGAAAGCCAACTTTCGCTGGTTCGAGTTACGCCGACCTTTCGGAAACGGCGTTACACTATATCGGCGGAATCATTATGCACGCCAAAGCTATCAATGCCTTTACTAACCCGACTACAAACAGCTACAAGCGGCTGATCCCGGGTTTTGAGGCGCCGGTTCTGCTGGCTTATTCGGCTCGCAACCGCTCGGCTAGTTGTCGAATTCCGTTCTCCAATTCGCCCAACGGCAAGCGTGTAGAAGTCCGTTTTCCGGACGCCATGGCTAACCCCTACCTTGCGTTCTCGGCTATGATGCTGGCGGGTCTAGACGGCATACAGAACAAGATTAATCCGGGCGACGCCATGGACAAGGATCTCTACGACCTGCCACCAGAAGAATTGTCCAATGTCCCGACTGTTTGCGGCTCACTCCGTGAAGCTATGGAGAGTCTTGATGCCGATCGAGACTTCCTCAAAAAGGGAGACGTGTTTTCGGACGACCAGATCGACGCTTACATGGATTTGAAATGGGAAGAGATCTTCAATTTTGAACACACGCCGCACCCGGTGGAGTTCCAGATGTATTATTCATCATAACACGGCACTTGCCATTTGTGAGAAAGGCCGCTCTCCGAGGCGGCCTTTTTCATGTCCTGCCTGAACGACGGTCTGGGAGGTGCAAGGTAAAACTAGATTGCTACTAACTTATTATTCTAATGATACACCATGGATGTGGCCACCTGCTTCGCGGAAGAGCTGAATCTCATGATACTGAAGGCTATCAAATGAAAACGTATAATAAACATGTCAAATTTCTGTGGGGCTGGTCATGAGGTAAATCGGGGAAATATAGGAAAACATACGTTTTATGGTAACCGCCAAAGCCATATCGGATTCAAAGGTTTGACTGCTGATATTATAAATGTTGCATTAATATACAATATATGTTCTTATTATGTTCTATCTATTGATCAAGCCTTCCGGAGAGCAAAATATGCACACTGTGACCTTCTTTCGTGATCTTGTGGCCGTGATGGCCTTAGCGTTCTCAGGGTACGCGTTTCTTGTGGTAACATGACTGCAAGCTGACCACATCGGAAGATGATCCCCGACACTTGGTTGCCGTCTTGTCTAAGTCTATCAAGCTGAAGATTACCGTGTGGCCCTCCAAGATTGGCCTCTTTATCTGCCTCCGTCTCTATGACGTTACGTGTGCTGCCACTCCTTTTCCCTGCAGTTAACGAGATCTCCACAATATATTGTGCATATTATTTGAAATAAGCACATTATCAGGCTTGTCGGGTCCGGGCCCCGTTGATTAGGATAGATGCGTCGGAAAGACGAAGAAATCGGAAAATTCCATGCAAACCGAGCTTTTTAAAGAGGGCGATCAGCCCCTAGAAAAAAAATCCACAACCACTCCGAGAAAGAAGGTCGCAAAAACTTCTGGTAAGATGACATCGGCGGCAAAAAAGATTGGCGGTAGTTATTCCGCGAAAGACATTGAGGTATTGGAGGGCTTGGAGCCGGTGCGCCGTCGACCCGGCATGTACATTGGTGGCACGGATGACCACGCGCTTCATCATCTGGCAGCGGAGATCCTCGACAATTCCATGGACGAGGCCGTGACTGGCCATGCCAGTCACATTCACATTGAACTTAATGCCGATCAGTCACTGACTATTGCCGACAATGGCCGCGGTATTCCCATAGATCCGCATCCTAAGTTTAAGGATAAGTCGGCCCTGGAAGTAATACTGACGACCCTTCACTCCGGCGGTAAATTTTCGGGTGAAGTATACGAAACCTCGGGTGGACTGCACGGTGTTGGTTTGTCGGTGGTAAACGCTTTAGCCGATCGGTTGACCGTGGAGGTGGCACGTGATCAGAACATGTGGCGTCAGACCTACAAGCGCGGCGTTCCCGACGGACCTTTAAAGGATGTTGGCACGGTCCGGAACCGTCGCGGCACCACTATTAATTTCCATCCTGACGCGAAGATTTTTGGGTCACGTAATCATTTCAAGCCGGCAACGCTCTATCGGATGGCGCGGTCCAAGGCTTACTTGTTTCGCGGAGTCGAAATTCGCTGGACATGCGACGAAACGCTGCTGACTTTTGGCGATGAGACACCTGCTAAAGGTATATTGCATTTTCCAGGCGGCTTGTCTGACTATCTAGTTAGCGTCCTCGGCGAGCGAAAGACTATTACGCCGCAGTCATTCGCCGGCCAATCAAAGATGAACGGCGGATCGGGCAAGGTGGAATGGGCTGTCGCCTGGCCGATAGACGAATATCCATTTTTTAACTCTTATTGTAATACAGTGCCGACCCCATTGGGTGGCACCCACGAGTTGGGTTTGCGCGGCGCGCTAACCAAAGGACTGCGCGCTTACGGGGAGCTCGTCGGTAACAAACAAGCGGCCAAGCTCAGTGGTGACGACGTGGTTGGGGGCACCTTGGCCATGTTGTCTGTGTTTATCACCGATCCGCAATTCCAGGGCCAAACTAAGGACAAGCTATCCACGGTGGAGGCACAGAAACTAGTCGAAAATGCTGTCCGTGATCATTTTGACCATTGGTTGTCTGGGGCGCCTGATGCTGCAAAAGCGCTATTAGAGCACGTCATTGAGCGGGCGGAAATCCGTTTGAAGCGGCGTGCGCAGAAACAAACAAAACGCCAATCCGCAACCCGAAAACTCCGCCTTCCCGGTAAGCTCTCGGATTGTACCCGAACCACCCCGCAAGGCACCGAATTGTTTATCGTCGAGGGTGACTCCGCGGGGGGATCGGCGAAGCAGGCGCGGAACCGTGAGACCCAGGCCGTCCTGCCACTGCGCGGAAAGATTTTAAATGTTGCCACAGCCACCGCCGACAAAATGCGCGCCAATCAAGAGCTGTCCGACATGATTGAAGCTTTGGGATGTGGCTTGGGCGAGGCGTTCATGGAGGATGACCTTCGCTATGACAAGGTCATTATCATGACCGATGCCGACGTCGACGGCGCCCATATTTCCTCATTGTTGATGACCTTCTTCTTTCAAGAGATGCCAGGGTTGGTGGATTCCGGTCACCTTTATCTCGCCATGCCACCACTTTATCGAATCAATCAAGGTTCAAAGTCTATGTATGCGCGCGACGATGCGCACAAAGACGAGCTGATGGAAACGGTCTTTACAGGGCGCGGTAAGGTAGAGATCAACCGTTTCAAGGGATTGGGCGAAATGCCGCCCAAGCAACTTAAAGAAACAACTATGGATCCGGCGCAGCGGATTTTAGTACGGGTCACGATCCCGGCTGGTCGTACGGATAGAGAAATCCTTGAGGCCAAAGAGACGGCTCGACTTGTTGACAGTCTGATGGGAAAGAATCCTGAAAAGCGTTTTAAGTACATTCAGGAAAACGCCAGCCTGGTTGAAGATTTAGACGTCTAGTCTCTCGCGTCTTTAAAAGGTGACCTATCCTCCTGGGCAGTCCGCGTTCAACGCCTGATGAACGCGATCTGGCGTGACACCGCTAGCAACCAGCAGGCTGACAATGGTGTTCGTGTCCCGTCTAGCCTTGGCGGCGTCTGTTGAGAATATATTGGATAACGCGCGTCCTGCCATGGAAACGATCACTGCCACGGGTATATTTGCCACGTACGCTGAGACAAGATGGCTGATCAAGTTTTGTTCGCGGTTTGTACGGCCGAACGAGCCCGAGTCTAGTTTCAATGGCACCACCAGTGTTGGCTGAATTGCTTGTGCCGTATTAGGCAAGATTGATAAGACGCGAAAATAATCACACCCATAGGGAAGGGCGGGATCCTCTTGGGACATGAAGATCGTCACTTCCTCTGGGGATAGAAGACCGAAGCCAAAACACGCCCGCGCCCGATCCTCGGAATCACAAACCTCAATGTTGTGCCAAAATCCATCCCACCCCCAAACATCATCGCGCCCATAAGGTGAGTTTGGCACGATCCGTGTTCGCCCGCGCCATGCGCGTTCGATCAAATAAAGATTCCGCCGCCCCTGGATAATTTGAAAGGCCATTACTTCGTGCCGCGGAAACTCCCTTATGCTCGGCTCTTCAATGATGCTGGGCTCGTCACACTCCACATAGAGGCGGACAGCAAGGTAACCATTCATGTTGAACCGCTCTGGGCCACGAATGATTTGGCGGCCGCACCCGGTGACAAATCGTGCGCGCAAATTATTTGCAAGTGCGAACGGGTTTAGCCCTCTCGTATTGTCAATGAATTGGATGGTGATCATTTCCGTCCAAGTTCGGGGCGACTCCCCCTTAGGAAAATATTCAAGAAAACGAATATCGGCGATATCAGTTTCGAAGTTCAACCGCCACCCGTCTGGTGGATGGACGAATAACACCTCTTTTGCCAAAACGTATGTACTTGAGAAGCTTATAAATACAAAAGTTCCCAGCACATGAAACCAATGTCGAAAGCCTATATCCATGACCCTTGAATTCCAAATACTGGTTGTTGAAGCCTCCCCAACCAAAATGATTGCATGGGAGGAAGTCTGAGACAATTAACCTTCCTGATAGACCAAACCGCTTGTGATGATGAAATTCCCGTAATGCGAAGTACTCTCTGCTCCGCCTTTGGTTAACACTCAAGTATACTCGGTAGGTAGCATTATTCTGCGATGATGCTTGTGCTGCGGGGAGGTCTGCCTAAATCATACAATAGGTTAACGACGTTTGACCTCTGCAGCCGCAACTAATTGCTTCGAAACGAACCGTACTTCTGCTTTGCGCACCTGGACGCTAACAGTCATGCCGATGGGATTGCTGGCCGGTCGTTTCTACGAGCTGATATGGACCAAATCCAGTGACTGTGATTTAACCACGAGAAAGCATATATCCATACATCTTTGCCAATATTGTCGTTAGAGTGATACTCCGCGTCGACTTTTTTAGGTAGCCGAAGAGTCAGGTTGGGGTGTGGTGTCAAAAGGCTGAATTAAACGTCATTTAGATATGTGCCTTTATATTTTTCCAGCCATAGATTTGGTTAAAGGCTCAGCAGTTTCGTAAAAGCAAAAATACTATTTTGGCTGCACCGTAAGAACGCGTCTTAAGGACTGCGTACCCCAACGGCGGATTTAGGGACTCATCCGATCCCACTTCAATAACCGCCAGGCCCCCGTCGGAAAGCCAGCCACGCGTCTTTAGCGACCCTAATGCCGGCACCGCCAAACCGGAGCCATAGGGCGGGTCCAAAAAGGCGATGTCGCATGGCGCTCCGGCGGAGCGAGGGGGGAGTGCCAACCTAGTCGCGTCCATTCTAAGAATGGTAGTTCGCTTTGCCGTCTCTATACCCAGTGCTAAATTTTTTTTAACCACTGACAAAACGGATACTGAATTGTCGACAAGGGTCACATGAGCCGCGCCTCGTGATAACGCCTCGAGCCCTAGGGCGCCTGTCCCGCAAAATAGGTCAACAACACTCGCATCTTCCAATTCACCTTCCCAGCCGGCCAAGCCGTGAGTTATAATGTTGAATAGCGATTCACGTGTCCGATCCCCCGTCGGTCGCACATCATATCCTGCCGGCGCCATCAGGCGTCGACCCTTAAAGATCCCCCCGACAATTCTCATTTGCGAACCCTCACCTAAAACCGCCTTTGCGGGATTTACGTTTTCCAGGCCCCGCGATCTGATCACGCATGACCTTGCCCGAAACCTCGATCACCTGACCTCGATCCATCTTACCCAGCTGGAAGGGACCGTAGGCAGTACGGATAAGGCGGGTTACGTTTAAGCCCAGATGCGTCATGACTCGGCGAATTTCGCGGTTCTTGCCTTCCCGGAGCCGCACATCAAGCCAGGCATTGGATTTCTGTTGAACCTCAAGGCTGGCTTGGATAGCGCCGTATTGCACTCCGTCAACTGTCATCCCACTGGCCAGTTTTGAAAGCCGTGGCTCATCGACTCTGCCGTGAACCCGGACCCGATACCGCCGGGTCCAGCCAGTCGCCGGTAGTTCTAATTGTCTTGCTAGGCCCCCATCGTTGGTGAGGAGCAGCAGGCCCTCCGAGGTGATATCTAGCCTCCCCACAGTCATGACCCGCGGCAAGTCTCGTGGCAGGCGGTCAAATACGGTCGCTCGACCTTCGGGGTCGCTGTTCGTGGTGACGAGTCCCGGCGGCTTATGATAGCGCCAAAGCCGCGTCTTCTCATTTTCCGGTAAGGGCTGACCGTCCACGAGAACCTCATCAGCATCCGTCACGGTCACCGCGGGTGTGCTCAGAATCGCACCATTCAAACGCACTCGACCGTTATCGATCCAACGCTCCGCCTCACGTCGCGAACAGAGCCCCGCACGCGCCAAGACCTTAGCGATGCGTTCACCTTTATTGGCGCTATTCTGTTCTGACATAGTCGTACTGTAGCAGCGCATTAAACCGGAACAAGCGTGCCTTGACGGCATCGCGACTTGGCTTCAAGTTTCCTTGTGATTAAAATCGATTTTATGACTCAAGCCCTTGCTGAAGCCCGCGCCGCCTCCGCCCGGGGCGAGGTGCCCGTGGGAGCTATTCTAGTGGAAGCGGCTACGGGTATAGTTTTGGCGCGGGCTGGAAATCGGGTGGAAGAACTATCTGATCCTACCGCACATGCGGAAGTTCTGGTTATACGGCAGGCCGCTGCGGCGCGCTGCGACACGCGCCTGCCTGATTGCGATTTGTATGTGACGCTTGAGCCCTGTGCGCTCTGTGCCACGGCGATCGCCTTTGCGCGCCTCCGCAAAGTAGTATTTGGAGCCTATGACCCTAAAGGCGGTGGAGTGGAACACGGGCCGCGAATCTTTGACCAGCCTACAACTCACCACGCGCCAGAAATAATCGGCGGGGTCATGGAAATGGATTGTGTGGCCATCTTAAAGGCATTTTTCGCCAAACGCCGCCAGTAAGCGTGGAAAACATGTTTCTTGTCCTCGGCGCCATTGACCTAGCTGGGAGTATTGGCACGTTGATATGTCCGTTTGTCTTGGTGATTTTGCTGGTGCCGACTAGAGGTTGGCTCAATATGATATCGGCAAGGAAAATGCGGCTTTATGCACCAAAATAATCATCGGTCTTTCAGTCCAAATAAACTTATTCTCTTCCGAGGTGTCAGATGACGAACACCGAACAATGTGTATTGGTAACTTCATGGTTGTCGATCAAGTGGCTCAGTCTGACGATGATCTAAATGCGTTTGGGCGTCGCTATGGAGAGCCGCATAGACCTCCAGACAATTCTGGATACCACCGGCTGAAATCTTTATGCGTTTCTGGAAATGCTGATCCCGGCGCTTGCCTAGATTTAGCCTAAAGTCCCAAACGGTCTTTCCATCCGTACCAGGCGATCACCCAGGGTAGGAACCACGGATTGCCAGTATAGAGAAGTCTGGTCTGCGCTGGCCTCCCGTCGAAGGCGCTTTCCGCATCCTTGGCGTTGCCGACAATGCGCATGGCGGACTTTTTGGCAAACCAGCGTGCCCAGACAACACCTGAACCGCAGAACCCGGCAGCGTAATGTACGCCGTCATTGACCACTGATTTCGGCAAAAAGTCGAAGGTGTAGCCAGTGAAGCCCCACCACGAATGGGTAATACCTACGTTTTTTAGTTCGGGGAATATTTCCACGAGGCCGTTATGCAAGTGTTTGAATTTTTCTCGGGGATCATCCGTGCCGGCGCCGGCGCGGCCACCAAAGATGATGCACGTGCCGTCGGGCGATGGGCGATAGTAGTGATAGGTGTTGCGGGTCTCGCCTAGCATGCGGCCTTTGGGCATTAGGCGCCGCATAGTCTCGGTGGGGATAGGCTCCGTAGCGATAATCTGGCTTGGGATTGGCACAATGCGGCGCTGCAGCCAGGGTGTGGTCTTACCCGTATAGCCATTAGTGCAGACCAAAAGATCGCGGGCTTTCGTAGTGCCACGCGATGTCGTGATCAGAAAGTCGTCTCCGTCCTTCAAAAATCCTTCCACGTCGGTAACGCCATGCACGGTAACGCCCGCTTCCAGGGCGCGGTCTAGAATCCCCTGGTGCAATAGGCCCGGGTGGAGGCCGCCGATGTCGGGGCGCACTACGCCGCCGTGGTAAAGTCCGGTGTCCACTTCCTTGTGCTGGTTAGCGCGAACCACAACTTCTGCGCCAAGGTCCAGATGCTTGTTCAGAAATTCTGCCTCGCGGGCCAGCCTGTCGTAATGCTTTGGCCGGCAGGCGCCGGTGAACCTGCCGGTCATTTCGAAATGGCAATCAATCTTCTCGTCTTCGATAAAGCGGGCCAAGTCTTCGCGCGCGGCCACGCCCTCGGCGTAGATTCTTTTCGCAGCATCCTCCCCAAAGGCCGACACCATGGCTGAGAATTCCATTTTGATGTTGCCCGATGCAATGCCACCGTTGCGGCTGGATGCGCCCTCGCCAGGACGCTGCTTGTCGAAGACTTGCACGTTGCGTCCCGCCCGGGCCAGTATCAGGGCTGCCGTTAGACCCGCGAACCCCGCGCCGATGATGGCAACGTCGCAGGACTTTTGCACCGATTTTTCATGCGGGGTCGGCCGGGGCGCAGCCTCCCACCAGTATGGGGTTTCCTTGAAATCCATATTTAGTGTAGCGCCTCCGTTATGCCCAGCAAACTTAGACTGCGCTGATCTGCTTTTGATGGCAAGGGCGCGTTCTGGTTGTTAATCCAGGCGGCCATGTCTTTCCAGACGGTGGCAGCCTGAAGGTCCCGAAGCAGCATGTGGAATCCGCTTTTATAAAATGCGATGCGGTGGTGACCGGATGACAACGTTTTCAGCATGCGACGGGTCGGCGCCTTGGGAATAATCTCATCCCTTTCGCCATAGAGAATGAGTGTCGGCGTCGTTAGATCCGGCGCCGCGGCCAAGGCTGCATCCATAAGGTTTACAAGACCATAGATGGTGTCGATTCGGGTTTGTTTGATGACCAAGGGGTCCTGATTCAGACGGACCAGCATCTCGTGGTTGTCTGAGGGAACAATGTCTAATCCGCGTCCTGTTAAGGACATTTCCGGCACTAAATTTGCACCGATCCATAGTGCCAGACGCTGATACCAAGGCATAGTTGTGCGGCCCCACACGGCTGGGGCCGCGAGGATCAGACCGTCCACTGGAGCGGCGTCGGGTCCGCTGGCGGCCAGCATGGCCACGGCCCCGCCCATGGAGGAGCCGTGCAAATAAAGTGGCAGCGCTGGATGGCGTTGTTTTATGGCACGGACCGCTTGACCTGCGTCGCGCGTATATGTCGTCACACCCGCCCAGATTCCCGGGTTTGGTGCGCCGCCAAACCCCCGTTGGTCATAGGAGTAGGATACGATTCCGCGGAGTGCCAGGAAATCTCCTGGATCGCCGAAGAAAACACCGTAATCGTTAAATCCGTGGAGGGCTAAGATAACAGCTCGGGGTTCGCCCGTTGGCCGCCAAGCATGTAGCGGAAGAGCAGTGCCGTCGGCTGTAATGAGGGCGGTGTCGGTCAGATAGGGCTGCCCCATTTCGGGCTCAGGTGCTGGGAAGTGCGGCGCGCAGGCCGACAAAAGGCCTGTAAGCATCAGCGAAGCCAAGTTGTATCTCACTTCGAGGCCTGCACCTTACCAGTCATATTATCGGCGTGGGTCAGATTGACGAAGATGTCCTCCAAGTCTGCCTCACGAGTGACCACGTCGACGATCCCAAGGTCCGCATCGTTTATAGCGGCCAAAACCTGACCCGCGTTGACCCGACTTGGCGGGAAGGAAATCTGAAGGGTGCGTGAATCGCCAATTTCGGTGGCAAAGGCGGCCAGGGTGTTTGGCACCGCATCCAAATCCCGGTCGACGGTTATCACCATTTGTTTCGAGTCCAACCGGCCAAGGAGATCCGGCGTATTTTCGCAGGCAATTAGCTGGCCGTGGTTAATAATACCAATTGTATCGCACATGGCCTCAGCCTCTTCTAGGTAGTGAGTGGTCAGCAGCACCGTCGTACCATTGGAGTTCAGGGCCTTCACATGGCTCCAGAGCTGACGGCGGAGGTCCACGTCGACACCCGCTGACGGTTCATCTAGGATCAGCACAGGCGGCGAATGGACCATGGCCTTGCCGACCAGTAGCCGACGGCGCATACCGCCTGACAATGAACGGGCATATGCGTTCGCCATGTCTGTCAGGCCGACGGCTTCCAAAATCTCGTCGGTACGCCGACTTTTTTCGGGGATTCCGAACAGTCCAGCCTGTAGGTCGAGAACCTCACGTGGCGTAAAAAATGCGTCCAAGTTGAGCTCCTGGGGCACCACGCCAATACAACGCCTGGCTGCACGCATATCTTTAATGATGTCGTAGCCCCAAACCTTTGCCTCTCCGGCCGTTTTCATAACTAGACCTGCGAGTATATTGATGAAGGTGGACTTGCCAGCTCCATTCGGCCCTAGCAAGGCAAAGAAGGAGCCTTTTGGAATGGTTAGGTCTATACCTTTTAAGGCCTCTTTTGATAGGGATTTCCCGCCTGAGGTATAGACTTTTCTGAGGCCCCATACCTCCAATGCGTTATCGGGATTTATAGTAGGCTTGAAGAAACGCATGTTAACGCACTTGCACCTGCGAATGACCTCCTGTCAAGGTGTGCTGAAGATTTACCATGTCCGGGCCTACTTGTGTATGCGTGACATCGTAAGTGGTGTCGGAGCGTTATAGGCCCCAATCAAGAATGGGATCTTCGCCAACGCCATGGAGATAGTGTGCCCCGACATATCCTTAAAGTTGGGCGTGGAAAGTCAGTTCGATCCTATCATATAGCATTCTAGTGGGCCTCATCCCAACTCATGCCTGTCCCCGCATCCACCACTAACGGTACATCTAATTTTGCCGCGCCTTCCATTGTTGCCTTGACCACACTGATAGTGTCTTCTGCCTCTTCTTTTGGCACCTCGAAGACAAGCTCGTCATGCACTTGCAGTAGCATCCGAGCCTTGAGCCCAGCGTCCATGAGCGCTCCCGGCACCTGTATCATCGCGCGTTTTATAATGTCGGCGGCACCACCCTGAATTGGCGCGTTGATGGCGGCTCGCTCAGCAAAGCCCCGCATATTAGGGTTGCGGTCGTTGATACCCTTGGTGTGGCACTTGCGCCCAAAGAGCGTGCTGACAAAGCCCTCCTCGCGGGCCTGGGTCTTGGTCCTTTCCATGTAGGCCTTGATACCTGGATATTTGTCAAAGTAAGCGTTTATGTAGGTTTTTGCCTCGCCATTTGGGATGTTCAGTTGGCGTGCGAGGCCAAAGGCGGAGATCCCGTAGATGATGCCAAAGTTGATGGCTTTTGCGTTCCGCCGCGTCATTGGGTCCATGCCCTCAATTGGCTCACCAAAGACCTGGGAAGCAGTGAGCGCGTGGATATCCTGGCCGTCGTGAAAGGCCTGCTTCAAGCTGTCAATTTTAGCCACGTGGGCAAGGATCCGGAGTTCGATCTGGGAATAGTCAGCTGAGATCAAAACGTGTCCCTTTTTCGGCACGAAGGCCTTGCGGATTTTGCGGCCCTCCTCAGTGCGAACGGGGATATTCTGCAGGTTTGGGTCCGTCGATGAAAGCCGCCCCGTCGAGGCAGCTGCTTGACTGTAGGAAGTATGCACGCGGCCCGTTTGCGGATTAATGGCGGCAGTTAGAGCATCTGTGTAGGTGCTTTTAAGTTTGGCGAGTTGGCGAAACTCCAAGACGGTATTCGGCAGTTTATGGCCTTCTGCAGCTAAGCCTTCCAGGACATCGGCGCCGGTAGCGTAAGCCCCGGTCTTTCCTCTTTTGCCTCCCTCAAGTTCCATCTCATCGAATAGGATCTCGCCTAGCTGTTTTGGCGAGCTGACGTTAAATTCTCGACCGGCCATCTTATGGGCATCTTCTTCCAGATTGGCCATGCGCTTGCCAAAGTCAGTTGAAAGACGCTTTAGTTGTTGAGCGTCAACTTTAATTCCATCCCGTTCCATGGTTTCTAGGACAGGAACCAAGGGGCGCTCCAAGGTCTCGTAAACCGTTACCATGTGTTCCTGGGCCAAACGGGGCTTGAACGTCTTGTGAAGCCGAAGCGTAATGTCCGCGTCCTCGGCAGCGTAATCGAGGGCTTTGTCCAGGGGCACACGATCGAAGGTGACCTGTGACTTCCCAGTGCCAGCTACATCCTTAAATTTGATCGTTTCTATACCCAGCGTGTCACGGGCTAATTCGTCCATGCCATGGCCGTGAAGGCCGCCCTCCAGGACATAGGAGATCAGCATAGTGTCGTCGATGGGGACGATATCAATGCCGTAGCGCATCAACACCTGTTTGTCGTACTTGATGTTTTGGCCAATTTTCAGGACCGCTGGGTCCTCCAACAGGGGCTTGAGCAGATTTAGGGCCCGGTCCAAGGCTACCTGTTTCGGTGCGGGTTCGCTCTTAGACTTGTCCAAAAGGTCACCCGTGGTGCCGGCGTCGGTGGCTTTGTGCCCCAGAGGGATATAGCACGCTCGACCTGCCGTTACTGCTAGCGACACGCCGACAAGTTTTGCCTGCATGGAGTCAAGGCCAGTCGTTTCTGTGTCTACAGCTACCGCACCGGCCTTGTCCGCTTCGGCGATCCAGGCCGCAAGGGCGTCTTCTGTCTGGACCAGTTCATAATAGACCTCGTCCTCTACCGCATCGCCGCCACCGCCGCCTGTGTCTGGCGCCATGCCTAAGCGCGCCTGCATTGTGGATACAAGCGAGCGAAAGTTCTGTTGCTTGAGAAAAGGCAATAACACGTCTGGGTCTGGCGCTTTCACTTTAAAGCTCTCCCAGTCATGAGTGACTGGCACGTTGTCATCCAGTCGTACCAGCTCGCGTGAGATGCGCGCCATGTCGGCCTGTTCGATAAGCTTTTCGCGGCGCTTTGGCTGTTTGATCTCCCCCGCGTTGGCCAAAAGCGAATTAAGATCGCCGTATTCGTTAATCAATTGGGCCGCCGTTTTTACCCCGATACCCTGGACGCCGGGGACGTTGTCGGTGCTGTCGCCGGCTAGTGACTGTACGTCGACAACCCTGTCAGGCCCGACGCCAAATTTCTCCACCACCTGTTCGTGGCCAATTACTCGATTCTTCATAGCATCAAACATGGTGATCTTGTCATTGACCAACTGCATTAGGTCCTTGTCGGAGGATACGATGGTGACCTCTGCGCCTGCTTCCGCGGCTTGGCGGGCGTAGGTGGCGATCAGATCATCAGCTTCGAACCCATCCATGTCGATCGCGGGTACATTCATGGCCTCTGTGGCGTCGCGGACCAGTTGAAACTGTGGGATCAGTTCGTCCGGCGGCGGCGGCCGGTTCGCCTTATAGTCAGCGTAAATTTCGGAGCGGAAGGTCTTGCGCGCGCGGTCAAAGATCACAGCGATGTAGTCCGCATCCGTTTCGTCAATTAGCTTCATGACCATTTTCGTAAATCCAAACACTGCGTTCACTGGCGTCCCATCGTCGCGGGTCATGGGGGGCAGCGCATGGAACGCGCGGAAAAGGAAGCCGGAGCCGTCGATGAGAAACACGTGTTTTGGTTGGTCGGACATGATGGCTCCCGTGGGTGCGAGGACGACGTCTAACTATTGGAGTAGGGTCGACCCGCATGGGCCGTTGAGCTCAGAATACCTCATTTCGACGCAGCGAGCGAGCTAGAATAAAACCGATATTTAGGAGGTTATCTAGTTTCAACGCGCCCAGTGTGTATTTTCTGGCACGTTTAAATTTTAGAATTTGTTTAACCGCCACAAGGATTAAATCATAGAGCCATCAGGTAACTATCTGCATGAAGGTCCGTTTCACTTAGCAGATGCAGAACGGGAACTTAAGTCCCCGGCAATGACCGCGGTACTTTCCTTAAATACGAACCGGCGCGAGCAGTAGGGGCAGACTACTTCGCTAGCTGCACCCATTTCCAAGTATATCTTTGGATGCCCAAGGGCGCCGCCACCGCCATCACAGGCAACGCGCTTTATATCGACTTCGATGACCTCGTGGGCTGACATAGTAGGACCTCGGTTTTGGCGGCCGCTTATCAGATTAATGATAGCCTAGCGGCTCAGGGGATCAATCGCCAAATGCATCCCAAGAAGGTAACCTAAACGCCTCATTTGCTATATTTCCCCTAAAAACAAATTCAATCTCGTGTTGTTTTGGCGAGGATTAAGCACAACACGAACAAGGTTAGGCCGCCGCGTTCTTCTTTTTCCTTTTTTCAATATACGGCCTAAGCCGAATGCACAGCAGGGCGGCCAGAATCCCCGCATAGATTAGCGGCTCTATTTGGAAGCCTTTGCGCATCATAATGAAGTGAATAGCCGCCAAGGCACCTGCCAAGTATACTCCCCTGTGCAGCCTGCTCCAAGCCTTGCCGCCGAGGCGCCTGACCATCGAATTACAGGAAGTAATCGCCAGAGCGAGTAGGATTAAAAAGGAAGCCATGCCAACCGTGATGTAAAACCGCTTGAAGATGTCGTTCCAGATGGCAATCCCGTCGAATTGCTGATCCACAGCGATATAGCTGGTCAGGTGCAACACTATGTAGAAGAACGCGAACAAACCGATTAAGCGACGAAACAGCAGTGCTTGCTTCCAGCCAGTCAATATCTTTACCGGGGTCACTGCCAGCCCTATCCACAAGATGCGAATTGCCCATTCGCCGAGGTATCGATTCATGAACTCGGCCGGATTAGCGGTTAGGTCTTGCCTGACGATCAACCAGCCAAGCCACGCCAGCGGCAGAAGGCATAGGACCCAGATGATAGGCTTGAGCGTCCAGCAGATTTTCTCGTTAGCGCTCATGATGATCTTTAATTGTCACAATCCTCAATATGAATATTAATGAAACATGTGTAGGCTCATCGGTCTAACTAACCAGATTATCCTGATCCCTCGCGCCTGCTTTGGAACCGGGGCCTATCATCAGTAGTTTCGGGTCAAATCCATGCCCTGGTATATGCTCGCCACTTCTTCCTCGTAGCCGTTAAACATGAGCGTCGGACGTTTTGGTGTGAAGCCAAAGATATTCGTTGGTCCACCCAGACGCCGTTCCTTGGCTTGGCTCCAGCGGGGGTGATGGACCAGCGGATTTACGTTGGAATAAAAGCCGTACTCCTGCGGTGCTGACATGTTCCACGATGTTGGTGGCATCTCCTCCGTGAAGGAAATGCGGACGATGGACTTGATGGACTTGAAGCCGTATTTCCACGGTACGACCAGACGAATTGGTGCGCCGTTCTGGTTCGGCATCGACTCGCCATAAAGACCAATGGCCATAAGGGTCAGTGGGTGCATAGCCTCATCTATGCGGAGCCCCTCGCGGTAGGGCCATTTCAGCGTCATTAAGCGCTGGCCCGGCATCTGCTCAACATCGACCAGGGTTTCAAAGGCTACGTATCTGGCGTTTGAGCGGGGGCTTAGGCGCTTGATTATCTTGGCGAGCGGAATGCCAACCCACGGTATCACCATGGACCAGGCCTCGACGCAGCGAAACCGGTAAACTCGCTCTTCCAGTTCATTGCCCAAAATAAGGTCGTCAAAATCATACCGGCCTGGGTTTTCCACTTGTCCGTCGACGACTACGGTCCAGGGTTTGGGCTTCAGCATGTGGGCGTTCTTCGCCGGATCGCCCTTGCCGGTGCCAAACTCATAGAAGTTATTGTAGGATGTCACGTGCTTGTAAGGCGTCAGCGCTTCGTTCTCCCCCAGCGCCTGCTCCGTCCATTCTGTCTTTTTTACATTCGGTAGCTTCTGGTTTGCGGCGCTTGCCGAACTCGATAGCATGAATGGGCTCATGCCAGCGATGACCCCAGTGGCGACCGCGGAGCGCAGAAGTTCCCGACGGTTGAGGAACGTCGAGTGCGAGGTGATTTCGGATGAGAGAACATCGGAGGCGCGTTTGTGGCGGATTAGCATGACCCATACTCCTTTAATTTGATGACCAGTGACGCTGACATAGAGATACGTTTTCCCCCTGCCTCGGGCAAGATTGCTCTATCAAAATTTATTGGCTTTCGATGTACGGGCGAAATAGGGGGTTTTGGCGGCATGTATTCGCCCAATGCCCAAAGTTTGGGTCTCATTGTCGACGCCTTAAACGCGCGCTATAAGAAAACCATGCGAACTCTTCATCACCTCTGGCTCTCACCGTTTTGTCGCAAGGTGCGCCTTGTCCTGAACGAGAAACGTCTAGATTTTCAGATGAGAACGGAAGCCGTGTGGGAGCGCAACGAAGACTTCCTCAAACTTAACCCTGTGGGCGAAGTCCCCGTCCTCATCGAAGCCGACGGTACAGCCTTATCTGACTCCGCTGCCATCTGTGAGTTCCTGGATGAGGTTCATCCCGAACCCGCTCTCATTGGACATCAGGCTGTGGCTCGCGCCGAGGCTCGCCGCCTCGTTTATTGGTTTGATCACAAGTTCCACGTCGAGGTCACCAAAAACCTGGTAGACGAAAAAATCACTAAGCGCTTTCTGGGCCTGGGGGAGCCTGTGTCAAAAGCCATCCGCGCAGGTCACGCCAATATCCATCATCACTTGGACTATATCGGTTACTTAGCCGATCGTCGCCGCTGGCTCGCCGGCGACTACTTGAGCATGGCCGACCTGGCTGCCGCTGCGCACTTGTCCTGCGTTGACTATTTGGGAGATGTGCCGTGGGAGCAGCATCCCTCTGCTAAGGACTGGTACGCCCGCGTCAAATCCCGACCTAGCTTCCGGCCCCTGTTGGATGATCATATCCCAGGGGCGGCGCCTGCGCAGCACTATGCTGATCTCGACTTCTAATAAGCAGGAACGGAACCAATTTTTCGCTGCACAAATAAGTTGCTGACTTCCCAAAAGCTGTTTTTATCGCGGCGAAAAATCTTGGGCCATTAAGAGGTTCTATAGTACGTCCTAGATGCTTACCGGGTGATATTAGGACTTAACGCTTGGTGAATACGGGGCTAGTATGCCCGAGTACATCTTTTTACGCGGCGGGGCATACCCTCCCTGCGTCGAGGTGGAAAGGCCAAGTGTGGCAAGACCCTCCACAAGCTTCACAGCCGCGCCAACGCCCTCGATCACCGGAACTCCGTAACGCTCTGTTAGGCTCCGGCTGAGTTCAACCATGCCAGCGCACCCCAGAATGATCGCTTCGGCCCCGTCTTCCACAAGTGCCCGCTCTAATTCTGCGACAATCGACTGAGTCGCCTGCTCCAAGTTCTCTTCAAGGTCTAGAACAGGAATATCGGCGGCCCGAACCCGTCCGCAGAGACGCTCAAAACCATAGCGCAGGACCAAGTGCTCCAGCGCTGGTACGGAGACAGGAAGGGTTGTAATAATAGAAAATTTATTTGCGATGACGGTCGCGGCCTGCATTGCTGCCTGACAGATCCCGACCACCGGAACATCGAGAAGGCAGCGCAGGGCATCTACACCCGTGTCGTCAAAACAGCCCACGACCACACCATCTATTTGGTTGGCAATGGGCTTTAAGGCTTCAATCATCGGTGGGACAGCGAAAACTTCGTCATAATATCCCTCGATACTGGGTGCGCCATAGTCTGCGGTGATTGCAGTTAGCTTAACTCCCTCGCCTATCATGGGAGCCACAGCGGCGTGCATGCGTGCGGTCATGGCCTCAGTTGTATTGGGGTTGATCAAAATGATATTCACGGGCCTAAACCATGCCTTGGCCAGCGTCGGTCCCATGCTGGCGGCGACGCCTCTCTATCATGGCGATAGCGGAGAAACTGATGCCAATGATCAGGAAAGAAACCGCGGTGGTCAAGGTGCCCAACGCGTACAAGGTCGGCGTCGTTACTGTCGTTGTCATACCGAAAATTTCTAATGGCAGGGTATTCTTTGAGCCGATGGAAAGCAGCGATCGCGCAAATTCATCGAAGCTTAACGTAAAGCCAAACAAGCCGACACCCACAAGACTTGGACCGATGATTGGAATGATCACGTGCCGAAGCACCTGCCAAGGCGTAGCTCCTAGGTCGCGGGCTGCCTCCTCGTATGACTTATCGAAGCGATTGAAGATGGCGAACATGATCAACAGTCCAAACGGAAGCGTCCAAGTTAAGTGCGCACCCATTCCAGAAGTATACAATTGCGCCTCCAGCCCTAATCTATCAAACATTAGACCGATGCCTAACGTGATTAAAATTGAAGGAACGATCAGGCTAGCCACGGTGACATAAAAGACTGTGCCAGAGAACCTAAAACTCTTCCGGTAGGCTAGACCAGCCGCCAGGGAAATTGTCACCGTCAAAATCATGACTATTAATGCCAAAACTATGGAGCGAAGGAACGATCCCTTGAAATCTCCGACCCGCTGTTCTTTGAAGAGATCGCCGAACCAGTGGAAAGAAAAGCCGTTCATGGGGAAGGTCAAGCCGCCGTCTGGACCCTGGAAGGACAACACCATGATAGCGACCATCGGTCCATAAAGGAAGAGCACGAACAGCGAGAAAAAAACGGCCATGAGGTAATATGAGCGGGTGCGGGCCAAAATTTACAATTCCTTTCGAATGTTCACGGTTCGCATTAGCATTGCGACCATGGCTAGAACGACGATGAGCAAGATCATGGCGTCGGCTGCGGCGGCCGGATATTGCAGGAGGGCACGTTTATGGTTCATGGCGACCCCGACGGAAGCACTTTGTCCTCCAGACATAGCTTGGACAGTGACAAAATCACCCATCACTAAACTGACGACGAAGATCGTACCAATGGCGATACCGGGACGGCAAAGGGGGATAATGACGTGGGTCAAGACTTGAAACGCGCTTGCCCCGGCGTCACGTGCGGCCTCCAACACTGACTTGTCGATTCGCATCATGGAATTGAAGATCGGCACCACCATGAACAAGGTGTAAAGATGAACGAAAGCTAAGATTACGGCAAAATCGGAGTATAACAGCCATTCCACTGGTTGATCGACTATGCCTATATTGACTAGTCCCTTGTTGATCAATCCATGGCGCCCAAGCACTGGTATCCAGGCAATCATGCGAATAATGTTCGATGTCCAGAAAGGGATGGTGCACACCAAGAACAAGATCACTTGCCAGCGCAATTGGCGAACATGAAAGGCCAGGAAATAAGCCACGCCAAAACCAATCACGAGGGTAAAAATCCAACTCAGAGCCGCAAATTTTAGGGTGTTCAGATAAATGGAATAGGTGACCGATGATTCGAATAGCTCGATATAATTGGTCAGCACAAAGTCCGGTACTAGACTAAATTCCGTATAGTCCCAGAAACTAACGACGAAAATAATTAATATTGGGCCAATTAGGAAAAGCGCGAGTATTGCGATCAAAGGCAGAATTTGCAGTTGCGTCTTCAAAAATACGTCTCCAGAAAAATTGAGCCCCAAGAGAAACGGCCCCGGAATTTCTTCCGGGGCCATAATCTCTTAGTATGGTTTTCGTCGTCAATACTTAGGCTGCGATGAATTCATTCCATTTCCGGACCATGTATCGGTTTTCGGACATCACGGAGTTCCAGCATTCGACCCGGCCCATACGGTCATAGAAGGAGCCTCCATCGCGCGTGGCGCCGGCCTTTTCGAGTTTGTTGCCGAAGGGGTCGATGATGTCGGACTTCGCTGGTTTGCCCTCAAACCAAAAGCCCCATTCGTCGCTGCTCATGTGTAACTTTGAAGTTTCCGGCGCTGCGGAATAATAGCCTTGGCGCATAAGTAGACCGCCGACCCAACCGGAGAGGTACCAATTAATGTATTCGTAAGCGGCATCCAAGGTGATTCCAGACAGGTTGCGCGACATGCCTAGTCCGCCGCCCCAAGAGCGATAGCCCTCCTTCAGCGGCTGGTAGATACATGGGATATTCATCGACCGAACTTTGGTAATGACCGGCGACCACATGGACTGAATCACTACTTCGCCGGAAGCCATAAGGTTGACCGACTCGTCGAAGGTCTTCCAGAAGGCTCGGAATTGGCCCGATTTCTTCGCATCCGTGAAGATTGCCATGGTTTTGTCAATTTCCGCCTTGGTCATATTGCCTTTGTCGCCATAGGTGATCTCGCCCATCGCCTCACATACCATGGCTGCATCCATGATACCAATCGAGGGAATATTGAGAATCGAAGCCTTGCCCTTGAATTCAGGGTTTAGCAGTTCGGCCCATGAATTGATCGGCCGTTTGATTAGGTCAGGCCGGATTCCCAAGGTGTCAGCGTTGTAGATCGTCGGCACGAGAGTGTACCAGTTGGTCTCCGAAGAGGCGAAGGTCTTGGCGTCTTGAGAGTCAGCAAAACCTACAGTGTGTGGTGCGGTGCCCTGAGCGATTTTAGAGGTCGGGGTCAGCTTGCCGTTTTTAAAAATCCCGACAATCTTATCGTAATTCTTCAACTTGCTAACGTCGAAGGGCTGCAGGTTACCAGCTCCCCAAACTTTCTTTACGGTGAAGTATTCGATGTCGGCGATATCAAAAGATTTTGGCTGGGTAACGACGCGCTGTGCTGTGGTGTCTGTATCAAGGGCAGTCATTTCGAGAGTGAAGCCTAAGTCTTCCTTCACCTTCTTGGCAATTTCGTTGATGTTCGACACGCCAGTGCCGAACTGACGAAGGGTAACATTCTTGATGTTCTGGGCCCAAATCGTGGGGAACCCTGTCATCATTCCAGAACCGGCGGCCAAGCCACCAGTGGCGGCCACGCCTTTCAAGAATGTTCTGCGCCCAAGGTGGCCCTTCATTCCCGTCTTCTTAGTTTCTTTAGTCATCTGTTTTCCTTTCCTCTCTTGGTTGAATTAGTTGTCAGGAGTTAGTCTTCCGGCCCCAAGGCATGGATATTCTCTCGTTTCCACGAAGCGTTGACGCTGTCTCCTACGCCCCAAACGTTTGTGTAGAAATCAGCTTCCTTGCAAATGGCGACAAATTCTTGACCGTCTGTGGTCTGCAGGGTTACGCGAACGTCTGACCCTGCGTATTCGGTCTCTTTGATTACAGCGCGGACAAACCCAAATTCGGCCTGCTTAGTGTTCGGGGGTGAGAGCTTTATCGCATCGGTTCGGATTGCGTAGCTCAATTTTGTGCCCACGTCTGGTTGCTGTGAGCTCAAATCGAAGCGGAAATCGTCCGGTCCTTCGACAAGTACACTAGAGCCACTAGATTTACGCACTACGCCGGACAAGACATTATGCCCGCCAATGAATTTGGCGACGAAACTGTTGGCCGGAGCATTGAAAACCTCGCGTGGGTGGTCCGCTTGCTCGATGCGGCCACTTTGCATGACCACGACTAAGTCGGCCAAGGCCATAGCCTCGTCCTGAGAATGGGTTACGTGAACAAAAGTTATGCCCAATTTTTTTTGCAACTGGCGCAGCTCCGCGCGCATCCGGGTTCTCAGAAAGGGATCAAGAGCAGACAATGGCTCGTCCAGAAGCAGCACGTCGGGTTTTGTGATCAAAGCGCGCGCTAGGGCAATCCGCTGTTGTTGGCCACCTGACAATTGCGACGGCATGCGTCCACTGAAGGACTCCATGTGCACCAGCGACAACAATTCCGTGGCCCGAGAATTTCGCTCTTCTTTGTTGATGCCCTGCATGCGCAAACTGAAAGCGACGTTTTCAAGACAGTTAAGATGAGGAAAAAGTGCATAGTTTTGAAACATCATCGCTGTGCCTCGACTTGCTGGCGGCGCGTCGGTCACTTCGCGGTTGCTAATCAGGACGCTGCCGTTGCTAGCCGTTTCGTGCCCAGCTATCAAGCGCAGAGTCGTTGTTTTTCCGCACCCGGACGGACCCAGTAGACAACAATATGAAGCGGCGGGTATGGATAGGGAAATCTCATCGACGGCCGCGCTTTCGCCGAAGTATTTTGACAATGAAATAAGCTCGATCTTGCCTAGCCTGCGCGCTTGCTCAACCATACGGTAAAATCCTCGAGTTTGAAGCCAGCGCTATCATCTACAAAAAACCGCCTCGTGATATTGAGAAACATTTCAATTTCAATTACCGAGTAGACAAAATTCTAGTGAGCAAACAATATGCCACATTGAAAGCGTGAAGTTTCAGACACTTACCAGAAAGCGTAAAATTGCACTGATTAAAAAATAAACATTGCATATCTGTTTGTATAAAAATTAGCCATTATTTTGCAATCGTGCCAAACAAGCGGTCACCAGCGTCGCCTAGACCGGGGACGATGTAGGCATTGTTGTCAAGGTGGCTATCGATGCCCGCTACTACTAAAAGAACGTCAGGGTGGGTTTCGTGGAACAACTCGATGCCCTCGGGCGCTGCTACCAAGGCCATAAACCGAATGTCTGCAGCAGCAACCCCCCGGTCTTGGAGCACCGTTACGGCGTGCGCGGCGGAAAAACCGGTGGCCAGCATTGGGTCGACGACAATGAATTTCCGCCCAGCGGTATCCGGCAGCTTGATGAGGTACTCTACGGGCCGCTTGGTGACATGATCGCGGTAGCAACCAATATGCCCCACTCGGGCACCGGGCATTAGCTCTAGCAAACCGTCGGCCATACCAAGACCGGCTCGCAAAATGGGCACAACAACCAAATTGTCCTCGAAGACGATGTTGCCCTCGCAGGGTGCCATCGGGGTTTCGACAATCCGCGGCTTTATCGGAAGGCCACGCGTCACCTCGTATCCCATTAGCAGTCCGATTTCCCTTAGTATTTGTCGGAACTGCGATGTATTGGTTTCTTTATCGCGGAGTAACGTAAGTTTGTGCTGAACTAACGGGTGATCAACCACGTGCAGTATCTTGCTATTATTCCTATCCCTTGACATAAAAAGTCTCCTTTCGGGTGCACAAAGACATGGTGTTGCAAGTCGACGCTGACGGCAACCTCGTCAACGTCATGATAAAGACAACCATCGCACCCCAATCTTTAGATTGATATTGATTTAGTCTCTTCCTCCGGCATAGGAAGCTTATTGCAGTGACAAATTTGTCATTGGCTATAAACTGGTTAAAACACATGTATCGATTGTCTAAACTGCGTCGATTGCAGACGTGAGAGTCGCATCTACAATTTGCGAAGAGCTACACGATTGAATTGATAGCCGCCCCTGATATGCTCAGTCTTATCGTGAGGAGATGATACATGTCTATCGAAACGGCATGGCGGGATTACGATGTAATTGTTGTTGGCTCCGGCGGCGCGGGGAGTGCCGCGGCGCAGGCGGCGTCCGAACGCGGCGCACGGGTGCTAGTCGTTTCCAAGGACCCCATTGGATGTTCTGATACTAAGATTTCTGAGGGCAAGGTGACCGTGCGCGCGACGGGGGAAGACAGTGACTCGGAACAGGTCCTCTCAGATAACCTTCGTATGGGTGGGGGAAGTATCCCCGACAAGGCTATCACGCAGGCTTTTGCGAGAGATAATCGGACGGCCTATGATTGGTATCGTCAACGCGGTGCGCGTCCGAAGGTGGACGTTAAACGTGGGGGGCCCCGGCCCGTCTCTATCGCCATGGGTGGACACACCAAGCGCCGGACTATCGGGCACGCCAACTCCGGCCTTGCGCTCGGCCATGCGACCTGGACTGCGGTGATACAAACCCCCCGGGTCGACTACATGGAGGACGCTTGGTTACTCGATGTCGTAATCACCGAAGAGATAGGCGTGAGCGGCAAGCGGGTCATTGGCGGGATTGTCTATGATGCGTCGGGTGGCAAGCTAGTGGTTGTACGTGCGCCGGCGGTGGTCATCGCGGCGGGCGGCCTCAGCACGCTTTTTTTCCCAAAGACCGACACCATGCGCGGTAACACCGGCGACGCCTATGCGATAATGGCTCGCGCCGGCGCTGATCTCATTGACATGGAACAATTACAGTTCTTGCCATTTTGCCTGACGTCTCCCCCGTCGTATGAGGGGCTACTTTGCGGGGAGCCGTCGGTCGCTAGTTTCATGGGCGATCTTGTAGATAAAAACGGGAAAGTTATTTTAGACTGCGTCATGCTCCGCACTCGGGCGGAATGTGCGGCCGCGATTATGTTGGCTGTGGAAGATGGGCGCGGCACCGTCAACGGTGGGGCCTATTTAGATCTGACCAAAAACGCCCGGGCGCCGCTGTCGGGCGATCACTTCAAGCGCTATCTGCAACAGGTCATGCCGTCGGCCTATAGGAATGTCCGGCAGGCCATGAGCAAGGCGGCAGGGCAGCTGAAGGAACCATGGGAAGTACGACCCGCCGCACATTACATGATGGGTGGACTCCGCGCTGATCCTGATGGAGGAGCTTTTTCTGATGAGAGCATAGATACCATAGCAGGTCTATATGCTGCCGGTCAGGCAATGGGGGGATTCTTTGGGGCGAACCGGTTGGGCTCAACCGCATTAGCTGAGTGCGCTATCTTCGGCATCCGCAGCGGCCACAGTGCAGCCGCCCATGCCTTGGCCGAGAAGATCAAAGTCGACGACGCTGCTTTCCAGCCGTCGCTGGCGGCGGCGGCGGGTCTCTTTGGCCAAAATGGAAACCAGTCTGCGGCAGTATTGAAAGTGAAACTCCAAGAAGCGGCTTGGACGAACATTGGTCCGGTCCGGTCCGCCCAAAGACTGGATCAGTTCGAGGCGGTTTGCGCGCAGATTGAGAAGGAGCTATCGAGCGTCGCTATTCCAGCCTACAGCTCTTGGAACCAGGCTTTCATCGAATACATTGAGCTCTCTAATATGCTGGTCTGCGGCCGCGCCATTGCAGTGGCAGCGCGGGAACGTGATGGCAGCGTCGGTGGCCACGTACGTTCTGACGGGCCCCAAATCTCGATCTTTGGGAAGCCCTATTCGACGGTAATCCGACGTGACGAAGATGGTATATTCATGGCCAGGCGTATCGGTCGCGAGGGGCTTCCCTTTGGCCGGTTGGGAGCCTACCTAGCAACCGATTTCTGGCGGAAGGTGAAGCTCAGAGTGCTGCGCCGTTTGCCGGCACCGATCAGCGACCGGCGTATCCGCAAACATTATGAGGCGGTAATGAACACTACCAATGGTCCATCGGAGATAGAGCCTGGAAGTATAGCTGGCGCCCCGGCTGAAGCGGCTCAAAGGTGAAAGTCGAGATTGTTACCCATCGCGACGGAGAAACGGCGGTTGTCGAGTATTACTACCAGCGCCGGTTCGATGATGAGAAACCAATGGTCCTAGATGTTCTATTGCAGGCTCAGCTGAACGGGCATGCAGATCTGGCGTTCCGATATGGTTGCCGGGCCAGGAATTGCGGGGTCTGCACTGTCGACATCAACGGTCTTCCTCGGCTGGCCTGTCGGGCACGAATCCGTAATGGTGATCGTATCAGCCCGATGGCGACCCTGCCAGTTCTGGCTGACTTGGTGGTGAAGCGTGACGGGATCGCCCGACAGATGCGTGGCCGCATGCCGGTACAAGCGGCGGGTAACGATTTGAATGTCGAAGCTCCGGAGGACTACCACGCACTGACGGCCTGCGTGGAATGCTACGCGTGTCTCCATAATTGTCCAATGCACGCCAAGAACTTGGCGCCAGATGACGGCGAAGTTGCCGCCGCTGTGTCGGCAAGCAAAGGCTATCTTTGGGGCAATCCGTTCTCATTGTTGAAGTTACAAATGGTACGACTTGATCCTCTGAGTTCGCAGGCGGAAAAGGACGAGGCGCTCGCGCAGGCGTGGGATTTGGGCCTGGACCTCTGTACCACGTGTCCCGGCTGTAAGTGCGGGGTTGGGATCGACCTAAAGAACAAGGTGGTAAAGAAACTACTGGACGCCACAGGCCCTAAGCCAGGGGCCTAATGCCGTGCTGGCAATCGAAACGCAACATAGCCGACCCAGCCAGTCGCTGGCGTCAACGCTTGATCCTTCTTTGAAGGCTTTATTTTTTGACGTCCATCTTCTCCAGGTTGGTTCGGGCCGCGTCGGCTGTCCCTGTTTCTGGAGCTACTTCCAGTAGCTTTATCCAATCCGCGCGTGCGCCGTTCGTGTCGCCGGCGAGGCGTTTCAGGATCCCGCGTTCCAATAGGGCCTCCGGGTGACCGGGATCGTGAGCTAGCGCCGCGTCCGTGTCAGCGCGCGCGGCTGCTCTATCGTTTAGAAAACGAAATGCGGCGGCCCGGAACGCCAATGCGTCTGGATGACCTGGTGTTTCCAATAGGGCGATGTTGAGATCCGCTTTGGCACCAACATAGTCGCCCCTTTCAGCCCGCGCCCGCGCCCGAACGATCAACAGCGCGGTCGCCTTCGGCATCAATTTCAGGGCCGTTGTTGCTACCGCCTCGGCGCGGGTGGCGTTGTTTGCCAACAGCCAAGCCTCTCCCGCCTGCGCCAGGATGTTGGCCTTCAATCGGGCCCCTTTCTTTTCCGACAGGGCCACGGCTTCTAGACGTTTCGCCGCGTCTGCGTGTAGACCTAATGCCATCAGCGCTGAGGCGGCGCAATGTTCCGCCGGGCCACCGCCCCCTTCGCGTGCCCATTGGATGGCGTCTTCGAAGGCGTCTTTAGGAAATTTCTCCACCTCGGAAAGGCAGGCCTGATAGCGTTGGGCCGGCGGCTTTTCGTCATCCGCGGACGCCCAGCTGCCCAGGCCAGTGATTAATGCCAGAAGTGCAAAACGAAAAACGATCATTGTCAGGTAGTCTGCGGGGCTGTAAGGCAAATGACAAGTTTTGCCCGCAGGAGCCAATATGTCCGTTACTTCCACTCAATTCGGCCACTTGTTCTGTTTCGGCCTGGGCTATTCCGCGAGCCGCTTAGCAGCTCGTCTAGCAGCCCGAGGCTGGGCTATCTCGGGCACTAGCCGAAGCATTGAACAGGCTGCTGTTGGTCACGCGCTTGGTTATGCCATGCATATCTTTGATGGAACTACGAGGACTGAAGCAGCTTGCTTAGACGACGTAAGCCACATACTAATTTCCGTGCCACCGGGCCGCGATCCTGGGTTGGCAGGCGATCCCGTGCTGGCACAGTTTGCCGAAACTTTCGCGGATTTACCCACTCTCAGTTGGCTTGGTTATCTCTCCACTACCGGCGTGTTTGGCAATACAAATGGCGCATGGGTGGATGAGGATGCGCCCCTGAACCCAACCGTGGCCCGCAGCGTCCGTCGTGCTGCTGCCGAGGCCGCCTGGCAGGACCTGGCTGTCACTTATAGCTTGCCCCTACACATCTTCCGCCTGGCCGGAATATACGGGCCAGGCCGCAACGTTCTGGTTCAGGTGGCAACAGGCCAAGCCAGACGTATAATCAAGCCCGGCCACCAATTCAGCCGTATCCATGTGGATGATATCGTTGCCGTACTGGAGGCATCGATGGCCAAGCCGAACGCTGGCGCAATCTATAATGTTTGTGATGACGAACCAGCAGCGCCTGCTGAGGTAACAACATTTGCTTGTTCGTTGCTGGGGATTGATCCGCCCGATGAAGTGTCCTTCGAAGAAGCTGCCAAGACTATGTCGCTGATGGGCCGAACTTTCTGGGAGGACAACCGGCGGGTGCGAAACAACCGGATCAAAAATGAACTTGGTGTGCGGCTGACCTATCCCACCTATCGCGAGGGCCTTAGGGCTATCTACGACGCCGATTTCTCTAGCTGATCCAAGAGTGCGCCCAGGGTCCGACGTAGACGGTCCAGATCGAGGTCCTCCGACAGTCGGTGTTCGCCCGCCTTCACTAAGGTGACCTCCACATCTTCCGAGGTTACCGTCTCCATGATCCGTATGGACGTACTCCAGGGCACGTCGGCGTCATTAACGCCATGGATCAGGCGGATCGGGCAGTTAAGTTTCAACGGTTCACGCAAAAGTAGTTGTTTGGCACCATCGTCTAGGAGCTTTTTGTTAATACGATAGGATCCCTCATCGTCGTAGTCGTTGGGGATTAGGACTGTGCCGTTGGCGTTCAGCTCGGCCTTCTGCGCGGTGCTTAGCTCTGCTAGGATTAGGTCCTCGGTGAAATCCGGCGCCGACGCCAATCCCAGTAGGCCAGCGATGCGCTGGGGTCGGGCGCGGGCTACCAATAGCATCATCCAACCACCCATGGATGAGCCCACCAAGACCTGGGGGCCGTCGGTTAACTGGTCAAGAGCATCAATGGCGTCCGATGCCCAATCGCCAATCGAACCCTCATTGAAATCGCCGGAGGATTGGCCATGGCCTTGATAGTCAAAGCGCAGAAAAGCGTTGCCGCGCACGCGGCAAAACTCCTCTAGTGCCAGAGCTTTGCTACCAGTCATATCAGACTTGAATCCAGTCATGAAGACGACACCCGGATGTTTGCCAGGGGTAAGGTGGTAGGCGATAGACGCGCCGTTATCCCGTGATAAGATACAGGGCGCAGGAAAACTTTTGTCCATGAAGGCAACCTTCGGAAATTTACTGGTTAGAGGTATCTTGGCTGGGAGCACATTAGGACAACTCTGGCTAAATGTCCCGAATACAAAGAATCGATCTGAATTCTATGAAACATATGAACTAAAAGTTCGAGGGGAAAAATGAACGACGCCGCCGATAATGCCAGTGTTGCATCGTCTAAGGAGAGGGATAGACATGATACGCTGGCTGAACATCCAAAAGACGGCCGTTTTGCGACAGTTCTGCAGGTTATTCCGGCCTTAGGGTCGGGGGGCGGGGTGGAACGCGGCACCGTGGAGATTGCCGAGGCCATTGTAAACGCCGGTGGCCGCGCTTTAGTGGCGTCTGCTGGCGGCATACAAGTTCACGAAGTTGTCCGCGCCGGCGGCGAACACATAAAACTGCCGGTAGGCTCCAAGAACCCGGTGGTCATGTACAAGAATATTTCGCGCCTAGCCACGTTGATTGAACGGGAAAATGTGGACCTAATCCACGTGCGGTCCCGTGCCCCCGCCTGGAGTGCACTTTACGCTGCGAAACGCACACAGCGGCCCCTGGTTACCACCTTTCATGGTACTTACAACGCGCGGAATTTCATCAAACGCACTTATAACGGCGTAATGACGAAGGGTGAACGGGTGATTGCCATCTCAACCTTCATAGCCGAACATGTACGCCGGTTCTACGGTGTTCCTGCTTCGCGGCTTCGGACCATTCACCGGGGCGTTGATCTCTATCGGTTTGATCCGGCTAAGGTCTCAGCGGAACGGGTTGTGAAACTCGCAAACGACTGGAGGCTCACGGACGGTCATCCGGTGATCATGTTGCCCGGCCGGCTAACCCGCTGGAAAGGCCAGACCGTTTTCGTTGAGGCCGTCGCCAAGCTCGAGCGCCGCGATATCCGGTGCCTGATAGTTGGCGGCGACCAGGGTCGCCAGGACTACCGACGCGAGCTGGAGGCGATGGTCGAGAGGCACGAATTAGGTGAAGTCGTGCGCATCGTCGATCATTGCGCTGACATGCCGGCGGCATACATGTTGTCTGACGCGGTGGTCTCCGCCTCGACAGATCCCGAAGCCTTCGGCCGGGTTATGATTGAGGCTCAGGCCCTCGGCCGTCCAGTGATTGCCAGCGACCACGGCGGAGCGCGCGAGACTGTGCTGCCTGATCAGACTGGCTGGCTAGTGCCGCCGGGAGATCCGGACGCCCTTTCGGAGGCTCTGGACAAGGTCTTAGCCCTGGACGAGGCCGCTCGAGGCCGACTGTCCGAGGCGGCCATCGCCAACGTGGAGAAGCACTTCTCTAAACAGAGAATGTGCGCCAAAACTTTGGAGGTCTACAACGAGGTCTTGCATGCGGCGGGGACGGGCTGAAGGCTGGGGCGCGAATGGGCGTAAACATCTTGGTAATTAAGCTGGGCGCGTTGGGTGATATGGTTCAGGCGTTGGGCCCGATGGCCGCGATTCGCCGATATCATGCGGATGTTCAGGTCACGGCCTTGACCACAAAGCCCTATGCGACGTTCCTGAGGGCATCGGGGTTTTTTGACTCGGTCTGGGTGGACTCGCGTCCGTCACTTCTGAATGTAGGCGCTTGGATAGATCTCCGAAGGCGCTTTCGCAACGGCGGCATAAGACGGGTTTACGATCTGCAAACTTCGGACCGTAGTGGGTGGTATTTTCGTCTGTTCGGCAATCCCCGACCGGAGTGGTCAGGTATCGCAGTGGGATGCTCGCACCCGCATATCAATCCACAACGTGATGCCATGCATACAATCGAACGCCAGCGTGAGCAATTGGCCATAGCCGGCATTGAAGACGTGCCACCACCCGACGTCGGCTGGGCCTTGGCGGACTTGGATGAATATGGTTTGCTGAGCAATTATACGCTGCTAGTGCCCGGTGGCGCACGCCATCGGCCGGCGAAGCGTTGGCCGCAGGCGTGTTACGTTGAACTGGCTAAGAAGTTGTGCGATGACGGTCATACGCCTGTGCTCATCGGCGGTGCTGACGAGAGTGATCTGCTAGGCGCGATCGCCGCGGCAGTTCCCGGCGCGGTTAACCTCGCAGGCCGCACAGAT
>PARE01000059.1 GCA_002709525.1 Magnetovibrio sp. | reverse complement strand
TTGCCAAGCGCAGCAGATCGGGCGGCCCGAAGCACAGCAGAGATTTCGACTGGATGATGACCGTAATCGTCAATGATGACGGTACCATCTACCTCGCCGGTTTGGGTAAAACGGCGTTTCACGCCAGCGAAACCCGCAAGCGCCTTGCGAACAATCTCGTCATCCAGGTTCATTTCCACCGCGATGGCAACGGCTGCTAAAGCATTTTGGGTGTTATGATCACCCACCATGGGAAGGTTCAGGTCCTCGATGGTCCGCTCCACCCGAGACTTCCGGTCAGTGACCACGACATCGAACTTCATGCCACCAGGACCCGGTTGTAGGTTGATCCCGCGCAAGTCAGCCTGTGGACTGAACCCGTATGTTATCAGGCGCCGCTCATATACCCGAGGGATCATCGCTTGCACTTCCGGATGATCAACGCAAAGGGCCGCGAATCCATAGAAGGGAATATTATCGACGAAGGCGTCAAAAGCATCGCGCAGCTTATCGAAAGAGCCGTAGTGCTCCATATGTTCAGGGTCAATATTCGTGACCACCGCGACGGTGGCCGGCAGCTTCAAAAAAGTGCCATCAGACTCATCCGCCTCGGCGACCATCCAGTTGCCCGTGCCCAACCTAGCGTTTGAGCCCCAGGCGTTAATTATGCCTCCGTTGATCACAGTGGGGTCCATGCCTGCCGCATCCAGCAGTGCCGCAATTATGGACGTGGTTGTCGTTTTACCGTGAGTACCACCAACTGCGATGGACCATTTTAGTCGCATCAATTCAGCCAGCATCTCAGCCCGCCGAACCACAGGAACAAGGTTTTCTCGCGCGGCCATGACTTCGGGATTGTCCGCCTTCACCGCCGAAGACACGACCACCACCTGTGCCGCGCCAAGATTTTCCGCCATATGACCGATGGACACGAAAATACCCATTTCACGCAAGCGGAGAACGTTTGCACTCTTGCCAATATCACTGCCCTGAACGGCGTAGCCCAAGGTATGCAGGACCTCTGCAATGCCACTCATGCCGATGCCGCCAATACCGACGAAGTGAATGATGCCAAGATCCAGGGGGAGCTGCCTCATACCGCGTCTCCTCCGCTGGCCGGACCATTACCGTTGGCATCGTTTGACATCATGTCGCTCACGAGGTTCGCCAGATCGATGGCTGCGTCGGGGCTGCCGGAGGCACGGGCATTGGCGGCGCTTCGCCGAAGGACAGCCGGCAAGCCGAACAAGGAGTCTAGTCGCTTCGCCAACGCATCGGCGGTGAACGCCGACTCATTGATCAGCCAACCGCCACCAACCTCGTCGATGGCATGGGCATTGCCGGACTGATGGTCATCCGTCGCATTGGGGTAGGGGATGAGAATCGCCGGTCGGCCGATAGTCGTCAATTCCGCGACTGTTGACGCACCGGAACGCCCAATCACCAAATGTGATGCGCTAATTCTCTTCGGAAGATCAGAAAAAAACGTTTCCAACTCAGCCGCAACACCAGCACTCGCATATGCGTCGGAGACGCGGCTCAAATCCTCGCTCCGGCATTGCTGGGTGATCCGAAGCCGTTGCTTCAAGTCCCTCCCCAAGCGACTGACAGCATCGGGCACCACGTCACTCAACACTCTTGCACCCTGTGAGCCACCAAATACGAGCAGATTAAGCGGAAGGTCCTTACTCAATTCTGGATAAGGCGTTTGTCGGCACTCGATCACCGATGGTCGCACTGGCATGCCGGTACGCACCACCCTCGCATGCATGTCTTTGGGTACGCCGGCGACAACTTCAAAGCAGGTGGCGATCTTCTCTACTCGGGAAGCCAGCAGTCGGTTGGCCCGACCCAGAACAGCGTTTTGCTCATGTATTGCCGCCGCAAAACCACTGAAAACCGCCGCTAACATGGTTGGCACTGAGGCGTATCCGCCAAATCCGATCACCATCTGAGGGGCCAACTTACGCAACAAGATACGGGCTTGTATGAGCCCAATAGCTAATTCGGAACTACTCAAAAGCATAGAAATCAGGTTTTTTCCTGCGAGGCCACCGGCCCGGATACGGTAGGTGTCGAGATCTCCAAGGACCCCACTGAAGGCATCACCACGATGATCGGTTATAAGCGCAAGCCGATAGCCGCGCTTGGCCAATACCCCGGCCAGTGCTTCTGCGGGAAACATGTGCCCGCCAGTGCCACCGGTTGCCAAAATGACCAAAGGCGCGCTCATGGCGCCCCTCCCCGGCCAGGTTGATATCGGGTTAGGGCCAATACCATGCCGAGCGCGAAACCGAGTGCTAAGGTCGACGATCCTCCATAAGATATGAGCGGCAACGTCATGCCCTTGGGCGGCATTAGATTTACAGTGGAAGCCATGTTGATGAGCGCCTGCAAGGCAAACTGTGTTAGCAACCCGGCAACGGCCAGCAGCACGAAAAGGTCGTTTTCCTTGGCCGCGTTAGAGAAGCCTCGAAGAACTACAAAACAGAAAAGCACGACGATGATCAGACAAGCAATCAATCCAAATTCCTCGCCGACGACCGCAAAAATGAAATCGGCGTGCGCGTCGGGCAGCACTTCCTTTACTCGGCCTTCGCCAGGTCCACGACCAGACCAACCACCGTTGCGAAAAGCATCTAGGGCCCGTCCCACTTGGTAACCTTGCTCTGCCTGTGGGTCGAAAAACCGATCAACGCGGATGCGCACATGCGCGAAGCTGAAATATGCAGCAACGCTGCCACCCAAAAATAGCGATGCGATCACCGCAACCAAAAGCCACGGCAGCCCAGCGATGAAGAACTGCACGGCCCAAATTGCGGAAATCACCAAGGTCATTCCCACATCGGGTTGCAAAAGCAATAATCCTGCGATCAACACGTACAAGCAACCAACGAGCATGTAGCCAGGAAATTGATCGTCTAGGCGCCGCGTCGCAAATAACCAGGCGGATAGCACCGCGAAGCCCGGCTTCACGAACTCACTGGCCTGGATGGAAAATCCAGAAATGTGCAGCCAACGGGTCGCGCCCTTGATCTCGGTACCGATCACTAATGTCATGGCCATCAGGCCAATAGCACCAAAGGTCACTAACGCGGCGGCGCGGCGAACCCCGCGAGGACCGAGGAACGACACACCGAACATCAAAATCATTGAAACAACGATAAAAATAATCTGACGCTTGGCAAAGTGGAAAGTATCGAAGCCCATCCGTTCCGCCACGGGCGGCGATGCCGCCATGGCAAGGATTGCGCCCGCGATGGCGATAGCAATCACCGAGGACAGAAGCCACCTGTCCACGGTCCACCACCAACGGCCCACAAGGCTCGTGTCGGTTCGGGCAAGCGCACTCATTTCGGAGAATCCGTCATGCCGTGGGCATCTGCTGTGCCTGGGAAAATCCCGGGTCCCTCAAAAGGGTCCAGATGATCGCCGGACAAGGCCTCCACCAGATTCTTGAAGACATCGCCGCGCGCCTCGAAGCTAGCAAACTGATCGAAGGATGCGCACGCTGGCGACAGAACCACAATGGGCTGAGGCAACTTGTCCGCTCGGGCCTGTTCGTGAGCCGCAGTAACCGCAGCATCTAATCTACCGGATAGGGTGAAAGGCACCTTACCATCCAGGATTTGAGAAAAAGCTACGGCTGCCTCTCCGATCAGATAAGCATGGCGAACCCTATCGAGATGCGGCAGACAGGCGGCTAGATCGACTTTTTTAGGCTGGCCGCCTAAGATCCAATAGACATTGTTGAAACAAGCCAGCGCTCGGGCTGCGGCCTCATCATTAGTGGCCTTGCTGTCGTTCAAGTAGGCCACGCCATCAACAATGGCAACTGCCTCCTGTCGGTGCACAAGTCCCGGGTAGCTCTGCAGACAAGCCATGATGGCGTGCGGTGCAACGCCGGCGGTCTTCGCCGCGGCGTAAGCCGCCGCCGCATTTTGGCCGTTGTGCGAACCCAGCAAGCATGGATTTTGTCGGAGATTGCAGACAGGCGTTTCGTCGCCATCCATGTCATCATAGAGGACACCGTTGATGGCATAAACTCCACCGTGCACGCGGTCTTGCCCGGAGACGGGAATGACTACCTGTTCATCCGTGGCTTTAAGTTCATCGCAGATTCCTCGACAGATGTTGTCGTCCATACCTATTACAGCGGCGCGTGGCTTTGTCTGACGCTGAAATATGATGCGTTTCGCAGCGATGTAGCCATCCATACCGCCGTGCCTGTCCAAATGATCGGCGCTAATGTTTAGCAGGACAGCCACGTCAAAAGTCGCAGACGGCGTCAATTCCAGCTGATAGGACGACATCTCAAGCACATAGGTACCTTCCGCCCCCAACGGGTCCAGAGTCAGTACGGGAATGCCCAGATTCCCCCCCACCTCAGCCTCGCGTCCGGCCACCTGCATTATGTGACCCAGCAGCGCCGTAGTCGTGGATTTGCCATTGGTGCCCGTAACGCCAATGAAATTGCACCACCGTTGGGTCCGGACCAGAAGCTCGATGTCGCCGATGACCTCGCATTTTGCCGCTCGGGCGTTGGCGACGATGGGATGAATCTTTGGGTGATCCAACGGCACGCCAGGACTGACCATTAGAGTGGTCAGTTCCCGCCAATCACAGGCATAGAGATCAGTCAAGCCGACACCTTTGGCCACCGCAGTGGCACGAGCATCCTCGTTATCATCCCAGGCCCAGACCTCGGCATCACTGTCTTGCAATGCGAGGGCTGAGGCGATGCCAGACCGGCCAAGTCCGAATACTGCGATTGGAAAACCCGCAAAGGGGAAAACGTCGATCATGATCTATCTACCGAAGTTTTAGGGTCGAAAGACCCGCCAAAGCCAGAATTGTCGCGATGATCCAAAAGCGAATCACGATGGTGCTTTCCGCCCAACCCTTCTTCTCAAAATGATGATGTAGGGGCGCCATAGCGAACACACGTTTGCCCGTTAATTTGAAGGACATCACCTGAACGATTACCGAAATGGTCTCCAACACAAACAAACCGCCGACGATAGCTAACACCAACTCGTGTTTAGTAATTACGCTAATAGCACCCAAAGCACCGCCCAACGCTAGCGAACCTGTGTCACCCATAAATACCTTCGCCGGTGGGGCGTTGAACCACAGGAACCCCAGACCTGCTCCTACCAAGGAACCGCAGAAAACGGCCAATTCACCGGCCCCAGTCACATGGTGAATCTGCAAGTAGTTGGCGAAAACACTATGACCGCTCAAATATGCGATTAGGGCAAATACGCCGGCGGCAATCATCACCGGTACGATTGCCAAACCATCCAGTCCGTCAGTTAGGTTGACCGCATTGGACGCCCCAACCATGACCATCACCGCAAGAATAATGAACATCCATCCCAGGTCCAAAAGCAAATTCTTGACGAATGGAATAGCTAGCGTTGTAGCCAAATCAGGCGGCAGATGGCGCATTATCCAGAATGTGGCAACGGCGGCGATTACAACTTGCAGGAGGAATTTTAACTTGCTCGTAAGGCCGCGGCTGTCCCGCTTCGAAACCTTCAAATAGTCATCCAAGAAACCTATCATTCCAAACGCCAAAGTGACTCCCAGCGCTGCCCACACAAACCCATTTCTCAAATCCGACCACAGTAGCGTCGCACTGGACAACGCAATAAGGATTAGGATTCCACCCATGGTAGGCGTACCCTTTTTGGTAAGTAGATGACTCTCAGGCCCATCATCACGGATTGGTTGCCCACCGTGTTGGCGAGACTTCAAGAGCTCGATCAGCACCGGCCCAAACAGGAAGCTGACAATCAACGCAGTGATTACCGCGCCGCCGGTGCGAAAGGTCAAATAGCGAAAAACGTTGAGGGCTCCAAAATCGTCCGCCAAGGGGACTAAGATATGGAATAACATGCCGCCTACTCCCCGTTGACCAGTTTACGAGTCCCACCGCTGTCCAAAGCCTCCAAGGCGTCGACCACGTCTGCCATATGGCTACTAAACGAGCCTTTCACCATAGCGACGTCGCCGTCGCCAACAGCCGCCGTCACTAAAGGAACCAGCTCCTTGGCGGTATCCGCATGACCACCGCGCATGCTCGGCGGCAATTGACGCCAGAGTGAGGCCATGTGCGTCCCAGCAGTGAACACCAGGTCAATACCACGCGCCATCAACGGCTCAACAAGCGCCGCATGAAGTTCGTTGGACCGCGCACCTAGTTCGAGCATATCCCCCATGATCGCGATACGGCGACCTTCCCTCACTGGCGTCGCCCCCGCCAACAGACTGATGGCAGCTTCCATGGAGACAGGGCTAGCGTTGTAACTTTCGTCAATCATCACGAAGGCGCCCCCTTGCCAGACAATATTCTGGCGCTGGCCGCGGCCTCTCGTGGCCCGAATATCACCTAGCGCAGAGGTAGCAACTGGCACATCCATGCCGATAGCATCGACGGCTGCGAGAACCGCAAGAGAATTAATCACAAGATGCATACCGGGAGCACCGACGACATAGCGCAGATGCTGACCCTCGATCTCCACCTCTACTGAGCTGTCAGTTTCCCCCAGATCACAACTCACCAATCGAACCTTGGCCTGTTCATTTTTGCCGAAACTTATAATTCGCTGGATACCGTGACGACGGGCCTGACTTATCAAGCGTTCAAATAGGGTGTGATCTCGGTAAACAACGGCGACACCCTCGTCATTCAAACCTTCAAAGATTTCTGCCTTGGCATCCGCAATCTGTTCAACATTATCGAAGAATTCAGCATGGACCTCGGCTACGTTGGTTATTATCGCGACATGTGGACGGGCAATGTTGCTCAAGAGAGAGATTTCGCCAGGAGCGCTCATGCCCATTTCAAAGACGCCGAATTCTGCGTCAACGGGCAATCGCGCCAGGCTAAGTGGCAAGCCCCAATGATTGTTCAGATTACCTTCCGTAGCGTAGGTCCGCCCTTGGGCCGACAGGGCTAAGCGCAAGGCTTCTTTGGTGCCGGTCTTGCCCACACTTCCAGTAACTCCAATGATCTGCGCGCTCGTCCGGGCCCGCGCTAGCCTGGCCAAGTCTTGAAGGCCGTACTTGGTATCGTTCACAGCCAGTACCGGTATGTCGACGCCCAAGCCATGAGCCTCAGACTCGATAGCCATGATCGCGGCGGCGCCCGCCTCGACCGCTTGGGATGCGAAATGGTGACCATCGAAATTTGGTCCGCGCAGGGCGATAAAAAGATCGCCCGGCACGATAGTGCGCGTGTCAATTGATACGCCTGTCACCGACCATGACGCCGATGACGATCCCAAGGAGACCGTGTCTCGATCGGTCCATAGGATGGGTGTGCCGGGCACCCTCATCCGTTCACATCCTGGACTACCTGACGCACCAATTCGGCATCATCGAATGGAATGACGGTGTCGCCGACGATCTGGCCAAGCTCATGGCCCTTGCCGGCAACAACCAGAATATCTCCTGGCTTCAACGCCTGAATGCCCTCAGCAATAGCCTCGGCCCGGTCCCCGATCTCCAGCGCGTCCGGACAGCCAACGCGAGTAGCCTTGCGGATTTCCGCTGGATTTTCAGTGCGCGGGTTATCATCGGTGAGAATAACGTGCTCCGCAGCGGCAGCAGCACAACGTCCCATCGCCGCACGTTTATCTGGGTCACGGTCACCGCCACAACCGAACACAACATGCAGTTCGCCGGCCAAATGCGGCCGCAATGTCTCTAATACCTTCTTAAGCGCATCCGGCGTATGAGCGTAATCCACGAAGATCGCCGCGCCGTTGGAATGTCGTGCCACTAGTTCGATCCGGCCGCGTACCCCTTCAAGTTCTGCCATTGCGCTAACCGCAGTATGTTCCGACACGCCGGTCGCGACGGCCAGCCCCAGAGCTGCCAACGCGTTAGAAGCCTGAAATGTGCCAAGCAGTGGCAATCGAATATCATAGCGACGACCAAAGATATCGAGCGCGAGGGTCTGACCACCGCCATCCGCTACAATATTAGTCAAAACCAAATCGGTAGCGTAATGCCCATAATCAATCACCCTAAGTCCTCGGTCAGCAGCGACCGCACGCAATCCGTCAGCCTCGGGTATATCGGCATTAATCACCGCCGTGCCACCATCCGCAACGATCTCTGAAAACAAGCGTGATTTTGCCGCAAGATAGGCAACTTCGTCGCCATGATAGTCCAGGTGGTCGTGGGTTAAGTTCGTGAAAGCGCCGGCAGCAACGCGAACCCCGTCTAACCGGAACTGCGCCAATCCGTGACTGGAAGCTTCCAGGCCCAGGTGATTGATCCCGTGTCCAGCCAACTCCGCAAGACTGCGATGCAGACTGGCGGGGTCCGGCGTCGTCAACTTTATGCCGTGACGAAGCACCAGCTCATCGCCATCAAGATCGCCGCTGAGTTCAACGCCCAAAGTCCCTGCGCTGGCGGCGTTATAACCAGCGGCAGCCCAGATCTGGCGCAAAAAGGAAACTACGGAAGTCTTACCGTTGGTGCCCGTCACGCAGGCGATTATGGCTGGTTGATTGGTAAAGAAGCGCGCCACCATTATCGCGTACTGACGACGAGGGTTGTCGTCGATGATGATCGGGACGGGAATATCTGGCGGCTCAATGACAGTGCCCGGCGGCGCCAAGATCGCAGCCGCACCGCGTTTGATAGCATCGGAAATGAAGAGCCGGCCGTCATCCTGCGTGCCGGGGATCGCTGCGAACAGATAACCCTCACGCACCTCTCTTGAGTCGCATGTGATGCCTGCAATTTGGATATTATCAAGAGCCGCCGCGTTCATTCTCGTTCCGACATCTCCGTCTATCAGCTCAACGAGCCACAACTTTCCTCTCCAAGGTCGATCGCAAGGTTTCCGCAATGGGCCGATGAGCTTCGCTGGTGGAAACCGCGCGATGAAGTGCCTTGCGCGTCCTTATTACCATACGCTCCTCCGCCGCTGTTTGCCTTCCAGCTTTATCGCTTACGGCCAGGGCTACTGATTTTTCCCAGCTAGTCTCACGGACCTCTGGGCGTACTGTGTGCTTGGTTCTCGCCAACTTGATCTCCGGCAAAGAGATCGCAGCCTCAGGGTTCGGCGCAATGCCAAGCATTGTCCCTATTCGATCAACCACTTTGCCGACTACAGGTGCTGCCACCCATCCACCAGTGGCGTAATTGAAGGTGCGCTTATTGCCAATCGGCTCATCAACGGTAACTAGCAACGCATATAGTGGCGCGTTCATTGGAAAAGCGCCGACAAAGGACACCATTTTGGACGACTTCGAGTAACCACGGCTTGAAGTCTTTTCCGCCGTACCAGTCTTGCCACCAATCAAATAGCCCTGGATATTTGCCTTGCGTCCCGTGCCTTCGCTCACGACAAGGCGCATGAGGCTACGCATGTTGCTCGATGTTTCGGGCGTAATCACCCTTTGACCAGTCACAGTTTGCCGTCCCTGTTTCAAAATAGTCGGCCTTTTGTAGACGCCGCCGTTAACAAGAGCGGCTACGCCGGCGACCACGTGCATGGGGCTCACTGAAATACCGTAGCCATAGGACATCGTCATCGTGTTGATGGGACGCCACACGGATGGGAGCAAAGGCGCCCCCACTTCGGGCAGTTCCAATCCGACGGGCTCCAGCATGCCGAATTTACCCAAGTAGTTGCGCAGTGCCGGGCCGCCCACGTCACGGGCCATCTTAGCCGCACCGATGTTGGACGAGTGCAAAATAATCTCCGGTACTGACAGCCAACGGTTCTTGGCGTGAAAATCCTTTATGGTGAACCGCGCCACGCGAATTGGCTTCGATGCATCATAGCCGCCGGCCATGGAAATGGTTCCGGAGTCCAAGGCCATCGCAGCCGTAAACAGCTTGAAAGTGGAACCCATCTCATAGACACCCTTGGTGGCGCGGTTGAAGGCCGCCTCACCGCTCATGTCCCCGGGATGGTTCGGATTGAAGTCAGGCAACGATACCATGGCAATTATCTCTCCGTTGCGCACGTCCATTACCAGACCGGTCGCGCCGGTAGCCTTGAACTCGGCCATAGCGTCAATCAGTTCTTCGCGCATTACTGACTGAACCCGAAGGTCGACAGACAGTCGCAGCGGCGCACCGGTTGAGCGCAGACTTTGGTCGAAGTAATTCTCGATACCAGTAATCCCGTGGCCATCCACATCGGTAATCCCAATAGCATGGGAAACCAGGGGACCATGCGGGTAAACCCGCCGTTCTCCACGATGAAATT
This sequence comes from Magnetovibrio sp., assembly GCA_002709525.1. Lineage (GTDB taxonomy): Bacteria > Pseudomonadota > Alphaproteobacteria > Rhodospirillales > Casp-alpha2 > UBA3470. The sequence goes on along the minus strand of PARE01000059.1, from coordinate 33,323 downwards.
GCAAGCCAGGAATGCCCAGACGGATAAGCTTCTGGTGCTGTTTTGGCGTGAGATAGCGGGCCAGTCTCGAGAACCGTCCCTTGGCGTTCAATCGGACTATAATTTCCTCTCGGCTCATGTTTGGGAACACAGACATCAATCCAGCTACGACCTCATCATGGTCGATGATCAACGTCGGATCCGCCGATAAGGACACGGTGGGCAGGCTGGCGGCCAGGATGATGCCGTTGCGATCCACAATATTGCCTCGACCCGTGGCTTGGCTCTCATAAGAGGAGACGCTGGCAACCCGAGGTTCAGTTCCGCCGTTCAATACAGTCAGGCTAACCAATCGTCCAGCGATCCCGGCAAACGCCACGGCAAAAACCATACCGGTAAGCAGCAATCGGCTTCGCCCCGTTTCCAAAGCGTGTTTACGGACACCTTCCATATGGCGGCGTTTCGCCACGATCCTATGTGCGGTGATCGTCATGGCCAGAACTCCTTTCCAGCGTTGTCGCCGCTTTCTGCGGCCGGTTGATCGAATGGAATATCGGGACGTTCAGGAAGTTTCTCTTCAATGCGGCCGCGCTCAACGACCTGTTCCGAATGTACGGGTATCATATCTAGATGTTTGCCGGCCAGCGCCCGAAGGCGATCGGGCTCGTTGAAATGGCTCCACTCTGCGCGCAGCACGTGAATTCGCTCGCGATCCTGAACGATATTGCGATTTAGGGTCTGCAACTGCGCCTCGAGGCCTTGCACCCGATATTTAATCAGGAACAGGCCGACACCAACCGCAACGGTTATTAAGACAAGCGCGAGAGTCGACTGTCTCATACCGCCACCCTCGTCCGAACGGCCCAACGCAGGCGCGCCGAACGAGCCCGGGGGTTAGCTCGCGTTTCCGCCGCTTTAGGTTTAACGGCACCCTGCTTGATCAAGCGGAAGGTGGGAGCGCCGGCGACAATATCGTCGACGGGCATGTGCCGAGACGGATGAGCCGCATTACCGCTGCGGGCCTTAAGGAAGGTTTTGACGCGTCGGTCTTCAAGGGAATGGAAGGACACTACCACTAGACGCCCGCAAGGCCCCAACAGCGCCTCCGCCGCCTCCAGTCCTCGGTCTAATTCGGCAAGTTCGTCATTCACATAGATGCGCAGCGCCTGAAAAGTTCGCGTCGCGGGGTCGATGCCATCTCGGGACTTGGCGACAACGCCGCGCACCAAATTCGCTAATTGCGCCGAGCGTGTGATCGCGGTACGTCCACGAAGCTCGACGATCGCCCGCGCGATCCGTCGCGAAGCTCGCTCCTCACCGTACTTATAAATGATATCGGCCAGATCGCGCTCCGCTAATTCGTTGACCACGTCGGCGGCGGTCTGACCGTCGTCACCCATACGCATGTCCAAGGGGCCATCCGCGCGGAAAGAAAACCCACGCGACGGATCGTCGATCTGCATCGATGACACCCCAATGTCCAACGCCAATCCATCGATTTGCGCGACCCCTACATTGGCCAGTAGGTCCGTCATTTCTCCGTAACGACCTTGCAGTACGGTAAGGCGGCCCGGAAAATCCGCCGCCATGCGCGCACCATTTTTCACGGCCAAGGGGTCGCGATCGATGCCCCAGACCGAGCAGTTGGCGGTTTCCAAGAGTGCGCGGGAATATCCACCAGCACCGAAAGTACCGTCGACATAAACAGCGCCCGAACAGGGCGCCAAGGCCTCAATGACCTCATCTAACATGACGGGAATGTGCGGAGTGGCGATCATTTACCGCTCTCCCGATCATCGTCAGGCAGCAGCCTTAGTGTCGCGTCACGGGCCCGAGCGCGCTCGAAGGCTTGGGCCCGATTTGCCTCATAAGCCGCCGGCGTCCAAATTTGAAACCTTGCACCGCGTCCGACGAAGACAGCTTCTGACGAGATACCAGCGTGCTCCACGATCTCTCTTGGCAACTGGACACGACCTTCCGTGTCAAAATTCAATGCGTGTGCGCTCTCCATAACGATAGCGGCCAGATCGTCTTGTTCGTCTGAGAACATATCCAAGTCGTCAAGGCTAGCGCTAAGGCGTGCCATAAATGCCTCATCACAGGCCTCAACGGCGGACACCTTGAAAAGCGGGTATAGATACAGAATATTGCTACCGACGGATTGTAAGGCCGCGCGGAAGGACTTCGGGACAGATACACGCCCCTTCTTGTCAATTTTGTTTATATGGCGACCGACGAACATTGCCATCAGAGACCCCATTCAACGTACGTTTCGCCAGATTCTTCTGACGTGAAGGAGGCTGGCATACCCCTAACCTCCCGTTACCAAAGACCGCACTCGATGATGTCGGCGCCAATCTCCGAATACAGACCTGACCCGAATATCACCAAGATAATATTTGGGATATAATGGGATATCATGGGTTATTATGGGCGTCAACGGGTTTAAAGTTGCATTTTATGGGTTAACAAACTGTTTTCGGTCGATAGAACCGAAAACCCGTGGCGTACCAAGAACGTACATAAGGTATTTCTTGAGACAAAGCTTAGACCGGCATTAGGGCGACCCAGCGGTGGAAAGATGACAATTCGACGGCATTGGACGGTGGTTTAATCCGCACGCAACTCGCAATGGAAAAGAAAGATGCCAGACGGTCTGTAAGCCGGGTTCTGTCCAAGCCGCCGCCGAAACGGAGGCCGGGATGACCATTCATCTGGGACGCCTGTTACCAAGCGCCTCGCGCAACCTACCCGGACGGTGAGGCGGGAACACCCCTGCTGGCCGAACCAGCTGACCACCCCTATTTGGTCTTGCTCCCGGTGGGGTTTACCTTGCCGCTACCGTTGCCAGCAGCGCGGTGCGCTCTTACCGCACCCTTTCACCCTTACCCGCATTGCCGAAGCTATATGGGCGGTTTGCTTTCTGTGGCACTTTCCCTGGGGTCGCCCCCGCCGGGCGTTACCCGGCACCGTGTTCCCGTGGAGCCCGGACTTTCCTCTCCCGTACGAGGACGAAAGCGGTCATCCGACCATCTGGCGAAGCGAAGACTAATTCAAGGCCGCGACGGCGGCAAGTTGGTTTAGAACATTTACGTCCAACTGCCCATCCACCCGCGCTGGCAGATAGCGCCGCTGGAACGCAATTAGGGCTAGCTCAAAGTCGCTCGTGTCATAACCAATGTCCGCCAACAACGTGCCAGCGTCGCAGCCGCAACTGTCACCGAATTCATCCGGCCAAGCGCCGATCCCCGCTGCGGCTAGCGCACGCCAATCGAACAGCTCCCCTGGATCCTGCTTCCGCGTCGGCGCCACGTCCGAATGCCCGACCACATTTCGCGATAGAATGGGATGGCGAGCCAGGATATCGCTTGCTAACTCAATCAACGCCGCCATCTGGACGGCCGGGAAAGGCCGATAGCCATACTCGTGTCCTGGGTTGACTAGCTCAATTCCGATGGAGCGGTCGTTGATATTGCTCTCGCCCCGCCACGATGCAACACCAGAGTGCCAAGCCCGCTCCGCTTCTCTCACTAAACGAAACAATCGACCATCTTCCTCAATGAGGTAGTGGGCACTAACCTTCGCCGAAGGATCACACAACCGTCTTAGCGCTGCCGCGCCCGTAGGCATCCCGGTATAGTGGAGCACCAGCATATCGATGACGATACCTTCGGGCCGCGAGCCAAAATTAGGTGAGAGATGATCCGTCACTTGGCTGCTCACTTCAGCCCCGCTCCTTCTCGATTTTGTCGTAGGCGGCGTTGATGACGGCCATCTTCTCGTTGGCGAGGTCGATGAATTCCTGAGGCACACCCTTGGCCATGAGGATATCCGGGTGGTTCTCGCGAGTCAGAGCGCGATACTTAGCCTTGATCTCGTCATCACTGGCCGAGCGGGCAATACCCAGAATCTCATAAGGATCATTTTCTTCCGCCCCTTCAGCGCCCAAGTGGATATGCTTGATACGCTCGAAGGCGTGCTGGTCAAAGCCGAAAATCATGGCGATGTTCTCGAGCATCTTCGTCTCCTCAGAGTGCATGACACCGTCGGCCTTTGCGATGTGGAATAGTGCACCCAGCAGCTCCTCCAATACCTGAGGATCGTTCGCAAATAAGCTAGCAATCTGATGCGCGTAGGGCTCATATCCAGTGGCGTCGCTTTTTGCCTCGCCCCAAATCTTAGCCACGATCTGCTGTTCATCGTCGGGAATTTGGAAGATGCGTTTAAAAGTAGCAATTTCGTCAGCGGTCACCTGGCCATCGGCTTTTGCGATCTTCGCCGACAGTACGATGATCGCGGTAGTAAATGCGACCTGACGGGCATCCGGGCCGTGGCCCGCAAAGGTCGACGGTCCCGCGCCTAATTCTTCCGCCTTGACCTTGTCCACAGCATGGCCTGCGACGGCACCCATTATCGCGCCCAAAGGTCCGCCCAGGGCGAACCCCGCGACACCTCCTATGACCTTCCCCCAAATGCTCATGATCGTCTCTCTATACCGTTAGACCCCGCCGATACGCCCGACGGTGGACAGTTTGATCGCCGGCGCCGGGGGGTCAATGCCGAAATTTAGTCTAAGCATATCCAATTTCACACCTTCTTGGAACCTCGCCATGAGGCCACGCAGCCCGACGACAGAGAACTCATAGTCGGTTCTAACTAAAGCCTTCGAAAATACGGCGTCATTCTAAGCCTGCTAAAAATATCGGGCCTTCATGTCGTCTCTCGCCCAACCAGCCTCAACATTATAGGCTTCAGAACCGCCGGCATGATATAGATAGGAAACTGCCCAGCAGCGAAATACAACAACATATCCGGATCCGCGTTAGCAGGCATCACCGCCAATATTACACCCAGATTTCGCGCCCCAGAGGCCAGGCCGACGCTAAGTTGTAACCTGCGTCCCCATTGCGGCACTATTGTTGCCAGAGTCGCCGTCATTAATATTATTAATCCGGTATAGACCATAAAGCTTACGCCAATGACGAATAGCACGTACCCCGGCTCTGCCATCAAACGCGCGGCAAGACCGTCCATAATGGCGATCGCAAAGATTACAAGGGTCACCACCGCCGCGCCGTCCAATACCTCAGCCTGCGTCTTCAGCCGCGCCTCGCCGATAACCCTGCGGCCAAGAGTGGCCAATATGACCGCAGACCCCACCAGAAATACAAGCCGCCCCATGAGCTCCCATGAGCTCATCTCCAACTCCAGGCCCAACAAGCCCAAAGCCACTATCGGCAAGGTCACGGGCATAAGCAACGTGGTGCCCAGCATTATCAATAAAATCATCGCGCCATCCAAACCCATCAGCAGCGCGAGGGTCGAGGTAGAGATCAATACGGACGATCCGGCAGTCAGAACCATTGCGCCGATGAGGCCGGACGGCAACGGCGTAAGGCTCAACAGGCCCTGCATGCCGATCGGAAGGATCACCAGAAAACTGAACATCAGCAGCACCAAACGCCTCGGTTTACTGAGGTGAGCCAACCCCTCTCGGGTGTTGACCCGGAGCAGACTGATTACCAACAGCAACCAAACCGATGGCGCCAGTAACGGCTGCATAAGTGTCGCGAGCGGCGGTATCAAGAGCCCAATAAATACGCCAATCACCATGGCGACCATGGCGTTTCGACCGATGAAAACCAAGATGCGGTTTATTGACCCTACTCCCCACACGACGATTTTTAGGCATCCAAGTGAAGAAAGAAACGATCAAAAAATCGGACGCATAATTACTCTCAGTTTGCGATGATTCACAACTAAAATTCAAAAGAGCTCTTGATCAGCATTACTGACTTCTACTGATAGATTAATGATCTCGGCACGGCGATAGCGTACCCATTCGTAAACTCCAGCTGGATCCCCTCCCTCCGTGTGTCAATCCAAGATATCTTGTCCTGCACGCAATACAGCTCGAGCATAGCAATCAAAAGTAGCGTTCAAGGGTTCGGGTTTGAGCCGGTAGTCGTGGGCATGGCGACCAGCGTCCGGCGGCAATGGCTTGATCTCGCCAGCCGCCATGGCACGCAACTGCATTTTTGCCGCATGCTCAAAATGATATGCAAGGATTGCCGCCTGCTCAACGGTACTGCCCGCAGACAATTGCCCATGGTGGGCCAAGAGGATAGCGCGCTTGTCACCAAGTGCGTTTGAGATCAGTTCACCTTCTTCGTCCCCGATTGGCGGCCCTGGCCACTCGGAAAGCCACGCGCAATCCTCGTAAAACATGGCCGTATCCATATGCGACACGATCAGCGGCACACCGAGCATGGAGAGCGCCGACACGTTTGGCGGATGGGTATGGACGATACTTATGACATCGGGACGCACCCTGTATACCCAAAGATGAAACCGGTTTGACGGGTTTGGCATACCCGCACCCTCAATAACATTTAAATCGTTATCGACCAGTAAAAAATCGCTGGCGCGGATTTCATCAAGCCCTAACCCAAACCGCGCTGTCCACATGGTGTCAGGGGCTTTGCCACGCGCGGTGATCTGACCAGCGACGCCGGAACCATGTCCATCAGCTGCGAGGATACGAGCCGTTAGCGCAAGTTTCTGTTGTGTTGACCACGCCGGGCGTTCGCTTAGATGCTCGCTCATCTCAGCAGATGCGCGAGCCTCGAAAGACGATTTGGGCGCGCGATAGACCATTATCACTTTCTCCATCCATGCCTGATCACTATTGCGACAAGTTTAAGTCCACCGCTGAACAACGCGACACTAAGTCTATAGCTGACAAAAAACCAGTCATCACGAACTACTCGAGGCTCTTTCTTTTGTCATAGCCTCGCTATCGATTGTGAGACTATTTCGCTGGTACTTGGCACGTCGTAATACGCCAAACGTCCATCGGGAGATAGTATTCCACAAAGAGCTCGATTGCGAGTCAAACCCGGGACAATTGCGCAAGAAAGATATACGATATTAAAGAATCAAGATTGTATTTTCTCTAGCCTATCTTGCTTCAATGACGTTACTCTAGCAGGTGGAGCATAGGTTTTGCGAATAGGTCAAACGATAACTACTGGACAGCTCCGGACCACAGCGTCATCTTCCTATCATGACCGAAACTGTAGATTGCATTGTAGTAGGCGCCGGCGTCGTCGGTCTAGCCATCGCGCGCCGCTTGGCCATAGCTGGGCGTGAAGTAATAGTCCTGGAAGCGGCCAATGATATCGGCACGGGAACCTCATCCAGAAATTCCGAAGTAATTCACGCCGGAATCTATTACGCCAAAGGCAGCCTAAAGGCCACCTGCTGCGTCGCCGGCAAAACTAATCTATATAAATACTGTGAAAGCCACGGGGTAGCCCACAAGCGCCTTGGAAAACTCGTTGTGGCCACAACGGAGCAGGAAATCTCCGCCCTTGAAGCCACTAAGCAGAAGGCCGCCGCCAACGGCGTAACCGACCTGACGTGGGTGGACACGGATGAACTGCAAGACTTAGAACCAAATCTTCATGCTGTTCGCGCGCTTCTATCACCGTCCACCGGAATTATTGACTCGCACGGCCTGATGCTAGCCTTTCAAGGCGACATGGAAGCCCACGGTGGCATGATCGCGTTCATGAGTCCGGTTGTTGGCGGTCGGGTCGAGAATGGCGGCATCACAATTGAGACCGGCGGCACCAACGCCATGACGCTGCATTGCCGGACTATGATTAATTCGGCAGGGCTCGGCGCGCAACCCCTGGCGCACACTATCTCAGGCATCCCAAAAAACACCATCCCGCCCCTCTTTTACGCCAAGGGGACTTACTTCACCCTGACCGGGAAAAGCCCGTTCAACCACCTCATCTATCCTGTGCCGGTACCGGGCGGTTTGGGCACCCATTCAACCTTGGACCTTGGAGGTCAGACCAAGTTCGGCCCCGACGTCTCCTGGGTGGATGAACCGGACTACGAGATCGACACAGCCCGAGCGGATAGCTTCTACGACGCTATCCGCCGTTACTGGCGGGGCCTCAGCGACGGCGCCCTACAACCTGGGTATGTGGGCATTCGACCAAAACTCGGGGGACCGGACCAGGCCAAGTACGCCGCCGACTTCATGATCCAGGGCCCGACCAAACACGGCATAGCCGGCCTGATTAATTTATACGGCATCGAAAGCCCTGGCCTAACCTCATCGTTAGCCATCGCCGATAAAGTAGCGGAACAAGTCGGCGTTGTCTGACGAGGCCTGCAGCGACCTCCTAGCTCGGCCAGCTTTTTTACTTTTTAATCGCGTAAACCATCGCGTGAAATTTTGAAGCGGTGTACTCGGAAATCAGCGTCGCGCCGCCCGACAAATTCGGAATTCAACAGATTTTGTGTTGGTCATAACCTTCCACTCGGAGGTCACACTAGATTTTGTTCTAATAGATGTCGTTGCGTTCGAGTGCCGAGCCGCTGATAGATATGTCGCGTGACTTCTTTCCAAACTCCTGTCGGTCAGCATTGGCGCGAGCCTTCAAGTTTGAGAGGTAAAGTTGGTTATTTCAATCGACCAAATCGACCATAATCCTACTCCGCCGCATTTAAACCGAACACCGATTGGTAGCGGGTTTGAAATGCGTCCCAGGCCGACGGGTTGATTAAGTTGCGTGGCCGTCTGCCGGCGAAAACATCGGTCCATTGTTCAAGCGCCGACGTGACCATGTTCAAGTTGGCGTCATCGGTAATGCCTGCGTTGTGCGGGCTAACCAAAACGTTGTCGAATTTCAACAGCGGGTGTTCCGCCGCCGGTGGCTCCTGCTCAAAAACATCCAGGCCGGCGCCGGCTATCCGTCCCGCCCGCAATACATCCTCCAGGGCCAGTTCGTCGTATATGCCACCCCGTGCGGTAATCACAAAATAGGCTGTTTCTTTCATGACGTTGAAAAGATCCTGATTGATCATACCGCGGGTTTCATCCGTGAGCGGGCAGTTGATGGACACGAAATCAGCCTCGCGAAACAAGTTTTCCAAGTTGTCGCACTTATCAGCCCCGCGTTTGGCGAAATCCGAGTCTGCGAGATAAGGGTCGTAAGCAATGACCCGCATTCGAAACACGGATCCAGTGATCCTTGCCACGCAGCGTCCGATATTACCGAGCCCGACAATCCCCAGCGTCCGGCCAGTCAGTTCCCGGCCCGAATAATCCCAGCGCGTCCAATTTCGGTGGCTGGACCGCATGGCCCTGTCGGATTGAATGAGCTGTTTCGTCAACGTCAACATCATCGCCAGTACATGCTGGGCAACGGACTCCGCGTTCGCCCCTGTCTGATTGAACAACAAGACGCCAGCTTTCGTACAGTCGTCGACGTTAACCATATCATATCCAGCGCCAGCGGATCCGATGGCCAGCAGGTTCGGGCAGCGCTGAAAAAAATCACCACGGGGATAGTAGATTTCAGGCGTTTCCGTACTGGGACGAAGTTGATGGCCATGGGCTCCGGACAAAGCCTGCCAATTTTTATCTGTTGACCCAGCACTATCCAACTCGATGAGTTCTACGCCGCTTAATGTGCGGGCGCGCTCTGGTCCACTCGGGTCCATCCATTCATCGAAGTAAACCAACCTTCGTCCGCATTCTGTCATGTCCGTTCTCCATATGTTTAATTGGCTACTTTCTAGACCGAGAACAGCAACGCCTCCAGATGAATCCAAATAACTACAATATGTAGTATAAGCTACGTAAAAATACACGACATCTCGTTTACAAGGCGTTCAAAATGAGCTAATGGCGTTAGAAATTTTATTTTAGAGGAACACTAACGCCATGGGAATTCTCCGGGCCATCATCAAAACTCTCGCCCGTGCCATTGGCATCCGTCGGCGCTCACCCTCGGCCGAGATGATCCGATTCCACCCCCATGCGCTACGCTGAGCTTTTACGCTTCATCAAAACCTCGCCCATTCTTAGGGAACTCTGACCATCGCAGCGTTGGTTTTAATGGACATGTTTCGGCGCGATTTAAACTTATTGAGAGTGCCCGATACAGAAGCTTCACGGTACAAGCTCTGAGACATACATCATGCCCGTCGACTTGCTGCGCCACTTCACGATCTTGACAAAGGACGTGTAGGAAACCTCTAAATTCCTGAAAACGGCGCTTGGGTTCACAGATGGCTATACGCCGGGAGTGGGCTTTCCTCCGGCCTGGCTCTCCTGCAGGGAACAGCCGGTGATCCATATGGTAGGCAAGGATTCGCCGGGCGATACCGGTGGTGGCCATATCGACCATATGGCCTTAAACTGTTCAGACTATTCAGGCGTGAAGGCACACCTTTATGCCTGCGGCGCGACCCAAAAGAAAAAGACGCGACCTAAGTTCGGCGTTCACCAGATCTTTGTAGAGACGTCAGAAGGCTTCTAAATTTAGTTGATATTTAACTACGAACAGTATCTCAAAGATACGGACCAGAGAGCAGCCACATAGCACACCCGACCCCTGTGCAAGGGTTTTTTAAAAATGACAATCTCTTGTTTAAATCTCCACTTGCTATCAGTCTACATCAGCAATCGCCCCAGAGGCTGAATTATGTGTAAGCACTATGTGAATTTCTGTTAGTCTCCACCCCCGCTGACTTGGGGCAAGAACCGTGCCATCGAAACAAAAAATAACGAAGGAGAACGCCATGGTCCGCATACTCGGCCGCGCTAATTCTATCAACGTCCAGAAGGCCATGTGGATGATCGGCGAATTAGCGCTCGAACATGAACGTGTCGATGCGGGCCTGCAGTTTGGCCTCAACGATACTCCGGAATACCTGGCTAAAAACCCAAACGGACTGGTGCCGACCCTCGAAGACGGCGATGTTATCGTCTGGGAATCTCATTCTGTCGTGCGTTATCTGGCAGACAAATTCGGTTCCGATACAAACTGGTGGCCGAACAACCCCGCGGGACGGGCTCACGCGGGACAGTGGATGGATTGGTACGCGAGCCGACTACACGCACCCATGACAACCATCTTCTGGAATGTTGTTCGTCATCCGCCAGAGAAACGCGATCCGGATGCCGTGATCGCTGCCACTGCGGACGCAGAGAAACTATGGGCCATTCTCGATACGCATTTGTCGTCCATGGATTTCATTGGCGGCGCGGCCCCTTCGGTCGGCGACATTCCGGTCGGCTGCGCCATTCATCGCTGGAGCGCTATGGACTTCGACAAGCCCGCCTTCGCTAACGTCGATGCCTGGTATGCGCGCCTGTCGGATCGCATTCCATATCAGAACCACGTTATGCTGCCGCTCAGCTAAAATCCGGAGATTCATATAATGAGCGTTCTCTTCAGAGACTACGATCAGGCGGGCCTGGATGCCCAGTACAACAATCGCGAACACGTGCCTAGCCACCCCAAGTACTACGAAACTTGGGAACCCATGTGCTCCGAAGTCTTGGCGCAGTTCGACCATCACATCGATCTCAAGTATGGGGACAGTCCGCGTGAAGGTATTGACCTCATCCTGCCCAGGGGTAACGGACCCCATCCGGTACAGTTGTATATCCATGGCGGCTACTGGATGAGCCGGTCAAAAACCGACCAGACCTTTTTGGCGCGACCCTTCGTGGAGGCCGGCGCAGCCTTTGGTCTGATTGAGTATGATCTGATCCCCGATGTTCGGATTAGCGACATCGTCCGACAGTGTCGGTCGGCCGCTGCCTGGGTCCATGCCAACGCCGCTGCCTATAACCTGGATCCAAATCGCATCTATGTTTCCGGCCATTCCGCCGGCGGACATCTAACGATCATGTTGTCTCTTACTGACTGGCCAACCTTTTGTGGCGGCCCTACCGATCTTATGAAAGGTGGATGCGCTATCAGCGGCATATATGACCTAACTCCCATTCAATTGTGCTACATGCAGAAAACCTTGGATTTCTCGGATGAGGATGTGTTTCAGTACAGCCCTGTCCGCATGACCGCTGTTCCAAATACCGACTTGATCATCGCTGTCGGTGGCGCAGAGACATACGAGTTCCGTCGCCAATCACAGGATTTCAACGATAATTGGAAAGCCAAGGGTGCCAACTGTACGTTCCTGGAGCAGCCCGAGTGCAATCATTTCTCCATCCTATCCAATCTCGCCAACGCCGACAGCTCTATGGTCGAGGGTATGTTGCGACAAATGGGCGTGAACTAATTCCATCATGGTCCACGCGATCGATCTTTACTGGTCAATGCGGAGCCCTTTCTGTTATCTGGCGATAGATCACATTCTGGCGTTGGACAGGCAAGTTAACGTCACCGTGTACGTGAAACTCGTCTGGCCAGGAGCCATCCGCTTCAAGAGCTACTTTAAGAGCCTGAACCCGAACTATCCCTCGTTTCACCAGTGATACACAAAACGACTGGCCGAGTATATGGGCCTGCCGAACGGGCGACCCAAACCCGACCCCGGTCTTCGACACGCGAACAATGGAACCCTTACCGCTCGAAAATCAACCACACATCGGCTGGTTGACGCGCGATGCCCAATTGTCTGTGGAGGCCGAAGTCGGGATGACCTTCCTGGATCCGGTGACCCGCCTGATTTGGAGCGGCACGGTCGAGAAATGGCATGAAGGCGAGCACTTGCTAAACGCCGCCACGGGCACTGGTTTGAATTTCAGCAGCCTCCGGATCCAAGCTGATCCAGAGGCCGAGCGCTTGGAAGCGATTATTTAAGCCAACACCGACACGCGCACCGCGGCAGGCCATTGGGGCGTGCCATGCATGGTCTTCGAAGACGAGCCATTTTTCGGCCAAGATCGCATGGATCTTTTGAACTGGAGGTTTGATCAGGCCCGGAAATGTTGACCTACGATGCCCGTTTTTCGGATGGTAGCACATAGGCGACGCTCGTTGCGACGCCCATGCAAAGCGCCAAAACCATAAAAACCATCTCTAAGCCCCATATGTCAGCGATGAGCCCGCCGACAATCGGCACAAGGGTCGAGAATCCTGCCTGAGCCCCAAACAAGAGACTGATCGCGCTACCGCCGACCTTCCTAGGAACTAGGTCCATTGACCAGCTGTGCACTACGGGACGGACGGCGAACAAGGTGAAGCCAAGAACGACCAGAAGCACCGCGAACGGTGTAGGAACGGTGATGGCTGGCACCACGGTGATCACCAAGGTCGTCGTCGCCAGACCAGCAAGGACTATAGGCCGCCGACCGGTGCGATCCGAGAGCGTTCCCGCCACGGGTCCAGCGATCATGCCGCCAACCTGCAAGGATGTCAGCGCCACGCCCAGAAAAATCGGTCCAAAACCCAGGTCATCCAACATCAACAACGGTAGGAAGAACAGGAGGCCATTCTGAGCCATCGACCGAAAAGCCGCCATCAGACAAATGCCCAGGAAGGCACCATTCCGCAGCACACCCAGAATACCGTTGATATAGTCGCCGATACTCAAACCTTCGACGGCGTCGCCATCAGCCGTATCCTCAGTCGACATTCGCCTCCCGCGACCACCCAATAACACATACAGTACCAATGCCATGGCAAAGATTGGGGCCGCACATACCGCCGCCGTTGTCTGCCACGTGGTCCACACCAACAAGACACCGGCAACCAACGGTGCGATCATGTCCCCAAAACTCGCGCCCAAGGTATGAATCGACAGAACATATCCGCGGTTTACCGGGAAGCGCTCAGAAAGATAGGAGATGGCGGCCGGATGCCACAGGTTATTGGTCGCGCCGATAAAGACCAGCGAGAGGATGATCAACCAGCTTCCCTGAGCCAGCCCCATGACGACCAAGGCCGCGCCGCCGATTACCAGCGAGATAACCTGCAACAGAACTCGGCGTCCACTTATATCGACGAGCGCGCCGCTTCCCGCATTCGCGGCAAAAGAAGAAACGAAAAAGACGGAGGCGAATATTCCGGCCTCTGCGTAGCTAAGTCCCAAGTCCTCCCGAATGAAGGGCACGAGGACATAGAAGGTCGCCATAATCCAATGTGTGGCGCCATGCCCGCCGGCTACCAAGAAGGCTGCTCCCTGTCTCTTCCAGTTAAGACCGGTCATCTGTTCAATTGCGGCAATCATAACGTAAACCTAGGCCCACCTTCGCCCGACGGCAAGACCGACGGAGCTTCAAAGTCGTTGCTTTTGCGTTGTCTCCAAGGCAGGGGGCCGTAAAATGTCTCGAGTTTGCCAAAAGGGGAATGCCATGAGTGATATCACCGATCAATTGATCGTTTCGAGGGATAATGGAATAGGCTTTATCCAGCTCGACAACCAAGCCAAGCGAAACGCCATGACCTTTGATATGTGGCAAGGGATCCCTAAAGTACTAGATGACTTTGAAGCAGACGACGCGGTACGCGTGGTCGTCGTATCGGGCCGCGGCGGCAAGGCCTTCTGCGCCGGCGCTGATATCTCTCAGTTCGAGAAGAACCGCTCCAGCGAAGATGCGGTGGAAATTTATAACAATACGGTGAAGGCCGCGTCCGACCGACTTGCCAACTGCAGTAAGCCGACGATTGCTAAGATCGAAGGGTTCTGCATCGGTGGCGGCGTCGGTCTGGCCTTGTGCTGCGATTTGCGGATCGCCAACGATGTTTCTACCTACGCCGTGCCAGCGGCAAAACTAGGCCTGGGCTACCGTGCCGATGGCCTGACTCGGCTTGTGGATGTAGTTGGCCCCTCGTTCGCCAAGGAAATCTTTTACACAGCACGTCAGTTTAACCCAACCGAAGCGCTGGAAATGGGTCTAATAAACCGTATTGTACCGCGCGCCATACTGAACACCTACGTCAATGACTATGCCCAAACCATCGCGCGGAACGCGCCCCTGACCATTTATGCGGCCAAGGTGGTCATCGACGAGTTGATTAAGTCCGACGGTGGCGACGAAGCCCGCATGGCGCGAGTTGTCGACGACTGCTTCAACAGTGCCGATTACCAGGAGGGTCGCAAGGCGTTTATGGAGAAACGCAAGCCCCAGTTCAAAGGCAAGTAAAGTGGCGGGCCCATCCGCGCCCAACGCCGCTTTTTATTACAATCCCGAAAACTACCAAACCTCGGGAGACGGCATAGTAGGACGCCAATCCGCCACGGGCGGATTTCTGCGCGGTTTCATCAAGCACGGCGGCACCGACCGTTTCTTTATCTACGCTGACTCGGCTGATGTGTTTGAGAAATTCCAGCGCTTTGCCGTCGACTCCGGCGCGAGGGCGGACCAGACTGCGGCTTTTCTGCCCGTGACGACCGCGCACCTGAAACAGCTGGGTACAGTATTCCGGCCCGGCCCGGACTTAGGCGACCTAGCCTGGCGGCGGAGGCACTTCGATCAGCGTGATTTCTCTATCTGTGGGATCACGCATACGGTGTCAGAAACCAAGGCTATGCAGGTAATCGGCAATTTAATGGTCGCCCCGGTCCAACCTTGGGACGCCCTGGTCTGCACTTCAAAATGTGTGAAGGGCGTGGTTGAACGCCTGTTGGCCGACTGGGCAGATTATCTGGGTGCGCGGTTCGAGCATGACGTCCAACTCCCGTGTCAACTTCCGGTGATCCCGCTTGGTGTCGACAGCGCCGAGATGGCGGCGAGGACGAACGACAGCGATTCCCGCTTAACCCTCCGCGAGGCAATGGACATCAAGGACAGCGACATCGCACTTCTGTATGCCGGTCGGCTGAACCATGTTGAGAAAGCCAACCCCGTGCCAATGTATCTGGCAGCCGAAGCTGCGGCTGCCAATACGGGGGTCCAGCTGCATCTTATCCAGGCCGGCCAAGCCACCAACACCGAGGTCGAGAACGCCTTCAAGCAAGCCGCCCAAGACTTTGCCCCCAACGTCAAACATCACTTCATCGACGGCAGTAGAGACGATCTTTATGATAAGGTCTGGGCAGCGGCGGACATTTTCATTTCCTTGTCTGACAATATTCAGGAATCATTCGGCTTGACGCCCATCGAGGCTATGGCCGCGGGCCTTCCATTGGTGATCAGCCACTATGACGGCTACCGCGAAAGTGTTCGCGATGGCGTCGAGGGTTTTACTGTACCAAGTTCCCAACCAGCTCCCGGCGCGGGCGCGGAGATGGCGTTCCTATACGATACGGGGTTCGTGCCCTCCCCAGTTTTCACCGCAGCCATATCCCAAAGCACGGCCGTGGAGGTCCCGGCGGCGGCCCTAGCGATAAGCAGATTGATCGAGGACGATGACCTTCGTGCACGCCTTGGAGCTGCAGGCCAAAAGCGAGCCGCCGACGTCTACGACTGGCGCCATGTTGCTCGCGCACATCAGGAACTCTGGACCGAACTCGCCGACATACGCGCCCACGCAAAAGAGAGTGTTCCACCATCGCCTAATAAGGCACCGTTCCCTCTTGCGCCAGATCCGTTCAGGCCTTTTCTCGCCCATGCCACGGGCCTGCTGGACGCCGCCGCGACGATTTCAGCCGATGGCCCATTCGATAAAGCAATATTTCAAGCTCTCTATCGATCCGACATTGCCACACCCTTATCGGCGGTATTGCTGGATGAGGCGGACACGGCGGACTTGCTGAAGCAGATCATCAATGCCGGAGCCATGTCGGCCGGCGACGTCGTCAAAGACATGACGCAGGAGAAAATAACCCCGTTCTATCTAACCCTCGGGTGGCTGGCGAAAGTCGGATTGATCGCTGTTGCAGCGACACCCATTCACGCCGCTTCGGGCATCAACGGGCCTTTTGGCCGCTCCCAAACCTGGCGCAAACTGGGCGGTGGGTAGGAGATCATCGTGTTCCAAGCCTTTAACTCGGAGCGGCCCCCGCAACCGCGAACTTCCGCAACAGGAGTGGCGCGTGACACCACAACCGACCAGGTCACTGTCGGCCTAGTCGGATGTATCTTTGCCGTATCCGGCCCGACCGCAATCATGCTGGCCGTCGGCAATCAAGCCGGCTTGGCACATGGCGAATTGGCATCGTGGTTATTTGGCGCGTTCTTCATCAACGGATTAATCAGTTTGATCATGTGCTGTATCTATCGTCAGCCTCTCGTATTCCTTTGGTCGATACCGGGTATCGTTCTGGTCGGTCCAGCGCTGGAACACATGAGCTTTGCGGAAGTCCTAGGCGCGTACTACGCGGCGGGCGCAGCGATGTTAATCCTCGGCCTGTCCGGATGGGTCCGACGGATCATGGATGCCATTCCCTTACCCATTGTCATGGGCATGGTGGCGGGGGTTTTCCTGCAGTTTGGCCTGGATTGGATCAAGGCCTTTACCACCGCGCCGGTGATCGCCATCTCCATGACAGCGGCCTTCTTTGCCACGACAGCCATACCCGCTATCAACAATCGCGTTCCACCTTTGATCGTCGCTATTGCCATAGGTGCTCTTTGCGTTGCAAGCTTCGGTGACGGTCCGGACATGGCAGAAATGTCGTTAATGTTGGCAACGCCTGTTTTCCAGGTACCGGCGTTTTCTTGGCAGGCGATATTGGAGTTGGTAGTGCCCTTGATGATCACAGTTCTTGCGGCGCAGAATAGCCAGGGGATTACTGTGCTCACGGTCGCGGGTCATCGACCTCCCATTAACACGATCACGTTCGTATGCGGGATCGGTTCCTTAGTTACAGCAACGGTGGGAACCGTGTCAACCTGCCTCACCGGACCCTTGAATGCCATTTTGTCAGGCGGCGGAACAGCCCGCGAAGGACAATACACAGCGGCCTTGATCGCCTGTATTGGCGCCATATTGTTCGGTTTATTCGCGCCGTTCTTCACCTCGCTGATGCTGGCGACGCCAATAGAATTTCTCGCAACACTGGCTGGCATTGCTCTATTGAACGTGCTCCGGGGAGCCTTTACGGCCGCCTTTCGTGGCGATTTCGCCATGGGCGGCTTGATTGCCTTCATGTTCACGGTGTCCGACATCTCGCTATTCAACATCGGTTCACCATTTTGGGGCCTGATGTTTGGGTTTGCCACCTCCTGGATACTAGAACGCCATGATTTCGAGGCTCACAGGCCGAGAGCCTCTAGCTAAGAACATCTCATTAAAGTTATCAAAAAGTTGAATTAGACAGTAGGACCGGCTTGGGAAATCGGATCGGCCGCCGGAGATAGCATCCCGACATAGATCAGTCATTAGATTCCAACAGGCTTTCTATAGCCGCGTTCACCGCGCCTTCGCCATGGGGGATCTGAAGGCCCTTCAACCCGGCCTCAACGGCACCCAAGGTGCCAAATATCATGGTTTCGTTTAGATCTCCCATATGGCCAATGCGGAAGGACTCGTCCCCGATCTTGCCCATACCGTTGCCCAGCGCCAAATTGTAGCGTTCCCGGCAGATATCGCGTACGTCGATTGGGTCATAAGCTTCATCAAGCAAAATTGTGGTCACCGAGTTCGATCGGTCTTTGGGATTGATCGCGTTATTTTGTAGCGCACCGCCCTCGGCCCATTTATCCACCGCCGCATGCACAGCCCGCGATAAGCGAAAGTGCCGATTGAACACGTTTTCCAAGCCTTCCTCGTTGATCATGTCAATGGCAGCGCGCAAGCCAAACATCATGTGCTCTGGCGCAGTTCCACAGAAGGACAAATAGAACTCCTCCGAGTCCAGACGCTCCGACCAATCCCAGTAATTACCAGGTCTATGACAGGTCTTGGCCACTTCGCGCGCCTTTTGGCTCACCGCGTTGAAGCCCAAACCAGGCGGCAGCATAAACCCTTTCTGACCAGCGCTGATGGTCACATCTACGCCCCAAGCATCCATCTCGTAAGGACAAGTGACCAAAGACGCGATGGTGTCGCACATGAGCAATGCAGGATGTCCGACCGCATCGATGGCAGCGCGGACCCCAGCTACGTCAGAAGTTATTCCCGTTCCTGTGTCCGTATGGACCAGTAAGATTGCCTTGATCTCGTGATCGGTATCGGCTCGGAGCCGTTCCTCGATAGCATTGGGATCAACGGCCTTGCGCCAATCATTCTCCACGACTTCACATTCGATACCAAGTTTACCAGCGAAGTCGCCCCAACTAAGCGCGAAACGGCCCGTTTCAGGGATCAAGACCTTTTCGCCGATCTCCAAAGTATTGGTTAGCGCCGCTTCCCAACTTCCATGACCGTTGGCAGCGTAGATAATCATGTCACCTGTAGTCCCAAACAAGGGCTTGAGATCATCGAATAGTCCCTGCGCAAAATCTATGAATTCCGGTCCCAAGAATTCTACAGCCGGCTGATTCATAGCACTCAACACCCTATTCGGGATGTTCGTCGGTCCGGGTGTCTGGAGGAAATTCCACCCGCGCTGGCGGGTATTAAAAGTCGGCATTCCACGTATCCCTGCGGTCTTAATTGGTAATGATAGCCTGAGGCTTTCTTCGAATTGAGCGCACCCTATCGTCGCCAAGGACGAAAGGCAAAAACATCGCTGTGATTTTTACTGATCGACCGCGCGCGCCAAAACCTCTCCAAATTCATCCGTCCTGGCGCTACCCTCCATATCCATCGTGTGGTTGCTCGGATCCGCCAAGACGTCGTCCAATGCGGCTTCCAAATGTGCCGCCGCGTGCGCCAGTTGGTTGTTCCCAGACCTGTTTGCATGCCACTTTAACAACATCTGTGCGGAGATCACCAGTGCCGTGGGGTTGGCTTTGTTCTGACCCGCGATGTCTGGTGCGGAACCGTGAGCGGCCTGCGCGACGGCATGGTCGTGGCTCGCGTTGATGGAACCGCCAAGGCCTAGACCGCCGGACAACTCAGCGGCCTCATCGGAGAGTATGTCGCCAAACAGATTTGTGGTCACCAATACATCAAAACTCTCAGGCCGACGTATCAGCAGTGCCGCCATGGCATCGACGATGATCTCTTCCGTCTCCACATCGGGATAGTCCTCGGCAACAGAACGGACCTCGCGAAGAAACAGGCCGTCAGTGACGCGAAGCACATTGCCCTTGTGGACAACGGTCACTTTTTTACGGCGCGTCTGGGCCAAGTCAAAAGCCACCTTCGCAATACGACGCGACCCCTGAACCGTAATCTTTCGAAGGGACATAGCTAGATCCGGCGTCGGCATAAATTCACCCTTACCTTCGAACATAGTGCGGACCGCATAGAAACCCTCGGTATTTTCTCGAACGATGACCAAATCCATTTGCTTTGCGACGGATGGCACGCCAGATCGGGTGCGACTGGGCCGGATATTTGCGAACAGATCAAGATTGTCGCGAATTAGAGATGAAGGACTAGGTAGATGCTGGACTTCGGATGGATACTCCATCGTAGAAACAGGACCCAGCATGGTGAAAGGTGTGGTACGAACCTCCTCCATAATAGCATCAGGCATGGGATCAAGGCCCTTTTCAATAGCGGCCATGCCGATGTCCCGCTCTACAAATTCCAGGCCCAACGCGAACCTTCGGTCCAAGACTTCCAAAGCGGAACGGGTCACCGCAGTTATCTCGGGGCCGATGCCGTCACCGGGTAGGATGAGAATTTTCACAAGTTCTTGTCTCCTTCTTTGGGCTTAGGATTCCGCCTGCATAGGCTCGCCGCTTGACATGAATAACACCAATGACAGGCAACAGAACAAGATGTTGGCAAGGCCAGCCCCTGAGGTCATAGCCGATCGTTCATCCAGGTAACCGCATTAGATAGAAATGGCGGTAACTGACGTTTGTGGCCAGTATCTATGTCAACGATGACACTCATCCCGGCATGAAGCCGAGGTATTTTCCCCGTGTCGACGATCTCCAAGCGGACCGGCAGGCGTTGCACCACCTTGACCCAATTACCCGACGCGTTCTGTGGCGGCAATAACGCGAACTCAGCCCCCGTGGCTGGCGAGATGGATGCGACCACTGCTTGAATCACCCGGTCTGGATAGGTATCCACCCGGAACTTGGCAGGTTGGCCAACACGGACGTTGGTCAACTCCGTTTCCTTATAGTTGGCGCTTACCCAAAAGTTATCAGTGCCGACCAAGGAGAATATTGGCTTACCCTCCTCGATATACTCGCCAACCTCCAGGCCAAAATTAGTAATGATCCCGCGGCTCGGCGCAATGACTGCGGTGCGCTTAAGATTCAGGTTCGCCTCATCCAGAACGGCCACAGCCTCCTGCACGGTTGGGTGATTGTCGGCGTTGATGTCGACCCGCCCACCAAGACGCGCCCGCACCCGGGCGATGTCCTGAGTAATCGTCGCTAGCCGATCCCGAGCGGCGCGTAGGTTTTGTTCCGCGTCATCCAGTTTACTCTGCGATGCAAAACCCTTCCCGTGCAACTTGCGTTGCCGATCCACGCCGCGCTGGTAGTAACCGATATCACCTTTGGCCAATTTGTGTTCGGCGATTTTCTGACGGTACTCAGCCTTCAAGGCGGCAATGGTTTGGCGTGCCGCCTCCAATTTGGCCTCTGCGCGATACTTGGCGATCCGGAAGGGTTCTTCATCCAAGCGGAACAAAACGTCACCCGTGCGTACAGTCTGGTTCGCGGTGGTATTGACCCGTACCACTCGGCCAGAGATGTCCGCACTGATAGCGATCTTATCTGCTTTTACATAAGCGTTTTCTGTTGATACGGTGCGTCCACCGGTTGCGTACATGTAAAGCGCCCCGGTGCCGATGGCCACAGGTCCCACCAGGGAGAAAAGGGTCACCGCTACGACGCGGCGAGAGCTCCGTTTGACGCTAGAGCCTATGGCTTGTTTGTTCTCGTCTAAGACAGGCGCTTCCTCAGCCATCGCGGCGCCCCCCCACCGCCCACGTCTTCTCAGGGACACGATCGACTTCCTGGGCGTCTCGGCGAATCGCGTCGGCCAAATTTGATTTCACGCGGATCAGATCATCGATGAACCGCTCGCGCTCCATGGAGGAAAAATCGACCATGGCATCGTTACGCACCTCGATGGCAATATTTTCCATTTCCTCCAATACCGGTTGCACCTTGTCGGTAAGGAAAATGCGCCATGCACGCCGGTCATCTGGATCAGGACGGCGCTCAACCCAGCCCGCTTCCTCCAGCCGATCAATGTGACGACCGAGGGTAATAGGTTCGATCTCCATAATATCGGCCATGGCCGTCTGGTTTATGCCCTCGTCGCGTCGGAGCACGGCGATGACCCGCCATTGCGCCCTAGTCATGCCGAAGGAGCGAGCCAACCGATCAAAACGCTTACGCAGCAATCGTGAAGCGTCTCCTAGAAGAAACCCTAGGCTGCGATCCAGAAAATATTGGTTGTCACTCATTCGCAATCCCAAGGGAAACGATCAGTTATATGCTTACACGATTACATGCACGATTATTATAAGCATGCTTATAAGATAGATAGTAGCCTTTTAACGTGAAGACTTGCCCTCAAAATTCCAGAGATTCAGGCCGCGTCGCTAGCCGTGACGTCGGTCATGCCCCAGACCGAGTCTTCCCTCCATGGTACCAGAGCGGCACGCGTCGCATGATCGTTAATCACTTCCGCTATATAGCGAGCTTCCTGGCCCTTACGCGCAACCAAAATAGGGTCCGTTACGCTTAAAGGCGCGAGTGACATATTGATCACCCAGGCTGTCGGGTCCATGCCCGCGCGCTGAAGATCACGTTGCAGATCGGCGGCTTCATGAACGGGAGTAGCTTCCGGAACCGTACAGATCAGCACGCGAGTAAAGTCCGGGTCACGTAGGCGAGGCAAAAGGTTTGCCACAGCCTCCGGCACACCGTCCGTCAGGCGACCCACTTCACGGTGATAGCTCTCCGCCGCATCCAGAAGAAGAATGGTATGACCCGTGGGCGCTGTGTCCATGACGACGATACTATCCGTGGCTTCGTGCACCGTGCGGGCGAAGGCTCGGAACACGGCGATCTCTTCCGTGCAAGGCGAGCTCAGATCCTCTTCCAATAGCGCCAGACCAGTTTCATCCAAGTTCGCACCGGTGGTGGACATTACTTCTTCGCGGTATTTCTCAACCTCAATCTCCGGATCGATGCGGCCAATTTCCAGATTGTCGGGAATGTCCGTCACCGTCTGGGCTACATGAGCAGCAGGATCGGTCGTTGAAAGGTGAACCTTGTGGCCCCGCTTCGCTAGTGCTACGGCTACATAGGCAGCCACCGAAGTCTTGCCCACGCCGCCTTTACCCATAGTCATGATGACGCCATGGTTCTTCTTGGCCAGGTCATCAACAAGAGCATCCAGATTCTCTGGCAGGGCTACCATATCAACGGATTCAACCGGCTTTAGATCCTGGTCAGCAAGCAACGAACGAAGCGACGCAACGCCCAAGACCTGACCAGACTTCAACGGCAAGTCGCGCCGTTTTAAGCTCGCCAACGCTGCCGGTAATTCCCTCAACGCAGCACCACCACGTCGCTCCATGGCTACGGCCACGATGTCGCTGGTGTCATGCGCTTTGAACACACCGTTCACGGCCAATGCCTGGTTACGGATACCTATCTCGGCCAGTTCCTCACTGGTGCGCGCGGCTTCATCCACGGCTGCCCGGTCCGGCCGCGTCACCAGGACCAGGGTGGTTTCATGCTTGTTCGCGAGCGCATTTACCGCGCCCTCGTACAACGAGCGCTGCTGCTTCATACCTTCTAACGGCCCGATGCACGATGTCCCAGCCGCGGCATCCTCGATGAAACCTGTCCAGGCCGTGGGCAGGGTCAAAAGACGCAGAGTATGCCCCGTAGGCGCGGTATCAAAAACCACATGATCGAAGTCAGCGGTCACGTCCTCATTAGCCAACAACTTCGCGAACTCGTCAAATGCGGCGATCTCAACTGTGCAGGCACCGGCGAACTGTTCTTCGATGCTCTGGATAGCAGAATCCGGCAATACGCCACGGTAGGGGCCGACGACGCGTTCCCGATAAGCCTCGGCAGCGGCCTCCGGGTCTACGTTCATGGCCTTCAAACCGTCGACATCCGTGATCGGCGTTGGATCAGTACCTATGTCTTGACCGAATACCTCATGAATGTTGGAGGCCGGGTCCGTTGAGACCAACAGCACGTTTTTGCCGCGATCAGCCAGAGCTACGGCGGTGGCGCAAGATAGCGAAGTCTTACCAACGCCTCCCTTGCCTGTAAAAAAAAGCGTCGGGGTCGGGTGCTCGAGGACATGCATGAGAGACTTCCTTAACTGCAGCAGGCGCTAGTTTCTTCTTCCTTGGCTTCGGCCTTGACATCAGAGGGGCCGCAACACGACTGCACAGCAGCAGCTATTTCAATACCAACCTTGGCACCCAACGCATCCTTATCCAGATACATACCCTTGGACACGATTTCACCGTCGACCATGATCAGCGGCAGGCAATCCACACCGTCGCTTTCCAGTGCGGCCTTAACCGCCTCATTAGACGCAAAAGCGTCAGGGCGGCTTGAGAGCTCAAAACGTTCTACATCCACGCCTTGCTGGTTCAGGCCTTCCATGGCGGAGGCAAACTGCGCCATTGCGTCGCTGGTGGCGGGATCACATACACCGGTGGAACAGCAGCCGGCGGGTTCATAAACAGCAATTCGAGCCATGTATAACATCCTTCTCAAAACTATTACTGGCGCCCAGGTACAAAACCTTACATAACCTATCGCCCCCGGGCACGAAAGGCAATTTTAGCAAGCTGCGCTATGATGGTCAGGCCATGCGTCTAAGGCATATCCAAACATCTCTCCAGGACATTCATTTGCATTGTGTGCGCGAATATCAGCCGCAGAAAATACTCGCAAACCAAAACAAACCAAGAATTGTCTAAAATTCACCAACCGGCTATTACAGAGAACGGCAGACATCGAGAGAACATAGAATACATGACAAATGACACTTTTGACTACGTCATTGTTGGGGCCGGAGCGTCCGGTTCGATCATTGCAACACGCCTCAGTGAACTGTCCAACGTAAAAATTTGTCTTTTGGAGGCTGGCCCTCCAGACCGCCATCCCCTTATTCACCTGCCGGCCGGCTTCATCAAAATGATCTTTAACCCAAACTACACTTGGCAGTTTAGGACGGAACCGTCAGAACGAACCGGGGGACGCGCCGTCAGCGTGCAGCAGGGCCGCGTGCTGGGCGGATCCGGCGCTATCAACGGCATGGTCTACAACCGGGGGCAAGCCGCCGACTTTGACAACTGGGCTCAACGGGGCAACCCGGGCTGGGACTACGACAGCGTATTGCCTTATTTCAAGAAATCCGAAAGCTGGGCCGGTCGACCCGGTCGGCAGGAGTTTCACGGCACCGACGGCCCCACCAAGATCACCGAGATGGACTGGTTCCATCCTGTCTGTGAAGCCTTCATGGACGGCGTCGAGCACGAAGGTATTCCCCGCAACGATGATTATAACGGGAAGCTCCAAGAGGGCGTCGGCTATTTCCAGCGGTTTATCCACAAGGGCCGGCGACATAATTCCGCTAATGCATACCTTAAACCGGCATTGAAACGCGGAAACATCGACCTGCGCACAGATGCGCAGGTAACGCGCCTGTTGTTCGAGGGCAAAAAGGCCATCGGCGTGGAATATCGTCATGGTAGTCAGATCCGCCAAATGATGGCTGAACGGGAGCTTATTGTCTCCTCCGGCACGGTGAACACGGCTCGGCTCCTTCAGGTTTCCGGCGTGGGTTCGGCAGACGTTCTCGCATCCCTGGGCGTTAACTTAGTGCACGAACTTAAGGGCGTTGGCGAAAACTTCCAGGATCACTTTTCCGTCCGCGTGGTGGCCAAGGTGAAGAACTCAATCACTATCAACGAACTCGCGCGCGGCCCACGCCTGATAGGCCAGCTTGCGCGATGGGCAACCGGGCGGCCCAATATCCTGGCAATCGTGCCCTCTCTCATTCACATCTTCGCCAAGTCAAACGAAACTCTGGATTTGCCTGACCTGCAGGGCGTGTTCGCACCAGCCAGTTTTAAGGCCGGTTACGTAGGCGTACTTGACGATTATCCAGGAATGACCTGTGGTTTTTGGCCGCACCGACCGGAGAGTGTCGGCTATATCCGCGCCAGATCCACGGACCCAGATGAATATCCTGAGATCCAAGCTAATTACATCAGCGCCGAACATGACCGACGTGTGCTGTTAGCAGGCATGCGCCTAGCCAGAAAATTGCTGCGCGCAGCGCCTCTGGCCCAATACTACGATTTGGAGACGATGCCCGGCGATGACGTTCAGACAGACGACGAATGTCTGGATTACGCCGGCCAAGTGGGCACGTCATCTTGGCACCTCTGCGGCACTGCCAAAATGGGTCCGGCCACAGATCCCATGGCCGTGGTCGACTCTAGTCTGAAAGTGCACGGAATGGAGAACCTGCGTGTTGCCGACGCCTCTATTATGCCTGCTTGCCCGTCTGCAAATACCTATGCTTCGACCATGATGATCGCTGAGAAGGCGGCAGATTTTATCAAAGCCGATCGGTCTAGCTGACCGCAGTGACTTGGCCGAAGTTGCCTTTGTCGGAGGCGCGGACTTCGCGACGAGTGTTATTCTGGCCGCCGCGCCGGCGCTTCTTCTGAGGGGCGCCAGAGGGCCTGGTTGGAAAACCACCGGCCTCTCTGCCTCGTGCCGGCATGTCGACAACGCCGTTTCCAACCACCGTTAGCCTGACGCGAGTAAGCTTCTCAATATCCATGAGGTAGGCGCGCTCGCTGGCGTCGCAAAAGGCCACCGCTGCGCCCGACGCACCCGCCCGGCCCGTCCTTCCGATACGGTGCACATAGCTCTCGGGTTCGTTGGGAAGCTCGAAATTTATCACGTGTGTAATGCCGTCGATATCGATACCGCGAGCCGCAATGTCGGTTGCGACCAGAACACGGATGCCGCCATCCTTGAACGCCTTTAGGGCATGTTGGCGCGCGCCCTGGGATTTATTGCCATGGATGGCGGCAGCCGAGATGCCGGCCTTTTTAAGAAATTCAGCAACCCGATTGGCTCGGTGCTTCATGCGGGTGAAGATGATTACCTTAGCAAGAGTTGCATCGGCAAGTATCTCCACCAAAAGCTTCTGCTTCATACTCTTCTCCACATGGTGCACGGTCTGAACGATGCGGTCTAAGGGCGTTGATGGGGGCGTTACTTCTACCCGGACGGGATCGGTAAGGAACTCCCTCGACAGCCGTGCGATAGCGTCCGGCATAGTCGCCGAGAAAAGCAGAGATTGCCGACGTTCCGGCAGGACCTTAATGATTCTTCGCACATCATGGACGAACCCCATATCCAGCATACGGTCAGCCTCATCAAAGACCACTGTATCCAGATGGCTAAAATCCAAGTATCCCTGACCCATGAGGTCCAAAAGGCGTCCCGGCGTAGCAATAACAAAATCGACGCCACGTTTCAGCTTCTCCGCCTGGGGTTTTTGGCTAACGCCACCGAAAATCACAGCCTGAAACAGGCGTTGAGTCTTTGCGTAGGCCTGAACGTCATCGCCAATTTGGATCGCCAACTCGCGGGTCGGCGCCAAAATCAGAGAGCGAATATGGCGCCTGCCTCTCTTCGGCGGCGGGTTGTGGGCAATGCGGCTCAGTATGGGCAGCACGAAGGCCGCAGTTTTACCCGTGCCAGTCTGAGCGATGCCAAGCATATCGCGACCCTTCAAGAGCTTCGGAATGGCCTGGGCCTGAATTGGCGTCGGCGTGATGTGGTTACGCGCCTGCACTGCACGCTGGACCGGTTCGGCTAAGCCGAGATCCGTGAACAAGAGTTCAGTCATTTTCAATTATATCCTTGTGACAAGAGCGGCGGCGTTTCCTTGGCCAATAGCTCTTGGCTATTCTTCCCTTCCCGGGCGCGGCCGGTTGGGAATGTTGCTTGTTGATTGTCTAAGGGAACCACGCCGCAGAAAATAGTCTTGACGGCGTCTCGCGCGATCGCAAGACAATTAATGGCACCCTCTTGCGCGCGATGCTCCTACCTGTCAACTTTTTATTTTGTGCAATGCGGCATCGACAAGGTACTTTGAGTCACATTACCTCAACCAAAGTTCTTGTATTGATGGATTTTGAGACATCTCAATAAGGTATCTCACTTCAACGAACACGCTCCGAGCCCTCAATTGGATTTCCAGAATTTGGCCAAGGAAACGATCGTGATGCTGGACACTGCAATTCAAGGAAACGCGAGCAGCCTTGGACCGTTTCCGCGGAACGCATTTTCGACAACCACCCTCGCAAATTATACCGTAATAAGATCTACCACACCGCCGGAACGTCAATCATGACTCAGACATCTGCTGAACCTGTCACCGCTGCCGAAGCGTTCCTTGCCCGTCTAGGAGCGCACGGTGTCGACTACTTGTTTGGCAATGCGGGCACTGATTTTCCGTCTATTATCGAAGGATACTGCCGTGCCCGAGAAACCAACCGCCCGGTACCAACGCCAATCGCCGTGCCACACGAGAACCTGGCCATTGCCATGGCGCATGGCTACTATCACGCGACTGGCCGAACCCAAGCAGTTATGCTTCACGTCAACGTAGGCACTGCGAACGCCATTTGCGGTCTCTTCAATGCGTCGAGAGATAAGGTACCAATCCTTTTGTTCGCGGGGAGGACGCCAATAACCGAGTATGACAGTGTCGGTGCGCGCAACGTTTTCATCCACTGGGGTCAGGAAATGTTCGATCAAGGCGGCATGGTCCGCGAGACGGTTAAATGGGATTACGAACTACGCACCGCAGATCAGGTCACTCAAGTGGTCGACCGAGCAATGGCCATCGCGCTTAGTGAGCCGCGCGGGCCGACCTACGTGACCCTACCCCGAGAAATCCTGGCCCAGGAAACCTCTAAATCTCCAGCGAAACTATGTGAGGTGGTACGACCCGCGCCACCAGCGCCAGACCCAATGGCCCTGGAACAGCTCGCGGATTGGGTTACGGATGCCGCCCGCCCATTAATCATCTGTGGTGGGTATGGTCAAAGGACTGGTGACGCGAACACCTTGGCGTGCCTGGTGGATAGGCACGCCTTGCCGGTGATCGCCTACCGCCCCCGCCACTCCCCGATTCCGTCCAACCATCCCTGGCACATCGGCTTTGAGGTGGGCGCACACGTCGAGTCAGCGGATCTTATCATAGTTGTGGATAGCGATGCCCCGTGGTTGCCTCAACTGCACAAGCCAAACCCCGACGCCCGCGTCGTGCACATCGGCCCCGATCCGCTGCTCAGCGACTACGTCATGCGGAATTATCCGAGCCACCTGGGAATCACAGGCCAGTCGTCGCTGGTACTGGCCGGACTGGACGCCGTCCTATCCAAGCGCGGTCCGTCACCCTATGTGGCAGAGCGGCGCAAGATGGTTAATGCCGCACAAGCAAGCCTGAGGGAAATAAGATCGAAGGCAGTCCGAGCGGCATCCATGAAATCCTTATCTACCACACCATGGATCGCACATTGCCTGAACGCGGCCAAGGGACCGGAAGATCTTGTAGTGACGGAGATGGTATTTCCCATGCACCTTTTGGATTTTCCAAATCCAGGTTGCCACTTTGGCCTGAGCCCTGCGGGCGGGCTTGGATGGGGCCTTGGCGAGAGCATCGGCCTAAAGCTAGCCAACCCGGACCGGCGCGTGATAGCCGTGGTCGGCGACGGAAGCTATATGTTTGGCAACCCAACTCCAGCCCATTTCGTATGCGAGGCCCTAGGCCTGCCAATTCTGACCATCATCGTCAACAACGCCATGTGGGGCGCAGTAAGACGCGCGACACTGAGTATGTACCCAAGCGGCGCCGCGTCCCGGTCCAACGACGCCCCGTTAACACACTTAAAACCGTCGCCACGGTTCGAGCATGTGGTCGAGGCGTCAGGCGGCTTTTCAGAGAGCGTAAAAAACTCCGCGGATCTGCCAGATGCGCTGGAGCGCGCCCTGTATGCCCTCGATGTGGAGAAACGCCAGGCAGTGCTAAATGTGATTTGCGAATACGCCGACGGTGCAGCGGCCGCTGACGCGAACCGCTAACCTTNATGGCACCNGCGTNAAAGTGTATCNTTTTTAGCGACTAGATGACACCGTNNGCCTTTAGTGTAGCGCGACGTTTATCGCTGACGCCNATTTCATTAAGCAGTTCGTCCGTCTGTTCGCCTAACGTNGGGGCCGGTTTAGAGGGCGTCGTCACGCCNGACTTGATAGGGGTATCGATAAGGCGAATGTCNCCGTGGCCCTCNAGGTTGAGNGTTTGGATTAGGCCTCGCTCTGCAACAAAGGGGTTGTCCAACGCGCTTTTTACNTCGTTCAGGGGCGCAGCCGGAACGCTGCCAGCAAAAATCTCCANCCACTCGGCGGTAGATTTGTGACGTAACTCCAAATCCAGCAGATCCTGGAGCAACATGCGGTTCCCCAAACGGTCAGCGAATGTGGCAAAGCGGGGGTCCTCAGCCCACTCAGCCCTCCCGATGGCATCGCACAGGGCCGGCCAGAATTTCTCTTTATTACACATGATATAGATCCACCCGTCCTTGGTCGTGTAGAGCGCACAGGGCACTAATGACGGGTGGCCCGAGCGGGGTTCGCGCTGCTGGTTGACACCGGCATTCAGATACCAGGTGCCCGGATAGCAGAGGTTAAATAGCGCCGTATCAAACAAGCTGATATCCATGTCGCGCCCCATCCCGGTCTCACGCGCGCTTAGAATGCCTATGGCAACACTGTAAGCCAGACCGAGCCCCGTCATCAGGTCGACGATAGACAACCCCATCCGTGTTGGTGGAGAGTCTGGCTCACCTGTCAGGGCAAAGTAACCAGTTTCCGCCTGCATGAGGTAGTCGAACCCCGGCCAGTTTGCCCGTGAACCCTCCCTGCCATAAGCCGACAAATGCGCACAAACGATCTTCGGGTTGATCGCGCCAAGCTCCTTGTAGGTAATCCCCAGCCGCGCCGGCACGTCACCACGCGCATTTGACGTAACCGCGTCAGCAGTCGTCACCAGCTTATGAAACACCTTTTTGCCCTCGGGTTTGGAGATATCGAGGCTCAGACTTTTTTTGTTCCT
The DNA here is from genome assembly GCA_002709525.1 of Magnetovibrio sp. Taxonomy (GTDB): domain Bacteria; phylum Pseudomonadota; class Alphaproteobacteria; order Rhodospirillales; family Casp-alpha2; genus UBA3470. Next base: position 2,463 of record PARE01000059.1, on the reverse strand, counting down.
ATTGAAGGAATGAAAAAATTGTGAGTGCTCTTCGGCAAAAAAATGCGGCCCGACGGCACGAGCGTAATCGCCACCCATGCTAGGACTCTCAATCTTTATGACCTCCGCGCCCTGATCCGCGAGATATTGCGTGCCGAAGGGACCGGCGCCGTATTGTTCGACCGTTAGCACACGAACGCCATCGAGGGGTAGCTTCATGATTACACCGGATTCCGTTCCACCAATTGCTTCGCGATAATCAAGCGCTGCAGTTCGTTCGTCCCCTCACCAATGCACAACAAAGGTGCGTCACGGTAGTAGCGCTCGATATTGTATTCGGGTGAGTAACCATAACCTCCATGAAGGCGCATGGCCTCAATTGCATTTTCCATTGCAGCTTCAGTGGCCACCAGTTTCGCCATACCGGCCTCCAGATCGCAGCGCTCACCCGTATCGTAGGCTCGTGCCGCTTGTTCGGTTAAAAGTCGTGCCGACTCCACTCGACAGGCCATGTCAGCCAACTTAATCTGGATCGACTGATGCTCCGCGATTGGCTTACCAAAGGTTTTGCGCATCTGTGCGTAAACGACCGATTCTTCCAAGCACGCACGCGCTACACCTACGCCGCGAGCCGCAACATTGATCCGTCCCAGTTCTAATCCCGCCAGGATTTGGCTCAAACCCCTGCCTTCCGCGGGGCCAATCAGATTGGCGGTGGGCACACGAACGGCGTCAAATTGTACCTCGCCTGCATCAACACCTCGATAGCCAAGCTTCTTCAACTTTGAGGCCTTATAGCCCATATTCTTCTCGACAAGTAACAAGCTCATGCCCTTGTGACGCGGCCCCTCGGCTTCTAAGTTTGTTTTGCACAAGACAGCCAGAACGTGGCCCTTTACCGCGTTGGTAGACCACATCTTGTTACCGTTAATAATGTAGTACTCGCCGTCCTTTTCGGCGCGGGTTCGCACGGCCTGCAAGTCCGTGCCGCAATCTGGTTCCGTTAAGGCAATACCACCACGCATCTTACCGGCGGCAAATTTCGGCAGATAAGCGCGCTTCATTTCGTCTGATCCGAATCGCTCCACGGCAGCGCACATGATCAGATGCGAGTTGAAGATACCCGATACAGACATCCAGACCGCAGATACCCGTTCAACAATCTTTGCATAGGTTTCAGCACTCAGGCCCAACCCGCCATAATCCGGGGAGATAGTGGCCCCAAAAAGTCCCAGTTCTGCCATCTTGTCAGCGATCTCGGCTGGGTATTCGTCTGCAGCTTCCAATTCGCGAACATGGGGCCGAACGTCACGCTCCAAAAACTGATCGACGGCGTCTAGTATTAGGGCCTCTTCTTGCTCGACCTCGGTGTGATAGCTGTCAGGCATATCCTTGTCCCTCTCTTACAAAATATATCTCTCGGCACGTTTTCAAGGTCAGAGCCTTGCGCAATCTTTGTGTCTCTGAGCATAGGGTGCCTCAGTAGCTAGCTTTGTCGTCGACGGCATGCCCCTCTTTTGGGACTAACATGACCCGGTCGAACGTCATTACCACCTCACCGCCCTGTTTGAAGCCCGTGGTGCGGACAGTGACAATACCTTGAGTAGGACGGGACTTTGACTCTCGTTTGTCCAGGACTTCGGTTTCGGCGACCAGGGTATCGCCTACAAACACCGGATTTGGCAGCTTTATATCGGTCCAACCCAGATTAGCTATATTTTTTTGGGAAACGTCAGAGACAGTCATCCCGGCGACGATGGACAGCGTCAAGCAAGAATTCACCAGAGGCTTCCCAAATTCGGAATGCGACGCATACTCGGCGTCGAAGTGGACTGGGTGCTGGTTCATGGTCAGAAGCGTAAACCACGTATTGTCGCTCTCGGTTATCGTCCGACCAGGACGATGCTCGTAAACATCTCCGATCTTAAATTCTTCGTAGTAACGGCCATAGGACTCACGATAACGGTTCGGTCCGACTTTTTTGGCATGGGCGACCATAAATGTTGGCTCCTTACGGTTGGCTGAGTTGAAAGACAGAAGCCACCGCGTTTGCCTCTTCAAGCGTCAGGATAGCGTCAGCCAAGCGAGTCCGGCGGACATCATCAAGATAGGGCGCGCAGAGGCTGTCGAACTTTGCGCGGAACTCACTTGTTGTCATAAAATTATCTGGCTCACCCTTCGGTACCTCGACGAAAGTGCTAAACTCACCGAAAGCGGTCTTTATCTTCACTGATCCGGACATGTTCACCGGGTATGCCGCCTCAGCTTTGGCGTCGTGAACGGTGGAGATCTTTTGGCATAGAGCGCGGGTATCTTCATCCTTCAAATGCTTGGCGTAATCGTCCCAACCCATGGCACCTTCACGCAGAACCACGGCGGCGCAAAACGGCATGGAAAACTGGCCGTCGACAACACTCTCTGGGTTGGTCTTGGCGCCTTGGGGCTGGCCAATGATCTTGTAGCCAGTTTCGGGAAGGCCAATCT
>PARE01000058.1 GCA_002709525.1 Magnetovibrio sp. | reverse complement strand
TTTATTGCGGTTGTTATTGATGAGGGCCGCAAAAAATCCCCCCCGCCGTGTCGCTACATGGCGGGCGAAGTCGCCACCGCCTGGGCTCTCCACCTTGATTACGTCGGCACCCTGGTCGGCGAGTATTAATGTTGCTAGTGGCCCGGATACCATGGAGGTCAGATCGATTACCTTCACACCAGTCAGTGGTCCTGCCATGACACGTCTCCTTTTCCTCTCTGGCTGCGAATTTAGGCTCGCAGCGCATCCAGCTCAAAACCTTTGGGGCAAGATGGTGCTGCAGGTTTTATTAGATAGTGGCGGATATTATCTGTTTTCGCCATCCGTGCGGTCACACCCATACGAAACGGTCCCTATGAAATATCGGGCTCGTTTCACTTTTCTGCAGGCGTGATAGGGTGCGCAAAGCAGAACGGAGAGACTACCAAAATGAGTGAATACAAGATCGTCACGGCGGCGCTAATCGTCATCGGCAACGAAATCCTCTCAGGCCGAACCAAAGATGCCAACCTGCAGTTTTTAGGTGAACAATTAAATGACTTGGGCGTTCGCATGCGTGAGTGCCGAATTGTTCCCGACATCGAAGAAATGATAATCGACTCGGTTAACCAATGTCGGGCCAAATACGACTATGTTTTTACCACCGGGGGCATTGGACCAACTCACGACGACATAACAGCCGACGCGGTTGCTAAAGCTTTCGGCACGTCTTTGGAACGCCATCCGGATGCGGAGGCCATGCTGTTAGCCAAGTACAAACCAGAAGATGTTACGTCGGCGCGCATGAAGATGGCGGATATCCCTGTTGGTGCGTCATTATTAAAGAACCCAGTCTCCACTGCGCCTGGTTTCCGGTTGGAAAACGTTTTCGTTATGGCCGGTGTGCCTCGGATCATGCAATCGATGTTTAAGGAATTTGCCCACGAGCTAATTGGCGGAGCAAAGGTCTTATCGGCGTCGGTAACGTCCTACGTGCCGGAGGGCACCATTGGCATGCGTTTGGGCGAAATCCAGGATGATTTCCCCGACGCTGACATCGGCAGTTATCCGTTTTGGAACGATGGTAAGCCAGGCACCAACCTGATCGTCCGCCACACGAACCCCGATATCGTTAACGCAGTCTGTGATAAGATTGTCCTAATGATCAGGAATTTGGGAGGGGTCCCGGTCGATGATAATCGACCTGGATAGCTCCAATCGACCTTACCGGTTCAAGATAAATTCGGAGATGTCCGCCCGGTCCTGCCAACCATGGCGCACCAGCTCCGGGTCCAGGTGTTCTTCCTCCGGATGCCCGATGCATAGATAAGCGATGAATTGCCAGGTGTTAGGCACCTTTAGTATTTGTGTCAGCTCGGTTGGGTTTAGGATTGAGACCCAACCTAAGCCTATGCCTCGCGCCCGCGCCGCCAACCACATGGTCTGGATGGCTCCGACCACGGAATAGGCTAGAGTTTCTGGCATTGTTCGCGAGCCTAGTCCATAGCCATGCGGTGTTTGCGTGTCGGAAAATACGGCCAGTTGCACCGGTGCCTTGTCCAGTCCGTCCAGCTTTAGCGTTGCATATAGCTTTGCGCGCTCGCCGCTGAAGTCGCCCAAGGCGCTGGCGTTAGCCCTTTCGAAGTTTTCCCGGATGATGGCACGTCGGTTTGGGTCAGCGACGTTGACGAACCGCCAGGGTTGTGAGTTGCCGACGCTCGGCGATAAAGCCGCTGTCGAGATCAATTCTTTAATCAGTGAACTGTCCACTGGATCGGTGCGGAACCGACGCACGTCTCTTCGCCATCTGAATAGCTGTTTCAACTCGTCTCGGAAGGCCACGTCGAACACGGGCGGTTGGCTTGGCTGTCCATCTCTGGTCATCAGAGCACTTTAGAGCCTTCGTTCCGGATGGCAATCACTGCCGGGTAAGTAAATGTGTGTATAGAAGGGCAACTCAAGCTAATAATATTTTTACATGGCAACTTTCAGAAAAATCGCGTTTTGCGATGTTGAGTTGAGGTTTAGAGCGTTGCTGTGTATGTTTGATAGAGTGCGGGCGTGGTGAAATTGGTAAACACATCAGACTTAAGAAAAATTTGAGTGCACTGGCGGAAACGCTAGCTGTAGAACCGCTCAAAAACGGGGAAACCTGTGAAATGGCAATCCCGTGCCAAGCCCAGTGATGGGAAGGTGTAGAGACTAGACGGGCGGCATCTAAGGCATAAGGAGCTATGATGAAGGGATAGTCCAGCGCACAAACGCCCTTGTGAGGGTAGGCAGCGAAAGCTGTAGTGTGATGAAAATCTGACGACCGCAAGGTCTTGCTGGTTCAAGTCCAGTCGCCCGCACCAATTATCGCGCCTATGGATCGTTTAATCCCTCGATTACAACTCGTTTTATAATCTGGATATGATCACAATCCACACGGCTTGGCAGACCCGTCGCATGGATTGTTCGGTAATAATTTGGTTTTCACGCCGATGACTGGATTAATTCCATCGACGGGGTTATCGTGCGCTTCCGGCGTAGGGTGACACATCCCTTAGATCTAGCTTCAGGTGGATGAGCGCGGGGCTCTGATGATCCATGGCGCTCCTGAGCGCATCCTCAAAGTCTGATGTTTTATCCACTGTGAAGGAGGCCATCCCATAACCATCCGCCAGTTTGGCGAAGTCTGGGCTAACCAAACGGGTGCCAAAGTCCCAGTCCTTAAAGCGTTTCTGTTGGCCCACAAGGATCGAGCCCCAGCCGGCGTTGTCGCAGACGATGATTATAACCGGCAGTTGTTCTTGAACTATGGTCGCTGCTTCCTGACCTGTCATCAAGAACCCGCCGTCTCCTACCCATGCGAAAGTCCGGCGTTTTGGATCCGCGCAGGCCGCGCCAATGGCGCCAGGCACGCCGTAGCCCATGGCTCCGGAGACTGGGCCAAAACTGGAACTGGGCGCATTACAGCGATAGTAGCGGTGCAGCCAGCGTCCGAAGGTTCCGGCGTCGCAGGAAAGGATCGAATCGCTCGGAACCACGCGCTGGAAGGTACTTATTACTCTTGCCAAGTCAACATCACCTTGAACAGAAATTTCACCGGGTTCGGCGAAAGCCACCTCCTGGGCGTGTATGGTGTCGCGCCAAGCTAGGCGGCTGGCAGGCGGCGTGAAATTGGTCAGGGCTTCAGTTAGCGCAGTCATTGCCGGCTTGGCGTTAGCGCCCATTGCTACATCGGCCTGCCATTGTGAAAAAACTGATGCGTCCGGGTAGGCCATAATCATCTTCTGATCATCACGAATCAACGTGTAGTCAGCACTGGTCGCGCTGTCTAGTCGGCAGCCTATGTTGATCACCAGGTCACAGGCCTTCCAGGCCTCTCTCTGGTAGGGCAGGCGATTGAGGGTCAATTGCCCAAAATAGGCCTCGTGATCGTTCGGAAAAACGTCCTGCTGGCGATAGGCGGTAATGACGCCAGCGCCAGTAGCCAGGGCGAGGGATTGGAGTTCCGCGTAGGCATCCTCGAAGGCGATTATTTCACCGGCCAGAATGATGGGATGATCGGCTGCCTCGATCATCTTTGCGGCGGTGGTGACCGCTGAAGGCTCTGCACCCTGTATTACCGGAGGTGCAGGTTTTGGGATCACGGGTGAGCCAGTTTCACCGTCCAGTATATCCTTGGCTAGCGCAACCACCACGGGCCCCGGTCGGCCACTAACAGTTAGATCGAGGGCACGCGCCGTCACGTTGGCTAATTCATCGAAGGATGCTACGTCGAAAACGGCCTTCGCGATGGGGCCGTACATGCCAAGGTAATCGATCTCTTGGAAAGCCTCGCGGCCTTTCTGGGCTCGGGGAATGTTGGCGATGAACAATACCAGTGGACGGGATGCTTGCATGGCCGTGTGCACCCCCAGCGCAGCATTAGCTGCTCCCGGAGCCCGGCTGACGAAGACGCAGGCAGGTCTACGCTGGATAGCGCCCCAGACCTCAGCGGCGAATACGGCTGACTGTTCCAAGCGTGTCGGCACAGCGCGGATTTCTCTCTGGTGACGGCTTAACGCCTCCAAAATTGTGACGTACGTGCCGCCGGCCACAAAGTAAACTTGGTCGACATCGCGGGACAGCATTGTTTCAACGACAACCTCTCCGCCGTTCAGCATGATCGAGCACTCCTTATTGAAACAGTGATCAGGTCTCGGTTGCAGTCTCCGATAGGGTGACTATTGCATTATGGCGCGGCCCAAGTGGGGCAAAGAGTACTCATTTCGATTAGTTTCAGAGCGGGAATTCGGTGGTTTGGCCTTTAGTGGACTTGACAGCAATATACTTTAAACCACCATCCAACAATTATGAGTGACCCTTTATCTGAAGCTTAAAACATGTAGCCGTAACGAACGCCCACATTCTCCAATCCCTCGTTTAACACTACGTTATGCCGGCCAAATTCCGAGCCGTCCGAGGTGTTTTTTTTGCAAAGACTGGCGTTTGACGAGTGATCAAAATGGAACATCAATGCATGGCGTTTGTAGAACCGGTATCCGGCGTTCACCGACTCACGGAAAAGCAGCCGGCAACCAAGTGATTTGCTCTCCCCATCAACACCAACCAAATGACCATTGTGAACCATGCCCCCCAAACTGAAGCCGGCAAACCAGCCGTCCCAGAACGACCATTCCCAGGTCAATCCCATATAGGCCTGGCTAGTGTAGCCGCTGGAGTTGTAACTGATGCCTAAATGCGGCCTGGGTGACCACATGAAGGAGAAAAGGTCGGTCGAGGCAAATAGCAGCTCAAAGTTGGTGTCGATGCCGTCTTCTTCTTTTGACGAGAATGGCCCTGTATCGTGAGCTAGCAACCCGATCCGAATTTCCGAGAAAAGATTGGAGAACTCCCAGCTTTCGTCGTCATTCGGGACCCTGGCCTGCATGGCGCTCGCCTTTGCTGGTTGAAGAGACGTGGAAGCAGGCGTTACTTGAGTTGAGACTCCGACCGGCACTGGGGCTGAAGCCGGGCGGGCGGCGAATGGGTGCTCTTGGTTGAGCATGCTGTCCATATTGTAGAGGCCGCCCCAAGATTGCGAATGCGCTAATGAGAACGTCGCTAAGACGCCCATACCGGTCACCCAGACCAATATCGCCAACCTTAGGTTAAATTCCCGTAATATCAGTCTCCGCATGGCTCTCCCCCCATCCAGACCCTAGATAAAGACGAAGTTGGCGCGCATCACAACGGTTTTTTCTGTGTACGGCGAATATGCAAGTGTGATCATAACGGTCTTGCTTTGAAATTATGATCAGTCGCTGTTTGCGAATCTCGTTGGTACAATATTCAAATTACAGACTTCGTAAGTGATTTTCTGGAATATCACAGACGCTCTGTTTGGTGGAGATGATGAGGGCTAAACATCCGGTCCGAATAAGTCGGTCTGGAGATTGATCGTGCATATATTCGCCAAAACGGAATTGGTTTGGCACGCGTGGGACAGAAGGTGCCTTTGCCGTAACATCGCCCATTGGTACCAAGCTGCAATACCGGTCTTTGAGCATACAGAGATGGCGCTAATTGGGATTAAAAGAGTTAGGAAGGCATTTCCGGCATGTTGTCGTGATGCGTCTCAATACGTTGATCAACCGCACTTTCGATGGGTCCAGGGCCTAAGAACAAGCGCACCTAGTCAGTTCCAAGGAAAAGCGTTTCGTGGTGGTAAATTTCCGTCAAGAGGTAGTATGCCACCTGAAGTTTCGTGAAGGGACTCGGCTATACGCAGGCCCTCATTCCATTTGACCATACGTTCCGAGCGAGAGAAGGATCCGACCTTTAATTGGTTGACCCCCCAGCCGACGCCAAGGTGAACAATTGTCGCGTCTTCAGTTTCACCGGACCGGGCTGAAATTATGGCACCATATCCCGCCTTTTGAGAGGCGTCGAAGGCTGCTTTAGTTTCTGAGAGTGTGCCGGCTTGATTGGGGTTTACAAGGATCGCGTTGCATGCCGACATTTTGACAGCAGCATTGAGTCGATCTGCATTTGTGACAAAAAAATCATCACCGACAACCTGAACTCGTTTACCGACGGCCCATGTGAACCGGATCAGTCCGTCAAGATCGTCTTCGCCCAGAGGGTCTTCCACTGAAACGATAGGATAGCGTTCTACCCAGTCGACAAGCAAGCCGCAGAGTCCATCAGAGTCCATCTCCTGATTATCGCGAGCCAGTTTGTATCGGCGTTTGGATCCAAATACGGATGCGGCAATGTCCAAAGAAATTGCTATATCTTGGCCCGGTGTCCGCCCGGATTTCTCGATTGCGCAAATCAGAACATCCAAGCCCTCCTCGTTGCTTTTGAAGGCGGGCCAAAAACCACCCTCGTCGGCGACGCCGTATAGACGGCCGGTGTCACTTAGTAAGTTTCTGGCAGCGCGATAAACCTCCGCTGTCCAGTTGAGGGCTTCGGAGAAGCTTGATGCGCCCACGGGTATGACCATAAAATCTTGAATATCGACCCGGCCTGCGGCGTGTGCGCCGCCGCCTAGGATTTGGATTTCTGGAAGCGGCAAGACGCTCCCGTCGCTATGTCCCAAGAGAGGTCCTAAGTATTGCCAGAGTGGAATTTTCTCGGCCGCCGCCGCCGCATGTAGGACGGCCATCGATGTTGCGATTAGGGCGTTTCCGCCCAGTCGGCTCTTATTCGCGGTGCCATCTAATTCGCGCAGCAGTCTATCGATTTCTTCTTGATCGCGAACGTCCTTGCCTTTCAGGGCTATATGTATCTCTGTGTTAATGGCTGCTAGGGCGCCCTGAACGTCATAACCACCAAAGTTCTTGCCTCCATCACGACGCTCTACCGCCTCGCCGCTGCCGGTCGACTCCCCGGCTGGCGCGATAGCACGTCCCATGGCACCATAGCGAAGAGTGACGTCCACCTCGACTGTAGGTCGGCCACGAGAGTCCCAGACCCTGCGGCCATGTACGTTCTTGATGGTATATTTGGTCAACGTTCCCACTCTCTCTTCCAGGCAACGGCTATACCTTCGAGGTTTAGGACTGGATCGGATAGCAGCGCTTTTGCAGTAATTCGAACCCGGACCTTATCCTCTTCTTGGGTAATATAATCGACTGGGGATTTACCGTCGACGCGGGCCAAAAACAAGCCAGGAAGAAGACGTGCCGCATGCGTTTCGATAGATTGTGCGCAGACAGGGTCCGTGATTGTTGACATGTAGGAGCGAGACATGGAACTAAAGTCGTCCAAGTAGGCTTCCGAGCTGTTTGGTTTGTGCACGCATTTCAACAGAAAATGGTTCAGGCAGAACGCTAAGTCGAAGGCCGGGTCGCCGTACCAGGCGCACTCCGCATCAAGGAACACAGGGCCGGATGGTCCCATAAGAATGTTTTTGGGGCTGACGTCACCATGGACCAAGGCCTTCTTGTTGTTGGCCGTGACTGCGACCAGATCAAGAAGTGCTGACGCGATATCCGGGTGCGCGCGAGCAGTGGCTTCTAGATAGGGCTCTAGCCTGATTGCATGAAAGATTTTATCAGTGGCGAAATGCTGCGCAGTTTCCGGATTGTCCATTGTGGCCATGTGAATGCTGGCTAAGATTTTACCGACATCAGCAGCAAAGGCGGCACTCGTGTGTCCATCCAGAAGAGCGGCTTTCCATATCGGATAGGTATTTGGGTCCAGGAAAGGCATTGCGAACATTCCTGACGCCGTGTCATGGGCGAGTATCGTTGGTGCTGCGCCTGGAACAGCATTGTTCGCGGTCTGCATCCAACGCACCTCATAAGTATTGCGCTCGATGGGGGCAAACCATTTCGCTGCCACCTTGAGCTTCGGCAAGGCGCGTTTGACGCAAATAGGGCCACTTGCTAAATCAACTCGCCAAATATCCGATGAAATACCACCGGTAAGGGGAACCGCCGATATGGGTTCCGTCTTGTTGTGCAAGCCTTTGTTAACTAGGAAATCCCAGAAAGCGTCGGGCATGGGTATTTCCGTCATGACTATCCTTTTTAGACTGGCGAGAGCAATTCTGTCATAAATCAAATTAATTCGACATACACTCGAATTTAGGAGAGAACAAACAAAGGCGCGGACGTCATCATTCCGTAATCGCTGGTCTCATGGTTACAGCGGTTCGAGCGAGGTACACGCTCGATCAGTTCGAGCGGTTTCCATCTAACACGCCAAGTTTCAGATACTTAAACTCGTTCGATGGAGCAGATTACGAGGATTGCTAGGCTATTACCCCTAACGATCAGGTTGGTGTCGCTGCGGTGCGACATTTGATTTGACGTTGGAGGCGGGTGGAATTATACGCACCTCGGGCCACGACCTCCCAACGGGTCGCGACCTTCTTGCAAAGAGAAGGAGACAAAATGACGCTGCCTGATCGACCGGCCTTGCGGCCGGGGAACCCATGTTTTTCCTCCGGCCCCTGTGCAAAACGTCCTGGTTGGACGCTCTGGGGTCTATCTGATTTATCGATAGGCCGTTCTCATCGGGCAACGATATGCAAGGCGAGGCTAAATGAGGTAATAGACAGGTCGCGTGCCATACTTGGCATACCCGCTGATTATCTGATTGGTATCGTCCCAGCATCTGACACTGGCGCCATCGAAATGGCGTTGTGGTCTTTACTGGGCGCTCGTGGTGTAGACATGCTGAGTTGGGAGAGCTTCGGTTCTGCATGGGTCAGTGACGTCACCAAGCAACTTAAACTAGACAATGTACGCGAGATTGCCGCCGATTACGGTCACCTGCCTGATCTTGATCAAGTTAATTTTGACCGCGACGTGGTTTTCACATGGAATGGAACCACATCAGGGGTATGTGTGCCAAACGGCGAGTGGATACCCAGTGACCGATCCGGATTGACTATCTGCGACGCTACTTCCGCGGCATTTGCGTTGGACCTCTCTTGGAACAAATTGGACGTTACGACTTGGTCTTGGCAGAAGGTGATGGGTGGAGAGGCGGCACATGGCATGTTGGTCTTGAGCCCTCGCGCAGTGGAACGTTTGGAGACCTATATTCCGCCATGGCCGCTCCCAAAAATTTTTCGTCTTACCGAGGGTGGTAAGATAATTGATGGCATTTTCGAGGGTGCGACAATCAACACCCCATCCATGCTGGCTGTAGAAGATGCTATTGATGGCCTTAAATGGGCGGAAGCATTGGGTGGTCTGAGTGCCCTGCAAAGCCGCGTCAACGCCAATATGGCGGCGCTAACTGAATGGGTGGAGGACAGTCCTAACTTCGCCTTTCTCGCTGTAACCACTGAAACGCGCTCGCCAACCTCCATATGTCTCAAGATCACTGCGCCGTGGTTCCTGGCGCTGAGTGAAACCGGGCAGACAGCCGCTGCCAAGGCGTTGGTGGTTCGGCTTGAAGAGGCGGGCGTTGCTTATGACATTGGCTCCTACCGCGATGCGCCTCCAGGTCTCCGGATATGGGGCGGAGCCACGGTTGAAACTGATGACTTAGTTCTCTTGTTGCCATGGCTCGATTGGGCTTTGGCAAGTGTTGCAGCTGATTATGTTGTGGCCAAGTGAGGACACACCAGCACGAGGAGAATAAAATGCCCAGAGTCCTTATTTCAGACAAAATGAGCCCTTTGGCTGAAGGTTGTTTCAAAGCCCGTGGTATTGAGGTCGAAGTGAAGACTGGTATGTCGTCCCAGGAATTGATTGCGTGTATTGGCGACTACGATGGTTTGGCGGTTCGATCTGCGACCAAGGTCAGGCAGGCTGTCTTCGAAGCGGCAAAGAACCTGAAGGTTATTGGCCGAGCCGGCATAGGGGTTGACAACATCGATACCAATGAAGCGACCCAGCGCGGCATTGTAGTTATGAATACGCCCCTTGGAAATTCCATTACAACGGCTGAGCATGCTATATCCCTTATGCTGGCATTGGCACGCCAGATTCCGGAAGCGAACGCGTCAACCCATGCTGGAAAATGGGAAAAGTCCCGTTTCATGGGCGTCGAGCTCATGGGTAAAACCCTAGGTATAATTGGCTGCGGAAACATCGGATCGGTTGTTGCCGACAGGGCTCAGGGTTTGAAGATGAAGGTAGTTGCGTTTGATCCCTTCCTGAGCGCTGAACACGCAACCGACATTGGCGTGGAGAAAGTGGAGCTTGATGAGCTTTTCGCCCGCGCTGACTTCATTAGCTTGCATACGCCGCTTACCGATGCGACCCGCAATATCATCAATGAAGATGCTATAGCGAAGATGAAGGATGGCGTGCGGATCATTAATTGCGCACGCGGCGGTCTTCTGAAAGAGCATGCAATTAAAACCGGTTTAGAGTCCAGTAAGATCGCTGGTGTCGCTCTGGATGTGTTCGCTGAGGAACCGGCTAAAAAGAACATCCTGTTTGGTGAAGAAGGGGTGGTTGCGACGCCGCACTTGGGCGCTTCAACGACAGAAGCTCAGGAAAAGGTTGCCTTGCAGGTTGCTGAACAGATGGCCGACTATCTTTTGAACGGCGCTGTGACTAACGCCTTAAACATGCCCTCCGTCTCTGCAGAGGAGGCAGCGCGGCTGAAACCCTATATGCTTTTGGCTGAGCAACTCGGTAGCTTTGCCGGTCAAGCAACAACCAGCGCCGTCTCGGAAGTAACTATCGCGTATGAAGGAATTTGTGGTGAACTGAACTGCAAACCACTTACGGCGGTAGTGCTACAAGGTTTGTTGTCGCCGTTGATGGTGGGGGTCAACATGGTAAATGCGCCGGCCATCGCCAAGCAGCGCGATGTGCTTATCCGAGAGGTTCGTAGTGACCAGGCCGGTGCCTACCAAACTCTTATGTCCCTGACTGTGAAAACAGAAAAACAAACGCGTTCCATCAGGGGCACTTTATTTAATGACGAACCGCGCGTCGTAGAAATCAAGGGAATTCCCATCGATGCAAAGCTCGGCCCAAACATGATATACATATCAAATAATGATAAGCCTGGCTTAATTGGGAACTTAGGGTCGATCCTTGGTAACGTAGGTATGAATATTGCCACATTTCACCTGGGACGGGCAGAGGAGGGTGGGGACGCCATTGCTCTGATTGAGGTAGACGGCACTCCGTCGGAAGCGGTTATCGGTGCCTTACAAGACCTCGAGCACGTGGTTCAGGCCATTCCTATGCGGTTCTAGATTGAGTTGGTTGATAACGCTGCGTTAGCTGAACCATCGGACGGTGAAGCCTGGAACCACAGCTGTCAGTGGATCGATATGAGCTTATGGTTGATAAAAGAAATAGGTCGATGATCCCGAATATTAAACTTCCGAGTAACCCGGAAACATCTCCTTGGATCCTGATCCAAAAGTTCAGCCTTCAGAAGTTCAGAGGGGGTATCGTTTCGGCTATGTGGATAATCCATCTCTAAGACCTGGACCAAACCAGGAAGGCAAGCCGCGCATTCATTTGAAATTGGCCTTTGATTCTTTAAATGCATCTGGATGCTCAGGTTGCCCTTGTCGCCCGATGTGATTTCAACGATGTTGGGGACCAACACAACGATGGTATCGCAGCCGCCCGGAGAATAATGGGCCGGGTGGTCCTATTGATCCCACCCGATCAAAAAGCGAGTCGACGCAGGGTCATCAGCAGACGGCGCCCAACGACTATATGACTTGACCGTTCAATCTACCATCGCTGTCGAATTCGAGGTGAAAGGGTTTGGATAGTAAGTTCTGGTCCGGATTTAACTTGATATCTGCGATCATTGGTTCGCTGGCCCACACTGTGGTCATTTCCAAAGTGTTCCTAATCCGGACAATACGGGAATTTTCTGAAGTCACGCCAAAGCAACCTCGGAGCGCAATACCGATGGCGTCGCGGTCCGAGTCGGCGACGATTGGCAGGCGCGCACCCTCTAGTACGCCGGCGGTGACGATGTTGACATAGATTTTTGTCCAATCAACTTTTCGGAGCAGGCGTTGGGTAGTTACGTCAGCGGATCCTATGCCCGTCGAGTTGCCCTCGGTTTTCTCGCTCAGATCACGAACTACAATACGATTAATAGAGAGTCCGGTGTCGAAGCCGGGAAGCGATGATGGAGGTCGCCCCGTAACATTCGGGTCCATGCCAGCGCCGGAAATATCTTTGCCAATCTCATCGATGATCAAAACATCAATAGAATTAAAATATAGCCTGGGAATGGAAGTTTTCGCCATTTCCAACAATGCAGCATCACGATCGAAGAAATCTTCCGTAGCGACAAATTCGATATGCTTTAGGTTCTCTTCAGCGTTCTCCACCATAGCAACGCCAAACAGTGTCCGGGTCTTCTCCAGGAAAACCTCCGTGGCGGCCGGAAGTAGTGTATTGAAGTTTCCCATGCCATGGAAATGGAGTGCTGTGGCACCGGCGTGTTTTGCCATGCCGATGGCGACCATCTTAACGAGGCCGCTTTCGTGGCTTGCTCGAAAATCCGTATGTGGCTTAACGCGATTGCACATAATGATGTGGTCTGCTTCCATGGCTAACTTTTCGCAATATACAGGGTCATTGCGCTCGATCCGGCCTAGCTCCACCACCTCCATGGACGAGCGGATAGGTGCCCCCATACCTTCCTCTGTATATCCATAACTTGCCAGCACGGCGGCTTGACCCTCAGCCGAACCACCGCCGTGACTTCCCATGGCTGGTATAATGAACGGTTTGGCGCCTGCCGTCTTGAGCTCTTGGATCAGCGCCCTAACCACCTGGGGTTGCTGTTTGATTCCGCGGCTTCCGATCCCAATAGCTATGCTCTTTCCAGTCAGTTCGTTATCGGCAAAACGTTGAAACTGTTGGGCAACAGAAGCATTGATATCAGAAATCGCCGAAAGATCGAACTCTTGACCAACTTTTACAAATCGCGGAAGCGGGTCGTGAAGGCCACCCGGAATGGGAATGGGAATGGAAGAGGGAAGCATGATGATTATCCTGGTTTAGAGGGGGTTAACAGCACTGCGGAGTGCAGCGCGCGAAGGGCAGCACAAGCCGCGCCATAACCATTATCGATATTGCAGATGGTAACGCCTGGGGCGCAGCTAGAAAGCGATGCGCCAAGGGCGGTCTCTCCGCCACGGGCAGCGCCATAACCAGTTGAGGTTGGGACGCCGATCAGAGTGCTAGGGATCAATCCACCGAGCACGCTAATCAAAGCTGCGTCCATGCCAGCAACCGCAATAACTATAGGATGCGTTTTAATCTCATCCAATCGGCTGCTAAGTCGCCAAAGACCGGCAACGCCCACGTCAAAAAAGAGTGTTGCAGCTTCGCCATTAAATGCAAGCGTTCGCGATGCTTCCCGTGCGATGCGGGCGTCCGATGTGCCAGCGGTTACGATGGCGACACGTCCGGACTTTCGAGGTGTCTGTGCGAATTGAAAGAACCCTGTTTCTGAGACCGGATCATAATTCATGGCATCGCGATAAGCTGCATCTATAGCGCGGAATTTCGTCTCGGTAAGCCGGGTTACTAAGATTGGTGAGCCGATATCTTGGACCGCGCGCAAGATTTCGTTGATTTGGTGCGGGGACTTGTCGGAACAGAACACTGCCTCACCAAACCCGAGGCGTTCGGTTCGTTGAAAGTCCAGGGTCATCTCCCGTTCGACCATAGGTCCCTCAGACGGCTAGTGTTTTTTGGGCGCGCACAAAAGCGCTGCCGCGTTGGTAAGATGCGAACTCGACAGCCATGACGACGTCCTTGGGCATGCGTGCTAACGCGCTGTCAAGGATAGATCGTCGCTGATCAGATGACAGGCCGTCCAGGGAAGTCGAGTCGAGTTCAATGACCATGCCCTGCTGGCGGATCCGGCAACGTACCGTCTCGGCGGAGATGGTTTTGCGTAGCCAGGTCTCGACGTTATCGATCAATGCCAGATGAGGTGCCTGGATTGCGGTCCCGGTCTCGACCCTGCTCGACAAGCAAGGCGATGCTGGCAATTCAGAAATATCGTTTAATTTTAGGCTTCGGGCGAGGGACCGAATGGATGCCTTATCCATATCCGCCTCTACATATGGGTGGCGGACATCATTGTGCGCAGCGGCTTGCAGCCCTGGTCGATAATCGCTTAAGTCATCGGTGTTGGTACCCGACATGATAACACCATCACAGATGCTTCGCAGCGTGCGATAGAGGTTGGATTTGCAATAGAAGCAACGGTTCACAGGATTGGCTATGTAGCGGGGGTCGTCAAACTCCCCCGCATCGACTTCGGACAAAGACCACCCCAGACGCGCAGAATGAGCGCGGACCCGTGCGGTAGCCGCCTCAGGTACGGCGGGTGAGATTGCATGGACCATACAAATGTCGTCGGCGCCTAAAATTTGGTGTGCAAAGGCTGCAAGTGTCATGGAGTCGACGCCACCGGAAACCGCAATAGCACCACCCCTGATTTTTTTGAGCACTCCGCGCAATGGGGCCCAGCGATTGCTATCCATCATTGTTTCCTTCCCGCAAAGCCTTTGTCTCGGTGGCGCGGCGCCGGGCATCTCTATTCTTGGCAGTTTTGATCGCAGAAACATCCCCAATGGCCGCCTTTGCTGTAACTCCGCTCGGGCGATGCGCTATTTTTACATCCACACCGTTTACATCAATATTATCACGAGAGAGAACATCACGATATTGGACGGTGCGGCGGACGCCAAGCGTTGTTGTCTCTGCCAGGATCACCTGGGTAATAACGTCGGCACTGTTTGGCAGTACCAGAACCTGTAGCGCGAGAGCGACGCGACCTTTTTTTGCGAAAACGGGCCACTGACAGACATCTAGAACGCCATCTGTTGCTCGCAAGTGATCGATTGCTATAGCAAGGTCCTCACTTGTTTGGTCATCAATTTCACACCGTAACACTTCGACAATATCGTTGTTGACGTTTGCCGAGGATCCACCAAATAGCGAGGCTCGCAGCAGGTTTGCTCGGCTCTCGAATTCCTTTGTACCAAAACCCATGCCAGTACCGGACAAAACCCGCGGCACGGTATCTCTTGAAAAAGATGGTTCCAAAAACTTTAGGATGGCGGCGCCTGTTGGAGTTACACGCTCACCATTTTCGCCATCATCAACAAAAATGAAGCCTTCAAGAATTTTTGTTGTTGCGGGCGCTGGAATAGGAATGTAGCCGTGCTGCGTTTTCACCTGTCCGCGTCCTTGCGGCAGGGGACCCACAGACCAAAAGCATGGCGCCATAGCATCAATAAGAACTGCGGCGACAGTAATGTCGACGATGGAATCTATTGCTCCTACCTCATGGAAGGTCACATCATCGGTAGCGATCCCGTGAACGGCGGCTTCGGCTTCAGCAAGAATTGTGAAAATGCCTACGGCCGTATCCCGGACGCCCGCTTCCAACGGTGCGTCTAAGAGCATAGATCGGATTTTGATCCACGGGGTATGGCTGTGGTTTTTTGATCTTTCATCATTGAGTAATTGAACGGTGAACCTAGTCCCCTTGAACCCTTTGTGCGTAACGGTCTCAGTCCGAGCCGATGTGCCTGTAGGCAGGCTAAGCGCAGAGATCGCCGCCTCGCATCGCGGCCATAGACTAACGTGCGCGTCTAGGATAGCGGCAGCGAACATATCGCCCGAAATGCCACCTACTGCATCCAGGTGTATAGCGGATACCTGTTGGTCAGTCTGAGCCAAGACCGGCCTCCTAATCTTGTCCCCGGTTGAAAGCCCTCTTATACGCCATCTTGCCTGTTGGGAAAACGTGAACACCGTTGCGCGACGCTGAGGGTGGGGGCAAAATGATTTAAGAGACGAAAGGCGTAGCTGATGAGCGGCAGCAACCGGATCGAGATATCCTACGGGCGAGGCCAATTGGCTATTAATCTGCCACCACACGCTCAGCCTAATATCATCCGAAAACCATATATTCCGAAGATCGCGGATCCTATTGGCGCTGTAATTGAAGCGCTGGATAGCCCTATACGCGCCAGGAGGTTGAAAGACGCTGGGTCGGGTAAGCGGACCGCCTGCATCTTGATTTGTGATATTACGCGGCCGGTGCCCAACAAACTTTTCCTGCGACCGATGATTGAGGAATTAGCCGAGGCCGGACTACCCCTCGACGGTATCACCGTGTTGGTGGCAACTGGCCTACATCGGCCAAACGAAGGTGACGAACTTCGCGAAGTGGTCGGAGATGACTGGGTCCTAGAAAACGTTTCCGTAGAGAACCATTTCGCCCGCGACGGTGCTGCCCACGTAGATTTGGGAATGACACCTAGGCACGGGGTGCCCATTAAATTGGATCGTCGGTTCGTTGGTGCGGATATTCGTATTGTGACTGGCCTGGTTGAGCCGCACTTTATGGCCGGCTGGTCTGGTGGACGTAAAGTGATCGCGCCAGGAGTAGCGCATGAGGACACTATCCGTGCTTTCCACAGCGCCCGGTTCATGGAAAACCCGAACGCTATCCAATGCAACTTGGTCTCAAATCCCCTGCACGAGGAGCAGCTCGATATCGTAAAGATGGTGGGCGATGTCTGGGCCCTGAATACTGTGATTGATGAAGAGCGCGACCTTGTATTCGTCAACTTTGGAGATATTCTGGCGAGCCATGCAGCGGCTGTAGACTTCGTCCGCCCGGCGGCGGTGATCCCAGTGGGGCGCAAGTTTAGGACCGTGGTTACCTCGTCAGCTGGTTATCCCTTGGACAGCACTTACTATCAGGCGATCATGGGTATGGTGACGCCGATCGACATTCTTGAGCCTGGCGGCACGCTGTTAATTGCAGCTACTTGTTCAGAAGGTTTTGGCTCGAGAGAATTTCGTATTTCACAGGACAAGCTGGTGGCGATGGGGGAATCGGCTTTTCTAGATACTCTAACGGCAAAGCGTTTTGCGGAGATCGATGAATGGCAGACTGAGATGCAACTTAAACCCATGCGTATTGGCAAAGTATGTCTTTACACGGAGGGTCTTGACGCCGAAGAGAGAGTGGCCACTGGTGTAAACATTGTCGAGGACTTTGACGCTGCTATTGCTCACGCCATGAAGGCCGCAGGCGATTCAGCGGTCGCGGTAATTCCCGAGGGCCCCTATGTGGTGCCCGTGGCAGCGGAAAAGCTCTAAGTTAGATCCCGAAAATCGAGACTATCCCTTGATCTTTGGCTAGTTTATCCATGACCGCATCCGAGGGCTTTGACATCAGCTCGTCAGCAGCCTTCAAGACTGTAGGTAGAATGTTTACGTCACCGACTGAATTCAGGAAGATGTCAGGCTCGCCTAAAACCCATTGGACGGCCTCGCGAATAGCGGCCTCATCGGTTAGGGGCTGATACCAGGTGTTTTGATCTTGGGTGGCCCCGGCCGCCCAGGGTCCCCGAGCGATGGCCTTAATTGTCTGGACGGCGATTCTGTTTTCCCGGCAATAGGCCAAAGTTTCATCGAAATCAGGGCGGTAGTAGGGGTGGTTAGCGGCAAACCAATTCCAGGGCATCAGCACGGAATCAAAGTTATAACGGTTCAGATTCTTCCGATGCATTGCGGCGACAGTCCAGCCGTGCCCGGTAATCCCAATATTTTTTACAAGGCCCTGATCACGTGCTTCCGTAAGAGCGCGTAACGCGCCGTTTTCAGAAAAGACCTCCTCACAGTCATCGGGGTAGATAAAGGCGTGTAACTGGATCAGGTCCAAATTGTCCGTACGCAGTCGGTCCAGGGAGCGATGTAGGGATTCTCTAGCGCCCTCGTAACTCCATTGATCCACCTTGGTCGCTAGGAAGAAGTCATTGCGGTGACGATCCATCCACGGCCCAATGCGAAGTTCTGCATCACCATAGCGTGGAGCTGTGTCAATGTGATTGACGCCGTACTCGAAAAGATGCTCTAGGGTGCGATCGGCGGTTGCTTGATCCACATTTTTTAGTGCCGCAGCGCCAAAAATGACGGAGGAACTGTCATGTCCTGTTTTGCCAAATGGCCGTTTCTCAATCGCCATAGTGCGCCTCCCAATTGATCGGTCAAACTTCCTTGCGATCTGTTCCGATTTTTCTCAAATCATAGTGTGTTGTTTGATAAACGTAGTTCAGCCAATTACCAAATAACAAGTGACCGTTGCCACGCCACGTATTGACTGGTGTTTTCTCGGGGTCGTCGTCGGGATAATAATTGGCAGGTAGTTCTATCGCGTTGCCTCTCGCCACATCGCGTTTGTATTCATCGCCTATGGTCGTCGAGTCGTATTCCATATGATTAAACATATGGACGTGTCGAAGCTTGTGGTCTAGCACCATGCATATGCCGGCCTCATCGGAGTCCATTAGTACTTGAAGGTGATCGAAATTGGCAAAGTCCGCGATCCGGTTCTCGGTGTGACGAGATACTGGCACTGGAATTTCGTCATTGAGGCCCCGCATCAGCAGGGACGTATGGTCCAGGACTCGGTGGGTATAGATGCCAAAACACTTTTTTGGCAACCGGTACTTAGGAATGCCGTAGAAATGGTTCAGTGCTGCTTGCCCTCCCCAGCAGAGGTGAAAGTTGCTGTGCGCGTTGGTTAAGGACCAGTTGAAAATTTGACCCAATTCTTCCCAATAGGTGACTTCTTCGAACGGCAGTTGCTCTATAGGGGCACCCGTGACAATAAGCCCGTCAAACTTCTGGTCTCGAATCTCGCTTAGAGGGCGGTAAAAATCCAACAAGTGCTGCGCTAATGTGTTTTTTGGTGTGTGCGACGCCATAGAAATTAGCGTCATCTCCACCTGCAGCGGGGTCGAACCAAGAACGCGGGCTAACTGCGTCTCGGTTTTGATCTTCTCGGGCATCAGGTTAACTATGGCGATCCGCATAGGCCGGATATCCTGACGGATCGCACGTTCCTCCTTTATTATGGGAACTCCCTCTTCCTCCAAAATCTTGCGAGCTGGCAACCCGTTGGGAATTTTAATGGGCATTTTTTATTCGTTTCCGCTTATTGAGCGTTCCGGCAAGTTGCACGGCCATTGCAAGCCACCAGATATCGCTGTAGATTTTCCGCCGCTGTTGTTGATTGGCTGGCCTGTCGTGTAACTGTGGCGTGGACTTTGTCTAAAAAGCGTGCAGCATTTGGTATGGTCCTACCATTCTCGTCTGGTTGGAATAGTTCGTCAGCGTGAATTGTAAAGCCGCAATTGTTGGCGATCATGCGATATCGTGGTTTACGAAATTCCAAAAGATCAGGAAACAATGGTCGTGCAAAATCGAGCGGGTCGATGCCAACGCCGTCGTCCGGTTTGTCGTTGAGATTAGGCGCGATAAAGGTTGGGTTGTAGAATAAGGGTTTAGGATGTGAGCGCGCGCGCTTCTTTAATTCCTCTTCGTAGATAGGGTTCGGCTCAATGTAGAGGATCAGGCTTTCGGCGGAAAGTGCCTGGATAACCGGATCCATGGGATCGTCTGGATCCACGATCTCGCACAAGCTTCCGGAGGCGTCGTTGACGAAATCTTTGCATTGGTAAATTTGCCAGGATTTTGAAACAAAGCCGCCCGCATCCTTCATGGACTCCACCTCCGCGCGACGGTACATGTCCTGACGTTCGAGGAACGTGGTTTTGTCCAAGCCACCGGCTTCTGGGTCGCCGTACATACCGAGGAACGTGGAGACCGGTTCCAGGTTGTCGACGGAAATATTGTGATTTATGTAGATTGAGTCAGACCGCAGAAGGTTAGCAACGAACGGATCGCGCATCTGCATGATCTTGAACTTCACGTTATCAAGAATATCTTCGACAAGGTAGCGCGTACCGATACGGTAGTCTGCGGAATAGTGGAACCAATTTGCAGATTGACGGAGTGCAGTGGATAGCATGGTCTTGCCAACCCCTGACATGCCCAAAAGTGTCACGGCATGGTGCAGTTCACGGAAGTCTGAAAGCGAGATCATAGCCTTCACCTGCAGGCAGACAAATTTCTATCTTGCGCAGTGAAGTGGGGGTTGGGCTCTGTGTCAAGCGGACCGATTCTTTTTGACCGGCTTTTTCGCGAATCGGACATGATACTTCGACGATGAGAAAAATGTGTTTAAACGTGGGTGATGTTGTCAAATCCAAAGTGGCTTTTGTGGATCGACCGATCCAGTGTTTCACCGATCTCATCAGTTTATGTCAAATTGGCATATATTTTNATCGGGTTTTGCTGGTTTTTTTNTGTGCTGTTGAGTAGCTTGCGCGGNCTCTTTNTGAGGAGGCCTTAGCACCGGTAATTTTGGTTCANTCTAAGCAGTCGGATTCATATTATGATTACTTACGTAGAAACAGGTGGCATTCGCGTCGCCGACGTTCTTTTTCGGTTCATCAATGAGGAAGTGTTGCCAGGGATCGGGGTCGATCAGGGTTCATTCTGGACGAGTTTCGGCACAATTATTGGCGATTTTGCGCCAATTAANCGCACTCTCTTGGAAACCCGTGATGCCATGCAGGCGAAGCTGGACTCTTGGCATCGTGACCATCAGGGGCAACCCATTGATTTCGATGCCTACAAGGCCTTCCTGACGGAGATCGGCTATCTAATCGATGAAGGCCCAACATTTACGATCGGCACGGAAAATGTCGATCCCGAATTTGCGTCCGTCGCGGGGCCGCAGCTTGTAGTTCCAGTGACTAATGCGCGCTACGCCTTGAACGCGGCCAACGCGCGCTGGGGCAGCCTTTATGACGCACTTTATGGAACAGACGCCATCGACGAGAAGAATGGCGCAGGTCGGGACGGCGCGTTCAATTCAGTGCGCGCCGAACGGGTGATTGCCTGGTCAAAACGCCTACTTGATGAAACGGCAGCCTTGACCGTCGGCTCGCACGCTGAGGTGACGGCTTATANGGTTGTAGATGGCCAGCTTCTCGCAAGGTTGGCCGACGAGGTTGACACGNCCTTGGTGGATCCAGCCAAATTTGCGGGTTTCCAGGGTGACGCGGTCCAGCCGNCATCCATTCTATTNGTTAACAATGGTTTGCACATCGAGGTTCAGATAGATCGCAATCATGCCATTGGCAAGACTGACGCGGCAGGTGTCGCCGATGTGGTTCTCGAGGCTGCAGTGACGACGATCGTCGATTTGGAGGACTCTGTTGCCGTAGTCGATGCCGAGGATAAGGTTGATGCGTACCGCAACTGGTTAGGCCTTATGAACGGCAGTCTTAATGCAGATTTTGACAAGGGCGGTGAAACGGTGCACCGACGCCTTAATTCTGACCGGACGTATATGGCACCAGATGGGAACGCGCTGACACTGCATGGCCGTTCAGTAATGCTCGTCCGCAATGTCGGTAACCTGATGTATAACAATGCGGTCCTGGACGCTGACGGCAACGAGGCTCCGGAGGGAATTGTCGATGCTGTGTGCTCGGTGCTCATTGCCTTGCACGATCTGAAGGGCACAGGGCCTGTAACGAATAGCCGAGCTGGGTCGGTATATATTGTCAAACCGAAGATGCACGGCCCTGAAGAAGCCGCCTTTGCAAACGATCTGTTCTGTAGGGTTGANGACGCCCTGGGGCTCGCGCGCAACACGGTGAAGATGGGCATCATGGATGAGGAACGACGGACCACCGTCAATCTTATGGAGTGCATNCGCGCGGCCAAGGATCGGATTTGCTTTATCAATACGGGGTTTCTGGACCGCACTGGCGACGAAATCCANACCTCCATGGAGGCTGGNCCNATNGTTCGGAAGAANGCTGTNAAGGAAACGGCCTGGATCGCCGCTTATGANGATTGGAACGTGGACGTGGGCTTGGCCTGCGGTCTGCAGGGTAAGGCGCAGATTGGAAAGGGTATGTGGGCCATGCCAGACATGATGGGGGCTATGCTGGAACAAAAGGTCGGACATCCGAAAGCCGGCGCTAGTACCGCNTGGGTACCGTCTCCAACGGCTGCTACCCTGCACGCCACACATTATCATCGAGTCAATGTTGCAGTCCGTCAAAATGAATTGAAAAATCGCGAAAGGGCAAGCCTGGATGCGATATTAANTATCCCCTTGTCGGACGGGGCGAACTGGAACCCTCAGGAGGTGCAGGCAGAGTTGGACAACAATGCGCAAAGCATCCTGGGCTATGTGGTGCGCTGGATCGATCAAGGAGTTGGTTGCTCGAAAGTGCCAGACATCACCAATGTAGGCCTCATGGAAGATCGCGCCACGTTGCGCATTTCGGCCCAACATATAGCCAATTGGCTGCACCACAGCATTTGTTCCGAAGAACAAGTGATGGAAACTATGCAGCGCATGGCTGTCGTGGTTGATCAACAGAATTCCGCGGATCTGGCTTATCGGAACATGGCGCCCGACTTCGACANCTCTATCGCCTTTCAGGCGGCCTGCGACCTGGTATTCAAGGGTCGGGTTCAGCCGAATGGTTATACAGAGCCGGTCTTGCACGNCCGGCGCCAGGAGGCGAAAGCGAAGTTCGCAGCCTGAAATGATCGCTGATTGCTTCGCTTCTTGGCTTGATTTTTGATCGAGGTGGAGGAAAGTTAATGAAGGTCATCGTTCTGGGCGCCGGCATTGGGGGCACGACCTTAGCCCTGACACTGCAACGCGCTGGCCTGGATTTTACCGTTCTCGAGCAGGCCGAGAGCTTCGGCGAGATCGGCGCTGGCGTTCAACTCAGTTCCAATGCGGTTAAGGTTTTGGGTCGGCTTGGTCTGGAAGATAGACTAGCCAAAGTTTGCTGCGAACCTGATTCCCATAAGTTTAAGGATTGGGCAACAGGTGAGACAATTCTCCGCACCCCATTGTGTCCAGAAGTTCGTGATGCCTTTGGAGCGCCATACTTACACTGCCATCGTCCGGACCTTTTGGATGCGTTAACGGCCGGTCTGGACGGCAACCAGATTCGCTTTGGTTTTAAGGTAGAGTCCGTCGGCGAGGATGACGATGGTCCCTGGGTNTGTAGCGNTGATGGAGAAGTCGTGCGTGGCGATATTTTGGTCGGTGCGGATGGNATCCATTCCGTGGTTCGCGATCAGATTTTCCAACCACACGTTCCATTGCGGTCTGGCTATTGCACTTGGCGCGGTGTAATTGATGCCGCCGATGTAACCGATCTTAGCGTGCCCATCTCGTCCTATATCGTAATGGGCCCAAAACTGTCCTTTGTTTTTTACTATGTTTCGGGCGGTAAGCGGATCAATTGGTTGGCGTTGGGGCCGACTGAGAGCACCATGCGCGAGTCATGGTCTCAGAAAGCTCAGAAAAATGAACTTTTGAGGTCGTTTGAAAATTGGTACGACGTTCCCATTCGGTTCATTGAGGCCACTAAGCAGCCTTTTGTTACCGCGCTTTATGACCGAGATCCTCTGGACAACTGGGTCAAAGGCCATATAGCCGTAATGGGTGATGCAGCGCATGCGATGCTGCCCTACCATGCCCAGGGCGCCGGACAATCAATTGAAGACGCCTGGGTGCTGGCCAGGCTTTTGGAGAAAAATGACAGTGTACCGACGGTCGCGCTTCGGCGTTTTGAGGCGCTCCGAAAGGATCGCGCCGACAGGATGATCCAGCACTCTCGAGACGCCGAGCGCTGGTACCATCTTGATGACTTGGATGACGTAAATCGGCGCAATACTCGCTTTCGCCGCTATAACGATCAAGCCAGTTTCACACCGCAACAAAATTGGCTCTATAGCTACGATGCCGAGAAGGCGGTTGAAGGTACCGATGANGAGTGGCGGGCNCTGCCGGCCTGGTAAGTCTAATTTCGTTGGTATTGTAAAATCTTATANAGCCGGCTTCTGAGGNTCCGGTTCTCTGCACCGCTTCCAGGGCTTTACATCCATCCGCTCNCTNANAGGNGACCAGTAGGNTGNGTGATTTCTTCTCGTCCTGAGANCNTTAACACGGAGTATGCAGGAGTTCTTNNGTCTATCCGCGAATGATAATCACTATTAACTGTATGATTTTTAACAAAAAAAGAGTTCAAGTGGTGGAGTTGGTGATGTTAGACTGCTGCAGTANTTCAGTNTCACAAAAGCGAGAGACAGGGAAGGGGCGAATTGCACTGGNTGGGCCACTTTACTCTGGTCTACCAGCATAATCACCACACCTGCCGCCTTAAACAAAGAAGGGGAGATACTTCCATGCAAAAGTCCCTCAATATCGATCCGGAAAAGTGCACGGGCTGCCTTCAGTGCGAATTGGCGTGCTCATACGACAACGAGGGCGTATTCAACCCTTCAAAGTCGCGAATCAAGGTTTTTAAATTCGAGGATGCGGGGCGTTTTGTCCCCTACACATGCACTCAGTGTGACGAAGCTTGGTGTATGCAGGCGTGCCCGGTGGATGCGATTTCCTTGGATGCCGCGACCGGTGCCAAGGTANTTTCNGATACGCTNTGTGTAGGTTGCAAGGTTTGTACTATTGCGTGTCCNTTTGGGACCGTAAACTATAACTCTTCGACCGGTAAGGTTATAAANTGCGATCTTTGCGANGGTGAACCCGCGTGTGCCACGGCGTGTCCGACCGCGGCAATTACCTATGTTGATGCGAATTGGACCGGTCTCGAAAAGATGCGAGCGTGGGCCGAGAAGACCGACGCTGGCGCGCAAGCATCGGTATAAGGAGGGTAGAATCAATGGCATGGGCTAGAAATGTACTACGTGTTGACCTCTCAAAAGGGACGTCGACCAACGAACCTCTCAATATGGAATGGGCACAAAAATACCTTGGCCAGAGGGGCTTGGCGACAAAGTATTTTGTTGAGGAAGTGGATCCCAAAGTCGACCCACTCTCGCCGAAGAATAAAATGATTATGACGACCGGTCCATTGACCGGCACGTCAGCATCGACCGCGGGTCGTTATTCCGTAGTCACCAAAGGCGCGCTGACGGGCGCTATCGCATGCTCGAACTCGGGCGGGTTCTTTGGCAACGAACTGAAGAACGCCGGCTACGATATGATTATTTTCGAGGGTAAGGCTGACAAGCCGGTTTACCTGATGATCGAGAACGAGAACGTACAAATCCTAGATGCTTCCGAGTTTTGGGGTACTTCCGTATGGGACACGGAAGAAGGGATAAAGGCGAAGCATGGCGATCCACTGATTCGCGTAGCGTCTATAGGTGTTTCTGGTGAGCAGGGCGTGAAGTTTGCCTGCGTGGTCAACGACATGGACCGTGCGGCTGGACGTTCCGGGGTGGGCACTGTGATGGGCTCCAAAAATCTAAAGGCGGTTGCCGTGCGTGGTACGCTGGGTGTTGCCGTCGATGACTCGCTTGGTTTTATGGCCGCCGCCGCTGCTGGCAAGGAGGTGTTGGCAGGCAATGCTGTGACAGGCGAGGGGCTTCCAACTTTCGGCACGCAGGTTCTGATGAACGTTATCAACGAAACGGGCGCGCTGCCGACACATAATCATCGAGACGTGCAGTTTGAGGGTGCGAACAATATCTCCGCTGAAGCCATGGCAGAGCCACGTGAGTCAGACGGTAAGCCAAACTTGGTTACCAACCAGGCCTGCTTTGGATGCACCATCGCGTGTGGCCGGGTCTCGACGATTGATCGTAATCACTTCTCAGTTAAGGACCGCCCCGAATATCACAAAGCTTCGGGCGGCCTCGAATACGAGGCGGCGTGGGCCTTGGGTGCGGCGACAGGCGTTGATGATTTGGATGCCCTGACTTTTGCCAATTTCATTTGTAATGAGCAGGGCATTGATCCCATTTCCTTTGGTGCTACCGTGGGCGCCGCAATGGAGCTGTTTGAAGACGGAGTGATTTCTGCAAAAGATACAGGTGGGATCGAACTTAAGTTTGGTAACGCCGAAGCACTATGTTCTCTGGCTGAGCTCACTGGCAAGGGTGAGGGGTTCGGTGCGGAAATTGGTCTTGGCTCCAAACTTCTGTGCGAGAAGCATGGCAAGCCGGAGCTATCCATGTCTGTGAAAGGACAGGAGTTCCCTGCATATGATTCGCGTGGTATCCAGGGTATGGGCCTGACCTATGCGACGTCGAACCGCGGCGCATGCCACCTGCGAAGTTACACGGTGGCCTCCGAAATATTAGGTATCCCGGAAAAAACCGATCCGCTAGTTACGGATGGCAAGGCAGGCCTGGTGAAGGCCTTCCAAGATGCGACCGCAGCCTTTGATAGTGCTGGGCTTTGCATCTTCACGTCCTTCGCCTGGACCTTAGACGACGTTGCGCCGCAATTAGACGCGGCGTGTGAGGGAGAATGGTCCACCGACAAGCTCTTGGAAGTTGGCGAGCGAATCTGGAATCTAGAGCGACAATTCAATCTGGCTGCTGGCTTTACCGGAAAGGATGATAATCTGCCGGCGCGCCTAGTGAAGGATGCGGCGAAAACCGGCCCGGCGGAGGGTAAGACTAACGGCTTGGACAAAATGCTGCCAGAATACTATGAGGTTCGTGGCTGGACCGGGGATGGCGTGCCGAGCAACGAAACGTTAGATCGACTGAGCCTCTGACCACCTGGATTGCTCTGGGAATAAGTTCCAGCGGATGGCGTCCTTTGTGCCGTCCGTGGGGCATCTGACTTATAGTCTTACTCTAATCGAAGGAGACGTTGATGACCTATGTTGTCGTGGGGGCCGGTCCCTCCGGTGTGGTGGCGGCGGAAACCCTTCGCAAGGCGGATCCTGCCTCGGAGGTGGTGCTCATAGGAAACGAGCCAGAACCACCTTATTCGCGTATGGCCATTCCCTATTATCTGACTGGTAAGATAGATGAGGCTGGGACTTATCTCAGGAAGACCGATGGACACTACGACATCAATGGTATCGAGTACCGTGAGGGCTGGGTTGCCAGCGTCGACGCGGGCACGAGAAGGCTGGCGCTTGAGGATGGATCTAGCCAGGACTATTCGAAGCTTCTGATCTGCACAGGGGCAAGTCCCATAAAGCCACCGGTAGACGGCCTTGATACACCGGGCGTTCATCATTGTTGGACGCTTGAGGACGCACGGCAAATTATCGACCTCGCTCATAAAGGGGCCGAAGTTGTTTTGATTGGTGCCGGTTTCATTGCGTGTATTATTTTGGAAGCTCTGGTGGAGAGAGGCGTTAACCTTACTGTGGTCGAAATGGAAGACCGAATGCTGCCACGGATGATGGATGAGACGGGCGGCGAAATGATCAAACGCTGGTGCGAGAAGAAAAGTGTGAGGGTCCAGACAGGTGTGCGGGTCACCAAGATCCAACAAGTGGATGGAATTGATAAAGACCACCTTATAGTAGAATTGGACAACGGCTCGCAGCTGCCTGCGCACCTGGTCGTGGTTGCAGCTGGTGTTGCTTCAAATACAAGTTTCCTGAACGGTTCTGGCGTCACGGTTGAAGAGGGGATCGTCGTCGATAATCGCCTGATGTCCTCGGTTGATGGGATCTATGCTGCAGGCGATTGCGCACAAGGCCCAGATTTTTCGACAGGTGGTTGGTCCGTTCATGCGATCCAACCCACGGCTGTGGATCACGCCCGCGTCGCCGCGCTAAACATGGTTGGACAAGATGCGCCCTACCGAGGCAGTCTGGTCATGAACGTCCTTGACACAATGGGATTGGTGTCAGTTTCCTTCGGTGCCTGGCAAGGCGTTGATGGCGGCGAGAAATCAGTTTCGGTCGACAAGCAAGAATTCAGGTATTTACGCCTGGAGTTCGATGGCGATCATATCGTCGGCGCGCTCAGCCTCGGCCGGACCGAGCACGTGGGTGTTCTGCGCGGCTTAATCCAGAACAAGACCCCATTGGGCGAGTGGAAGGCGATCCTAATGGCCGACCCGCAACGCTACATGGAAGCCTACGTAGACCACTCCCAGTAGGTCTCAAGTTCTATGAGGATCCGCATCAAGCTCTATGCCGCATTAGGCAAGTACTTGCCAGCCAGTGCGGTGAAGAATGAGGCCGATATCGAGATGGTCGAAGGCGCCACCCCCGATATCGCTCTCAGTTCTATGAATG
>PARE01000057.1 GCA_002709525.1 Magnetovibrio sp. | reverse complement strand
CACCAGCATACGCAAAAACACACCCGGCACGACCCCGCCGTCCCGCCTCCACACCCAAACACAGGCACTGGCAGCCATCACGGCAGCGACCATCGCTAAATAAGTGAACGGAGTGGCCAGGAAAACCCCGGCAGTTGTGAACACGAACCCTATCCACGCCCATCCGACCAACGGATCAAGGGCCCGCATGCGCCCCGCACCGCTGGCAGCGCCGCCGAGAGACGCAAAGCCCAACCAAAGGATCGCCATGGCGACCACTGGCAGGACCTGACCACTGTGTTCGAAGAAATACTGCATATACGTGGACATTGAAGTGACGCACCAACTCGAGGCCATTGGGAAGTGGCCAGAACCTAGCCACTAAGCAAGCAATTGCAATGGTTATTATGACGCACCCCACAGCGGACGCGACGATTACACTTTTACCTTGTCGATGGCGAATCGGTCAGCTACCACCGTTGCCATGTGCGGCATTTTCGGTTTCGTTGCAGCGCCCGGCACGGTATTTAACCCGGGTCGCATCCGGCCCTTTCTGAAGGACCTGTTCCGGCTGTCGGAACCGCGCGGCCAAGAAGCTAGCGGCTTGGCACTCGCTGTCAACGGTGAGATCCGGGTTTTCAAACGTGGTTTAGCGCCGAGCGCGATGCTGGCTTCCGACGCTTATCGGATCTTTCTGAACCAGACTCTTGCCGATGTTACAGCGACCGATGGCAAGCTGGACAAAGCGCTCGCGATCATCGGCCACTGCCGCATGGTCACCAATGGAGCCGAGATCGTTCCCGGCAACAATCATCCTATCCTCACCGCCCAGACCGTCGGCATCCACAATGGGATCATCACCAATGATGAGGATTTGTGGAACGCGCATCCAAAATTGAGCCGAAATTATGAGACCGATTCGGAAATTCTATTCCAGCTCATCGACCAGTACACGGCGGCGCGCAGTGCGTTGACGACAGGGATTATTGATACGTTCGCAGAGTTGGAAGGCTCGGCATCTATTGCCTTCCTCCGCGCGGATACCCCAGTGCTGGGATTAGCGACCAACGTCGGCTCCCTTTATGCCGCGCACGATAACGGCAAATTTTTCACGTTCGCATCCGAAGCGTTCATCTTGAAACGCTTTCTCAGTCTGCACGGCCATGAAATTGACCTTACGCTTAATCACACTCAACAACTGGCCGCTGGGCGCGGTTGCATTGTGAATTTTGGACAGCCCGTGCCAGAGGAGTTCGCTCTCTCAGGTAAAGACGCTTCATCAATAACCCTTGCTGCCGATGCGCCGTTCAAAATCATCGACATGTCGAGTCGCATTGACAACATCCAGCGGTGCACCCAGTGCATCCTCCCCGCCACCTATCCATTCATTGAGTTCGATGCGGACGGCGTGTGCCAGTACTGTCGCGGTTACAAGCCGCTAGAGCTGCACGGCCGCACGGCCCTAGAAGATATATTCGACCAACACCGCAGCACCGACGGTAATGCCGATTGCATTGTAGCGTTTTCCGGTGGACGCGACAGCTCCTACGGGCTGCATCTGATTAAAAAAGAATTCAACATGAACCCCATCGCATATTCATATGATTGGGGCATGGTAACGGGGATTGCCCGGCGAAATCAGGCGCGCATGCTCGGCCAACTGGGTATAGAGCATATCCTCCGGGCCGAAGACATCCCTGCAAAACGCCGTTACATGCGAAAAAATATCGAGGCTTGGTCGAAACGTCCACACTTAGGCATGGTTCCCCTGTTCATGGCCGGCGATAAATTCTTCTATGACATCGGCCGGCAACTACGCGATGAGATTGGTCTACCTTTGGTCATATTCTGCGCCGGCAACGAACTAGAACGCACCGATTTCAAAGGTGGATTTGCTGGTGTGCGCGAGAACAAGCATGGCCAGCGCCTATTTGCCTTCTCTATGCGAAACAAGATACAAATCGCGCTCTTTTACTTAAGCCAGTACCTGTCAAACCCGCGTTACTTCAACGAGTCATTGATCGATACGGTGCAGTCGTTCCGCTCATCCTTCATTTCTAAGGATGATTTCGTCTACCTGTTCCACTACCTGCCCTGGGACGAAGCGACTATTAACGATACCTTGACTAGCCAGTACGGCTGGGAAACGGCGCCGCATACGGACAACACCTGGCGTATCGGCGATGGCTACACAACCTTCATCAATTACATTTACTTTACCATTGCCGGGTTCTCAGAATTCGACACCTTCCGTAGCCAGCAAATAAGGAAAGGCCTAATTGATCGTGAAACAGCGCTTCGCCTAGTGGCCCAGGACAACCAACCAGACATGGCCATTCTGTATGAATTCGCTCAGCAAGTGGGAATCAATCTAGAGGAGATCCTCGCCCATATTAACTCGGCCAAAAAGCTTTACTGAGGTCGGTCATGACGGACATCTCCTCCCGGCTAGACAGAGAGTTTCTTGGGGATACGGCTTGGAATTACGGCGCCTTCGCGCTGATGGCGGGCACTGGGGTCATTCTCAATTTTTTCATCGCGATCCAGTTTGGAATTGAGACGCTAGGTGTCTTTAACCAAATTTACGCAGTCTATATTGTCGCCGCGCAACTCGCCGTGTTCGGCATCCACGACTCCGCTCAGAAACACACGGCTGAGCACCATGGTCAAGAGGACGAGCGTCAACTGATCGCGCGCTCAGCCAACCTGGCCGCACTTTTGATTGGCGCTGGGGTGGCGCTGATCATCTATCTAGCAGCGCCTTTGATAGGACGGATTGCCAACAGCGCTTCAGTGGGCCACGGCATTGCCTGGGCCGCTCCAGGCCTTTTATTCTTCGCACTTAACAAGGTACAGATGGGCGTCCTCAATGGCGAACGACGCATGCGGGCCTTCGCCACAATGCAGAGCGTACGGGTGCTCGCGATACTTGGCGTCATCTTAGTCGCCGAAGTCCAAGGATGGCCCGGCTATCTTTTAGGAGTGAGCTTCACCGTCGCAGAACTGGTGATTTTTGCGCCGCTTCTCATACTAGTACGCCCATGGCAATGCAGGCGAAATGCGGCGGGAGCGCGATACTGGTGGCGACAGCACCTGAACTTCGGAGCTAAGGCCTTGCCGAACGGATTTTTAGCCGAGTCCTATTTGAGAGTCGATGTGCTCATGCTGGCCATTTTCGTTAGTGACGAAGCCGTCGGCATTTATTCCTTCGCCGCTATGTTCATCGAAGGCCTCTATCAGGTTCCAACCGTAATCCGGACGGTGGTTAACCCCATTCTCGTCCGCCTCATTAGCAGCGGCGATCGACGCGCGCTTGCGCGATTTGGGCGTCGCGTGATGGTTATGAGTCTTGGCGTTTTCGCCACCACTGCAGGTCTAACATATCTTATCTTTCCATCACTAGGCCCCTACTTTCCGGACGACCTAATCACCCACGCGTATCCAGTATTATCTATCCTCATTACCGGCTTAATTGTTTACGCGGCCTTTGTGCCGTTAGATTTTATGCTCATGCAAGCGGGCCAACCCGGATGGCAAAGCGTGTTGATGAGCCTGAACATCACAGTTAATGCGGCGCTCAACATAACGCTGATACCCGTCTACGGTATCCTTGGCGCGGCGTTGGCGACGGCGGCAGCCTTCGCCGTGTCTGCCGTCACATTAAACAGTGTCGTTTGGTGGCGACTCGGCATGCGGGGCGGTCTGATCTTTGCGGAAACCCGCCTAGCTAGCATGCCTACTCAGCAGGCTGGAGATCGCTAACGGTGTCCAGCTCAGCACCAGACCGCGCCGGCAAAACCAAAGCCGCCAAGACGATAAAACAAGCGGCGAGGGCCAACATAGCCATTATCGCCTCGAAGCCGCCGCCCGAGGCAAGTATGGTTCGCGCCGCCAAGAGGGCTAGCGCGCCAACCACCAAGTTTAAAAGGAATTTTATCGATAACACCTTTGTGCGCCACTGGTCCGGAACATAACGCGACAAGACGGCGTCGGAGATGGGAATTTGACCAAATACGAAGGCCATCGCCATAAGCGAAGTAGCAAACAAGGCGTAATCGAGCTGAATGGCCATCAGACCGATGAAAATTGGCTGACCCAAGGCAACGGTTAGGAGGATCGGTTTCACCCGCCGCTTGTCGATGGCACGCCCGACAATCATTTGGGCGAAGGCCGCAACTGCGTATACAACACCTGCCAAAAGTCCCGTTATAGCAATATCTGTTGACACACCTGGCAGACGCACCTCAAACATACGCGGGATAATGAAGGTCATGGAACCAAAGACGAAGCCCCCGGCGATAGTCACCAAGGCCACAGATAACATTGCCCGCTGCCAGCCCGGGGCAAAGCCAACATGGGCTTTCTCGCGCGCCGTAGCCTCGGGCGCAACAGCAAAACCCGAGCGAACAAAGGCCCAGTAGGCTGCCCCTATTGCGACAGAAACGACGCCCGGGATTAGGAACGCAAGTTGCCAATCATAGGCAGCCAGAATGAACCCCGTGATCAGAGGAGCGGCAGCCACGCCCATATTGCCCCACACTCCATTAATTCCAAGCCGCCATCCCACTCGGCCACCGCCCTCGATGACCATGGTTATACCGACGGGGTGGTAGATCGCAGCAAACACGCCCAAGATGGCTAGACCCACCGCAATCTCCAGTGGCGAGGCCGCGAAACTTGTGGCCACGGCTGCCAGGCCGACGCCAACGAAAAACACCACGATCATGGCGTTTCGGGACCATTTGTCAGCCATGTGCGCGGCAAGCGGCGCACAAGCACCAAAAAGGACCAGCGACGGTAAGCCGTAAGGGATCATTTCCGCGTAGGCGCCATCGCGCGCCAAACCAAAAGCAATGCCTGCGCTAAGTGCCGCCTTGGCGAAGATCAACATGAATAAGTGATCAGCAAAATGACCAAAATTCAGGAACAACATACGTAGTTTCTCAGCGCTCATATCCTCTAGTCCTCAACCGACGCTATAACAACTTTCCATGGCAACGTGAGATAGACAAGTCTGAACAGAAAAAAGGGACCGCGTTTGCAACGCGGTCCCTGATCTCTGCGGCTAATGCGGTGTAGTCTAAAAGCCCATGCCGCCCATGCCACCCATGTCCGGGGCAGCCGGCATAGGATCTTTCTTCTCCGGTTTCTCCGCTACCATAGCTTCGGTCGTTATCAACAAACCGGCCACAGAAGCGGCGTCCTGAAGGGCTGTACGGACGACTTTCGCCGGATCAATGATGCCAGCCTTAAACATGTCCGTGTATTTACCGTTTTGAGCGTCAAAGCCATAGCCCTTGTCTTTTTGCTCGTCCATCTTACCGGCAACAACGGCACCATCGTGGCCCGCGTTTTCAGCGATTTGACGCAATGGCGACTGCAGGGCGCGACGAACGATATCAATTCCGACTTTCTGGTCGTCGTTACCGGACTCCGTCTTAGACAGTGCTTTAGCGCCGTAGAGAAGTGATGCACCACCTCCAGCAACCACGCCCTCTTCCACTGCTGCTCGAGTGGCGTGCAGGGCATCGTCTACGCGATCTTTACGCTCCTTCACTTCCACTTCCGTGGCTCCGCCGACGCGGATCACAGCGACCCCGCCAGCAAGCTTCGCCAAACGCTCTTGAAGCTTTTCACGGTCGTAGTCTGAGGTAGTTTCCTCAATCTGCGCACGGATCTGCCCGCAGCGGCCTTGGATATCTTTTTTCTTCCCGGCGCCTTCCACGATAGTGGTTTCTTCTTTTGTNATGTTGATGCGCTTAGCCGTNCCGAGCATATCCATCGCTACATTCTCGAGCTTGATNCCCAAGTCTTCNGAAATCACCTGACCNTTNGTCAATATGGCGATNTCTTCCAACATAGCTTTGCGACGGTCACCAAATCCCGGTGCTTTAACGGCGGCAACNTTCATTCCGCCACGNAATTTGTTCACCACAAGGGTTGCCAGNGCTTCGCCTTCAATGTCCTCAGCAATNATCAACAAAGGACGGCCCGACTGAACGATTTGCTCGAGAATTGGAAGCATCGGCTGNAGGCCAGACAGCTTCTTTTCATGNATGAGNACGTAAGGGTTNTCTAGGTCACAGGTCATTTTATCTGCATTCGTGATAAAATATGGGGAGGTGTAACCGCGATCAAACTGCATGCCCTCAACAACGTCGAGTTCAGTGTCTAAGCCCTTGGCCTCTTCCACTGTAATCACACCTTCGTTGCCCACGCGCTCCATTGCTTTCGCAATCATGTCACCAACTTCTACGTCGCCATTAGCTGAAATAGTTCCAACTTGGGCGATCTCGCCAGATGTATTCACTCGCTTTGAGCTTTTTTCAATCGCCGAAACTACGTCAGTAACAGCGAGATCAATGCCCCGCTTTAAATCCATCGGATTCATACCGGCAGCGACAGCTTTAGCACCTTCTTTCACGATTGCCTGAGCCAACACTGTTGCGGTGGTGGTGCCGTCGCCCGCTTCATCCGCAGTCCGAGAGGCAACTTCCTTAACCATCTGCGCGCCCATGTTTTCGAACTTATCGGTCAATTCAATGTCTTTAGCGACAGTGACCCCGTCCTTCGTGATGCGCGGCGCGCCAAAAGCTTTATCCAATACAACATTGCGTCCTTTGGGACCGAGTGTAACTTTCACAGCATCGGCCAGCGTGTCGACTCCCGTAAGCATCCGCGAACGGGCATCCGTCGAAAATTTGACTTCCTTAGCAGCCATTGTTTTTTAACTCCGTTACTCGATTACTCGATGATTCCGAGGATGTCGGATTCCTTCATGATCAACAGCTCTTTACCGTCGACCTTGACTTCGGTACCCGACCACTTGCCAAATAGGATGCGATCGCCTTTTTTAACGTCCAGCGGCGTCACGTTGCCGGAGTCATCCTTGGCACCTGACCCGGCGGAGACAACTTTGCCTTCCATGGGTTTTTCCTGTGCGGTGTCAGGCAAAATAATGCCCCCCGCCGTTTTTTCTTCCTGCTCAACGCGCTCAACGAGAACGCGATCATGCAGCGGACGAAATTTCATCGTCTCTCCTCCTTAAAAAGGTAAAAAAGGTTATTATGTAGCCGAGGTTTGTTAGCACTCCCCCCGAGTGAGTGCTAGGGATGTAGGGTTATCGCGCTAGAGTGTCAAGCGCAGTGGCATAATTTTTTATAATTTTATCGGCGTTCAGCAATACCTGGCTGATCAATTAATGCCTGAACTGGCCAGAAAGCCACGATCATCCGCCGATAAGTAAACGTAGACAACGGTTTTGCCTGCGAGGGCAAAACACGGTGGTAAGCGACAACGATTCCGTTAGAGTGTGCCGATAGAAACTGTTCCTCATCATCGTTGACCTGTCCAATAACCGTTAGGGGTTCGCGTAAACGGCCGAGATAATGGTATTGACCGTGATACTTGCTGAAGTTCGCAACCGGCCTGCCCGCAGCCTGATAAGCCCCTATTTCCCTCGCAATTGGGGTCAAATCGTAACGCTTGTTGAGAACCGGCTCGGCGGCCAAATGAATAGAGACCACAGACAAGGCGCTAGCCAAACTGATTCCTCTCACCCCAGCGCGAGTCCAAATGATGTACCCACCCGCCGCAACCAAACCCAATCCCCATAGCGAATTAGTCTCCGCCAATGTTTCTGCAACGCGCCCGCTTAGCGGTACGAGAGGAAAAACAACTAAAACCAATCCCCCAAGAACGAAAAACCCGCCTGGCAGCCAGCTGTCAAAATGACGTTTCTGACCTGCGCTACCGCCAAGGATGAAGCTTATCAGCAGGGCCAGCGCCGGAAACTCGGGCAACAAGTAATGTAGCTGTTTTCCGCTGACCAGCGAGAATACGAAAAACGCGCTGCCAAACCAAATCAGACAAAGGCGCTGAGCACCGTCCAAATCATCAGTCCACAGCATCCGTGCTCGCCGCAATATCGGTGGCCAGATAAACCATGGCAACACTAAACCGGGCAACGCCACTGCATACCACCAGAATGGCCGCGCATGTGCGAAGGAATTTACCACCCGGTCAGCCGACTGCCCCCAGAATATCGCTTCCCGATACGCCTCGCCACCGGCTAGTCCAGCCGGCACAGCCCAAATTAGTCCCACGGCCACGGCGCAAGCCACGGACAGAACCACACCGCCATACCACTTGGGCCAGACCCAATTCACCGAAGAATTTCGGTCCATCAGATGTGGAACCCAAAGCGGCGCTGTCAGAGCCACCGGTAAATAATGCAACAAAATCGCCGGACCCTTTGCCAACAGGCCGATACCGATCATCAGGCCGGCTAGCACGTGCCGCCTTAACCTGCCATTGCGGGCTGCAGTCACCAAATTAATTAATGCCGCAATAGTGAAGAACGCGAGCATCATGTCGAACATGGTGAGGGTAGTGAAAACAGTCCAGAAAAGAGCGCCAAACATCAGCAAAGGCGCCGTCCCCGCCACGTCCGCCCGATTTGGCCATAAGGTTTTGGCCAGACATCCCGTCATGACCATTGTGCCCAGCCCAAATAACGGCGCCACCAGGCGCGGCCACCACTCATTAACACCAAACAGGTGCCAGCCCGCATTCATTAACCAGAACAGAAGCGGCGGTTTGTGGCTATACGGCTCCCCGTTTAAATAGGGCACCAGATAGTGGTTTTCCAACCACATGTCCCAGGCAACCGCTAAATAACGCGTCTCATCCACTGGCAGAGGCGGACGAACTATCAGAGTGACGGCAACAACGATACCCCACAGGAGTAACTGTTCATGAACTGAGCGAGTTGTCGCAGTCATGAGGTGAATGGGTCTCCCAATACGCCGCCGAATTTAGCGAGGCTCCACCGAGGCCTCGCCGGTGCTGGCGCCCAGGTCCGAATCGACCTCGATACCCAGGCGCTTGCCGGATCTGTATTTCCTGTAAAGACGCACACCCAACAACCCCGATGCAATGAACAAGATAACACTGAGGCCGATGCCGTAACCCATGTCAAGGTGTACACCCGACCCAACCAGCGCGAAGATCACCATCTGTGGCACATAGCCCAAAGCCGATGCAGTCACGAAGACAAACCCGGACACGCTACTAACACCAGCAGCCAGATTAGTCAGAAAGTTGCTTCCCACTGGCAAGAACCGGATCAGCAGGGTCATTACGAAGGGGTTTTCGCTTAAGAATGCATCGACGCGTCGGATGCGTTCTGAGAACTTACTGGCGATCGTCCTACGAGCGAAAAATCGGGCATAACAGAACGTTAAGGCACACCCAATGGCCACTGCCAATACTGACAAACCGGTCCCGTAGGCCAGACCGAACGCGTAGCCGCCCATGAACGCCACAGCCTGACGCGAGAACCCAACCGCAGTCAACAAGGCACCCGCAGCCAAGTAAAGGAACTCCCCCTTGAGACCCTGGTCCTTGACCAAATCGTCGATGGCGCTCTTCTCAAAGAAATTGCCCAAGGGTGAAGATTTCAGCAGAAAGCCAACTATGGCCAGCGCGGCCAACATCATCAGTCCCTTTCCCAGCACTCTCCAATTCATTTTGGAGCGGGCTCTAGGGGAGTGGCGTCAGCGCGAATAGGTCGGCGAGCCAGCCACATTACGCCGAAGAGATCGGTTATGCCTACCCACAATCGGTTCCAGACCCCATATTTCGAGGCCCCATGCTGGCGCGGGCGATGATTCACTTGGACAGACTCGATGAGCCCACCACCCCGCAACATGAGCGCGGGCAAGAACCGGTGCATGTGGTTGAACTGAGGCATCGCCATAAATGCCTCCCGGGGGAAGATCTTTAAACCACAACCGGTGTCCGGCGTGTCATCCTTCAGCATAGCGCCGCGAATGCCGTTCGCGACTCTAGAAGAAGAACGCCGGAGCCAGACGTCTTTTCGCATCGTTCGATGACCAGTAACCATTAACGCCGCACTGTTACGCGCGCTTGCCTCCCGATATCGAGCGAGAAGTGAAGGGATATCGGAGGGATCATTCTGCCCATCGCCATCC
This sequence comes from Magnetovibrio sp., assembly GCA_002709525.1. GTDB lineage: Bacteria > Pseudomonadota > Alphaproteobacteria > Rhodospirillales > Casp-alpha2 > UBA3470. The sequence continues at coordinate 17,442 of PARE01000057.1, read as the reverse complement.
AGAGTGGCAATCAGGTTAGCACGCGCAGCTGCGACGCCGGTGGCAATAGCAGCGCTTTGACCCCGACATTCTCGGTGCCGGATGGCTCGGAGCTCGGGCTGCACGACCATAATATCAGCGAGCAACGTCGGCGTCTCATCCGTGCTTCCGTCATCAACGTAAATAATTTCGAACTCTAATTTTAAGCCCTCCAGGCTGGTGCAAATTTCATCGATCAGCGGGGCGAGGTTTTTCGCCTCGTTCTTTACCGGAACGACCACCGACAATTCGGGTGTTGTGGCTTCAGAAACCATCATGCAAATCTATCGAAATCTAATCAAATGAACGCGCGCCCGCTTTTACACTGCCCAATCCGGAGCGGCAACGGCTCAGTTCACTGTGACACCCGCGGCAGTCGAGGTTCAGACAGCCCTTTTCTCACAATAGCATCTCCAGGATTCTGCTCGAGATTCACGCTAACAAGCGGCGCAGACGAGACGAATCAACTGGGTGTAGAAGACTGCTGTTAAAGTGATATGTTTTAGGCTTCACTGATTTTGGAGCACCAATATGTCCCAGGCCGGCCCTCTAGATTTACATCGTGAAATTGTTCGCCCCGACTGGGTCGACTATAATGGTCATATGAATGTCGCTTTTTATGTTCTGGTATTCGACCACGCGACAGACACTTTCCTTGATCAGATCGGCCTAGATACGGCGCACCGTGAAGCGACAGGGAATTCCGTATTTGTGGCTGAGGCCCATGTCACCTTCGAAAACGAGGTCATGAATGGGGACAAACTGCGTATCACAACCCAAGTACTTGATGCGGACGCTAAACGGATGCATATCCTCCATCGCATGTACGCCAATGGCAGAGACACGCTTGCTTCTACCAACGAACTGATGATCTTAGGGATCGATTTAGCATCGCGTCGCGTCGCCCCCATGGCCGAGATAGTAGCCGCTAAGCTTAGCGCCATGCAGAACGCCCATGAGACACTACCCCGTCCGCATCAGGTGGGCCGCACCATTGGCATCCGTCGGGGCCAAGACGTTTAATCAACAAGGCCAGTTCCGTCGGCATGCTGGGCTCTCTCGTACTTTTAACGAAGCCCGCGACGCAATCTATACCAATCGAGTATTCTGTTGCTTGCTAAATTGCTCTCGAGGGCAGTGGATAGAGCCGGTGTTCCACCAAAATATTGGAAAGCCATCGCCCAAAGAGGCGAGAGCACCTGAGCGGAGATCACTATCAAGACCNCAGAGCCGTCTATAGAGACCNATTTCTGGGGCGGCTNAGTTAACGTGTATGATCAGGGTAAAGGCATCNCAATAGNNCGGCTTGGGTCCGGCAATCGTGAGGTNTNTCGCCAATTNCCCGCGCTGCTATCGCGGATCAAAATCGAACTAGATCAACGCAGCATGTGCAGCTTCTATCTGCGTTCCACTCAACCATTAAAATTGCTTTGCCCGGCCCGGCTGGTCAGTATGTGCAGAGAAGGAGGAGTTTTCTCTGATTCTCGATCTACCCCCATATGCGTTCGCCCTATTCGCCGCCTTCATGTTCGCTGTGGGCAGCCAATTTCAGGCCATCGGTCTCACAACTATTGATTCTCGCAACGGGACAGCTATCGGAATTGCGACATCGGCTATCTGTTTCTGGTTGGCCGCACCTTGGTTCCTGAACCAAGACTATTTCTTCAACGCTGCAATTTTGTTTTTCATTGGCATCGGCCTGATACGGCCAGCGTTGTCAGCCAATTTGGCTACTGCGGGGATTCGCTATCTGGGACCGACGCTATCGGGCACACTCAGCAGCACAGCGCCGTTCTTCGGAGTGGCCTTGGGCGTTTTTTGGCTAGGCGAGCAACTCACTTGGGCGATTGCCTTCGGCACTGTGGGCATCGTCGCCGCGGTGATCATATTGTCCCAGTCGACGGCCCAGATCGCCGGTAGTTGGCCAGTTTGGGCCCTCGCCTTACCCATTGGGGCGGCGGCGATCCGGTCGCTAGCCCATGCGGTCAATAAGGTTGGCATGGAAGCAATCCCTGATCCGTATTTCGCCACCCTAATCGGCTTCACCACATCGGCTCTGGTCACCATTTTTGTGCAATCCACGCACGGCGAATTTGGTAAAGGTCTTACCCTTAGGGGGCCAGGCCCTGTATGGTTCATGATCGGCGCAATTATGTTCGCGTTAGCTGTTCTGTCGTTGAATCATGCGCTAATGATCGGTCAGGTGGTTACCGTTTCCCCGATCATCGCGGCAACTCCCTTATTCACCTTGCTATTAAGCATATATATTTTTCGGCGAGAGAGAATCACAGCCCGGACACTCATCGCGTTGGCCCTAATAACGCCTTCGGTAATCGTGGTTGTGTTGTGGGGATAATCGACGGCTATACCATATTGACCGATCTGAACGTACAGCTATGATGCCGGCTTTCTATTCAATTAGCGGGTGTGGCGGAATTGGTAGACGCGCTGGATTCAAAATCCAGTTCTGGCGACAGAGTGTCGGTTCGAGTCCGACCACCCGTACCACTTCGCAGGCAACTCTCGAATTTACCCAGCCGAATTCATCAATCTTAAATTGAGTTTGTTCTCCCGTGCTGCAAAATTAGAATAAGTATCCTAGGTCATTTTATACTCTTGGAATGGCATTTATTTATTCTACCGCCGAGAGCCCAAAAGTGCTAAACCACGTCATCTATAGGCACAAAAACCTTATTTCTCGGCGAGCAAAAAATCTAAAGCTGCGAGGATTATAACCACTATTTATTCTCAAAACCGAATGCTGAGGCTGGATTGAGAGTTCTCAGCCGCTCAAGGATGTTAAATTCAGGCCGTCGAATTTATCCGCTCGGCAAACACAGCTCTCGTTGTTAGGCAGCGGATATTTCAGCTGTTGCTCAATTCTCACACCTGAAATTCTCCGTTAAACTATGCTCCTTTTTTGGAGGGCCGACTGAGAGGCACTTACCGCTGGTCTAATCACTCCACAATATGGAGGCCAAAATTAACTACTTCCTTAGCCTTGCATAAAACCTTCTACTTCGAGTCATCACTCGCTTGAGGAATCTGTCCTCTGTCCTGATGTTTTATGCCAATCTATTTTTCAAAGACATCTCATTGCATTTATAAATTAGACTTTAATACCGAAGCTTGAGGGATATGTAATATGGTCATTACAGTTAATAAACCTGTCGTAGTCCACAAGACCAGTGATCTCAAAAACAACCATATGCCCGTAGGACCACTCTGTTTTAGTGATCACCATCGGAGTAAACTTGTCCCCCAAGAGAGGTTAGATGAGGATAAACTAGACTTGGACCATGTGGGTCACAGGTTAAATTGATTTGCGTGGGGAGACGGAGAATATCAACAAGTTAGTTCAAACTTAACTGTTCGTAGTAATGAAACAGCCCATCTAGGAAGAGAATGCTATACTTACGCAGAATTCTGACCTGTCTATCGAGAATTTTACCGAACATCGTGTCAAATGAGACGACCAGGTAAGTTGACTTTGAGGAAATCTCAGTTGGTTCAGATGTTTGAGTTAAATTGTTATGACGATTTTTTTACTGGGAAAATTAGAGAGTAGGTATCTGCGGTCGTTGAAATTCCGTAGCTGATAAAATGTCTGAAGAACCAAGTGATAACGATTCATTGATCCCAGATTATATAACTCTTAACCTAAAGATCTTAGAGGGCCATTTGGGTGAGTCTACGCTGGTTTCTGATGAGCCGAATATGTGGCTCAAAGCAGAGACAGATGGCCATTATAGTTTAAATCTTGGGGATGGGCGATTTGAACAACTGGGTGGTGACTCGCCCAACTGTTTAGCGACGATAAGTGTTCATCGGAGTGTCAAAGGGTTGCCGTATATAATGGTCGAAAAACATAAAGACAGTTTCGTTTTGCGTATTATCAGCACATGCGAGGACAAGTCTCTTGAGGAATTGGCATCTTCGATAAGAAACGGAAACATTCCTGCATATGCTAACTTCGACTTATCTCCAAACCCCTACATCTCTGAACTGACATGGGGCAACCCTCTCCCGATTACAAATTGGAGAAACCAGAGATCTGATCCAATGTTGATCCACAGACAAGTTTTTACATATAAGTCAGTTGGCACTTTACTTGAAAAGTTTTCATTGCTCAGCGACCAAATCTCATCTGTTGAAAACCAGTTAGCCGCCGTGAAAAAAGAAACCCAAGAGTGGCGAAAGGAAGTCGCATTTGATTTCAACGTCATATTATGCGTCGCTATCATATTCGCACTAATATTTTCTGTTGTAAGGTGACGTTGTATCCGAGGCCCTTTTGATATGCTTTTAAAGACACATGAAATAATCTATCTCCGTTTGTGAAGTTTCAATTCCACCCTCAGTGTAAGGTCAGCCTCATTATCATTAAACGATAGCCCCCAAATAGCCTGAGTGACTGACGCTGACCCATCGAGACCACTTGGGCCCTAATTCTAGAAATCGAAATGACTTTTTACCTTGCTTAAAATGAGCTCCATGGAGTGCCCTTTACAACGGATAGGCAAACGGCTAGGCCGGATCAAAGTCGACCTCCACCTTTATTTCATGATTGACTCTGAAGAACACTTGGCGAACGCCCGTATCAGGAACTACTCGTTCCGTATAGTCGATACCGTCCACTTTTAGCCGCTCGATCAAACCGTCATAGTCGTCGCTCTTAAAGGCTATGTGATCCAGCCCGCCGGTATCTTCGCCAGGGTCATAATCGCGTTCCGAAACATGTATAATGGGATAGCCGCTGCCGTAAAGCCAGATACCCTTGCTAGCAAACGGCGGCCGATAGCCAGCTTCAAGCCCCAAGAGGCGTTCAAACGTGTCCTTAACCGATTCGGGGGTATCGGTGCGGATGTTGATGTGGTCGAGCGTGATCGCCATAGCAGAAGTCCCTTCAACGCCTTGCTGTCGTTAGAGTCTAGTAAGAATGGTGTGGCGCGGAACACCCTATTTCAGCCCTTCTGAGCCCGGGCTTCCATCTCAGCAGCGACTATCTCAGCATCCGCGAGTCCGGAAGCCCGCAGGCCCTTGGCAGCGGCCAATACGTCCTCAGGAGCGCGATTTTGCCCCAACTTGAGCTTCCCTTCTATGCGGTTAACCCGCATACGGAAAGCTACAACGCCTTTGAGCTGCTTTTTCAAATTATCAGACGAGAGCCGACTCATTGACCAATTGCCAGATGTATCTGTCTCATTTGCCTCTACCAGCCGCCGAAGGATGTCGGCGGTCTCACTCGGATTCTTTATAGCATGTGGTTGGCCGTAGGCGTGGATAGTGATGTAGTTCCAGGTGGGCACTAAATCATCGTTCTTATACCAATTGGGAGAAATGTAGCTATGCGGCCCCTGAAAGACAGCCATGGCCTCCGTCACACCGTCAAATTGACGCCAATGGTCGTTAGCCCGAGCCACGTGGCCAAGAAGCACTCCGCAAGCGCCCTCGACCTCGACGTGAAGCGGCAAGTGCGTGCCAACAAGCTTGCCGTTTTGGGCCGAAACCAGTAAGGCAAAACTGAAACGACGCATGAGTTCGTGAAGAACTTGCGGATTGTCCTCTTCAAAGTGCTTGGGCGTGTACATGTGCCGGCTCCATCAGGGTCAATCCTGTATAAGCAAAAAAATCGCCCTCATTATAAGAGAGAGTTTTTGACTTCGACGGAAGTAAACTGCCCCGAAGGGGTCAAAATCACATCAAACTTTTTACTGTAGCATCTATTATGCTTCTATATCGTGACATTTTCTTGCCATTGGTTAGATTTAATGACCTCTACCATGGCATTACAAAGTAACAGTTCGCATTAAAGACGCTGGAACACCGATTCCTTGATCTTGCCGATAGCTTGCCCCGGATTGAGGTTCTTTGGACAAGTATTTGTACAATTCATAATCGTGTGGCAGCGGAACAGCCGGAAGCCGTCGTTCAGGCTATCCAAGCGCTTGCCCGTGGCTTCATCGCGGGAGTCTGCAATCCAACGGTAGGCCTGCAAAAGGATCGCCGGACCCATGTAGCGATCTCCATTCCACCAGTAGCTCGGGCAACTGGTCTGGCAGCAAAAACAGAGGATGCATTCCCAAAGCCCATCAAGCTTCGCGCGCTCCTCCCGGCTCTGCAGGCGCTCACGATTCGGCGCCGGAGTGTCCGCTTGGAGCCAAGGTTCGATAGCACGGTACTGGGAATAAGGTCCGTTCAAATCCGGCACCAAGTCCTTGATCACTGGCATATGCGGTAACGGGTAAATTTTCACATCGCTGGTGATTTCCGAGATAGGCTTAGTGCAGGCGAGTGTATTGGTACCGTCAATATTGAACGCGCAAGACCCACAGACACCCTCCCGGCAGGACCGACGGAATGTTAGGGTCGGATCAATCTCGTTTTTGATTTTAATTAACGCGTCCAGGACCATCGGCCCGCACTTGTCTAAATCGACGAAGAACGTGTCGATGCGCGGGTTTTCCCCCGAGTCCGGATCATAGCGATAGATCTGGAATTTTTTATTGTTAGATGCCTCTCTTCCTGACGACCAGGTCTTGCCTGTAGTTGGACGGGAGTTCGTGGGGAGGCTCAACTCGACCATGTCAATAAACTCGTTCTTTTGGCTCGATGTAGTCAATCTCGTCAGTGAGCGTGTAGGCATGCACCGGGCGATAGCCGATTGTCACCGCGCCCTTATCATCAATCCACGCCAAGGTGTGCTTCATCCAATTCCTGTCGTCGCGGTCCGGGTAATCCTCATGGGCATGAGCCCCACGACTCTCCTTGCGCGCTTCAGCCGAATATAATGTAGTCCTCGCATTGACCATCAAATTTTCCAACTCCAGCGTCTCAACCAGATCGGAATTCCAGATCAACGACCGGTCAGAAACGTGGATGTCGCTCATCTCTTCCCAGACCTCGTCGATCAGCTCCACGCCCTCTTTTAGCACCTCAGAGGTCCGGAACACAGCAGCATTATTTTGCATAATCCGCTGCATCCTGAGACGCAGGTCAGCGGTTTTTGTGCTACCCTTGGCGTAGCGCAACTTGTCGAATCTGTCGAGCGCTTTGTCGGCGCAGCCGTTGCGGAAGGGTCGTAGCGACGCGCCTGGAGTAATTATCTCCTTGGCCTTTATTCCCGCCGCCCTGCCAAACACAACGAGATCCAACAAAGAGTTGGTCCCCAAACGGTTAGCCCCGTGCACCGAGGCACAGCCACATTCACCCACCGCCATTAGGCCCGGTGCTAACGCATCTGGATCATTCTCTGTCGGACNCAAAACCTGGGTCATGTGGTCGGTGGGAATGCCGCCCATATTGTANTGCACNGTGGGCANCACTGGGATTGGTTCNTTAGTCGCGTCCACGCCGGCGAANATACGNGCCGACTCAGTAATGCCCGGCAGTCGCTCGTGCANGAGGNNGGCGTCGAGGTGCTCCAANTGGAGGCTNATNTGATCACCCTCAGGNCCAANACCNCGCTTGTCGCGGATCTCCATNGTCATGGAGCGCGATACGACATCGCGACTNGCGAGGTCCTTNGCAGTTGGCGCGTAGCGNTCCATNAAACGGTCACCCTCAGAATTGGTNAGGTANCCACCTTCNCCGCGCGCTCCNTCCGTGATTAGGCAGCCTGACCCATAGATACCNGTCGGATGNAACTGCACAAACTCNTGNTCCTGNAGGGGGAGCCCGGCGCGCGCGATCATGCCATGGCCATCGCCAGTGCATGTGTGCGCCGANGTNCANGAAAAGTAAGACCGNCCATAGCCGCCGGACGCNAAAACCACCAAGTGCCCNCNAAACGCGTGNATGGAACCATCGTCCANGTTCCAGGCCAGAACGCCTTCACAGGTACCATCATNCCCCATGATCAAGTCGATGGCAAAATATTCGACGTAAAATTCCGCCTCGTGCTTAAGGCTTTGCTGGTAGAGCGTGTGAAGCATAGCGTGTCCGGTTCGGTCCGCCGCAGCGCAAGCTCGCTGCACGGGCGCTTCACCATAATTCCGCATGTGGCCGCCAAATGGACGCTGGTAAATTTTCCCCTCGTGCGTGCGCGAAAACGGCATACCCATGTGTTCAAGCTCGATGATCGAAGGCACAGCCTCTCGGCACATATATTCAATAGCGTCTTGATCACCAAGCCAATCGGCACCTTTTACTGTGTCATACATGTGCCATTCCCAGTGGTCCTCAGCCATGTTCCCGAGCGCCGCTGATATCCCGCCCTGTGCCGCCACAGTGTGTGACCGAGTCGGAAATACCTTGGTAATACAGGCGGTTTTCAGGCCCGCCGCCGCCATTCCTAATGTGGCGCGAAGTCCCGAGCCACCCGCTCCGACGACTACCACCTCATATTTGTGATCGATGATCTCGTATGCTTTGGCCATAGCGTTTCAAGCTCCGAAGGTCAGTCTAATGACGGCGAAGATCGAACAAGCGCATAGTAACAGCGCAGCCAACTTTACCGTGACCAACAGTGTTACCTTAGTCAATTCCGAACGGGTATAATCCTCAATCACGACTTGTAACCCGAGCTGCGCGTGGTGGAACATACAGATCACGAAAAGGATCAGCAAAACTGGATTGTAATGTTGACCCACCCAATTAGTGACAGTCGCTAAATCAGCATTGATAAGCAGACCGATGACGGAGAAGACAAACCACAGTGAAAGCGGTACTAGCGCAATACCTGACAAGCGCTGCATCCACCAATGCTGTACACCGTTGTTCGACGATCCGAGGCCGCGCACGCGTCCTAAGTGAGACCGCATTTGCATCAGACAACATCCGCCGCTGAATAAACAATAACCAATGTTAATACGGTCATTGCGACAGCGAAGATCACCGTCAACCAACCGCTTATCCGCATCTTGTCAAGTTCATACCCCCAACCGACGTCCCAGGCTAAATGCCGGATGCCGTTTCCGAGATGATAAAAGAGTGAAAACGTCATCCCCCAAAGAACAAATTGACCGAACCAAGACCCAAGCACCGCCTGCGCCGTAGAAAAGGCGTCCGGGCCGTAGGTTGCCGCCATAATCCAATAGCTGAACAACACCGCACCGCCAGCAAGCGCAATCCCCGTGGCACGGTGGGTGATCGACAAAATTGAGGTAATTTGTGGCCGATACACCTGCAAATGTGGTGACAAAGGCCGATTGGGATTCGCCATGGCGATTCCTCTTATTTCTGTAATGTTACGGGGCGGCATTGCGCCGTTCTGAAATCATTGGTAATGCGCCATTTCAGGATAGTCAACGCCAGCCCGAGGCAACTAACGAAGAAGTTATCGGAATAATGTATACCAAAAAGATACGCCGTGTTTATGTTAATTTTTACCCGCATCCGTCCTTTACCCGCTTCGCGAGAGGCCGTCAGATGCAAGCGAACGAGATTGTTGAAATTGCAATGGACATACCCCAGATAGTATCAATTATGTGAATAGCCTGTGGGTAAATTGTGAAAACGGTTTATGGTTATACACAGGAAATAACCGTTACCCCCGGTTTTCCATGTTGCATGACCGGCTGTCTCAACGGCACTTTTAGCGTGTACATGAAAGTGTTGTTGAGATATCAAAGCATGGGTCAGCAAGCTGACTCAGACTAAGATATCTGCCCGGCCGACTTGGACGAAAAGACCGATCGGTTGGAAAAGGTGCGAGGTTGACGACCGGGGCTCTATTCCGATCTTTGATCTTAAACCGGCAAAAGTCTCGTGTCATGCGGGGCCTACCTCCCGTGGAACAGACCATCTCTCTGATGGGGGTTGGTTGCATCCCAGGGGCAGATGAATTTCGGTCCGGATTTCCGGGTTCGAATACAATGCCTTCGAGGCCACAAAAGTACCCTGCGGTTACTTGGATGGTCTCTGGAGAGCTTCGGGTCCCAGAGGGTAGTCTTTGGGCCAACGGCAAAATCGGCTTGGCCGGTGCCTTCTTGTCCCGAAGGGCTCGACACGTTGAGGATTTTTGCTACGGCGGTGCATGAATAGGTTAAACGACGACGGGTGACCGGCCTCGTAGACCTAGGAAACGAGCCGCACCACTTCCGCCACGGGACGATCTCTGCCCAGGGTACGCCCGCGGAAGAAGGGTGAAGCAAGCAGCTGCTTTCAAGTGCTCGGAGCCTAATCGGCTCCAAGAGGCGTCAGGGTGCTGTCTCAACGGCACATACACAGGTTTCCCAGGACCGGTGTACCTGACGCCCCTTTACCTACCAAGACTAAGATTCCGCAGCAACTTTTTTACGAAGCCTCAATTGAAGATCTGTGCATGTAAGTGCTTAATCTGTATTTGTTGTGTCGCGTCAATTATTTATCCGACGCACGCTGACGACCCAAACAAAGCCGAACGCCCCCAGCGCCATCAGCCGCGGCGCGGCATGAGTAATGTGCAATTGAAAGCCAACACCACCGATTCGTCGTGTTTTCCGTCATTCGTCTTATCATTATGATCGGGCGATGGCCTAGCTCGTCGATCGCTCCATAGCAGCAATTGTATTCGCCATAGCCACAACTCGATGGGCACTCTCAACGTGCAGGTTCTCGACTAATTTGCCATCCACTAAAAGCACCCCTTTCCCCTCGACCTCGGCGGCTGCATGCTCTTTTATGATACGCTGCGACCACGCAATCTCGTCAGCAGTCGGCGCAAACACCTCGTTGGCGGTGGCAATGGTTTTAGGATGAATCAAGGTCTTACCATCCATGCCCAGCTCCAATCCCTGAATACACGACACTCGGAACCCATCGTCATCAGAAAGATCCAGGTGGACGCCATCTAAGATGCCGATCCCAGCAGCTCGAGCCGCCAGGATGCATAATTCCAGTGACGTCATGAGCGGTGTCCGCGATAGTGTATGTGTCGAGTGAAGATCCTTGGCCAGATCTGAGGTCCCCATGACGAGACAGCCCACCCTTTTGTGCGCGAAGGCGATTTCTTCTGCGTGCAGCATGGCCAGTGGTGTTTCCATCATGCACCAGATGGACAGGTCGGTGGGCTCACCAACATGGTCTAGAATAGCCATCGCCTCCAAAACCATGCTGCGGCCCTCCACTTTCGGTAGCAGCACCGCATCAGCACCCATGCCCGCCACCGCTTTTAAATCATCCTCCCCCCAAGGGCTGTTCAGGCTATTCGTCCGGATAATCAGTTCGCGCTCGCCATACCCCCCCTCCGAAAGGGCGGCGGCGATATTATGACGCGCTGCTTCCTTAGCGTCCGGTGCAACTGCGTCCTCAAGATCCATGATTAAGGCATCGGCCGCCAAACAACGGGCTTTTTCCAAAGCGCGCGGGTTTGAACCCGGCATATACAAAACGGACCGGCGTGGCCTCGCCGCGAGAGAAAACGTCATAGGAGCCTCGATAATAGGACAATTAGTGGACGCACGCGATGGAACTATAATCCTTGGCTTCAGTGTGGCAAGCTAACCCCATGGCAATTCTAACAATTCATTCGCATGTCGCGTGCGGCCATGTGGGCAACGCGGCTACCGTATATCCCCTCCAGCACATGGGTCATGAGGTTTGGCCTGTGCACACGGTTTTGTTAAGCCATCACCCAGGCCATGGCGGCTGGCATGGAGCTCACATATCGGCCGGCGACGTCACCGCCGTGCTCAAGGGGCTTAAGGTCCACGGGGTTCTCGAACGCTGTGCGGCTATTCTCACAGGGTATCTCGGTGCCGTCGCAGTCGGAAAAGCCGTACTCTCGGGTTGGAATGACGTACGGGCCGCCAGCCCCAATGCCATCGTCGCATGCGACCCTATTTTAGGGGATGAAGCGGAAGGCCTTTATGTACCCGATGCGCTCATTGCTTTCTATCGTGACCACGCTATTCCAGCGGCCGACGTGATTTTCCCCAATAGGTTTGAACTAGCGCTTCTAAGCGGTCACGACGTACGTGATATCACTAGCGCCGTGGTGGCGGCGAGGGCAATTATGGCTCGCGGTCCATCCACGGTCATCGCCACATCGGTACCCGTCGGTCATGAGCTTGCGACCGTGCTGGTTAGCACCGTCGGTTCTTGGGCCGTTGTCACGCCCCGCCTGACGACGCCAGTTAAGGGCGCAGGAGATGTGTTTGCGGCGCTATGGGTTGGCTATGTCCTAGGTGACGCGAACACCGCGGCAGTAGCCTTAGGCAGGGCGGTCAGCGATGTGCATGGATTGCTGGAAAGAGCGGCGGACGAAGCACTCAAAGAACTGCCATTGTACAAGTATTCGCCGGCGAGTGCCGTGCCACGGTTCGCACCGGCACCCCTTACATTGTAAATTTAGTTTTCATATATGATCTGAAACGGCACGCGCAAAAGTTTCAATCGTAACTAATGAAAGTAGGATCAAATAAGCTTTATCGCCCTTTCCGTATGGAGAAAATTAGACCATGTAGCTCGTTCCATCGCCTTGAAAGCGCCCAACAGAAAAGACCTGGGCTCTTCGGATTCTTAGGCCGGCGGCGCTACTACGGCTTGATCGTAATCAACCTTTTTCTTCAAGGAACCAAAATGGACAAACACGTCCTGGGCAACATCGAACGCCTCTACTGTGATCTCCGGATGCGAGGTCCAGCAGCCAAGGTTTTGGTAGGTATTGATGCAATCAGCCAACACAGCCCTATCGATGTCTGGGAAATATTCTTTCTGCGCCACCGCGATTTCCATCGCGGGGGCCTCATTCATATACGCCCGGGTCTTACGGTAGGCTCGACTAAAAGCGGCGGCTTCATCCGTGCCTAACCAGTCGCGCATGGCTGCTAGGCTGGAAAAGGCATTGGGTCCAATTTTAGGCCCCACCTGGGCGACAACGTGCCCGACGCCGTCGGCCTGGAGCTGTTGGGGGAATGGACCCTGCTGCTGGACGTATTGCCCTTGGCCCCCGCGATAGGCGGTATCGATTGCGGCCGCGCCGCCCGGAGTGATCGCATGGATCTTGTCAAAGTCAATCCCTGCCTTATGACAGGCAAACATGAACATCGCCTTCGGCTGCCCTCCACCAAACATGACAACCTCCGCGCCCTCCAGTTTTTCCCAGCTAAAATCGGGATCGGCGTCACGGCCGGTAAGAAAGAAGCCGTCCATTTCGTTGATCTGGGCAAAATGCGCCCAAGGCATTATCTCACCCTTGCTCAGCGGCCCAAAGGACTGGCTAGGTGCTGTCTGGACCACATGTGCGGAACGATCCATCAGCGATTCAATAGCCGACTTGCCCTCTGGCGCTACGGACCATTCGTACTCCAGACCTTCCTCTCTCAAAAAGCCGCCCGTCATGGTGGAAATCAACGGTGAATAGAACGCCGAGAACAGCGTGAATTGAATATGAATTTTGGTCATGACCATGGCCCCCTCTCGCGAAAAAGACGGGGCGGACACTGCAGCCCCTTTGTGTCCTTAGCGTCTCACAAGGACGGCAAACGATCAACGGGCTGAGAGGGCCTAAGCAGCTCTTTGTAGGTAAGATTGCGCCAGAACCTCGGCGATCTGGACTGTATTCAACGCGGCCCCCTTGCGCAGGTTATCCGATACGACCCAGATATTCAGACCGTTCTTAATGGACGGATCCTTTCGGATGCGGCTGACGAAGACGGCATCTTCACCCGCACATTCCTGCGGCGTTACATAACCTTCGTCGGTCCGGTAGTCGATTACGGTCACCCCTGGCGCGGCGCGCAGCGCATCGCGGGCCTGGTCTTCAGTGACTGGGTGGTCGAACTCGATATTTACAGCCTCGGCATGACCAACAAACACCGGGACACGTACACAAGTCGCAGAGACAGTTATGTCTGGATCGAGAATCTTCTTGGTCTCAACCACCATCTTCCATTCTTCCTTTGTTGAGCCGTCATCCATAAACTTGTCGATATGCGGGATGCAGTTGAAAGCCATCTGCTTGGTGAAGTTCTCACGGTGACTTTCCGTTGGCTCATTAACAAAAATACCGCGTGTCTGGTTGAACAGCTCATCCATGCCGGACTTACCAGCGCCTGAGACAGACTGATAAGTCGAAACAACAACTCGTTTGATTTTGGCCAGTTCATGGAGTGGCTTTAAGGCCACTACCAGCTGAATGGTTGAACAATTTGGATTGGCGATGATCCCTCGCTTCTTGAAGTCGGAAAGTGCACCTGGGTTAACCTCCGGCACCACTAGCGGCACGTCCGGATCCATTCGGAAATAAGAGGTATTGTCGATGACCACGGCGCCTGCCTCGGCTGCGATCGGCGCGTACTTTGACGATACCGAAGCTCCTGGTGATGACAGCACAATATCGACACCCCTGAAATCGAACTCGTCCAAGTTCTCCACCTTCAGGACATCATCCTCACCAAATGACACCTCACGGCCAATAGATCGACTCGAGGCCAGTGCAATGACTTCTTCGACGGGAAATTCCCGTTCTGCCAGGATCGAGAGCAACTCGCGACCCACGTTACCCGTGGCGCCGATAACAGCAACTGTATACCCCATTTTTTTCTCCTCAGTCTCGTTGCTCTCGTCTGTTTAACCTCGATGCCTATCGTGCAATCCTACGCTAGAAACGACGAAGGCCCACGTTTTCCTCGCGGGCCCATTCCAATGTGATAAAAAGAGCCTGGCCCGTGCTTAGCCGGTGGTCCTGGTTTCCTTGGTTTTGGTCGTCAATGCAATCATCTCTACCTCGATTAATCGCCGGAGGGTTACGCCCTTTCAAGCCAAAACGCAAGTCGTAAGCGCCTCACAGACAGTGGGTCATGTTGACTCCCGTCAAGCTCGAATAGACCCATCCGGATGGTACCTCTGGTAGCCGCGGCGCTGACAGAACCCGATGGCATACGACGAAGAGGATAGAGGCACCCTGGCGCCAGCCTACCCATAGACTCTCTCACGGGCAATCTGTATCATCTCGGTACCGTAACAGTGCCCTCATCAATTCAAAGCGTTATCAAGCCGTGAACTTGATCTTTGGAAAGGACAACTCAAGCAGCAAGTTTATCCAGCTCTTCTGTCAGCGCTTGCCCCATCTGGGAACAAGACACGAGTTCCATGCCCTCTTGCATGATATCGCCTGTGCGGATGCCCCGACCAAGCGTATTCTTCACTGCGTCCTCAATGAGATCAGCGTTGTTTCCGTCATCAAAGCTGTAGCGGAGCATCATGGCAAAAGATAGTATGGTGGCCAGCGGGTTGGCCTTATCCTTACCGGCGATGTCGGGGGCAGAGCCGTGCACCGGTTCGTACATGGCGCGGCGGCGGCCGCTCTGATCTGCACCACTGAGGGTCGCGGAAGGCAGCATGCCAAGCGATCCCGTTAGCATAGCCGCACAATCAGACAGGATGTCGCCAAACAGGTTGTCGGTGACGATAACGTCGAACTGCTTCGGTGCGCGAACCAACTGCATAGCGCAGTTATCCGCGTACATGTGCTGCAGCTCAATACCCGAGAACTCCTTGCCAATCTCAGTGGCAACCTGACGCCACAAAACGCCCGTCTCCATGACATTGGCCTTCTCCACAGAGTGTAGCTTGCCGCTCCGCTTTTCGGCCAAGTCAAAGGCCACGCGGCAGACCCGTTCAATTTCAGCAGTTGTGTACACCTGGGTGTCAACAGCGCGCTGGCCGCCCTCAATATCCTCAATCATCTTCGGCTGCCCGAAATATGCGCCGCCGGTGCTCTCGCGGACGATCAAAATATCCAGCCCAGAGACCAGATCTTCCTTCAGACTGGATGCGTCTGCCAAAGAAGGCAGACAGTTGGCCGGGCGCAAATTGGCGAACAGGTCCATGTCTTTGCGAAGCGTCAGGAGCCCAGCCTCTGGGCGGATGTCGCGGGCAACATTATCCCATTTAGGTCCACCGACGGCGCCCAATAAAACGGCGTCTACATTCATAGCCTTATCCAAAGTTGCATCGGTCAAGGATGTTCCATGGGCATCGATGGCCGCACCACCGACCAAGTCTTCTTCCAACTCGAAGGACACATGGCGGCGATTATCGAGCCAGTCGATAACCTTTCGGACCTGGGCCATGACTTCCGGGCCAATGCCATCCCCCGGCAGAAAAAGTAGTTTTTTGTTGGCAGCCATTATACATACCCCTCTTAATCCTTACTTCCCCCCGTCTTGCCCCGCCCACATTGGAAAAGCGAAGACGAGGACAGGCCCAGTCCACACCTCGCTAAAAAAGAGAAAGACGCCGCGAAAACAGAGCGCTGTGGAGAATAACTAATTATCCAGTCGCATAAAGCCAAGGTTGTCCCGCCCTCTGCTGGTCCTCAAAGTTGTCGATCTTGGCATTTACCTGCATGGTAAGGCCAATATCATCGAGGCCATTGAGAAGGCACTGACGCTTGAACTCGTCGACTTCGAACTTGATCTCGCCACCGTCTGGCCCCTGGATCACCTGGTTCTCCAAATCAATCGTCAAGGTCGCGTTAGCACCTCTCTCGGCGTCTTCCATGAGGGAGTCAAGCTGCTCTTTCGAAACCTTAATGGGCAGGATACCGTTCTTGAAGCAGTTGTTATAGAAGATGTCAGCGAAGCTCGTGGAGATCACGCATTTGATGCCAAAATCCAACAACGCCCAGGGTGCGTGTTCGCGCGACGAGCCGCAGCCAAAGTTGTCACCCGCAACCAAAATGGAGGCTTCCCGGTAGGCCGGCTTGTTTAGAACAAAGTCCTCCACTTCCGAACCGTCACGATTGAAGCGCATTTCGTCGAACAAGTGCTGGCCAAGGCCAGAACGCTTGATGGTCTTCAGGAATTGCTTAGGAATGATCATGTCCGTGTCGATGTTAATCATGTTCATCGGCGCGGCGACGCCCGTCAAACTGGTAAATTTTTCCATCATTCTTCTCCCTCTTAGTCCGTCAAATCACGCACATCGGACAGCTTGCCGGTGACTGCGGCGGCAGCGGCCATAGCTGGGCTAACGAGGTGTGTACGACCGCCAAAGCCCTGACGACCCTTGAAGTTTCGGTTCGATGTGGACGCCGAACGCTGGCCTGGTTCCAATCGATCGTCATTCATGGCTAGGCACATGGAGCATCCTGCCTCGCGCCATTCAAAGCCGGCTCTGGTCAGGATCTTGTCGAGCCCCTCCTCTTCGGCCTGCTCCTTTACTAAGCCCGAGCCCGGCACGACAAGTGCCTGAACGCCCTTGGCAACTTTCCGGCCTTCGGCCACGGCGGCGGCGGCGCGAATATCTTCAATACGGCCATTGGTACAAGATCCGATGAACGCCACGTCTATAGGAATTTCCATGATCGGCATACCTGCGGTAAGTCCCATGTAATCCAAAGCGGCCTGTGCAGCTTCTTGCTTAAGTGGATCTCGGAAATCGCCCGGCGACGGGACGTTGCCTGTGATCGGTGCGACGTCTTCGGGCGATGTGCCCCAAGTGACTTGCGGAACGATCTCAGAGACGTCCAGGGTGACTTCCTTGTCATAAGTCGCG
>PARE01000056.1 GCA_002709525.1 Magnetovibrio sp. | reverse complement strand
GCAAAGGTCTACGTCCTGCACTAGGGTTACTTTCCCGGTTCTGTAAGACGATTATTAATCAAGGTCTGGGTGGCGCTTTGTCCAACTTTTGGCCCTCAAATAAAACAGCATTAGGGTCATATGATGAATGGCTTTTACTTCACGATGGGCCTAATCAACATGCTAATGTTGATGATTTCATTGACAACCTAGATTTCCAGCCCCTCATCTCAATACTCCTGCCAACGTACAACTCAGATTTGAATTTTCTAACCCAAGCAGTTGAGTCTGTGACAGGACAATCATATTCAAATTGGCAGCTCTGCATTGCAGACGATGCCTCCACAGATAAAGATTTAAAGGATTATCTTAAAAAATTAGAGACAAACGAAAAAATATCGATTGTTTACAGAAATACTAATGGTCATATATCAGCTGCAACTAACTCAGCCTTGAGTTCGGCGATTGGGGAATTCGTAACTTTTCTTGACCATGATGATAAATTACACCCTCACGCGCTTTCAGCAGTAGTTAGCCAACTGAACGAAGACATAGAACTCGATATCTTGTACAGCGATGAGGATAAAATTGATGAGCAGGGGAATAGGAGCCAGCCATTCTTTAAACCGGACTGGAGCCCGGATCTTCTTTTGTCCCAAAATTATACCTGTCATCTCTCAGTGTATAGAAAAACACTTTTAGACAATTTGAACGGCATACGAGAGGGGACAGAGGGGGCTCAGGATTACGACTTGATCCTTCGGGCAACTGAGGAGACAGAAAAAATAAAACATATTCCGCATGTATTATACCACTGGAGAGCTGTCAAAGGATCGACTGCATTGGCGGCGCACGAAAAAGACTATGCCCACCAAAAGGCTAAAGATGTTTTAAGGGACGCCATAGCGCGTAGAAATTTGTCTGCCGAAGTGTTAGAAACAGATCTTGGTGCTTATCACCGGATACGTTATAAGTTACCAAGCTCAGTCCCTCCTGTAAGCGTAATTATCCCAACCAAGGATAGAATTGACTTACTGTCGGTTTGTATGAATGGCCTTCTTGAAAAGACTAACTACGAAAATTTTGAAATCGCCATCGTTGACAATAATAGCGCCGAAGCGAAAACTTTCGAGTATTTCGAAATGATCGAAAAAAACGACAACGTCAGCATTTTGACATTCCCGGGCGAATTTAACTTCTCAGCTATAAATAATTTTGCGGTGTCGAAAGCGAAGGGTGAAGTGCTCGTTTTATTGAATAACGATATAGAGGTAATAAGTGAAGGTTGGCTAACAGAGCTGGTTTCTCAGGCAACTCGTCCGGGTGTCGGTGCTGTGGGTTGCAGGCTTTATTATCCGGATGACCACGTCCAGCATGATGGAATAATTGTTGGCATGGGGGGAGTAGCTGGATATGCGCACCCGCATTCAAAGAGAGAAGACAGCGGGGAATTTGGCAGAAGTACAATTGTTCGCAATTACTCTGCGGTCACGGCGGCAGCACTTGCAATAAGGAAATCAGTGTACGATGAGGTTGGTGGGCTTGATGAGGAAAATTTGGCAGTTGCTTTCAACGATGTAGATTTTTGTCTGCGCGTGCAGGAAACTGGATACAAAAATCTTTACACACCATTCGCAGAATTATATCACCATGAGTCGGTTTCTCGAGGGCCTGATACTGACCCGAAGAAAGCGGCAAGGTTTGAAAAAGAGGCACTTTTTATGAAAAATAGATGGAAGTATTTCATAGAAGACGATCCACACTATAATCCAAATTTGTCGTTGGAAGGCGGGTATCAAATCGATCTTGAAAGGTCAAAAAAATGGCCTTGGCAAATGGACTGAGCATGGATGAGAGCCGGATGTTGGACCCACGCTGGAAATTTTTAAGTGATCTAATCGACCTTAATAATCAAAAAGGGCTAGAAATAGGTGCGCTTACATCCCCTGTCGTTCAAAACAAAGACATAAACGGGGGCGGGAAGGGTTTTTATTTGGATCATTTGTCGAGTGAAGAATTAAAGGTAAAGTATGAATTGGATGAATCTATAAATGTAGATGATATCGTTTCTGTAGACTACGTATGCTCTGATGGCGATCTCTTGCAGGTTTTGGATAAGAATAGTTTTGATTATGTCATTGGTTCTCATATCATAGAGCACGTTCCCAATATGATAAAATTTTTATCGGATGTTTTTGAGGTTCTAAGACCAGGGGGAATTTGCTTTCTGGTGATCCCTGACAAGCGCTTTACGTTTGATTATAAACGCCCATTGACCACTTTTGGTGAATTACTCGAGGCTCATTTCTTGGGCCGAAAAAGGCCCAGCATAGCAGCCGTTTATGACCACTTTTCAACCGCAATTAGTGTAGACACAAATGATGTCTGGACGGGAAAGTTCGATCTTAGGAAATCTGAGAAATTAGTACCAAACTCTTTTGCATGGAATGCTGCTAATCGTGTTAGGACGGATGATGCGTATTTAGATGTCCATGTTAATATTTTCACACCAGCGAATTTTTTTGACATATTAAATAGCATCGTTTCGTTTGAATTGGTCGAGCTGGCCGTAGAAAGATTTGCCGATACGGAAATCGGTAAACTGGAGTTTATGGTAGCTCTTAGAAAACCCGTTAGTGTTGCTCCAAGTACTAATAAAGAAATGTGCTTGGCGTCAATTCCAAAAATGGAATTCGAAAGTTTCATGTCACCCTTTATGCCGCAAGTGAAGGCGTTAAGTGCGGCGTTAGATAAGACTACTGAGGTAGCCTATGGTCTTCAGCAGGAATTAGAGAAACTCCGTGATACTATCGAACGACAAAAAGAAGAAAGAGACATAATCCTTGAGCAATTGTCGATTGCTCAAAAAGTACTTGATCGCAAGAGTGTAAAAATTGTGACCGGTCTTTTGCATAAAACCTTTGGTTTTTTCCGCTGAGGTTGCCGATCTTAATAAAGCAAAAATATATAAGGGTTGAACCTGATGGCCATAATTCCTGTGGATAAAGAAAAGCACATCAATAAAGGCTGGATACCATTTAAAGATTTAAGTTTCGCGAAAAAAACGACAATATTGCCGGTTACATGCTCTGAGCTTCCAAAATTATCAATGGCTGTTCCAATAGTCTTAATTAAAATTGATGAGGATTATCATTTTGCAGCAATACTTGGTTTGGAAAATGAAAAAAATTTGTATGTAAATAAAGACGGCAAGTGGGTAAGTGGGTATGTACCAAAAGTGTTACAAGCACATCCGTTTTCAATAGCTATAAACAAGTCCAATAAAGCTGTCTTATGTGTGAATGATGAATACACGGTTAATAGTTCTGATAAGAATGCTGAGCCGTTCTTCACAGATAATGGCGATATCAGTGAAAAATTAAAGAGGGTTTTAGATTTTCTGGAGCAGCGGGAGATTGATAGACAAAAAACAAAAAAAATGTGTAATTTATTGGATGCTTTTGGGGTAATAGAGCCTGCGAAGGTGACTATTAGAGTTGACAGGGGTGATGTTGACTTAAAAGGGTATTACCAAATTAATGAAATGGCGCTGCAAAAATTGTCAGATGAAAAATTTCTTGAACTTAGAGCATCAAGTGCGTTGCCATTTTGCTATTTTCATCTCTTATCATTACATAATTGGAGGACCCTTGCGGACTTGGACAGGGGGCGAAGTCTGTCTGATCAAAAAATGAAAGAACTTGGAAATCAAATCTTTGATCTTTCGCCAGATCAAACTCTCAACTTTGAAAACCTGAAATAGTTAATTGCAACGCTTTGGCTATGAATACGAATATACAGAATTTTCAATTGCTTAATCAAAAATGGGGAGAAAGCCAGACACTTGGAACACCTGGTGGGCAGGTAACTATTAGCTTCGCCAATAGCAATTTCAATGGTCAACGTGCAAATTTTGATCATTTTATAACCGACAAGGCATTTCAAAATGATATACTTGAGAGTCTTTCCATGTGGGAAGAGATTTCAAATATAAGCTTTATTTTGGTGAACGATTCAAACTCCGTTGACATAAGGTTCGGTTATGCGGAAATCGATGGGCCTACTGGTATAGTTGGCCAAACCCACTTGCCTGTATTAGGTGAATTAGCAGCAGTGCAAATCGTTCTGGATTTTGATGAGAATTGGGTGGTGGGTTCCGAAGTAAACTCTGATGGGTTGAGTGTAAAAGCAGTCAATACTCATGAAATTGGGCATGCTATAGGTATCGCGCATTCCCCTCTTGACGAGGCGCTTATGTCTGCTTTTTATAATCCGGCAGTCACCAGTTTACAAGAAGATGACATTGCTGCGGCACGAGCGATCTACGGAAATTCTAATATAGAAAAGGTGGATGTAAATAGATTTTTAAATCCAGCTAATGGAGGTCATTTTTTTACAGCGAGTCTGGTTGAACGAAATGTTGTTTTGGGCAATTCAAATTTTGAATTTGAAGGCATAGGTTTTAAGGCATTAAGCCCAGAAAATTTATCGGTCGAAGGAACATCTCCCGTATTTAGATTCTACAATAGTGATGTTGGAAGCCACTTTTTTACAGCCAGTCTTGAAGAGAGGGAAAGCGTCATGAGTATGGAAAATTTCTCATATGAAGGCATAGGCTTCAATGCGTTCGACTCGGAAACGGTTTCGAAAACTCCAGTCTATCGATTCTTTAATTTAAAAACTGGCGGTCATCTGTTTACAACCTTTGAGGCCGAACGCGAAGTTTTGGCAGAGAATGTAGATTTCCGATATGAAGGTATCGGATTTTACGCATTTGATGCATTATAAATCTGGCATCCGTTAGCATAGAAATACTCCTTACAAAATACTGGCAGACGGTGCGTATTTCATTTGTCACGATGAACTAGCCTTGATTTAAGATTAAACTAGACAAGAGAATGGGGGTACAGTAAACTGTTAACCGTATGTTTTCGGAAGAGGTTTGTGATGGAAAACGAAGTATCCCTAAGGGTGGAATTTGAAACTGATGTAGCGACGTTGAGGCGAAAAGCTGGCCAGTGGCTTAGGCTCAGGAGGGAAAAGCTGGGGTTATCTCAGCGCGACTTGGCGCGACTGGTCAATATAGAGTATTACACATTCATATCGCAAATAGAAGCTGGTAGAGGCAGAGTGCCTTCGGATAGACTAATATTTTGGGCGCGTGCACTTGAGATAGATCCTCGCGAATTTGCGATAACGTTAATGCAATTTTATGATCCCCACACCCATAGGCTCATTTTTCAAGAGAATAATGAGCTTATTGATTAGCCATCAGGGATGGTATAAATAGTCATTTGCAGTTTTGATTCTGGATTTTAACAATGGTTGTAACTAAGCTTCGTTGGCCCTCGCCTTCCAAGAGAGAGGGTTGGTCAAACCAAGAAACAGCTGAGTTTTTTAGAATCTCTCACTTCATGGACCAAGCCGGACTTTCGGTGGAGATGGAGAAGGGTGTAACAGATGAGGGAGACCCATGGTTGGTCTTCATCAGGCGTGATACCGGGGATGTAATAGCCCATTTTGCAAGAATAAATGGGCGTTTCATATCTGTGAGCTCGGTCACTGACAGTATATTCGAAGGCCCTAATGTCAGGAGCGTGGTGGACCAAATGTTAAATCGTCACCCATTGATGATCCCAAATTCGGCTTCTAAAGGGAAGCTATTCTTGCATCCTGGCGTTGTATTGTCGGCATTTGTAGCAGCGGCTTATTTTATGGCTACAGACGCTGCTCGGGCAGATCGAATAGAGAAAGTGCTTAGCGATGTTTTACACACGCAAGATAGGGATGTTATCAGAGATGAAATTGTTCTGGGTCGAATAGCGGATCCTGGCGGAGTTTCTTCGAGAAAAGGAATAACGCGTACCCCGACTTTTGAAGATAGTGGTGTCTTCCCGCAGATGGCAGCACTGGGAGCGGTGTTGCGCCTCAAGGAAATCTTTGCGGAAGAAGATTCTGTAATTTTAGCGATTAGTGGGACGGAAGGCGCGGTCGCCTCCGATGACACTGCCCTTAGTACAATTTTAGACTTTGACCTTCTGCCATCCATTCTCAGAGAAAGCCTGTTTAACGAAGCGTTTGGTAACTATGAGGTAAACTTTAGCGTATCTTCTAGTGAGGTAAAGTCCCGAGAAGCTCAAGCTGAATCCCAACTCGTTCTGCAAAAAGATGTGATGAATTGGATCGGCTCCTCGACTGAGGAATTTGAATCAATGTCTTCGCAAGGCAATTATTTGTTGAAGGCGTCATTAAGTGACGCGATGTCAGCGCGTGATACTTGGAGCTTTGATTCAAGCGAAGGCGTCGTAGCCAGAGGGTTACAACAAACGAAAAATTTTAAAATTGAGGCGGTTGCTGAAGAGGTAGAAAGTCCATCGCAAGTGTTTGATTTTCAAGCGCTCGCTAATGATGTTAAAGAAATGTTTGATGTCGTGCGTCAAGACACATTGCTAGATGGCTCAACTAGGGCTGAGAGTCTGGGGGTTGCAGTAACAGAGAGCGGTAAAGTTGCGGTCTTAGCAATAAGCCCTAGCCTCGAGAAAAAAGAAAATATCTCTACAAATGTCATAGTTGTAGAAGGAGAGTTCGATGGCTTAACCTCCTTCGAAATTCCTGCAGATCAAATTTCCAACGATGTTGTAAATTTGGATAATGGGCCAACACCAACCGACGAGATGCCTTCGACAATTGCAAATAAAAATTTCCTTGTCCACCAAGTAAAAACAGAAGGGAAAGCGGAACTGGCTCTGACTGACGCGACGGACATAATATTTTATTGGGGTGGGGATCTGCGTGTGACCAATTTTGAACTGGGTAAAGATCTTGTGTGGTTTTTATTTTCCCCGGACAAGCTAGAGCAGAATAATGCGGAGACTGTACTTGAGGCGGATGTACAACTAAATTTTGGAATGGATAACAATTTGACTTTCATCGATTTAATTGGCATTACCAGTTCGACTGATGTTGTGTGAATATGTCAATAAATCTCGCATCTAATAAATATTTCCCGCTGTTTTTAACCAGTTACACTGGAACAAACAATTTAAGGTTTTTATTTTGATGTTGCGATCCCATCCTAAACTGACGCATGGCTCTGGCAGTGGGAATTTTCGAGGCTCGCTTAGGTGTATTTATGCCTAGTGGAGATACCATCCTCAAGGCGGCAATCCGGCAATGCAGAAGTAATATTGGTGTAACGGTATTCTTCAGTTTTTTCATTAACTTGTTGATGTTTGTTGCGCCGCTACACATGCTTCAAATGTACGACCGTGTCCTAGTCAGTAGGAGCACGGTAACTTTGCTGGTGATAACCGGATTAGCGATAGGGTTGTTGGTGATATACGGCCTCTTAGAGGCCGTTAGGTCAAGGATTCTCGTAAGGACAGGTGTCAAATTCGATCAATTAATAAGCGATAGTGTTTTTAAAGCGGTATTTTCTGAAGCTGTCGCAAGACAGGGGGGCGCCACTGTCGGACCATTAAGAGATGTAGAAACGATCCGTAATTTTATCTCTGGTGGCCCGATCATTGCTTTTTGCGACGCTCCTTGGGTTCCTATTTTTATCGCTGTAATTTTCCTTATGCACCCAGTTCTTGGAATAATCGCCCTTTTCGGTGCTCTGCTTATATTTACTCTTGCCCTAATGAATGAACTACTCACTCGGCGTCTTTTAGATGAGGGGACAAATGACAATTTGAAAGCAAGTAATAATGCGGCTCAAAGTTTGCGGAACGCTCAGGTAATTCACGCTATGGGTATGATCTCCGCAATAAAAGAAAGATGGTCAGAAAATCATGGGAGAGCGATTTTTAACCAAGCAAAGGCAAGTGATAGAGGTGGAGGATTAATAGCTTCTTCCAAATTTGTGCGCATGGGTTTACAGGTGACAATACTTGCGGCAGGAGCCTATTTTGTCGTTCTGGATGAAATAACGGCGGGAACGATGATTGCGGCTTCGATTATCATGGGAAGGGCATTAGCGCCTGTTGAATTGGCAGTAGGTCAATGGCGGATAGTAAGTTCAGCACGGCAAGCCTTCCAGAGATTGAATTCGTTATTTGATTCGTTGCCGGAAGATAATGAGCCTATGCAGCTCCCGCCTCCATCTGGGTTCATTCAACTTGAAAAAGTTGTCCTGACTGCTCCAGGAGATCGAACTATCATACTGAGAGGTGTTTCCTTGTCTTTAGAGCCAGGCTCTGCGCTGGGAATAATTGGGCCGAGTGGTTCCGGTAAGTCCTCGTTGGCCCGTGCCTTAGTTGGTGTATGGCCGGTACAAGGTGGGGCAGTTAGGTACGATAAAGCTGAGTTGAGACAATGGGATCCTGAATACCTTGGTCAATTTGTTGGTTACATGCCACAAGATGTAGAATTGTTTTCGGGGTCTGTTGCCGAAAATATCGCACGCTTTGCATCTTTTTCCCCCGATGACGTCGTTGAAGCTGCTCGCAAGGCTGGTGTTCACGATATGATTCTGTCACTGCGAAATGGTTATGAGACAAATATTGGCGTTGGAGGGCAAAGTCTTTCAGGTGGACAAAGACAGAGAATAGCACTTGCTAGGTCAATGTTTGGCGATCCCAAGGTGCTAGTGCTGGATGAACCGAACGCAAANTTNGATACGGAGGGTGAATTNGCCTTGTCNGANGCNCTNAGCCAAGCNAAGGAGGCAGGNTGTACAGTTGTGGTTATNAGTCACCGCCCNTCGTTACTNTCCAAGGTCGATAATATAGCTGTTTTACGAGANGGAACNATNGTGAAGTANGGAGGGCNTGATGAAGTGCTGNCCGAATTNAGTCANCCAGTTCCNGGACAAGCTNGGGNATCTCCGGCAAATACACAATAAATTATTTTTGGATTAAGNTNCCTTNTAAAACNNANTTAGGANANCAANTTTGANTNTTATCAACCANAATGAAAAAAACNANGATANCTNGCAAAAGNNNTTGGGTGATAANCAGATTGANCGNCCTTCTGCTAGCATATCNGGTGTAACTTTAGNGGGTCTGATANTTGTTGTTTCAATATTCTTTGGGCTTGGCACNTGGGCNGCCATNGCNCCNATTGCNAAAGCGGTNTCCGCAGCAGCAGCTNTTAAAGTGAGNGGTGANAGGAAGCAGATCCAGCACTTGGAAGGCGGAATTGTGGCTGGCTTATTTGTAGAGGAAGGGCAGGCTGTGGAGAAGGGTGATTTACTTGTAAGTCTGAACCCTCTGCAAGCAACCGCTACTGTATCTAGATTTAAAAATCGAATGGATCAAGCTTTGGCTAAAGAAGCTCGGTTAGAAGCTGAGTTGAACCAAGAAAAAAGTATTGTTTATAAAGGGGACCTTTTGGAGCGCCTTTCTCTAGACAACACGGTTCAAGAAATTGTCGAGGCAGAAGAAAAGCAATTCAAAGCGCGAAAAGACAGTTTTGATGGTACAGTTAGTATACTGGAACAAAGATTGCAGCAGCTAAAGAATGAAATAGCAGGTCTAAAGATACAGATGAAATCGAGGTATGACCAGTTATCTATATTCCGGGATGAACTGAAGGATTTGCGGTCCTTATATGAAAAAGGATACTATAGAAAGTCACAAATACTTGCGCTTGAGCGAGCCATTGTCGAATTGGAGGGTCTCGCGGGTGGCGACTCGGCTCTTATTGCAAGAGCGATGAGTTCGATGGGCGAGACGGAGCGTCAAATAATAAACGTTCGACAACGCTTTAGGGAGGATGTTGTTGGTCAGCTCTCAGAGGTAAAGGCTCAGATTGCAGACTTAGAGGAAAATGTCGTAGTTGCAGATGATGTTTTGGGTAGAACAGAAATACTCTCGCCTATAAGCGGTATCGTTCAGGGACTGAGTATTCATACAATTGGCGGTGTGGTGTTGCCTGGCAGTTTGATAATGGAAATCGCCCCGAGAAATGATGACCTCATCGTGCAAGCAAATATACTTCCAAATGACATTGACAGTGTAGAAATAGGTCAGAAAGCAGAGGTCCGTCTCACTAGTTTGAGTTTGAGAACGACCCCCGCTATATTTGGCATCGTTACAGCCGTATCTGGAGATTCTATCTTAGATCCAGTGACGGGTGGAAGCTATTTCAGGTCTCGTGTCGAAATTCCTAGAGAAGAGATTGAAAAATTGGATGATGTAAAATTGACATCTGGAATGCCAGCAGAAGTATTAATTCAAACTGGAGAACGAACAGCTTTAGATTATCTGCTTAAGCCTATGACTGATGCGTTAGTGAGGGGTATGAATGAGGAATGAAGACGAATTACTATCTCGTATCGCCAGCCACAAAACTCCAAAATAAGTTGTCTTGAGCGCGGAAATTACGTTGGTGCTATAAAATAATTTGCGGATCCAAGAGCCATTTATCTACGACGCAAAATAATGTATTTTGGAAATAATTGTTTTAATGATGGAAATTCTGGAACCTGAAAACGATCTGCTTGGGGAGCTTGTAAGGTTTTATAATGACGGCTCCTGGGAAAAGGTTGTTAATAATGCCACAAACCTTCTTCGGCAGTATCCACTCTCGATCAATCTGTTAAATGTCCTAGGGGCGGCGCATTCGAAATTGGGTGACCCACGCCTAGCCATCTCGAAGTTCAAGAAGGGGCTTTTGTTTCAGCCGTCCATACCTGAATTATATAACAGTTTAGCATTGTCGCAGCAAGAGTTAGGTGAACTCAGCGAGGCTTTAAGGATCAATAAATATGGCCTCATATTGCAGCCTAATAGCCTTCAATTAGTTTTTAATCGGGGAAATTTACTTCGAGATAATAAGATGCCGTTTGATGCAGTTAAAGCTTATCAATCAGCGATCGGAATAGATTCGGATGTTACTGAAGCGCATACGAATTTAGGTATTATTTTTCTCACGCTAATGAGATTCAGTGACGCAAATGAGAGCTTTGGCAAGGCAATAAATATCCAAATCAAACGACTCATCGCGCGCCAGGCAAACTCTGCGAGTAATGTGCCGCTCAATGGGCATCTATTTTACAATAAAGCGCTTGCACTGGAAAAATTGATGTCACGAAGGTCTGCTCTAAAATTTTACCAAAAATCAATTCTAGTTCAGCCTTGTCTTGCTGAAGGGTACGAAGCATTAAATCGAATATTTTATGGTTTTAACGATTTTTATTCTGCAATGACGTTTTCAACAAAGGCTCTGCGTATAAAACCAGACAACGCTGATTTCTTGTGCAATATGGGACGTAACGCTATCGAATACTATGATGGTGACCAAGCTTTAGAATTTTTCAAGAAATCATTAGTGATTGATCCAACTAACAAATATTCACTAGCCAATCTGCTTGCATGTAATCCGCATAGGCTTAAAGAAACCGATATAGAGTGGAGACGAAAAAAGCTTCAATGCGTCGACTGGGAAAGTGTTCCTGAACTGAGTCCCGTTTCCGTAACTTGCTTGCTGCCTATCGGCCGGGCTGCCTCCATTTTCCTTCATTCATTAGTTGATGGGCATCCGGAGGTCAGCACAATACCAGGAGTGTATTTTCAAGGGTGGTTCGGCCAGGAAGCATGGGAATATTTCAAACCAAATTATGATGATAAGAACTGGCGCGGCGAACTAACGGAGAAGATTGTAAGCCATTATGAGCCTTTATTCGATGCAAATAGCAAGAAAGACGTTTTTGGCAATCCCTTTGGTAATACGGACTGGCTGGCGAATTATTCTGGTTTTATGAATATGGGCGATAAAGGAAATGAAGCATTTAAAATTGACAAAGGATCTTTCAGGGCTGTCTTTGGGAAAGCAATTGAAAACACTGAAATAGTCTCAAAAAAAAGTGTCTTTGAACTTATTAATTGGTCTCTCACTGCATCTACTCTTGGTATAAAAAGTTCAACGGAGGTGGAAGGTCGAGACATATTCTACCATATCCACAAGCCATCGATTGGTGAAATTACATCTTTTCTTAATTATTATCCAACGTCAAAGTTTCTCTATATTGTGAGGAACCCTCTACAGGGAATGGAGTCATGGATGCTCACACATAAAGGGGTGCTGGATGATTTGCAACAAGGCAAATATAAAAGGGGTTATGGAGAATACCAAGGGCAATCACTGGCAATCGACCCGTTGCTGGAAGCTTGGAGCAAGGTAATAAGTCCGATACAAATGATGTTTTATGTGTTATTTATTCCCTCGACAATCGGTAACGAATCGCGCGGTATTAGGTTAGAGGATTTAAAACGTAAACCTAAACAGACAGTGGAAAAAATATCGCGTTGGCTAGGAATTTCAAATCATGAAGCACTAATGCAGTCAAGTTTTTGCGGTTATAAATATTGGGGTCCAGCTTCTAACAGTTCTGGCTTGATCACTGGCTTTGATCCGAAGCCGCTGGAATTTGAAATAGGTCGCATTTTGGGGGAACGCGATATTGAGATTTTCGAAACACTTTTTTGGCCTATATCGAGGGATTTTGGTTATTTAAAGGACAGGAAACTTTTCTTGAAAGATGAACTAAAAAAAATAAAACCGTGGTTAGACGAACCCTTCGAGTTCGAAAAAAGATTATTTGAAGGATCACTGCCGGAAGCATTTAACTTAGAGGATATGGGGCCTTTTCAGAGATTACATAAATTAGTGGAATTATGCTGGGAAGTGTTGTTTGAAAATGGACATTATCCCAATCGAATATCACCCTTAGATTGATAATTTTGAGATGCACATTTAAAGGAAACAAAAATGTCGAATAAAGAAAATGCAACGACTGCTGATTCGTTGAAGCCGGAAAACAAAGAGTTAGTTAATAAGTTGGCAATTGAAATAATGGAGCCTGCGATTCAGAAAGCAATCAAAGATGCGCGGGGCTTAGGTACTCCAATGGAGATAATGAGCGCCTTAGCTAACGCTTATGGCGGATTTTTGGTGGAGTTGCTAGGGCATAAAGCAGCGGCAAGTTTGATGCGCAGCCATTCAGAGCATATAGCATCACGTGAACAAAAGTAGTTAAGCTATTGAAAAGGGTATAAAAAAATCAGAAAAAACAACTAGACTTACCCTTAGAGAATCGGTTATAGTAGCTCACCGTAAATTATTTTTACTCTAGGGTATAGTATTTACTGTACATTGGTTTGTGGGTGTATTATATCTACAAGCGCAAGTTTGTTAGCGGATGCTCCGAAAGCAGGTTAGTGACCTGTTTTCGGGGCGGTCGCTAACCGCCTTGCAGGCTCTTTTAGCAAGAGACTGCATGGTTAAAGACGTCAAAACCGAAACTTAATATGGAGTGACACAACAATGTCAACATCAGCAGCTTTTGACCAATCATTTTATTTGTCAAATAATACCGATGTGTTGATCGCCATTTCGCAAGGTATCTTCACATCCGCACAACAACACTATGATCTTTTTGGTGGTAAGGAACTTAGGGATCCAAACGCAGACTTTAATGCAACTTATTATGCGGCTCAAAACCCAGACGTTTTGAACGCTGTTGCAGCGGGCGTTTTCTCTAACGTATTCGCTCATTACCAAGCTTTTGGTGAAACGGAAAGCCGCGTGCCAAGCTCTGCATATGCAGGTTTTAACGCTGAAACTTACCTGGCCGCTAACGCAGACGTAGCAGCAGCTATAACAGCTGGGTCTTTCACGTCAGCTCTAGATCATTATCTCACATTCGGTCAGTCAGAAAGCCGAGAGGGCTCAGGTGTATCGGCTACCATAACCACGGGGTCTACAATTGCATTGACCACAGGTGTCGATACTCTGACCGGTACTTCAAGCAACGACCTCTTCACTGCTATTAACGAGGCAAGCGTAGCCGCTGGGGACACACTTTCTAGCGCAGATACACTTGATGGTGGTGATGGAACTGACACACTTAATATCACAAATACGCAATCCGGTGCTCTAGCTGGCCTTGTTACTTCTAACATCGAGAACCTGTCAATTAGGTCTACTGATGAAGACGATACGGCTGAAACTCTCGATATGACAAGTCTATCAGGCGTTACATCTGTCACGTTAGATGACTTCACTGACGGTGTTACCGTTAGCAATGCTGTTCTTGGAACTACATTCACAATTACAGACGCAAATGGTGACAACGGTGCCGACGACATAACTCTCGCGTACACAGGTGCAACTGGTTCGTCAGATGCGATGACTGTCAACACGTCAAAGTCAACAATCCAGCAGCTGATCATGGACTCAGTTGATACTATTACCCTGAATAACAGTGGTTCAACAGTGACATCCATCGCCAGTCTAGATGCCTCTGACGCTGAAACAATCAACATCAATAACTCGACAGCGTCTGTTGGATCAAATCCTGGTTTAACCATCTCAGCAATGGGCGATAACGTGGCAACATCCATAACCATTACTGGTTCTGGTTCGACTACGTTTACTGGAGCGATGTCAACTGCCTTGACGAGCGTTGATGGTAGTGCTGCTACTGGTGCGTTAGACCTAAACGTCTCTAGTAACGCCAATAACTTGAGTGTGACGACTGGTACAGGCAATGACCGCGTTGAACTTGGTACTCTTGGCACCAACTTTAACTCGGCAACAAACGATGTCGTAAACTTAGGCGATGGTACCGACACAATCGTTATTGACGACAGTACACTTACTGCTGGTGACATCACTTTGATTAAAGCTGTTACAAGTGCCGAAATTCTTGAGCTTTCTTCAACAACTGCTGAGACTACGGTTGATATGAACTCTGTCTCTGTAATTGATACGCTTAAAGCAGACGGTGCCATCACTGACGCAACCGGTGCTAACGGTGCTGCAGGTATTGCAGGTACGGCCGCTAACAACGCTGCTCTTATTATAAATGGTGTCGAAAGCGATGATACAATTAATGTGTCGGCAAATATGACCGGTGGTGTCGGTGGTATCGGTGGTCAGGCAAATGCCGCCAACAATAACTCCGGCAATACTGGTGTAGCTGGTGGAGCTGGTAGTAATGGTCTGAACCTTGCAGTTGAACTTGATGGCGGTAACAACGCTGTTACGATTGGTTTAGACGGCGGTATAACAATCGCTGGTGGCGCCGGTGGTGTTGGTGCTCAGGGTGGTAACTCCACAGCAACTAACAACAACGGTGGTACCGGTGGTGTTGGTGGTGCCGGTGGTACTGGTATCTCCGCAGCTAACTTCGAAACGATCAATATTGTTTCGACTGGTTCCTCTGCAAACGCAATCGCTGGTGGTGCAGGTGGTGCTGGCGGTACTGGTGGTACCGGTAGTGGTAACGGTACAACTGGTGCATCTGGTGCAGCTGGCGCAGCAGGGTCTTCGATTGTGATCAATACCAACGGTACAATTAATGTATCTGGTACTCGTGACATAGATATCGGTACTGTTTCCGGTACAAACCTTACTGTTAACGCGAGCACATTTACTGGTAAGCTTACGGTGACGGGCGAAGCCGGCAACAATAGCATTACCGGTGGTTCTAAAGTTGACACCATAAACGGTGGCGCTGGACGTGACACGCTGACGGGTAACGGCGGAAATGATATCTTCGCTTTTACAGATAACGAGTCTACAACCGCCGCGAGCGATAGTATTACTGACTTTGCGTTGAATGGTGATGTTATTCGCTTGGTTGCTGCAGATAACGTTGCTGGTGCTTCTGCTACTGGCGGAACGACCGCTACTAACAACGTTCAAGTGGCAACTGGTGGTAAGGTAACGTTTGCTGAAGCAGATGATACGCTTGCTGAAAAACTTGTAGCACTTGCGGCTGATACGACTGATATTGCCGCAAACGAAGTTGTGTTCTTTGAACAAGGTAGCGATACTTACATTTTCAATAATGTAGGTGGAACAGACGATCTGATTAAACTAACAGGTGTGTCTGGAGCAACAACACTTACCGAAAGCACAGTTACGGCCGGTGACTTCACGCTAGCGTAACACTGAACGGTAATAAGGAATTGAGGCCCACAACCAACGTTGTGGGCCTTTTTCTTTGCGTGGACGAATTTGTTAAATCTATAGTAATTGACTAAAACCACTAAAAATTAAAAACTCTGATAACCCAGTTATATAACCGTTACCAATTTAATATTTTAATATGCAAACGCTTTATGGTTCGGAACCCGACGATAATACTCTTCGTTTATTGTTTGAGAAGCTACCTTTCGGTGGTGCGGAGCAGATCTTAGATGAAATCGCGCAATTGCAATATGACTTTCCGTTGTCTATCAATTTATTTAACTTTAAGGGCGCTATTTGGAACAGGTTGGGTGATGTAGTAAAGTCGACCCGCTGTTATCGGCGCGCTATTCTCTTACGCCCAGACGAAGGCCAGTTTTACAGTAGCCTGGGCAATGTATTCTACCTAACACAAAATTATAGCGGTTCAACAAAACTATTTTGTCGTGCGAAAGTTAATCAACCAAATAATCGTAACACCCATTTCAATTTGGGTAATTCTTATCGAGAACAGGGTGATTTGGAAAGAGCGGCGTTGTGTTATAAACGGTCTCTGGAGTTGGATAATCGTTTTATTGATGGTTACAACAGCTTGGGTCTGATTCTCCTAGAGCTAAAGGAAATTAATGAAGCAGAACTCCTATTTAATACTGCGTTGCAAATCGATAAAGCATTTTCTAAGGGGTATAATAATCTTGGATTAGTGCAGAAACATAAAAATGATCATGAGACAGCCCTAAAAAACTTCAAACGCGCGATCTGTATAGAACCCGATAGCCCAAACTTATATTTTAACCTTGGAGAAACACATTGGAAAGAAGACGAATTCCTTATCGCGTTTAAGTGCTATTTAAAGGAATTTGTCATTTGTGACGATAATAAAGAGCTGCTTGGAGCAATTGGCTTGAGCCTCCTACTTATGCGTTTCACTAAACCTAGCTTTTTGGTGGAACAAGTTATTCATCAAGTGTTAAAAAGAAAAACCTCGTGTAAGCCTTTGCATGCAGTGACTGCCGCACTTAGCATAATCAAAAATAACTACAAGAATATCGAACTTATTAACCCACCAAAAGAAAACGAACATGATTTTCAAGGTGGCCT
Source organism: Magnetovibrio sp. (assembly GCA_002709525.1). GTDB lineage: Bacteria > Pseudomonadota > Alphaproteobacteria > Rhodospirillales > Casp-alpha2 > UBA3470. The sequence goes on along the minus strand of PARE01000056.1, from coordinate 13,440 downwards.
TAAACACCTTCGCAGGGTCGCCGAAAACCAATTATTTATGGAACTTATAACTTTGTGTTCAATACCTGATAAAGGTTGCGAAGATTTCCTAACTTTTGCAAGAAGGTTCATTACATTAAATCTAGAGAAATTATTAGACGAACCTAGTGTATTAAGTTTGTCTAGTGCAATTGCGCTTCAGTGTTATGTAAATGACTTCATGTTTGTGGACATGCCCGAAGAACGTACAATCGTAAGTAAGCTCGAGGAAACGATTTTAACGTCGTTAGCAGGTGGCGCTACACCCCCTTCTATATTTCTATCTTGCCTGGCTTCTTACAAACCCATTATTAAGTATCCATCGATGCGGTCTATAAAATTCCCGTTAGAACTTGAATGCCTCAAACGCCGCCAACTCTTGGAACCGCTAGAACAGATCACATTAAGAGAAACTATGCCATCACATGGAAAAATAGTTCGAATGGTGTCGCAGAAAGTACAGGCACAATACGAGCAGAACCCTTATCCTAAATGGGTAAAACTGCATTTGAGCAAGCCAATGTTACTAGATGAAATTGCGGTTGTTGAGGGTCTAAAAATCTTTGATAAATCCATACTGAAGGTGGTGAAACCAGAAGTTTTAATTGCTGGATGCGGTACTGGTCAACATTCGATCACCACAGCAAACAGCTTTTTAAATAGTCGTGTTTTAGCAATTGACTTGAGCTTAAATAGTCTTGCATATGCAAAAATGAAGACGAGAAAACTTGGAATAAATAATATCGATTACCTCCATGCAGATATTCTGAACCTAGACAAACTGAACCGTCAGTTCGACATTATAGAAAGTATTGGAGTGCTACACCATATGGCTGACCCACTAGAAGGCTGGCAGATTTTGAGGCGTATGCTTCGGCCATCTGGCATGATGCGGATTGGTCTTTATAGTGCTCGTGCTAGAAAATCAGTGACTGCTGTCCGAAATCGTTTTAAGGGAAATTATTCTCAACTAGGTGATGACGAGTTAAGGTCCTTACGAGCCAAAGCGAGAAACTCTAGTGACAACCACTGGAGGACGGTTTTAGAATCTGGTGACGCCTACTCGCTAAGTGAATTTCGAGATTTGGCCCTTCATGTACAAGAACATCAATTTACGATTAGCCAAATAGAGGATTTGCTTAGTGATCTGAACTTAAAATTCTGCGGCTTTGTGTTAACCGACTACACCATGCGGCAAAAATTTAAAAAACATTTCCCTGAGAAAAATACGGAATTTGATTTAAAGAAATGGGATGTCTTCGAGAAGAATAATGAATACACTTTTGCGGGGATGTACCAGTTCTGGTGTCAATCGGCAACTTGAGCTCCTTAAGACTAGGGGCCCCTGTGACTTATATTTTCGTTATACTTATCGTTGTTAGTGTGAAAAGATAAGTCAACGAGCTCAAGCAGTCAGCAAGTGGCAATTGAGAAAGTAATATAGATGTCATGTCAAAGAACAATATCCCAGAACTTTTGCAAGTAGCTATCCAAGCGCATACCGCGGGCGATAACTCCGTTGCCGAAAAATATTATATGATGATATTAGACAAACAATCTGATCACCCAGACGCCTGTCATAATTTGGGGATTTTGCTGGCAAAAACGAATACAGAACGGGCGCTTTTACTATTAAAGACAGCGCTAGAAAAAAAACCTAATCATGGCCAGTTTTGGGTCAGCTATATTGAAGTATTAATTTTAGCCAAACAAAAAGCGGAAGCGATAAACACACTTAGTAAAGGAATGCAAATTGGTTTAAAAGGCGAAAGGGTAGATCAATTAGCTCAACAGCTAGGTGTTGACGAGAGTTCTGGCAGCGAACCTGGCGTTGATGATGTCTTGCACCTATATAACGGTAACAACTTTGACGGTGTGTTGGAAAAGGGCATCTCGTTACTGGAGAGAGATCCTAACAATGAAATCTTACTAAATGTTTTGGGGGCAACATATCAAAAGCTAGGGAGACTGGACAGTGCAGTTGAACATTACACGAAAGCTTTAACAATTAACCCAAGAAATTATGATATCAAAAATAACCTGGGTTTGGCTCTTAAAGACTTAGGCAGGTTAGAAGAAGCTGCCCTTTATTTAGATGAAGTATTGAGGGATAATCCAAATTATGCGGATGCATATATAAACCTTGGCCTTATATATTTAAATTCTAACAAATTTAGGGAAGCCGTCCCGTTATATGAAAAATACTTAGAAATAGTGCCTGACGCATATGGTGTGCGAATAAATCTAGGTCTTAGCCTTAATGAAATAGGCCGAACTAAGGAAGCCCTTGAACAGTTTGATATGGTCCTTAAAGAGTCACCAATATCACATGAGGCGTATTACAATAAAGGTGGAGCTCTCCTAAAGTGTGATGAATTCGATGCAGCAGCAGACACGCTGAAAAGTGCCATCTTGTTAGCTCCAGATCTTTTTCTTGCTTATTATAACCTAGCTAAATCACTTTCAAATCAGCAAAAGGTAAAGGCCGAGGCTACAACACTTAAGTATGCGACTAAATTAGTACAAAATTATCCCGATTTGTGGAATAACTTAGCTTTGAATCAAGAAAAACAGCGTGATAGATATGGATGCATCTACTCATTTAAAAAAGCTTTGATACTTGACCCGACTGATCCAAAACCTGCCTCGAATTTAAGCGGTGTATTTTTTAGGTTGCAGAATAGTGGAGAAAGCCTCAAGCAAATTTTGAGAGCTCTATCTATTGATCCGATGAACCAACTTTTCCAAGATCAATACGTATATTCCGCTTCTCAAGCTGCAATAGGTGAGGGTAATTTACATAAAGCTACACTAGTTCGATCCAAATTAGGCGTGATAACATTTGATTTAGACAACGGCATTACTTTAAGCGATGGAGGACGAAAATGAACCGGTTTGATATAAATGTTTCTCAACCAAGTCCCCATTTTATAGGGAGTTGGATAATTGATCCGTTATCAATTTGTGATGGAATAATAGAGTTTTTCGAGACAAAACCTGAAAGACACGTCATTGGTGTAACAACCGGTGCAAACGAAGAGGATTCCAAAAGAACCACAGATATCTCGGTTCTGCCCAGAGACGTTGATACTCCAGAATTTCTTCCGATACGAGAATATTTATCTCGATTATTGCTTTGTTATCAAGATTATTCAGACCAGTGGCCTTTTATAAAAGATAGTATGAACAAATTAGAAATGGGCCCGTTTAATATTCAGAGATATGAGGTCGGCGATCACTTTCAGGCAGTTCATACGGAGCGAGCAGATTTTTCCTCATCAAATCGAGCACTAGCTTGGATGACATACCTTAACGATGTTGAAGAAGGGGGTGCTACATCTTTCGTCCACTACCAATTGGATGTACAGCCTAAAGCTGGGCAAACACTTATTTGGCCCGTTGATTGGACCCATGCACATCGGGGAAATGTCGTAACACATGGGAAAAAATATATAATTACCGGTTGGTTACTTTTTCCTCTAAAATAAAAATGCACCCTTGTAAAAATTAGTTGTATTATTCTCAGATGGATTTGACGGTAAACCAGGCCTTAGCCAAGGCAGTGCAGTTTCATAAATCGAGAAAACTCAGCGAAGCAGAGCAGATTTATCGAGCAATATTGAAAGTAGATCCAAAACATTCTGATGCTAACCATAATCTTGGTTTGATAGCTCTAAGTGTAGGTCAGCCTGAGGCCGCTCTTCCATTTTTCGAGAAGGCAACTCGAGACAATAAAACGGTCCCACAGTACTGGATTAGTTACATTGAAACTCTACTGAAGCTAAATAATCTAGCTTTAGCTAGAGTTTGCTGGGATGAAATAATTCGTATCGGTTTAGATCCGACCGTATTGGAAGTAGTGCGATTAAAGCTCTCTGCTGCAGAGAATAATGCCCGATCTCAGAGTTTACTTTCCCAGATGATAAACGATTTTAATGTGGGGAATTTGTCTAAGGCCAGGCGAGTAGGGCAAGTCCTTCTAATTCAATCCCCTGCAGAAGCTCATAGTTTGAGCATTATGGGGGCAATTAGTTCCCAATTTGGTAAATTAAACGAGGCATACGTGCACTTCAAATCCGCCGTGATTGTGGATCCAATGTATTCCGAAGCCTATAATAATTTGGCTATTGTTTCCCAAGACAAAGGTTTTAAAAGAGAGGCTCTGAATAGTCGAATAAGGTCCTTGACACTGCAACCCGACTTTCCAGACCCTTACTTAAAGGTAATAGATAGTTTTATCGCTACTAGTCAATTTGTGAGAGCTAGGCAACTTGTTATGGCAGCTAAAATTCTTCGACCAGACGATATTGAGCTCGATACTAGAATGGCAATAATCTCTGAATTTTTGAATAATTTTAATGTCGCGATCAAGTTTTGTGAAAAGGTGTTAAAAAACAAACCACTTTACGCTGAATTGTATAATACAAGAGCGAATATAAGTGCTAAAACACAACAGTTAGAAAAAGCGGAAAATTTTTACAGAAAAGGGATCGTTCTTAAACCCGAATTACATGATATATATTTTGGATTAGGTAGGGTACAAAGACAGTGTACAAATTATGAGTCAGCGATTAAGAATGTTTCTAGATCTCTCATTGTTAATCCAACATTCCCATTAGTTCTTAATGATCTTGGTTTAATACATCTTGATTTTTATGATTTAGAAAATTCGATCAGCTCTTTCAAAAAAGCTCTGGTGGTGGAACCTAATTATTTGGTGTCTTTCAACAATCTAATGTTGGCAGAGAGTTACAATGATTTTAAAGATGAAAGCCTTATAAAACGGCGAAAACAGGGTTTATTCCTTGCATCCTCAGATAATAACAAAAGCGAGGCATTACCTATAACCTGCCTTTTACCGTTTGGTCGAGCAGGCTCAATTTTTTTACAGTCGCTATTCGATGGCCACCCTGATATTGCTACGCTGCCTGGAGTTTATTTTCAAGGATGGTTTGGGGAGGAAGCCTGGAATTTTTTCAAGCCCAGTTACAATGATCCATCCTGGAAAAAGGCCCTTGCGAGAAAAATAATCACACATTATGAACCCCTATTTGACGCTAACAGTAGAAAGAACGTTTTTGGGACGCCTTTTGGCCAAACACCGTGGCTAGCACGAGCAAGTGGTTTTGCAAACATGGGGCCTAAAGGATGTGAGTTTTTTAAAGTGGATGCGATAGAGTTTGCAGCTAGATTTTTACGGTTAATAGACGGATATTCTTCCGTAAATAAAAGGCAAGTTTTTGAACTGGTCCATTTAGCTTTTTCAAGTCTGTCGCTCTACTCTCAAGAATATGACAATATCGAACCAAATCAGATTCTTTATCACATACACCTCCCTGATGCGGATCAATTATGTAACTTTAGTGCGAGTTATCCAAAGTCAAAGTATTTATTCATCGTTCGGCATCCTATACAAGGTTTGGAGTCGTGGATGCTAACAGGATTGAAAAATTTTGAGGAACGTCACGGTTACAGGGAATTTGGGAAAAGAAATTTTTGCGAATTTAGTGTAAAAGAAGTCTTGGATTTTAATCAAGGTTGGCGAAAAGTGGTAGAACCGATTCATTCAATGTTCAATCTACTTATGCTCCCAAATATTGATAGTAAAGTATGCAGGGGAGTTAAACTTGAAGATATAAAAAGAAGCCCTCGTCAAATTCTACCAAAGTTGGCAAGCTGGCTAAATATCAGTAATGATGAAGCTCTTTACAATCCCACTTTTTCAGGAATGGAGTACTGGGGGCCAATATCTGTGAATTCGGGCCTCGTTCGGGGTTTTGATGCAAAGCCGTTGGACTTAACGATTGGTCGGATTCTTGGGCAAAGAGACATCAAAATTCTTGAAACTTTGTTTTGGGTGTTGATGAAAGAATATAAATACACGACCAAAACATATGAGGATTTTGAAAGAGACCTTTCCGACGTAGCGCCATGGCTCGACGAACCATTTGAGTTTGAAACGCGACTATTTGGACGGTTTTTTGATAATTCTAATCCCATAACTGAGCACCCGATCTTTCAATCCACACATAAATTAGTTAAATTAACTTGGACTAAATTAAGTACTGGAAAACATTATACAAATGTGCCGCCCCCCCTCATAGTTTGATGCGGGTAATCTAAGGCACCATGATCTGATCAAGTTATTAGAAATACACTAAACCTTTCGTTTTTTATGTTTTCAATATAGAACGTTGTATATGGAATCTCTTTCTCAAAAGCTATTTAAACTGGGCATCGCTGCACACCAAAATGGTAACTTGAAAGAAGCAGAGAACTTTTATCGTCAAGTTTTGAAGACAGACCCTCGCCATCCTGATGCTAATCACAACTTAGGTGTTTTGGGTATTTTGGCCGGAAGAGCAGATAGTGCGATACCACTATTTATGACCGCAATTACTTCTAACCCAAAAGAGAAGCAGTACTGGGTCAGTTGTTTGATGGCTCTATTGAAACTACAAAAGAAAGAGCAGGCTATAAAATTAATTGAAGCGGCTAAGACCTCGGATCTTCCCGCTGAATTTATTGAAACACTTATAGGTCAACTCAATCAAAGTAGTGAAATCTCTTTAACTCTCGGAACTGTTGAGAAGCAATTAACCAACTTTTATAGTGAAGGAAAATTTAGTGAAGTCATAGAAGTCAGCGGAAAATTACCGACTGCTCTACGGTTTCATCCAAGTATTCAAAACATAATCGGCGCATGCCATTTAACATTTTCAGACTTCAATAAAGCCTCATTCGCTTACAAAAGGGCGTTGTTGCAGGAACCACATGCTACTCAATTCTATAATAACTTAGGTGTTGTGGAACATGAATTGGGATTTTTCAGTAAGGCGAGCATTAGCTATAAAAGAGCTGTTATAATCGAAGCTTGTTTTCCAAACGCTCATTATAACTTGGGAAAAAATTATCAAAACAGTTTAGACTGCGCAAATGCAATAAAAGCCTATAAGAGAAGTATTCTTCTTTTACCTTCAAACTCTCAGGCGTATTACAACTTAGGAATAAGCTTAGAAGATTTAGAATTAAATTGGGCCTCTATTTTGTCTTACAGTCGAGCGGCAAAAATAGACCCTCTGTCTAAAGACATTTATAACAACTTAGCATTGGCGCTGACTTCATATATGCCTGAGGCACCGGGTAATATTTTTATATCTATTGTCTCAGATATACTGGAAAAAAATATCTTTCTCAGGCCAAATGTAGTTGCCCCAGCTATATTGAAATGGGTGCGTAGGCACCCTGATGTAGTTAAACTCATTGGGAGGGTTGGTGATAAAAGATTGGAGATTGATCTAATTGAGGTTTGCTTAACCTTATCGAAGATAAAAGTGTTTAGTTTGCTTATGGAACTTTGCCCTATAACAGATATTGTAATTGAAGAGATGTTATGCCATGTCCGTAAAGAACTCATTTTTAAAAGAAAATCAATAGATAGTTGTGAACGAGTTCTAGCTTTCCAATCATCACTCGCAATTCAATCTTTCGTGAATGAATTTTTATATTATGAAACAGAAGAAGAAACTATAGAAATAAAAAAACTCGAACAAGAAATCGCGGTATCTGTTGCCCAAAATCTTGACGTGCCTGCAAATGCCATTGCATGCCTTGGTAGTTATCGCTTGTTATTTAATTATGATTGGATTAGCAAGATTAAACCAACGCCTGCTCTTAAAAAGTTGCTCAAGACGCACGTTTGTCACCTCTACGAAGAGAAGAAAATACGTCGTACTATTAAAACACTAAACCCTATAACTCAGGAAGTATCGCTAGCGGTTCAGGAGCAATATGAAACGAACCCATATCCAAGATGGATTAATACTCGGCTCGTTGGGACACCCAAAACAACTAATGAGTTAACTAAAGAGCTAAAGCTTGATCTTATGGACGAGGACAGTTTTTCAGAACAGCCAGACATATTGATAGCTGGTTGTGGAACTGGTCAGCATGCCTTGTTTACTGCGAGTTTATTTAAAAATAGCAGAGTACTTGCTATTGATCTTTCTCTTAGCAGCATAAGCTATGCTAAGAGAAAGACAAAGGAACTAGGTATCACAAATATTGAATATCTCCAGGCCGACATTTTAGATTTGAGGATGTTGGATAGGCATTTTGATATAATCGAGAGCTCGGGTGTTCTGCATCATATGGCTGACCCATACAAAGGCTGGGAGACACTAGTAGATTGTCTTAAACCAAATGGTCTGATGGCGATCGGTTTGTATAGTGACACCGCCTTGAGAGAAGTAGTTGAGATAACTAACATAATAAAAAAACGTGATATACCTGCCGAAATAAGGGCAATGCTAAATTTCAGAAAAGAAATAATAGAGACACCGGAATTACTTGCCAAGGTTACACCCTTTTATGATTTTTACAGTACAAGTGAATTTAGAGATCTTTGGTTTCACGTGCAGCAGCATAGGTTCAATTTACCGATTATTAAACAACATCTTAACAAGTTAGGTCTAAAATTTTCTGGTTTTACATTGAGGGGGAAAGAAGTATGGAGACAATTTGGGGAAAAATTCCCAGAAAATAGGATGTTGTATGACTTGGATAAATGGAACGATTTTGAACGTGAATTTCCAGATACGTTTATGGAGATGTATCAATTTTGGTGTCAAAAAGTAGTGTAAGCAAATGTTAGTACTTAATTGATGGTGTCATGAGTGATAAAAACAATAAGTTTTTCAAACGTGCTGTAAACGCTCAAATTGGTAAAAGGACTCGGGAGGCAGAAGAGTTTTATAAGCAGACGTTGATACTATATCCTAAACATTCTGATGCTAGTCATAACCTGGGTGTGTTACTTTTACAGTCACGAATACCATGGAAATCCCTACCGTATTTTATAAATGCATTAATATTAGACCCCACAAATATTCAGTTTTGGGTAAGTTATATAGATGTATTAATAAGGTTGGGAGAAATTTCAAAAGCGAGTGATGTACTCGACAGCAGCAAAAAATTTGGGGTAGCAGTCGATATTGATGGGAAGTTATCTCGGCGTATTTATATAAAGCTCCTCGAAGACAAAATAACAAAATTAATCGCTCTGTATGATCGAAGTGCCCTGGATAAAGTAATAATCTGTGGAAATAAACTACCCAAAAAATTTAAAAAAAATCACATTATTCAGAATGTCATTGGAGCAGCCCATGCGGGTCTAGGAAGGTATAATGAGGCCTTGGAATATTATAGGATGGCTATTGCCGCTTATCCTTTTTATCCCGATGCTTACAATAATTTGGCAGATAGTCTAAACCGATTAAAACAATTCGAAATGGCGCTTCATTTGATGAAAAAGGCATTGATACTGAAGCCATTTTATCCAGATGCCTTGCAAAATTTTGCGGATATATTATTTGATCAATCTGATTATAAATTATCTGCTGACCTATTAACGAGAATACTTTTCAAAAGCAAGCCCGATCCTGAATTGAAATATAAACTAGCCCGTGTTTATAAAAAGCTATGTCAATTTGAAAAGGCTGTTAATTTTTATGATCAATCCAAATTTGGTGATTATGAGGCTCAAATTTTAGAATGCTTGCATCAGTTGGGTCAAAAAGATGACTTTCAAAAGCGACTTAATAAATTTAGGGAGTCCAATCCCACGGATGTGAATATAGCGGCTCTTAGTAATACGATCCATAAATTGATGGATAAAAAAGACCCATATCCTTTTTGCCCAGATCCATTGAACTATATTAGGATTAATCATTTAGCGGATGAACTTCCAAATTGGAAGCCTTTGGTAAACGATCTTTTAACTTCTATTGATAAAATGCATTTGATATGGGAGCCAAAGTTTAAAGCAACGATTGGGGGAGAACAGACAGATAACGGCTTGTTTGATCGTCAGGGACGTCATATTTCTATTCTCAAGGATGTTATAAAGAAGAGGGTTGTCTCCTATTTTGAGCATTTTAAAGGGTCCAACTCTTTGTTTATTAGAAATCGTCCAATTAGTATAGAATTACAGGGTTGGTTTGTCAGAATGAATCAGGGAGGGTTTCAAAAATCTCACATTCATGCATCCGGTTGGGTAAGTGGAATAGTCTATTTAAAAACAATTGATGACCCTTTGACGGATCAAGGTGCTATAGAGTTTGGCCGGGCGGAATATGATTTTTCATCGGATAATCATGACCAGGACGTTTTTCTCCATAAACCTAGAATAGGTGACATCATTCTTTTCCCATCTTCTTTGTTTCACAGAACAATCCCTATAAAGTCGAACAAAGAGAGATGTATTATCTCATTCGATGTATTTCCAAATAGGCCGCGGTAAAACAATAGAGTTTTTAAAACTAGCAAATCTTAAATATTGAATTTATTGAGCAAGTTATGTTGGTTCCAAAAAAATCCAGATAAAACTGGTCTAGTTGATATTTATCACCATGCCTATTTACAAATGCTGCTATCTCGTTGCCTTTATCTGCGCTATCTTCAACAATCAGATAATCTCCAGAATTTGCTTTTTGATCTATAGCGGATAGAACGTTAACAACATTCACGTGCGCATCTTCGATAAAAATCTTCTTCCCTTTAAATAAACCATTCATAGGCAGTACGGCCTCTGCCTCTACCTTGGAAAGATCATACTTAACAAATGTCACGTCATCGTGGTCAATAGTGGGCTTAATAATATCAAAACTAATAATTTTTGTTCTTAGCCCTAACGCTTTAGCAATATCAGCAAACCAGATTGCGCTGCCACCCTGACCAGACCCAAATTCAATAATTGTATCTGGTTTTACCTCGTTAATAAGCATCCAATAAATGATAAGGTCAAAAGCACTTTTGTATAATGGATATTCTTTCCAATGAATCAGTGAATGTACACCTTGAGAAACGGAAATAGGCAAGCCCTCGAAGAGCCTGCGATTTAAATATGCTGGAGCACCAGCTTCAGTCCTAAATGATAAAGGTACAAAACGTTGTACCTTAGAGAGGTTGGCTCTTTCATAAATTTCTAAATAGTCATTAATTATTGCGCTGTTAGTGCTTAATTGATGAAGGACCGCATTATCAAAAAATGTTGGGATTTTGTTTTGAGAGATCATTTTCTTCGAAAAAGATTTTGCCAGTGAGCCCAAATTTGTATTGGAAATCGCGTTGCTTACTTCGATTAAGAAGTAGCGCTCATAAAAAATATCCGACATTTCGGACAAGTGTTTTTCATGGAGCGTTGTACTAAAACCTAGATAAAGATTAGCATTTGTTGGATTTAATGTTAGAGCTTTTCGGTAGACCGCTATCGCTTTATGATACTGTCCAGTTTCATTAAAAATTATCCCAAGGTTATTATATGCATCGACATATTTTGGGTTAATCTCAAGGGCTTTGTTGTAGCAATCAATTGCTTCCTTATTTCTTTCCATTTCTTTGAAAGTATTAGCTAAATTATAGTGAGTAGTAGCGTAAAGTGGTTGAAGTTTAATCGCTTTGATATAATGGTCTACTGCTTCTTCATGTCTATCAAGCTTAGTCAACAAGTTAGCGAGATTATTGTGTGGCTCAGCATAGTCAGGTTGAAGTTCGATCGCTTTATTTAAATGTATAATAGCTTCATCATATCTTCCGATCTCTGATAGAAGATTTCCGAGGTTACTTCGAGGAGCAAGATAATCGGGTTGAAGCTCAATTGCCTTACTATAACTGTCTATGGCCTTATCACGTTGGCCAAGTTTATCTAGTATATTGCCAAGGTTGGAATGAGCGATGGCATAGTCTGGCCTTAATTCTATTGCCTTAGTATAGCTTTTAGCAGCATACTCATACTGTTCTAATCCAGTGTGTGCAACACCAAGTATATTAAAGATATTAGAACTTTTAGGAAATTTATTTGCCAATGCTTCTCCCTGCTCTAAGGTCTCCTCAAAGTTTCCACTTTGATATAGCATTACTAGCTGGTCGATTTCCTCTTTGCTGGGGTTGACATCTTTTAAAATAGAAGTGGGGGCAGTAGCATCTAGACGAACCTCTAACTGTTTAAATTGTTCACTTTGTAATCCGTTGTTTTTACCTTGCTTAATTAGTGATCGTGCCTCGCTTATACGGCCAAGCTTTACCAAAATATCGAGATAGCTCAGCCAATACTGCTCCACCGCTGGACTACCTTCCAGAGCTATTTTAAAGAAGGGAAGTGCATCTGACAATTTACCAACACTGACTGCTAAAATGCCCATGTTATGGTTCGCATCTGGATGCTGAGGTTGTGATTTCAGGATGGCCGTATATAACCGATCTGCTTCCTCAAGGTTGCCTTCTTTATGCGCGGCAATACCACGCTCTAAGGCTTGTTGAATAGTCAATTCCATAACATGCAATAGTAGATTTTAATAAGAGCTAAATAAAGAATTTTGTTATATTCATATGTTAAGGTTGAGATACCAATACTTGAGCTAGCTGAGGTCGTGTAAAAGTCGATTTTGTTCGAATTATGACTCTATAGTCATGTTTTCAAGTTTTTTGGCGGAAAATGAAGCCAACCTGTTATGATATATTTTGTACCAGTATTAATTACATTTCCACAATGAGCATGTGTCCAGTCAGCGGGCCAAATTAGGGTTTGTCCGCATATCGGGGGTATACCTATGTCATAATGAAGGAAGTTAGTTTCTCCCCCATCGTCGACAGTATTTAAATAGGTCATCCATGCTAATACTCTATGACAATTTTGTATGGAGTCTCGTTCAGCATGAAATTGTTGAAAATGACCGCCTCTTTTATATTGTTGGATATTAAAAGGACCAACATCCATTCTATTAAAGCTATCTTTTAAAAAAGGCCACAATTCAAGGTAGTCTCGGTAACATAGATATAACTCTCCCATATATTTTTTTATTACCGAATGCATCAATAAGGATTCGTCACCTGGAAGTACAGTGAGATCAACAGATTTTTTGACCGAAAGATCTCGTCCATGAGCTGTTTGTCCATTTATTTGCTTATCTTTGTTGGCCTTGAAAAAAGCGATTAAGTCGTCACAAATTGATAAGGGTTCCAACATCCAAGAACCAATAAAGTGGGGGCTTTTATCACTAAATAGATTTAATCTCTTCATCACTCAGGCCAGTTCTTAAGGTTATACCGGTTTCAGAATCAAAAGAAAATACGCCCCCTGCTAACTCTAATAAAAGGCCTTCATTTAAATTTCCTAGTTTGACAAGCAAACGACCTTTCGCAAAATTAAGCATTTTTGAGTTGGAAACCAGCATCAGTGACTCATCTAAGACTTTTATTGCTTCATTAAACTGTTCTAAAACCGAGTACGTCGTTGCGAGATTAACATACAACTTGTCCCAAAAAGGATTTAATGTTAGAGCTTTTCGGTAGACCGCTATCGCTTTATGATACTGTCCAGTTTCATTAAAAATTATCCCAAGGTTATTATATGCATCGACATAT
>PARE01000055.1 GCA_002709525.1 Magnetovibrio sp. | reverse complement strand
TAGCCGTCGGCATTTTTAGGTCTCCTATCAGGTTTCCACGAGCTTATCCTTGCCGTTAAGGCCCCACAATCTGGATATTGGAATGACAAGCCTTCTTAGCCTGCCACACCCACAAATTACTTAAGCTCTCCGAATGACTATGCAAACCCTCCACGTTGCTGTCGTTGGGTGCCTCTAAGTTTCCCACAATTACTCTATCGCATTTATGAATTAGGCACTTATGACAAGCTTGGAGAAGCAAGGTGTAATGCCTGTAATAGTTAAGAAAACTGTCGCGACCCACACAATCAATGATCTAAGAGACGACCACATGACCCCCGGTTTGTTCTGTCTAGGGTGAAATCGATGGGGTGGGCTCAATCCACAGAATTAGATAGACAACCGCAAACTAGATTTGATTTTTGTCAGTCAGAAGTTCGGATAGACCAATGATAGCGGGCCATTCAGGCCGCCGTTCTCAATCATAGTATGGGGTGAATACGATGATATTTTCTGGCCGCCGCACATATTTTCTATGGCTCCAATAAAACCTTTAAATCAGGTCCGGGTTTCTTCAAGCTCTGAAAAGCTGCCGGAAACTCATTCATACCCACTCTTCTGGATATTAATTGAGAGGGATCAATTTGTTTTTCCCCAATTAGATAAATGACTTTTTCAAAATCTTCTTTGGAATACACATACGAAAAACATACGTCTAATTCCTTCAATAAGGCTTTAGCCGGAAAATAATTGTCTGACTGCATGCACAGCCCGACCACGATGATACGGGCTGAGGGAGCCGCATAATCAATAGCCATTTGCAATGTGCCTGGTAATCCAACACAATCAAAAACGATTTCGGGGGGCACACTGATATGATCCAGAAGCTGGTCAGAAACATCTCCGTTCGCTGGATCAATGACTGCTGTAGCACCAAAATTTGCCGAAGCCGCAGCGCGTTCGCCCGATAAATCACTAATTAAAACGTGCTCGACACCAAAAAATCGACACCATAGAGCGACCGATAGCCCAACCGGCCCAGCACCCATAATAAATACGGGTTTCTTGGTCTTTATATTTGCGCGTTGGACGGCATTAAAGCCTACGGCCATTGGCTCCACGAGTGCGCCTTGTTCAAAACTCACCGTATCAGGTAGGTTTAAAGCCTCGTTAGCTCCGACGCGACAGAACTCTGAATACGCGCCGGGTAAATCCAATGAAGATCTGAGCATTACAGAGGAACACCGATAAGGGCGACCAAGCCGGCACGGCTCACACTTGCCGCAACCTATCCATGGAAGAGCCGTAACGCGCTGCCCTGTCTTCCATTCGCCGCCAACACCCTGGCCAATTTCCACAATCTCACCTGAGAACTCATGGCCTAAAACGCACCCTGGCGACAATAACCTCCACCCTCCCTCGGCAGTGCAGTTGTCCGACATATGGAGATCTGTGCCACAAATTCCACAAGCCTTTACTTTAAGAACTAATTCGTTGGATTTAGGTTCCGGATCTGGAAGGTCTTCAACCTCTAAAAGCGACCCAAAAGATTTAAAGACTGCCGCTTTCATTTCACAAGCCGCTCCAACCCATCAGTTCGCGTTTATGTTAAATGTTTGACGACGAGTGTTTCTACCTTGTCTTAAACTAATTTTAGCGCCATTGCGGTAACCCGCTATCCAGCCTAACATACGCAGTATCGAAAGTGAAAAATCAAAAAATAGGGTAATTCGGAGTGATCCAAATCAAACCCTATTCATCCTCCAATTTTTAGAAATCACAGTGGCTCGAAGAAAGCCTCTATTCCGAAACGAACAATTTTAGTATTTTAAAGCCCAACGCATCAGACTATCACCAAAACTATTATCGTATGGAAGCTTGCGTGAATTGCAGTAAACGCAGCGCTGGACCGCTATCTCTTTTTGCTAATGGTCAATTCGTCCGGCTTTGGGCGATTGGTGGACTTGCTGGGGCGATGCGTTGGCTAGAAATCCTTGTTATTGGTATCTATACGTTTCAGATCTCCAACTCGCCTTTTGTCGTATCACTCATGTTAGTTGCTCGTATGGCGCCAATGGTCCTGTTTAGCACGGTGGTTGGTGCTTTTGTTGAAAGTATGGACCGTCGGCATATCCAGATTGGCGCCTGTATCTTGATGGCGCTCGGCGCAGGGTCAATCGCCGCGACCGCAGCCACCGAGATTATAAATTTGCCCTTGTTGGCAGTGATAGCATTTTTGAACGGGCTCGGTTGGTCAATGGAATTCCCGGTTAGACGAGCCTTACTCGGAAACGCGGTTGAGACTAAATGGCTCGGAAATGCGATGTCATTTGACACCGCAACAAATAGCGCGACCCGAATGATTGGACCATCGATTGGGGGCGCCGTATACCAAATCTTGGGGCTTGAAGGAGCATACGTTATTGCCACTTTTGTCTATGCATTAACTATTATATTCGCGCTGGGACTAACCTCGCCACAGTCGTCGTACGTTACTAAGAGGGGAGAAAATCTGCTCTCTCGGCTACGCTCAGGAGTAAGCTACGCTCGTCGTAATCACGTCATCACTAGCGTTTTTGTAATCACGGTGATTTTAAATCTTTTTGCCTTCTGTTACGCGTCCATCATACCGGTATGGGCCGTAGAAAGTTTTCAAGCTACTCCGATACTTGTTGGCTTACTCGCTTCTGCAGAAGGTGGGGGGGCTTTCCTGGGCGCAACAATATTAGCTTTTTGGGCCCGCCCAAAATATTTTCAACGTGTATTTCTGGCAGGCGCAATCCTTTTCCTGAGCGGTCTTTTAATAGCCTCAAAATTAACGTTATATGGAGCAGCACTGCTTGCTTTATTTGGGGCCGGAGTTGGGATAGCTGCATTTGGCGCAATGCAGTCAACTCTCGTATTAAAGGAAACTGCGCCTGAATTCCGATCAAGAGTAATGGGTGTTCTAGCGGCATGTATTGGAACTGCCCCCTTTGGCGTGCTTAACATTGGGTGGATTGCGGAGCTGACCTCGGCGGGAACTGCAATCGCACTCACAAGCACCTTGGGCTTAGCTTTGATCGTTTTTGTTACCTGGCGTTGGCCAAGTATCTGGCGCTAGGCACTGTTTCAATTGAACGATGATAATCCCTGGCAGGTATGATGATAAGGCGATCTCATTTGCTATCGGTGAGGACTTTAAACTGACAGAATACGAGACGCGGAAAGCAACGAGCTATAGATCGATCTCGATTAATAAGGTGAAGGGCTGCCTTATGGCCAAATTGGATATATAATTAAACCACTATAAGCTCTGATAAGTAATCAATCTGTTGCATCGTCGTGATGGTGGAGCCGATCCGATTTTGTCGGTCTAGATATGGGGAGGCATCTTTGAACAGATTTCCAGGAAAAGACGAAGTTATCGTTCATTTTGCCCACCCAGCCTACCTGTTTGGAAGTTGCTTAAAGGCACGAGACCTAGGGTTAAATTTTATTGAAACGCGGACACAGGAAGAGACACATGCTAGGATCACTGAAGGCCATGTTTTGGTGGTCTCAGGGTTCTGGGAAAATGCCTATATAAGGACTGGCATTAACCTCAAATTCATCCAGGCTTGTGGAGCAGGTTATAATCAGTTCGACCTAGACGCACTGGCCACTAAGGGATTACGTTTAGCGAACGCGTCGGGCGCTAACGTTAATGCCGTCAGCGATCACGCTATCGCTTTGATGCTTTGCCTGGTCAGGAAGATCCATCACGCTCGTGATAATCAGCGTGCCCATCATTGGCGTGGCATGATATCTGAAATTAGTCAGCGTGAAGCTGAACTAGCAGGAAAAACTCTAATTATATTTGGCATGGGAGCTATCGGCGGTCGGCTCGCCAAACTAGCCAAAGCGTTTGATATGAATGTAATTGGCATTCGGCGAAACATTGATCCAATCAAGAGCCGTGTTGACGAAGCATATACACCACAGGAATTTTTTGGATTATTGCACCGCGCTGATTTCGTCGCCCTTACCTGCCCCTTGACCGACGAGACGGCAAATATCATCAACGAGACCACCCTCGCAGCCATGCGCAACGACGCATACCTCATTAACGTCGCGCGCGGTGGTTGTGTGGATGAATCAGCCTTGGTAGACGCGTTGTCATCGGGCTCTATTGCAGGTGCAGGAATTGACACGACGGCTGAGGAGCCGCTAGCTAACAATTCAGCGCTTTGGGAGATGTCTAACGTTATCCTAACCCCACATACTGCAGGAGAAACTCAGGCGTATGAAGAGAACGTGCTTGATATTCTACTGGATAATTTAGACCGTCTTTCTCGAGGCCAAATGCGGCTCCATAACCAGATCATCTGATCTGTTTTCCCAAAGTCCTCACCCTAAAAAATCCACCTCATAAGGGCGTTGATAAGAACACCTTTTTTGGCTTCACTGGGACTTTTGGAGTTTTGGTCATCTGCTAAATCTAAATGCCCACTTTGGGGACTGTTACTGGAGCCGGCCCATGTTAAGGTGAGAAAAATTAAGTCAAAACAGTTTCTTATCGTAATAGTGTGCGTTGAACCCCTCCGCTAGACCTCGCCAATGTTCCATTATCTCAATCACTAAAGTACCACTTAAGGAACCTCCAAGGATCTGGCGACCAAGATGTTGCCGTCAAACTGAACCAAGAAATGAAACTGGATCAATTTAATTCCAAAACAGTATTAAGCATCGCTGTCATTGCTATGTTGATGCAGCAGGCGTTTTCGTATGTGTGCCAGATTGTAATGCCAATCCTCGCGGATCGTATAGCAGGCGATTTTAATATATCTCGAGCATGGCTGGGCTTGTTCTTATTACTACAGCACGGCGCTGCCATCATAAGCGCTATGGGCTGTGGCGGGTTTATTCTTCGATATGGCCCTGTCCGCGTAAGCCAAATATGCCTGATCCTTATGGGTGCTGGTCTATTTCTAATATCGACGGGAGTTTTATGGCTTTACCCAATTTGCGCGATCCTGCTTGGCGTATCTGCAGTATCTACGCCGGCCAGCTCACATATTCTAGCAAAAGTCTGTCCACCTCGTTTGGCACCAATTATTTTTTCAATAAAGCAAACGGGCGTGCCTGTTGGAAGTTTAATCGGCGGCCTTCTTATTCCGTTTCTTCTATCGCTGAGTTTTCACAGTTTTATTTTGAAACGGCCCATACATCTCGAAACCTACGGAACGGCATTAGTCACCGGTCTCATCGTTTACCTTGTTGCTGTCGCACTGCAGCCAATTCGTTCCTATTTCGACTCAGATAGAGATCATAAAAACAAACTCTCTTTCTCCGGTGTTAGTGAAACTATGAGGATTGTAATCTCAAATCGGCAGTTAAGAGACCTGTCTTTGGCAGCCTTTGCATTTGGCGGACTTCAAGCCATTTTTGCCGGTTTTTTTATCTTGTTTCTAATCGATGGGCTAAATTATAGCGAGACACAATCCGGTTCTATATTCGCTATTTCTGCATTTATGGCCATAGTTGCGCGTATTTTTTGGGGCTATTTAGCAAGTTCCGTGTCAACAGCGAGAACCATCCTGGGTGGGATTGGCATTTTTGGAGCAATCGCCGCTGTTTTAGTAAGCCTATTTGACAATAACTCGAGCTACACGTTTATTCTCGCAGTGGCTGCTCTATACAATATTACTGCACTGGGTTGGCATGGTATATTACTAGCCGAGGTTGCTCGGCTCGCGCCACCAGGCCAGATAGGCGGAGTTACTGGCGGAGTTCTCGCATTTACGAGCATCGCGATGATGACTTATCCAGCTTTATACGGTGTGATATTAGCGTTTACCAATTCCTATGGCATTGGATTCCTGGTCTGTTCTGTACCATCAATTATCTCGGGTATGATTTTTTTGCGTAAACCGATAGAATGATCATTCGCGCCATTTACAGACGACTATCTTTCTAAGTTATTTATGCAACAGCATCTATATTAATGCGTCTAATTCTACACGCGCGAAATAACCCGTATGTAAATCACAGTCTCACAAAATCGTATAGAGGAGGCTAGTTCCTTGGATGATCTGGAAGTCTAGTAGCAAATAAAACCGCCATTAAACCGCCAAACCCTAGGGTAGAAATTGCCATCCCCCAAACCAGGGTGTCGTTATAGTCCCCAGCACGCAATACATCAATCACCGAGCCGACAACCACCGGCGAAATAGCACCAGCCAAAAACCCGCTCAACGAGCGAACCGCAAATACCGCCCCAAGACAAGATGGTTCAATTCTCTCAGCTGTAGCTGTCGTAAGAACAGGTGAGTCACCAATTGCAAAGAACGAGTATACGATGACAAAACCGGCAACAACGTATGGGGTGAGTTCAACCAACCAGCCAACGCTGAAGGAAAACCCGGTAGCAATCGATGTGACCCATATCAATATTGTTCGGCGTCCGAAGCGATCTGATAATCGACCCATAGTATATGCCGCAACGGCACCGACGAGATGTAAAAGCGTTATAAAATGGGCGCTTAACTGCGTTGCAATAGCCGTCGTTTCCCCAGTGACGACGTAACTTGCGGTTAATAATGCTGGTGCCCAAGCCCACAAGCCAAGAAGCTCCCAATTGTGCGCCGTATACCCGCCAAGCAATTGCCTTGCGCTGTCATTGCCCCGAAGCTCCTGCCAGAGACCGTTTCCTGGAACCTTTTGAAGAACGACGTTAGGCACCGCCTTAATCGCGACCAACAGAATAACGGCGCCGACCATCGGAGGCAATCCGGTCGTCAGAAATGCTAACCGCCAGCCGGAGATGCCCACAGATAAGCCAGTCAAAGCAATGGATGCCGCATAACCGATTGAAGTTGAGGCGACAAGCCATCCAATAGCTGTACCGAGATACGGTGCGGGTGTGTTCTCTCGAAAGAGCACTATTAATGGGGTATACACGCCCCCCTGGCTAAGACCTATGAGACCGTAAAAAATAAGAGTGGTGGTAAAGTCCTTGGCGCAGAACGCAAAGGCCGTGCAGGTGAGTGCGGTTACCAAAGCGGAGATCGATACTGACCTTTTCGCGCCGATTTGATCACTGAGCCAAGAGAATCCCAATAGCGAGAACGCGTAGGTCAAAAAGAATCCAGAGACAATGAAACTTGCTTGCGTAGCACTGATTTTCCATTCCTCTATCAACACTGGGATGCAGCCAGCGACCGTGAAGAATGGCGTATATAAAAGTATTCGCGCAAAAAACACCGCGAAGATGGCGCTTTTATCCATAGCGTTCCATAGTAATCGCCCCAAAGCCCAACAATGCCAGCACACATTTACATGATTGGTCTCCGCCTCATCAGCGAGGTCCGATCAAAATTTCTATACTAGTTTTTTACGAGGTATTTTATTGGGGCTCAATAAATCAAGACAATTTTTCAGGATCATCTTGTTTAAGGCGTATCTACGCAAGATGGTGACTTGGGAATGAGAGCACAAAACCAAGACATTCTTTGGTGCGATATAATAAAGCTAATATTCAGAAAACAATCGAGTGCTGACTTGTTCACGATAAATAGCCAGTTCCCGCAGGCAGCGATATTGGTCGCCGCCTGCGGTCACAAGATTACTTCATCCAGGGTGGGGTGAACGGCTGAAACTTTCCACCCTTGTAGACGACATAGTTCATGCTTGGCACTAAGAGATGCTTAATAGCTTCGTCGCCAGGGCCCATTTCGCCGATGTTCACCACCGGCACCACACTGCCCTTCCAGTTGTCGATACCTTCCAAGGTATCGAGCAGATTGGCCCGTGTAATATTATTACCCATACGCTTTAGGGCCTCGGTGAAGACTTGGGCACCGGTGAAGCCCCACAAGTGAACAGCGTCATGCTGCTCTTCAGGATAGTACTTGGTGAGAATACCTTTCGCCTGTTGAATGTGTTCATTGGGATCATCCCACTCGCGGAAGATTGTAGCGAAATACACACCTTCGACTGCGGCTTGTCCGGCTAATTCAGGGACTTTCGGACTCTTGCCGAAAAATACGTTAACCACCGGGGCCTTAAGGCCAAGTTTTGCCCTTTCGGTATAGACTTTGGCGGCCGGTTCCGGCGCACATGAGCAGATCAACGCATCAATGTTGGCGTTCTTCATCTTGATGACCTGCGAACTCAGGTCGACTTCCTTGGGCTCGTAACCCTCTGAAGCGATCATCTCAACTCCGTACTCCTTCAGTCCAACCTCAATGCCTTTGAGGTGGGTCTTGCCGGAAGCGTCATTTTGGTAGATTACGCCGACCTTTTTCGCGCCGAAGACATCCCTGGCAAATCGCACAAGATCGGTGCCTTCTTTATCGTATGGTGGATAAAGGGGAAATACGTAGCGACTCTTGTAGAACACGTTTTTAGCTGCGCCCGTTCCAGCACCAATCAACGGCACCTTTTTTTTCACGATATAGTCGATAACAGCCTTGGTCGGGGCAGAACCCAGCGGTGCGACGATCGCGAAACACTTATCACGCTCGACGAATCGCTTGACGATATTCTTAGTGCGCGCTGGCTCATATTTATCGTCCACCATTTTGAACTTGATCATGCGGCCGTTAACGCCGCCGTTTGCATTGACGTGTTTAAACCACGCGTCGGCACCCTTGCCCATGCGGAAATAGCTAGAAACCTTGCCGGTCATCGGTTGATAGGAACAAATCAGGACTTCCTTGTCGGAAACGCCTGGCCCGTTCGCAGCCTGGGCTTGCGTCGCAATCAGACTGAGCAGTCCAACTCCGGCGATAACAATAAAAGATTTGAAACTACGTCTCATTTCACGTACCTCCCGTAATGTTTGGACGTTCGTCCATTCCCCCCCCGAAAAGGACCCGGTCGCAAACAGGGGTTCCTTTTCGGGGGGCCCATGGGCTTCAGGGAACCGCCAAAAAACAGCTTTGAAGTCCCTATTGTGGTCGCCAGCCGGCGAGCCCCAATTTCCAATATCTCCATATCCCGACACTGTGATAAGGTAGTGCTTACCCTATCCACCCATGTAGGATTCGATAACCTCCTTGTTTTCACGCAACTCTGCCGAGAGTCCTTCAACGGCAACGCGGCCAACCTGCAGGACATAGCCGAAACCCGCGTTCTTAAGCGCGACATTGGCGTTCTGCTCAACGACCAACAGAGTCACGCCGTGATCGTGGTTAATTTTCCTAAGCGTCGCAAAGATATCCGCGATGATCAGCGGCGCCAGACCCAGCGACGGCTCGTCGAGCAATAGCAATTTGGGTCGCGCCATGATTCCGCGTCCGATTGCCAGCATCTGCTGCTCACCGCCACTGAGCGAACCGCCGAGTTGGCGCGAGCGTTCGCTTAAGCGAGGAAATAGTTCCAGCACCATATCCAGATCCTGAGCAATACCTTGCTTGTCGGAACGCGAATAGGCTCCCATCCTGAGGTTCTCTGATACTGTCAGGTCCTTAAAAATTTTGCGACCCTCCGGTACGTGGGCGATTCCCATAGAAACGATCTGGTTGGGGGTCTTGCCAACCAGCGACTCCCCAGCAAACTCGATACCGCCCGCAGACGGTTGCACCATCCCCGAAATCGCCTTCAGAGTGGTGGATTTGCCGGCTCCGTTAGCACCCAGGAGCGCAACGACGGCGCCTTCCTCCACATTCATGGAGATCCCCTGCAGAGCACGAACCGCTCCGTAATTGGCTTCCAAGGCTGAAAGTTTGAGCAAAGTCATTCGTCTTCCTCACCCAAGTAGGCTTTGATCACGTCAGGGTTGGACTTGATTTCCACCGGTGTGCCTTCGGCTAAATTGGCGCCGAAATTGATAACGTAAAGGTAATCACATACGCTCATCACCATGGACATATCGTGTTCGACCAGTAAAACCGTGACACCCAGATCGCGGTTGATCTGTTGGATGGTTGATTTCAATTCCGCCGTTTCCTCGTCGTTGCAGCCAGCCACCGGTTCATCGAGCAAAATGATCTCCGGCTTTGCCGCCAGTGCCCGGGCGAGTTCGATGCGTTTTTGAAACCCGTAAGGTAGGTTCTTCACAATGGTATCGAGTTCCATGTCGAGGTTGAGCATGGTGGCGATCTCCACTGCATTATTGACCAGTTCCCGTTCGTTTCGACGCGAGTTCGGCAACCACAACATATTCGAGAATGGACCGCCAATTCTATGGTGCGCGCCGATCAGAATGTTCTGGAGCGTGGTTTGTTCCGAGAACAAATTAATATTCTGGAATGTCCGTGCCATGCCATTTGTGATCATCTCGTGCGCTTTTTTATCGTCGACTGGTTGGCCACGCACATAAACATGCCCTTCCTCGTAATCCTGGAAGCGGCTCAAGACGTTGAACAGCGTCGTCTTGCCGGCGCCGTTAGGTCCAATTAGACCAACAATCTTGCCTTCTGAGACATCTAGCGTGATCCGGTTGCATGCGATAACGCCGCCGAAACTGACCGTGACGTTTTCGCAGCGGAGATGGCTACTCATTGGACCCCTCCTTGCGGCCGGTGAACAGTCGACTAAATAAGCGCGTGACCCCCTCGACGGCGCCTGCTGGCGCAACCATCAGCACCAAAATTAATGCGCCGCCCTTGATAATGAAGGCCAGATCACCCGGTTGATCGACGAAAAACTCGATCAACGTTGGCAGGAACGCGACGAACAATCCGCCAACGAAGGGCCCAAGCAATACAGCTGATCCACCGACTACGGTCGCCACCAGGAAATCCACCGAATACCAGATGTCACCGAAAACTTCCGACGAAACGTAGTTGACATAATGAGCGAACAACACGCCAGCTACACCTGTGACGGCGGCGCTCAATGTGAAGGCCAGCGTGCGATAGAAAATGCGGTTGACGCCGCTAGCCTCTGCAGCTTTTTCCGAGTCCCTGAGTGACATGAACGCCCGACCTATGGCGGAATGAACTAATGCATAAATGAACAGCGTCGTTCCTGCCAATGCCAGTAAGGCAACGTAGAAAAAGCCGATATCTTCGATCCCAAATCCGAGCACATGGTTGTCCGGCAAAGAGATGCCTTCGCGGCCCTCGAAGATTGGCACATTGTTGACTATTGTGCCGATGAAAAACGCAAATCCTAAGGTGCCAATGGCCATGAAGGCGCCCGAGAGCCGAAGAAACACGAAGCCAAGGGCACAGCCGACAAAGGCGGCGGCGGCCGCGCCGACGATGATTGCTGTAATCAAGTCAGTGCCGAAATACTTGGTCGCGAGTGCGGAGGCGTAGGCCCCGACAGCCAGGAAACCGCCATGTCCGACTGTGACTAAGCCCGTATAGCCCGTCAAGATGGACACCCCCTGCGCTGCCATGATGTACATGATAATAAGCGTCGCCTCAGAGGCCATCCAACCCTCGACGCCGGGCATCATGGGAAACAGCGCGGCTAACACGAATAGCCCGATCATTCCTGCCCAATTTCGCCGCTTTTCTCTGGTCTTTTGGGCCGAAACTTCCGTCCAGGACAAATTAGAAGCCTCATTAGGTTTGGATGATTGAATTTCCATAGCTTTAGACTTCCCGACGTTTCTGGATGCCAAACAAGCCCTGTGGACGGAAGGCGAGAAGCAAAACGATCATGGCGAAAGCTGTTGCGGTCTTGAAGTGCGAGCCGAGATATCCACCTGCTAGGTTCTCTACGACGCCGATCATCAAGGCGCCAAGGATGGCGCCAGGAATGGAGTAGAGTCCGCCAAAGACGGCTGCTACGTAACCCTTCACGAGCACCTCATCCATCATTTCCGGGGCTACATAGATGATTGGTGCGATCAGCACGCCTGCAAAGGCGGCCAGAAAGCCTGCCATGCCCCAGGTCAGTAGCACAATGAAACGCACCGGAATGCCCATTAGTTTGGCCGTCTCCGGATCGTCGGTCACGGCACGCATCGCTATGCCTTGTTTAGTGAACTTGAAAAAGACGAACAGCACCAAGCCAATTCCCGCGGCCCAGGCCATGTTGACTAGGTGCCCCTGGCTGATGATACCACCAATGATCTCAATGGGCGTCGGGTCAAAGGTGATTGGAAACGCCTTAGTATCACGTCCCCAGAGATGCCCAGCAACGCCATGCAGGATGTAGTACATGCCTAGCGTCGCAGTAAACAACGTAAGCCAGTCCGAGTCAGCAATCTGACGCATCACCAAACGTTCAGCTAGAACGCCGAGACCAATGCAGCCGACAACGGCACCGGCGAGAGCGAGATAATAATTCGCTCCAAAATCCTTGATTAGGATCACAGCCAAGAAGGCGCCAATCATGGCAAAGTCGCCCTGGGCAAGGTTGATGGTCCGCGTATTGCGAAACACAACCACCACGGCCACCGCAGTCAAAGCATAAAGGCTGCCGGTCGCAAGTCCGCTTATCACCTGTTGACCAAACACACGTACCTCCCAATCCACGTGGTTAGGATTTCAACAGTTGATACTCATCATTGAATTTGCACGATGTGATTTTTTTTATTGTTTTTAGTCGCCCAGTGATCCCGATGAATACCCTGTATGAAATCAAGCTCTACCATCTAAGCACAGAATCGTGATCTTCAGGAAAATGGGGGCATACGCAACTTTCATAGCTGTCGCAGACCTATGCGTAGAACGCATGTCTGTCTTCGTAATAGGTTAATATTAGCGGCACAAGAATTTTGTTTCCAATTTATGTGCCACCTTTGTCGAGTAGGGTAGGACGTAGAAAGCCATGTTTCCAAGCGTCAGCGAGGATCACGAAATAGTTTTGCACAAGTTTCATCACCTGTTGACACATGACTGCGACCAAAACCGCTGACCAAGTCGAGGTGTTTTCGAGCTACTTCTTTTGGGCCGAACAGCGCGACGACATAACCGGCGATTAATGGCTTTGTCACGACGCCCTATTGCGCGCGACGCTCGTTCATCTTTGAGATGACATATTTCTGAAAATGTTCATCCCCTTGATAACCCTTCGCCTTAACCCATTCGAACATTGCCTTGAACGTCATCCCGCCAAAGGCGCCAGGCATGCTAGCCACCTTAATCTCATGACCTGGCGTGCCTGGGGACAGGGCGGAAAATTCAGGAAGGAATACGATCGTCGGTGTAAAGATTACGCCCCAACGTTTTGCGAGTGCTTTCTCCGACATTACCTTGCCGTCAAAGTCGGTCACATTCCGGCTTCCCCATAGGTTCATCTGCACCACTTCGAAGCTCTTACGCACAAAGTCATTAATGGACTTCTGAGCCAGAACTTCGGTCTGCATTTTCTTACAATAGATACAGCCCACCTGTTCAAAAATGATGGCTAGGCGTTTTCCCGCCTCATCCGCTTCCTGCAGGTCGTCTTTCAAATCAAGGAATGATTCCTTGAACCATTCGTGATGATAGAGCCCATCATCAGATCGGATCGGCTTGATCAGCTCCTCTGCCCCAGCGGGTCCAGTAGTGCCAGCTAGGACGATTGCTAGCAAAGCTATCGCTATAAACTCCTCAATCTTCGTTTTCACTCTTTCCTCCTCGTTCAACGTCAGAAGGCCAAAAAATATCATCAGTTGCAATTTATATAAATTATCGAGACCGAATATCATACGAAAACCATCGGAATGATGATGCCCTCGTCTACAAGTTTTGTAAGTTCAATCGCTCTAGTCTTTGCAGGACTTAATCATGGTCAGCGATCAATCGGCCGAAGTCTTCCGGGGATGATTTTTCACCCAGCCCCCTCACATGAAGGCAATGCTGTCGGGGCGGCAGCTTTAGCATACTGTCGATGATGCGTGGATTGATGATCGCCGCCAATATATCCGTCGCGCTCCCCAGCCATGCGGACGTCGAAGAGACTGTTCAAAACGTCGATCAGCAGAAACTGATCTATATCCAGAGGTTCGGCGAAGGATAGAAACTAAGCCAAAAGTCTGCGCGTCAAAGGAAAGAAAATTGCTCTCCCAAATCCTATGGTTGATGATGAGAGGAGACGTTACCGTCTACTACAATCAGGAGAACCTATGAGCCTTGAGAGAGTAAAAGTCCTTCTTTTCGACACCTTCGGCACAGTCGCCGACTGGCGCGGTTCTATCGCCCGCAAAGGAGAGAAATTAGCTCGGGAGAAATCTCTCCCCGAGACAAATTGGGATGCGTTTGCGCGGGCTTGGCGCGCTGGCTACAAACCCGGGATGGCACAGGTACAGTCTGGCGAGCGGTCGTGGACGCCTATCGATGTAATTCACCGTGAGCGCTTGGATGAGATTCTCACCGACATTGGCTTGGATAGCGCCTTAGGAGAAGACGAGCGCCAGGCCATGAACCTTTGGTGGCACCAATTAGATCCTTGGCCCGATTGCCTACCCGGTCTGGCGCGATTGAAGCAGCGCTATCTTATTGGAACGCTATCCAATGGATCAATAATCGGCTTGGCTGGCATGGGGAAGCGCGCCGGCCTACCGTGGGATTTTATCTTCTCCTCCGACGTGTTCAAAGCCTATAAGCGTGACGCGGCGGTTTATCTTGGCGCCATCGATCTCTTGAACCTGGAGCCAGCCGAAATAATGATGGTGGCCGCCCACAATGACGACTTGACGGCCGCGCGTTCCCACGGCATGTGCACAGCCTTCATTCGTCGGCCTTACGAGTACGGGCCTGATCAAACCAGTGATTTCGAACCAGAGGAGGACTGGGATGTCGACTGCCATTCCATGGAGGATCTGGCGAAGGCATTGGGGACGTGACACATAACGTGCTACATCAATCTAACTTTCTATTTGAAAGGGCTAGTGCTCGCCGAACAGGTCCTACCAATATGGTGTGATTGTTCCGCAGGCTGCCCCTTTCTAGTAGTTTTTGCTTCCAACCTTGCTACAAGTTGGTGAACAAAAACCTTCTTTCTTCAAGCTCTGACAAAATTGTTGAGAATACCAGCCAGAGAGAAAACCGTGCGGGGCTAGTCATCTGCTAAAACCTTGCCATCCTCGGTTATCTTGAACCTACCTTTTGCGCCGTTTTAAACAAATCGCAAGAGCACGTCCTCATGTTACCGTCTTTCCAGCGTCCTTAGCCAGCAGCGCCGAAGCGCATAACAGTACACCTTGGGCCTTAGGTTTTGATTTACAATTAGATGTTAGGATTTTGTCTAATATCTAGGATTTTTGTTACCATGAAGAAGTTTTTAGCGCTCACCTTGGTCATCTTGGCCATGCCTGCCCGGGCAGACGATATTCCCGCCTGGTTCGCCGCCCTGGACCGTGACGGCAACGGTGCAATTGTGCTCGATGAACTGCACAATGCTCGCTACCAGCGATTTGCCCGTATGGACACCGACGGGGACGAGCAATTGAGCCTTCGCGAACTCCGCAACGATAGAACATGGCTTAGTCGCTTTACATGGTTTGACAGTAACAAAAACGGCCGAATCTCCATCGATGAATACGAAGCCAAGGGTATGGCACGCTTCTCAATGCTCGACACCAATGGCGACGGCCGCATCACCCTCGCAGAACTGCGCGCTATAACGAAGGCCGCAAAGCGGGGCAAAGCGAACACTGCCGGCTGATACTCACAACGTAAATTTCTATAGCCATGTATGGCACCGGTTCCGGCAAACTGCTAGAAACACCTAATGATTTTATGCAGCTATAACATTCAGTTCGGCACTGGTAAGGACAAGAAGATTGATTTGGCGAGGATTGCCGCCGAGATAGGAAATTGCGATATAATCGCGCTCCAGGAGGTCGAACGTTATTTCTCCTCAACCGGCTTGATGGATCAGGCAGCTGCGATCGGCAATCTGTTTCCAAAACATTTCTGGGTCTATGGGGGAGGTGTAAACCTAGACGCCAGCTCAGTCGGCAAAGATGGTACGGTGACCAATCGACGACGCCAGTTTGGCAATATGCTGCTATCTAAGTGGCCAATACAATCTAGCCGTAATCATCTGCTACCAAAGTTCGGTATGGTCGACCAGTTGGCCTTGCAGCGCTCTACACTGGAAGGCGTAATCGATACGCCTGACCTCGGCGCAGTTCGTGTCTATTCCGTACACCTAGGACATGCTGCGGCCGCGGAGCGCCGGGCTCAGATTTGTACCCTGAACCAAATCCTTCGCGAAACGCCCAGCCAAGGCGGTGTGGTCACTGGACGCAAGGCTTCCAAACACTGGACCGCCGACGGCCCTCTGGTGGACATGCCCCAAAGTGCAATCTTCCTTGGCGATTTTAACCTTACGCCTTCAGATCCAGAGTATGAGCTATTGGTTGGTTCCAAAGATCCCAAATACGGCCGTATCAGCCGCCTGGATGGACTGATCGACGTCTGGCATGCTGTCGACAACGAACCAAACGGCGGCCTGACTTGCGGAAGCGACAGCGGAATGGTCCGCATCGATTATGCGTTTATGACCGCGGACTTAGTCGACCAAGTGGCGCGCATGTGGGTAGACGAATCCGCTCAGGGCTCCGACCATCAACCCATTTTTGTC